>NZ_JBZFUK010000003.1:0-248498 GCF_058314495.1 Streptococcus sp. ELY_86 | reverse complement strand
GGCTTTTTAGTGTACTCTCAAACTCATAATGGGAACAAAATATAAATTCATCTAAAACTATTGACTTTTCTTATAGTTTGTCTTTTTATGAACGATAGGTCTATTATAGCTAAAGATTTGGCTCTCTTCAAGGCCTTTATTTGATATTGTCCTGATTGAGAAAAAGCAGAACCATCATTTGCAGGAAGGTAAAGCCCAAAATAAAAGGCAGGGCATCGGGTGATAGGAGTTTGGTCAGCTCATCAATGACAAGCGCCGGCCTAAGAACCGTATCCCATGAGTTTAGTCTGGCATAGCGGCCCAGATGGATCGCTAAGCCGGACACAAAAGAAAGCAGCAGCATAAGCACCGTTTTAACATAAAAATCCTTGACGGCAAAACGTCTGAAAACCTGATTGACACTTTCAGCACCGCACAAAACGCCAAATAAAATACTGCCTATAAAAAGAAAATAAAGGATTAAGCTCCGTGAATCACTGAAAACAGCGGTTACAAAATCCATATGTACTATATCTGTCAGCATGTAAAAGGTATTGGGATAGAAGAAAAACCAGAGCAGGCCAAAAAGCAGGCTCAAAAAAGGATTTTTAAAACGATTTAAGCAAAAGCTGAAATCCAGAGCCAACAGGGCCAAAAACATGTTCCAAATCAGATATCTTTCTTCTATTTTAAAGTAGACAACAGCCAAAGAAATAATAAAAAAGAAAAAATGGCTGATCAGCAGCTTATGTTTCATATTAGTCTCCTCAATTGTTAAAAGTAACTATTCAGTTTGAAGAAAAAGTCTCTTTTCTTTGATATTTCCTTAGGTGATATCGGACGGCAAAACCAACCGCCAACGCTATAGCTCCTGACTAGGTTTTGCATTAGATTGCCGTTAGAAATAGTATCGATTTCTAACGGCAATCGTCGCAGCGGCTTCCTAAGAAATTCCATGCCTAAGTTCAAGATACAAAGGGCGCCTGCGGATAAAGGCAAAGTAGGGCGTGCG
This sequence comes from Streptococcus sp. ELY_86, assembly GCF_058314495.1. Lineage (NCBI taxonomy): Bacteria > Bacillati > Bacillota > Bacilli > Lactobacillales > Streptococcaceae > Streptococcus > Streptococcus sp. ELY_86. The sequence continues at coordinate 247,507 of NZ_JBZFUK010000003.1, read as the reverse complement.
ACGCGGAATCGTTAAGATTCTAGGCGGACTCATCTTTTTGCCACAATCCGAAAGCCCGTGTTCAATTAGTCTCAAAGTTTCCGAGTGTCAGACTCGGCTTACATGCCCCAATTCTGACACTTTCATCACGGCGGAAGCATCCTCAGCTTACTTGTGCTCGTGAAAACTTAAATTCATATGACAGTCTGCAGATTCTTTTTGCTCATCAAGGTAAGCAAGCGGAGGTTTGCCTACAGTCAATAAATTATATCATATTCTTATTTTCCGTAAAAATCATATAGACCTTTGCTTGCTTATCCTGTTTATTTTCTGCTATAATGACCCTATGACTAAAAAAATGATCGCTATTGATTTAGACGGAACACTTCTTAAAAGTGACGGAACCATTTCGGACTACACGGTTGCCGTTATTCAAAAAATCCAGGAACAGGGACATCTGGTTATTATCTCAACCGGACGGCCTTACCGTATGGCCTTAGAATTTTACAAAATTCTTGGTTTAAAGACACCGATGATTAATTTTAACGGCGCTCTGACGCATATTCCTGAACAAAAATGGGCTGGTGAACATAGAGTTAAAATCGAACGTAAATACCTTTTTGAGGTTTTAAAAAATGAAAAAGCGTTTGAAGCCGATTTTATTGCCAGTGAATACCGCAAAAAATTCTACCTGACTTTTAATCACCGCCAAGCCATCAAACCCGAAATATTTGGGGTCAAAAAGCTGACAGATAAGATGCAGCTCAAACCGGAAAAAATCACCCGCGACCCTCATGCCCTGCTCATGCAGACACGGGCTGCCGACAAATACGCCTTAGCCGATGACATGCTTAAACATTTCAACCATGAAATGGAAATCAGCAGCTGGGGCGGCCCCATGAATATTCTGGAATTTTCTCCCAAAGGTGTTAACAAAGCTTATGCCCTTAAGCACCTGCTCAAAACACTCAACCTCTCCAAAGAGGATTTAATTGCCTTTGGCGATGAGCATAATGACACTCAGATGCTGGAATTTGCTTCAGTCGGCTATGCCATGAAAAATGCCAATCAGATTCTGCTGCCTTATGCCGATAAGATGACACAGTTTGACAATGATCACGACGGTGTGGCTAAAGAACTGGAAAAACTTTTGCTGTAAAACCTAAAAACCTGAGACGAATTGTTTCTCAGGTTTTTTCTTATCTTTTAAACATTTAAAAAAGAGGCTGCCCAGTGCAAAAGCCGGGCTGCGATTATATTTACTGGCAGACCTTTGATTCTTAGCACTGCTAAAATCATTGCACTTAATTTTAGAATGAGCGGCTCTTAAAAATCATCTGCGGTCAGAGAAAGCTCTTCCTGACGGCTGTCTTCTAGGGCTGCTACTGTGACACCCAGCAAGCGGACACCCGAATTATTCTCAGCCAGACTGTCAAAAATTTGATGAGCCTGATGCTCAATCACGTCAAAATCCTGTGTTGGAAAATCCAATGTTTTGCGCTTCGTCAGTGTCGAAAAATCCGAATAGCGAACTTTGATGACAATAATCTTGCCTTTTCGCTCATTTTTTATTAAGCTGTCAGCCACCCGCCGTGCATTTTTTGAAAGTTCCGCTTTGATATCCTCGTCGCTGTAAAGCAGTTTGCCGTAAGTTCTTTCACTGCCGATAGACTTTCGGATACGGTTATTTTTGACTGGTGAATTGCTGATGCCGCGTGCTTTTCGGTAGAGATCAAAGCCAAAACGGCCAAAAAGGTCAATCAGGGTCATTTCTGGTATTTGCTGCAGGTCTTTGCCGGTGAACACATTGAGCTCATGAAGTTTCTCAACCGATTTTTTGCCCACGCCGTAAAATTTTTCAATAGGCAGGTCGGCTAAAAAAGCCTCCGCCTCTTCAGGCAAAATAACCGTTAACCCCCGTGGCTTGTCATAATCGCTGGCCAATTTAGCTAAAAATTTATTATAAGAAACACCGGCTGAACAAGTCAAGTGCAGCTCCTTCCAGATATCGTGCTGAATCAATTTGGCAATTTTAACAGCTGATTTCAAGTGCAGTTTATTTTCTGTGACGTCCAAATAGGCCTCATCAATACTCATCGGTTCTACCAAATCGGTATAACGTTTGAAAATTTCCCGAATCTGCATGCCGATTTCACGGTATTTGGCATGATTTCCCCTGATAAAAACAGCCTGCGGACAGCGTTCATAGGCTTCTTTAGAAGACATGGCTGAGTGTATACCGAATTTTCGCGCTTCATAATTGCAGGTCGAAACCACACCGCGGCCGCCTGTCTGACGGGGATCAGCACCGATAACTAACGGCTTCCCCCGCAGTTTGGGGTTATCCCGCTCTTCTACCGCAGCAAAAAAAGCATCCATATCAATATGAATGATTTTTCGCGATGTATCGTTAATCAGCGGGAAAATTAACATCAGACCTCCTTCAGTAGCTTAAAGCATAAACAAACAAGTTACTATAATCAAGGTTTTCTTATAATCTTTATTGACTAAAAGGTAGACACTGCCGAATAAAAAACCGGCCAGACAGGTTAAAATTCCTGTCCAAACACTGCCTTTCGAAAAAATATGCATTAAGCCCCAAGTCAAACCCAGCAAAATGCCTCCATAGGGAATTTTATCATTTTTAAACCAGGTTTCAAAAGCCTTCTGCCCAAAAACCAGTACCAGAGAAATCAAAAAGCTCTCAGCAGCATAATACAGGTACTGAAATACAAATTTCAGCCAGCCCAGATGCTGAAATTCAATGAAGATTTTGAAACCTTTCCAGTCCCAATATTGAATAAGTGTGATCAAAACAAAGCTCAGGACAACTGCCAGCCACTGCCAAGCAGAAACTTTTTTGGTACTGCCTTTTAACAGTTCAAAACCCGTTTGCTTTCTGCCCAAAGCAATGATGGCAAACCCCAAAACCAGCCAGGCCAAACTGGTGATAATCCAGTGAACAATCATCTGAAAAGGGCTTGCCTGGCCGAGTGATATTCCCAAAAGCTCCTCAGCCAGTGCCAGCAAAACTTCAAATAAGAAAGCAGCTGCCGCATACAAGGCCAGCCATAAAAAATTAAAACCTGTGACACGTCCGCTGTCTTTCATGGCAAGTCTCCTTAAACCTTTTATAAGTCTATTTTCATTATACTCTTTTTGACTGGTTTTTGCCATTTATAATACAGTTAAGCTTCTTTTAATAAACTGTATTATAAAAGAAACTGTTTACATCTAAAGCTTTTTAGTTGTGAAAACGGTTACTGTATGATAGAATGTAACTGAAAAATGTAACAGATGCACTGTTACTAGAAAAAAGAGGTTATTTAACTATGGCAACTGTTAAAACTAACACTGACGTTTTTGAAAAAGCTTGGGAAGGCTTTAAAGGAACTGACTGGAAAGAAAAAGCAAGCATTGCCCGCTTTGTACAGGCTAACTACACACCTTATGACGGTGACGAAAGCTTTCTGGCAGGACCGACTGAACGTTCTTTGAAAATCAAAAAAATTGTAGAAGAAACTAAGGCTAAATATGAAGAAGCTGGCCGTTTCCCAATGGACACTCGCCCAACATCAATTGCTGACATTCCTGCCGGCTACATCTCAAAAGAAGATGAGTTGATTTACGGTATCCAAAACGATGAACTTTTCAAATTGAACTTCATGCCAAAAGGCGGAATCCGCATGGCTGAAACTGCCTTGAAAGAACATGGCTATGAACCAGATCCGGCTGTTCATGAAATCTTCACTAAGTATGTTACAACTGTTAACGATGGTATTTTCCGCGCTTACACTTCTAACATTCGCCGTGCACGTCACGCTCACACAGTAACTGGTCTTCCAGATGCTTATTCACGCGGACGTATCATTGGTGTTTATGCACGTCTTGCTCTCTACGGTGCTGATTACCTGATGCAGGAAAAAGTAAACGACTGGAATGCTATCACTGAAATTGATGAAGAATCTATCCGTCTTCGTGAAGAAGTTAACCTTCAATACCAAGCACTTGGTGAAGTTGTTAAATTGGGTGACCTTTACGGCGTTGATGTTCGCAAACCTGCCATGAACGTTAAAGAAGCTATCCAATGGGTTAACATTGCATTTATGGCTGTCTGCCGTGTCATCAACGGTGCTGCTACATCTCTTGGACGTGTGCCAATCGTTCTTGACATCTTTGCAGAACGTGACCTGGCCCGCGGAACATTCACCGAAAGTGAAATTCAAGAATTTGTAGATGACTTCGTTATGAAACTTCGTACCGTGAAATTCGCTCGTACTAAAGCTTATGACGAACTTTACTCAGGTGACCCAACATTCATCACAACTTCTATGGCTGGTATGGGTGCTGACGGACGTCACCGTGTTACTAAGATGGACTACCGTTTCTTGAACACTCTTGACAATATCGGTAATGCTCCAGAACCAAACTTGACAGTCCTTTGGACTGACAAACTGCCTTACTCATTCCGCCGCTACTGTATGGTAATGAGCCACAAACACTCTTCTATTCAATATGAAGGTGTGACAACAATGGCTAAAGATGGTTATGGCGAAATGAGCTGTATCTCATGCTGTGTATCACCGCTTGACCCAGAAAATGAAGAACAACGTCACAACATCCAATACTTCGGTGCTCGTGTAAACGTTCTTAAAGCTCTTCTTACAGGTCTTAACGGCGGTTACGACGATGTTCACAAAGACTACAAGGTATTCGATATCGACCCTGTCCGTGATGATGTTCTTGACTTTGACACTGTTAAAGCTAACTTTGAAAAATCTCTTGACTGGCTGACTTCAACTTATGTAGATGCTTTGAACATCATCCACTACATGACTGATAAGTACAACTATGAAGCTGTTCAAATGGCCTTCTTGCCAACTAAACAACGCGCTAACATGGGATTTGGTATCTGTGGTTTCGCAAACACTGTTGACACATTGGCTGCTATCAAATACGCTACTGTTAAACCAATCCGTGACGAAGATGGCTACATCTACGATTATGAAACAACCGGTGAATACCCACGCTGGGGTGAAGATGATCCTCGTTCAAACGAATTGGCAGAATGGCTGATTGAAGCTTATACGACTCGTCTTCGCAGCCACAAACTTTACAAGAACGCTGAAGCTACTGTATCACTTCTTACCATCACTTCAAATGTTGCTTACTCTAAACAAACTGGTAACTCACCAGTTCACAAGGGTGTCTACCTCAACGAAGATGGCAGCGTAAACTTGTCTAAACTTGAATTCTTCTCACCAGGTGCAAACCCATCTAACAAAGCTCGCGGCGGATGGCTGCAAAACCTCAACTCTCTTGCAAGCCTTGACTTTGCTTATGCAGCTGATGGTATTTCACTGACAACACAAGTTTCACCTAAGGCACTTGGTAAAACATTTGACGAACAAGTTGATAACCTGGTAACTATCCTTGACGGTTACTTCGAAAACGGCGGTCAACACGTTAACTTGAATGTTATGAGCCTCAAAGATGTTTATGATAAGATCATGAGTGGTGAAGATGTTATCGTTCGTATCTCTGGTTACTGTGTAAACACTAAATACCTTACACCAGAACAAAAGACTGAATTGACACAGCGTGTCTTCCACGAAGTCCTTTCAATGGACGATGCTGCTGAAGCTCTCACAGGTCAAAAAGCTTAATCTTTTGAAGCTAGCAAACGAGTTTGAGATAAAATAATCTCAAGCTCGTTTTTTGTGATTATGATTTAAAAATCATATTTTATTTCTAACTATATTAAGAAAAAATACCAACAAACGTATGAAAATCAAACAAACACGCGATACCTTATCAACTACCTATCTTGATGCCGTTAAAATCAGAAATCTTATCTTCGTTCAAGGGCAGGGCGTCCCTTTGTCTATTGAAATTGATAAAAACGAAGCCTACTGTATTCATTTTGTCCTTTATGATGATCAGGACAGCCCTCTTGCCACCTGCCGGCTTCTGCCTGATGAGCAAAAAGATTTTGTGACCTTGCAGCGCATGGCTGTCCTTAAGACCCATCAGGGACTTGGTTTAGGCAGTAAAGTTCTGCAGGCAGCAGAAACATTTGCCAAAGATCAAGGATTTAAAAAAATTACCCTTCATGCTCAGATGGCCGCCTATGGTTTCTATGCGAAAAGTGGTTATCTGCCAGTAGGTGAGCAATTTTTAGAGGCTGGTATTGAGCATATCACTGTTGAAAAAACGCTGTAATGCCATGTGAACGGCCGGATAAAAAAGACAGCTGCCTAGCAGAGCGGACTATGTTTTCCCTTGCTTCTCATTCACAGAGCAAAGCTGATTAAAGTCATATATAAAAAGAGCCTGAGATTCATAATCTCAGGCTCACTTTTTGCAAGCAATGGAGCGCTTCTGCTGTTACAACAGTCGGCCGGGGCTGTTCTGCACAGACAAATAATGCGCGCAAATACTTTGGCACAGCAGCAGTTTTTATGATTTTACCAGTTCCTGCTCAATCAGAGCTATCAGTTCATTGCGGTCCAATATCCACTGAGCACGTTCATCTTTTTCATAGGTTCGATTGCTCAGAAAAATCGCTGCGCACTGCTTGGGAATATTGATAAGAATAAAAGTTCCTGTATAGCCGGTATGCAAAAGCCACTCTCCGTCCAAATCCCATGCCAGACTGCGCTCTTTAGCCGCAAGAGAATAGTTTTGAGTTAGTTTTTGTGCAAAATTATCCTTCAGGTAATGACTGGCAAAAATTTCCAAATCTCTAAGTGTTGAAAACAGCCCGGCTGAACCGGTATGAACGCCTAAAATCTGGGCCTTGGGATCATGAACCCTTCCTGATGCAGTCCCTCTGACTGTCGGAACCGCTGAATCAAGCGGCCCAAACATCGTTTTGCTCATTTGCCAAGGTTCAAAAATTTCCTTATCAAACAGGATATCCAAGGACTGACCGGTCAGCTCTTCCAGCATAAAACCAAGTAAAATAAAGTTGATATCTGTATATTTAAAGGACTTGTCCTTTGTTACCGTGATATGGTTAATAGCCTCTGTCAGCTGATCAGCAGACAGACTGTTACGATTGGGAATGTAGGGGTCAATACCGCTCGTATGCGTCAAAAGCTGACGCAGAGTGAGCGACCTGTCATGAAAGGCCGGATAGTAAAACTGCAGAGACTGATCCAGTTCTAAAGCACCGCTGTTTAGCATGAAAAGACAAAGTGTCCCAACACCGACAACCTTGGAAACACTGGCTAAATCATAGACAAGATCAGGCCTTGTCTCCTCTTCAGGCACCGTCTCTCCCAAGTAAAACTCCTGCCAGCCGCCTTTTTCATAGAGCGCGAGACTAGCCCCTAAATAGATATGCTGACTGATTTGCTCATGAATCTTGTTTAGTATCTTTTGATGGCTCATGATAATTTTCGAAACCAAATTTCAATGCGGCTGGGATCCGATAAAACCAGGACCTTTTCTTTTTTATCCAAGTAGACTTCCTGTCCCTTCTCTTCAAGATAAGCTTTCAGAGCTGCTAAATCATAGTCTGGAGCTACTCTGACTTCTAAGATTTCCAGATCCCAGGCAACATGCGGAGCCGTCTCCAAATCATCTCCCTGTCCTTCAACAAAATCTACAGACAGCGGAAATTGATTTTGGAACAGACCTCGGTAGAAATCCTGTGATTTATCTTTATCAGAAACATTTAAGATCAGTTTTTCCACCCTGTAAGAAGACAATCCTTTAAAGCCCTCCTGCGCCCTGAGATCTTCTTTTGTTTCTTTTACTTCTTTGAGAGTAGTCAAATCATCTTCAGCATGGAGCAGGAAAAGATCGTTTTCAGGTGATACGGCTTCAAAAGCATAACCTTTTTCTCCTCTTAAAATTTTAGTTGCCTCAGCTCCGTTTGCCAATAAAGCCGCTATTTCATCTGCCTTGTCAGCCTTGATAAACATCTTTTGCAGCTTTTTCAAGCCATTAACCGTTCTTGTCCTCACAGCAGGTGACTCTTCAATAACAAAATGGCTCTTAGCCTGCGACCAATCCGTAAAGATTGCCAGTGTATTTTCTTCAGAAAAGAGTTTAAACCCCAGGGTCTTTTGATAAAATTCAATATTTTTATCGCGGTTATTAACCCGCAAGACCGGCGAGTGAAAATCCATATGTCCAAATAAGCTCATTATCCTATCCTCCCTTAACACTTCCATTTTAGACAAAATATAAGATTTTGACAAGAAATTATGCGCTCTGACAAGTATTTTTCCGCCAGAAAACAGTAAAACTCTGCTTCTCTGCTGCCATTTGTATTGACAGCCAAAGCAGATTGCTGTTTTTCAGTAAGACTGACAAGAGTTTACCAATTTCAGCTATGTCTGCTGCAAGAGCTGCTTTTCATCAAGCAGCTGTTATCTGCTTTATTCGGCAAAAAGAAAAGCCGGGATTTCTAAATGTCCCGGCTTTCAGAGCTTATTTCAAGTATAAATATTTAAATAAAGCTACACCTGCGACAGCAGCAAGGATTGGTGCGATAACTGGCACCCATGAATACCACCATTTTGAATCACCTTTTGATTCACCAAGAACTGATTTTGGCAAGAAATGGTGCAAAAGACGCGGACCTAAGTCACGAGCGGGGTTAAGGGCAGGGCCGGTAGGTCCTCCTAAAGCTGCTACAAGAGCCATCACAAGGAAACCTAAACCTAAGTGAGCAACTGCCAAACCTGAATTAATATTAGCACCGACAGTCAGACCGACTTGAGAGAATTTAAATGCTGATGATGTCACATCTGTTCCCATTGTGTTCAGCTGCTGAACAATTTCACCGCCGAAATAATTTTTAGTAAGGGCAAGTGCTCCGAAGAAAAGGACAAATGAACCGGCAAACTCATTGAGGAAACCATTAATCAATGACGCTTTTTGAGTTGCAGCTGTATCGTCATCAACAGCTGATGTCGTTGAGAAAGTTCCTAAAATAGCATTGGCATCTTCAGTTTGTCTGTAGTAAGGCGCATGCGTCGCTACGACAACCAATTGACCGAAAATAGCTCCCAAAAGCTGAGCCAAAATATAAGGAAGGACTTGTTTCCATGGGAAAAGTTCTGAGACAGCAAGACCGAGCGTGAAAGCCGGGTTAATATGGTTACCAGATACATTACCAAACATCAAAGCGGGCAGCATAACACCAAAACCATATCCTAAAGTGATGATAACCCAGCCGCTTTTATGACCTTTTGTTCCTTTTAATTCAACATTTGCAACGGCACCATTCCCTAAAATAATAAGCAGAGCTGTACCAATAAATTCTGTGATATACTTCACAGTCCATGTAACATCCATTTGTCTTTTAATCCTCCGAGTTCAAATTTTTTAGACATGTACCATTTTATCAAGTATAATAGATAATGTAAAGCCTCTTAGAAAATTAAAAACGTTTACTTTGAAAGGGTCATATGAAATACAATCAATACAGCTACATTCAAACATCACAGGCTCAGGCAGAAAAAGAACTGCAGGAACTCGGATTTCACCTAAACACTCAACAAACAAATAAGGAAAACTTGGCTGAGTTCATCAGTCAGATTTATTTTCAAAATCCTGATAAAGACGATGTTTTCAAAGGTCTGATTGCTGACAGAAAGACTGATTTGGCTGCTTTTTTGCAGTCTTCCCGAGAGCTGACAGATGAGGTATTCTATCTGATTGCTCTGCAGCTGTTAGAGTTCACCGCTTATGTCGATTTTACAGACAGCAAATCTTTTGTTAAAGAAATCAATTTCCCGGTAACTTTTGACGCCAACCACTTTCTGCTCAATCTCTATCAGCTGCTGGCGACCCGCACTAAAAACGGCATGACACTTATTGACCGGCTGATCAGCCAAGGTTTTCTGGCTGCGAATAATACCTATCACTATTTCAACGGCAAAAGTTTAGCAACCTTTGATACCGCTGATGTAATTCGTGAAATTGTTTATGTTGAAGCACCGATTGATACCGATAAGGACGAAAAGCTAGATCTTATTAAGGTTAATATTATCCGCCCTAAAACCAAGGAGCCGCTTCCTGTGATCATGACAGCCAGCCCTTACCATCAAGGTGTCAATGAGAAAACATCAGATCAAAAACTGCATCAAATGGAAGGGGAACTGACAGTCAAGAAAGCCGGTCACATCAAGGTTGCTGAACAGAATTTTCAGCCTCTTGAAACAAACATTCCTGACTTACCAGTAAGTCCTGCTCAGGAAAGTTTTGCGCATATCAGCAGCTATAGTCTCAATGACTATCTTCTGGCCCGCGGTTTTGCCAATATCTATGTATCCGGTGTCGGTACTAAAGATTCCGATGGGTTCATGACCAGTGGTGACTATGCCCAGATTGAATCCTTTAAAGCTGTCATTGATTGGTTAAACGGCAGAGCAGCCGCCTACAGCAGCCATAAGCGTGACAAGCTCGTTATGGCTGACTGGACAAACGGATTGGTTGCAACGACAGGCAAATCTTATCTTGGAACCATATCAACCGGCCTCGCGACAACAGGTGTTGAAGGGCTTAAGGTGATTATTGCGGAGTCTGCCATTTCTTCTTGGTACGGCTATTATCGGGAAAATGGATTGGTTTGCAGCCCCGGCGGCTATCCCGGTGAAGATCTGGATGTCCTCACCGAACTGACTTATTCGCGTAATCTGACAGCCGGTGATTATTTGAGAAATAACTCCCGCTATCAGGAAATGCTCAATGAACAGTCAAAAGAAATAGACCGTATCAACGGAGACTACAGCCAGTTCTGGCAGGATCGCAACTACCTGCCCTATGCGCACAGCATCAAAGCGCATGTGGTTTATACACACGGCCTGCAGGACTGGAATGTCAAGCCCAATCAGGTCTATGATATTTTTAATGCCCTGCCTTCTCATATCGAAAAACATGCCTTTTTGCACCATGGTGAGCACGTTTATATGCATAACTGGCAGTCTATTGACTTCCGAGAAAGCATGAATGCCCTCCTAACCAAGGAGCTGCTTGGCTGTTCCAATCATTTTCAGCTGCCGGCTGTTATCTGGCAGGACAATTCACAGTTTGCTGCCTGGAAAAATTTAAACCATTTTGGCAGCGGGCAAACCATACATTTGCCTCTTGGAAAAGATCAGCAGATGATTGACAATCACTATCCTTCTGCTGACTTTAAACGCTACAGCAAGGACTACCACAGTTTCAAGGCAGATCTCTTCAGCAAAAAAGCCAATGAAATTACTGTTGATCTGCCCATTCAAAAAGACCTGCTCATTAACGGCCAAATGACTTTAAACATCAAGCTCAAATCCAGCAGCAACAAGGGCATCCTCTCCGCACAAGTGCTAGATTTCGGCCGGAAAAAACGTTTCTCTGACCGTCCGGAAATTCTTGAGCTTAACAGTATTGACAACGGTCAGAACTTCTCCTGCGAAGCTCTTCGTGAACTGCCTTACAAACAAACACCTTATCGAGTAATTAGCAAGGCCGTACTCAATTTACAAAACCGAACAGACCTGCTAAAAATTGAAGATGTCGTTCCCAAAGAATGGATGACTGTGCAGTTTAAGCTGCAAGCAAGTATTTACCAACTCAAAAAAGGAGACACTCTCAGAGTGATTCTTTATACCACCGATTTTGAACATACCATCCGCGATAACAGCAACTACGCTCTGACGGTGGACTTGGCCAATTCATCACTTGATATTCCCTATACATCGGATGCAACATAAAAATCTTCAAGTAAAAAACAGCCAAAAAGCGGCAAATCGGCAGTCGGATTTTAACCGAAAGCTGACTTGCCGCTTTTTTTGTTTGTGTTTTTTTATCAGCCGACAGAGCCTTCCATTTCGTAAGAAATAAGCCGGTTAAGCTCAATCGCATATTCCATAGGAAGCTCTTTGGTAAAGGGCTCAACAAAGCCCATGACAATCATTTCGGTAGCTTGGCTTTCTGTCAGGCCGCGGCTCATCAGATAATAAAGCTGCTCTTCAGAAATTTTGGACACCTTGGCCTCGTGTTCCAAGGCCACCTGAGAATTGTGAATTTCATTGAAAGGCACTGTGTCAGACCGAGATAGTTCATCCATGATAATGGTATCACATTCAATGTGGCTGACAGACTTGCGGGAATCCTTGCCAAAGGTCACCTGCCCCCGATAATTGACTTCGCCGCCTCCTTTAGAAATGGACTTGGAAACAATAGAAGAGCTGGTGTGCGGAGCATTGTGAATCATCTTGCCGCCGGTATCCTGAACTTGTTTGCCGTTAGCAAAAGCAATTGAGAGCATAGTCCCGCGCGCACCTTCTCCATCTAAAATAACAGACGGATACTTCATCGTTGTATGGGAACCCAAATTGCCGTCAATCCACTCTACTGTAGCGTTTTTATCAGCTCTTGCCCGCTTGGTCACCAAGTTATAGACATTATCCGACCAGTTTTGAATGGTTGAATAGCGCATGTAAGAACCCTCAAGCGCATAGACTTCAACAATGGCAGCATGCAGGCTGGCCGTCGAGTAGATAGGCGCCGTGCATCCCTCAACATAATGGACACTGGCTCCCTCATCAACAATAATCAAGGTCCGCTCAAACTGCCCCGTCTCTTCATGGTTCATCCGAAAATAGGTCTGTAAGGGGATGTCGCATTTGACCCCTTTAGGAACATAGATAAAGGTGCCGCCTGACCAAAAGGCCGCGTTTAAAGCTGACAGCTTATTATCCCCCGGTGATACTAACTTAGCAAAATATTTCTTAAATAAATCCGGGTATTCTCTGAGAGCCGTATCCGTATCTGTAAAGATAATGCCCAGACGGTCATATTCATCTTTCATATTATGATAGACAACTTCTGACTCATACTGAACAACAGCACCTGCCAAATAATTGCGCTCGGCTTCCGGAATTCCGATTCGATCAAAAGTTTCTTTTATCTTTTCGGGGACATCATCCCAAGAATGTTCTGCCTGCTTGGAAGCCTTTTGGTAGTAAATAATCTCATCAAAATCAAGCTCCGACAGATCCGGTCCCCAGTCCGGCATAGGCATCTTATGAAAAGTTTCAAGAGCCTTAAGACGGAAATTCAGCATCCATTCGGGCTCCCCTTTAGCTCGGGAAAGTTCACGCACGGCAGCTTCTGTTGCACCTTTGCCGGTTGAAATAATAGGCTCGATATCATCGTGAAAGCCGAATTTATAATCACCTAACTCAATAGGCTTAGGAGTTACTTGTGTTTTTGTTTCAGACATTGGTTCACCTTCTTTTAATATATCTAATATACTAAAATTTCTGATATTTTGCCATTTTTCGAACAGCATTTTTTGTTCTTTAAAACAAGACTGTTAGTGTTAAATATACCTACTCCTGAGTTCCGCGCGTTTGATTGTCCTAAGGGATCGATTCATCATCTTCTCCAGAATTTCGACTGTCAGTTTGTGAAAATTACTTTAAAACCGTCAAACTACCAATCCTGTACACCAGCACAGTCAACAAAACAGCCTCCGGGTACATGTTTAATTTTCACTATTCCTTTTTTTAGCAGAGGCCCAATAAAATCCCAGACGTCATCTAAACTGTCAAAATCATAGGCTGCCTGCAATTCAATCGGTGATATTAACGGATGCTTTTTCAAAAAGCTTATCAGATGTTTCTGATTTTTAGGAACATCTTTTGGAGCCAGCGCTCCAGAGGTTAATTGGTCAATTGACGCTAAAAATTCAGAAACAGGAGTGACCCCCTGCAATAAAATTGATCTTCCATCAAAAGTCATAAGATAAGCAGGCAGTGACTGAATTCCCAGATGCCGCAGCCGCTGAAAATCTGCAGCCAAGTTTTCTTTCACTTTATCACTGTCCAACTGTTCCTGAAAATCAGCAGCACTTAGTCCAAGTTCCTCAGCAATCTGTAAAATTTCTTCTCTTTTTGTCGTTTGCCGTCCTTCAGCAATTGTTTTATAGCGCAGTAGATACAAAAAATGTTCTGCCAGTTGTGGCTTAATGATCTGAACAGCCTTATAAGCCAGATTTAAGGGAATAGATGATCTTTCTGTTGGCGTAAACAGCTGAAAATGGCCCATATTAATTGGTAAACCGGAAATGCTTTCTTCGGATTTATAAATGCCTGCTAAGCGCTGATTGTATTTTCGGATTCCCAGCTCCTCTCCTAATGAAAGATCCTCAGCTGTCATAAAATCATGGACATCTCTCACTAAACCGCTCATGATATAGGAAAAAGTAATATCATCCTCAAAATGTGTCTCCAAATACCTCAAAAAAGGTTCAGATTCATAGGAAAGGCCCATCATTGGATCAGTAAAAACGTCAATATGAAGCATCGCCATCCTCCACGTAATAACCCGCTGTACTCCAAGCCTTGATATCGTGATAATGAATATAAATCTGATTGATGGGAATTTTTAAACTGCCATGTACTGCAGCTGTTATGGCCACGGTCATTTGCTCATAACCCAGATGGTTGGGATTAGCAAAGACGCTTACTTCAATATAGGCTGTCGGAGTGTCTGTCCCGCGAAGATACAAGCGGCAGTTGCTTTCAATTCCGACCATCAATCCCTGCTCAGACTTTCCGGGTACTAAACGAATAGCTTGACCAAAAGATTTTTTCAAGGTTCTTTCCTGTTCATCAGTCACAGCCTGATTTGTTTTCAGCATTATAAAAGGCATAATAACGATCTCCTATTTCATCCATTTTGTAATTAAATCGGCTAAACTGTCTGCTAATTCCTGCTCTTTTTTCTGATAGGTATGCCCGGTATTTTTTATAAAAATAAGTTCGTTTTTGTCAGAATTTGGAAAATGGCTGTTGATATTTTCCAAAAAATGCATCGGATCTCCATAAGTAAAACGGTCATAAGTGCCAATTACTAAAGCTCCTGTGTGCTGAATCTGCCTAATTTGCGAAAAATCTGCATCTGATTCGACATGAACATTATTAAGGATATTATTAAACAGCCATCCATAAGCCATCTTAGCTGTTCCGGGAATAAATCCCAGCAAAGGAAAGGGCAGTATTTTTTCGCCATCTCCTTTGCTCATATAGTTCATAACTATTTCTTTCTCTTGGCGCGTCACCTGATTTGTTAAATGCGTCAGATTGGCTGGACTAAGCAAGACAAATTTATCTATTCCTTTGTTATGATGACGGGACAGGTAATAGATAACCTTGTTGGCCCCTAAAGAATGGCCGGCTAAAATAATATGCTTATAGCCGGCACGCGCAGCATAATGGAGATAGGCTTCAATATCCTCATCAGTATCATGAAAATCTTCATTCCAAGAACCGATAATCTCCTCTTGTCCTGTGTTGGCATTAATTGTTGGAATTTCACCAAAAGCATCGTTGGTCTGAGCATAGATAAAGTCAATACCAGCTTGGTTAAGTGTTTCACCAATAGTGATGTAAAAGGGATTCGAATAAAAATTGCCGTGAACCCCTGTAATAGCAATTAAAACAATTTCGGCCTTGCATGTATCATTAAAAACAGCACCGTCCAGCACGCTTCCTCTTTTTGTCGCTACCTTTATTGCTTGCATGACATCTCCCTAGTATTCTTCTGTTTTGTAACGTAAGTCAAATTGTTTTGATGGCGGATAAAAATCGAGCCCTCGGCGAGTTCCTTCCAGCATCGTTGGAGTATAGCGGTACTTATCTTGTTTGTCCCAATCAAATTTTGTTTCAATCTCATCTTCGCGCTCATTTTGGATAAGACTGATTAAATTTGGATTTAGCATGATAGTCTTACCAAGTGCAATAAGTTCTGCCCATCCTGTTTGGTAAGCCTCTAAAATCTGATCTGCTGTATAAAGATTGCCAACCCCGATCAGAGGCAGTCTGCCATTAATACGATCGTGCAGCAGTTTCATCCGCTTTTGATCAGTATCTGCACCGCGTCTGGCATTTTTATAAAAATCCCACAATGACACATGCAAATACTGCAAAGGCTTTTCAACTAATGCATCTACAAGCGCAAATGTCTCCTTCATTGTCAGACCGTACTCACCCGGTTCTTCGGGAGAAAAGCGATAACCGACAATAAAATCAGGACGGTCATATTTTTGACGGACCGCATCAATAGCGTCTACTATCGCTAACGGGAAATGAAGTCTCTTTTCTAAGGAACCGCCCCAATAATCAGTACGGCGATTATAGGTTTCAGAGAAAAATTGCTGGACCAGCCAACCGTTAGCACCATGAATCTCTACCCCGTCATGACCAGCTCGCAAAGCCAGTTCAGCTGCATCTGCAAAGCTATTAATTAGACTGTGCACTTCAGAATCTGTTAATTCTCTGGCACCGCTGTATAGTTCAGCGGTTGGTGCGACAAGGTCAAAGCCTTTTGTCATACGACGATCAGCCCGAAGTCCTGAATGCGCTAATTGTACAATAGATTTAGCACCTTGCTTATGTGCAATATCCGCGTATTCTTTGAGCGTTTCTAAGTGGCTTTCATCATAAGCATTAGGTGACTCAAAGCCAATACCGCTGGGATGTACATTAGTAAACGGCATAATATAAAGACCGAATCCTTCAAACCTGTTATTCCAAAAACAACGGGCTGAGTCTGTTAATTCTCCGTTTTCACCGGAATCATAAACCGTCAGCGGGGCAACTGCCAAACGATTTTTAATTTCTACTCCATTATTCAATAGGTAAGGTTCAAAAAGAACATTGTATTTCGATTTCATCTTTCTCCCTCTTTTCTAAGCCCCTTGACTTTTGATGGTTTAAATTATAAAATCAAAGAAACAAAAAAACAAGTACGCATTTTTTTCTTCCTTAAAAATTTTTAACCTTTTCCAAGAAAAATATGCATCTTAAACCCTATAATCTAAGGAGAAAAGCATGAATCAAAAAGATTTTGACAGAAAAATCCAATATTTTAACAGCGAAATGCCTGAAAACTGTCCGATTATCCATTCCATGAAAATCATTGGTTCAAAATGGAAAATTCCTGTCATGTGGTATCTCATGTTAAATGACGGACAGCACTATAATGAGTTGAAACGCAGTATCGGCAGCATCACTAACACTATGCTGACAAAAAGTTTACGGGAACTTGAGGACGATGGGCTTGTTTATCGCTATGACTATCAAACAGTTCCTCCATCCGTAACTTATCATTTAACTGACTTAGGAAAAGATTTAATCGGCACTATGGGAGAACTCTTTGAGTGGGGAAAAAAGCATATGAACGAACAACTCAAAAATTTTAACTCATAAAAATGATTTCACAAAAGCCCAAACCAAAAAGACGAACAGACTCAACGCTAACCAACGAAAAGCTAAAAGTCTCATTTTTATAAAACCAATCAGCCGGCACAGCACTTTGAGATTTGGAGGACTAATCAATAAAACTGACTGTCTTTCACGCAAGGCAGCCAAACAAATTTAGGGATTTAAGTTACTGCCTAAACATGGTATAATAAACACTGTACTTCTTCTTACAAGAAATCGCTTCTGCCTTTGAAAATTTTTAACAATAAGGCAAAATAAGGCAACGAAAATTTACAAACAGGGTCTAACCCCTTGATACGAAAGGAATCTAGAAAATCTTATGATGAATATGCAAGACCCCTAGTTCAGTTCTGTAAGTCTTGTAATCGTCAGAAACATTGATTTAAAAAGGTTTTAGATTCTCACAATTTTACAAAATGCACTAAAAATTTTAAAAGTGGTCACTTTTTGGTCACTCACTTACTAGCATTTTGAAGTACAAATTGAATATTTTCATTCCTCTAAACAGTCGAAATAGCAAAAGTCTTTTCGATTGAGCAGAGGAATCCAAAAGGCAGGTGTCCGCACCTGCCTTTTTCTATTTTTTAATCTTACCAGCGAGTTCCTTGTTATCCTTTTAAGTTATAATGCACTTCTATCCGGGACAAGTTCTTTGAATCCGTTATTGACAAGTAGTGTATTACACATATTCACATCTAAACTTGCTGCTCCACAGAGTATGAACTCATAGAGCATATCTTTTGGATTACCTGTTCTCAGCACATTCCCTGATAACTCAACCAATTTTTTGCTAACAATGGGTGGCAATTTCATTCCTACACAAATAGCAATGGCACTTTCAAGTTTTGGTTCAGTTTTGCCATTTCTGAGGTTAGAAATTGCCTTTAAACCAAGATTACTTGCGTCAGCCAGTTCCTGATTTCTAACATCACACCACTTCATCACCTCAACTAATGCAGGAGCAAAACTGCTCATTCCATTGAGCTTGGACATGATTTCAAGAGTATCGCCTATGTGAACGTCAATTTGCTCAATCCATTCGTTCTTATCCTTGGGATAGCTGATAGTAAATTGAATATCAGAATCAGCATCTCGATTAAGTAACAGAGTCAGGGCAGTTGAATTTCCTGTTCGGTTTATTGGAACAATATTAAACACTATACAGCACTCATCCATATGATGCCGTGCATAAAGAGTTAAAAACGGATTACCTGCAATGTCATAAGAAATATACTTCGCATCATTTATGCAGAGATGCGACTCTACACAAAGTAATTCACCCTTATCAACACGTTCTTTCAAATTTGGCTGGGATAACAGTTGTAAACCAAGCTGAATCAGATTTATTGAAAATGTCTGTGTATCTTCTAAATAGCCGTTTTTCCATTTATGAGTTGGAACATATTTATCATCTAGGTAGATGAATGTTCCCTTTACTAAATCAAAACCACATTCTGCTAACCGAACTTTGGCAGATAGGCGTGACACTCCAAAAAACAAGGCTAGCTCATCAATCCACTTCTCAACAATTTCAAGTTCATCTTGCGTTTCACTAAACTCAAGGAGCCTTTGCTGTCTCACTCTTGCTTCTTGAACGAACATCTCTTTGGGCATCAAGATTTTGGGGGCTATGGATTCAGCATGCCACTCCATCCAACTAATCATATCGGACGAGTTTTCCTCTTTTATATCTTCGGTAGTGGAAAGAACAGATAGTTCTTCTTTCTCAGCTCGTGCTAACTCTAAAGCATAGCGGTGCAATTCCCAGTGAACACATTCGTGAATAATCGTATTTCTAACAACCCCAGCATTCCGTAGTTGGGATAACTTTTTTTCAATGACTACTGTCCCTGCTGGAATCCCATTTTCAAGATTATCCTGAAAATAGATTTGTCCGAAAATCGAATTATCTGATGTGATAGTTTCGTACTTGATTTGCAACCCCATCTGTTTGACTATGGTTTCGGGTTCAATTCTAGTCGGAGTCAACAAGGCACTGGGTTCATATTTTTTCAACATTGCTTCGGCAACCTTATCCAAATCATCTTTCCAAATGAATGGAACCAGTTTATCAGAAAGAGGATATTTGAAGGTACTAAATGTTCCTTTCTCGTAAGCATCAACTTTTGCCACTCTAAAGTTTTTGATTCCTGCATCAGGTTTTCCTGCGCATGAGACACGAAGCCAACGATTCTTTTCGACCTCATCTTCACGGTAATAGGTAGTTTCAGAAACAGTTGCATAAACATTGGTTAAAATATCTATATCAATTTCACCGTCACCACGGTGACCTGCATAAACATTCCTAACTTCAACATCTATAACTTCTACCTCACCATCATAATTATTAGTGATTCCCAAATCTTCAAGATGGTCTAAGAAGTAATTCTCGCTTGCTTCATAGATTTCATTATAGAATGTTTTCTCAATATACTTACTAAAAGAAATCAAATTTTCCTCCTAAAATCCAAACAATTCATCAATAGGGTACCAGTCGGCTATATCATCTCTCCATTCACCCTCGTTCAGATATCGGAGAGTTCCAGCAATATCACGAACAAAAGCACCTTTCAGATGATACTTTTTAAGATAGGCTTTCAATGCTTCATATTTCAATGGTGCATAATCATCAATATTCTTATCCTTACCTTTAGCATCTTCTCCCCCCTTAGTCTCAACAATATAAACATCACCATTCTTCATTTTGATGATATAGTCAGGGTAGAAATGATGAGAAGAACTTGCTGTACGGTAAACCAAAGAAAAATACTGACTTCCTTTATCACCGTTCTTATAAAGAAAATCAACAACATCCTCATGTGATTCAATATAGTCCTCAAAGATTCGCTCTGCTTCACTTTCCTTAATAACACTGCTCGGATAACCATCATACACATTGGTTACTGTATCAGTATATTCCAACTTCGGATTATATAAATAGCGTTCCGTCATCGGAATGTAGAAATCATTTTCCTGAATATTTACCCGTCGCATACTGGTTTCTGGCTGAATATCTGCCTGTCTGAAAACTTCACGAAATACTCTCCAGTTATTCAAAATGAAGGCTGTCCACTCATTAGCTTCCAATTTCAAGAGCTTCTGTTTATTTGGCCGTTTATCATCCATAAAGAAACGTTTCAATAAAGCCTCAACTTGACTCATTCTTAAGTGAGCCACTCGGTCAAGTTCATGAAAAGCATGAAGTAAATCAATACGATTACCGTGATAATCAGCTTCTACTCGTCTTTCTCTATCTTGAAGACGGTCTGAATGTTCCAGCGTATCAAAGCGACCTTGTTTATAGGTGTTGACAATGGAACTTCCAAATTGAAGCCCCTGATTCTCTAACTTTTGTTTATTAGATTCCACGTCATCTGTCAAGTTCCATTCACGAACCAATCCTTGATAAAGATTTTCACGCAGGCCTTTTTCGCTTTGTCCCTCATGTAAGTCCAATTTTCGCTCACTGATTAGATGAAAATCTTTCGCGACCTCTTTGCGTTTCAAGAGTGGCGTTGGTACTCCAACTCCTTTTTGTGCAAATGCGCCATTCAGGAAGTCTACATCAAAGGTATAAAGGTAAGCATTATCCAATACATCAACATCATAATGACCTTTGAAAGGTTCGGGCATCCTACGGATACGACCAATCGTCTGAATGGTAAAAGCTTCACCCATGTTTTCACGAATCTTAATTAGAATTTTAGCTCGTGGGGCATCCCAACCTGTGGCAATTGCCTGTTTGATAATGAGATATTCTACTTCATTATCAAGTTCTTGCACATTGAGATAGTTTCGTTTCTGGTCTGCCAACCAAATACCGAGTTTTCCATCCTCATAAGTTTTATGAAGTTTTTCTTGGATATAGGTTTCAATACGACTTACTAACTCGGGCTCTGAATCTGATTTATCAGGCAATTGAACCAACACTAAGGGATTGACTCCAGTTACACCATGTTCAGCATAGCTCTGAACAATTTCTTTCCGTTTTTGCTCTGCACTTTCAAAGAGAAGTTCAAATTCTGCACTGATATTCTGATTGTCATCAAGATAATTTTCAAGCCCTTCATTAACGACCACTGATTTTGTAATCAAACCTGATGCAATAACTTCCTCTTCGGTAACTTCATAGAATTCTACCTTATCAGGCATATTGGGGTCTTCAATGGTCGCTGACACTTTGACGGTCTTATCAGCCTTAAAGCGTGAAATAATTTCCTTGGCTTTAACTGTGTCATTACTATGTGCTTCATCAATGATGAGGATAAAATGGCGGTCTGCTTCAAAGGCTTTGTCAATCTTGTCAATAAGATTATCTCGCTCACTATCCGTCAGCATCGCTTTTTTATTTTTACCTACAACCGACTCGTAGTTGATAAAAGTTGCTGTACCTTGGTCGAATCCTTGACTAAGTGCATCTGACAGTGATTGTACCTTGATAGAAGAGAAATTCCTCGCTTTATCCTGACTCTGTTCTTCCAGCTCTCCTGCACCAGGCGTAAACCAGACAAAAGCAACATTATCATGAGTACTTGCAATATAGGTATTCACCCAATCAAGAAGTGTAATAGTTTTACCTGAACCTGTTGGCGATTTAATAATTAGTTCATCAACACCATATTCAGGGGCTGTAAATTTTAATAGTTTATCGACCAGATTTTGTTGAAAATTTTTTAATTCAATCATGACCAAATATCCTTTCCAAAGTAGTAATCTGGAATCTCTTGTTTTGTGATGTTTTTCTCACGAAGAATGCGTTCTTGCTTGCTATCAAAGAAAACCTCAGGGTGAATAAAGAGGGTAGAATTTTCAATGAAGTCTGATTCCTTCATATTATCTAACTGTTCTTCTGACAAGATAACCTGTACTTTAGGATTAGAAATATCCACTCCAAATTCTAGCTCCACAAGTGGAGTCACATAGTTAAGCAATTCATATTCAAGCGTAACATCAGGAAATTCTTCCTTAACCACAAAATCTGTCTTGAAGTATTTAAGGTTATGAGGTAGCTCTTCCTGAATATTGATTAAACGCTTGTATGTCACCTCTTCACAGATATTATTTTCATTATTGGTGCAGAGAATGTACTTGCGATTACCTCCGTCCTCTTTATTGAGTTGGGCAACGGCGTGACCAGTCGTACCAGAGCCAGCGAAAAAATCAAGGATGGAGGCATTCTTATTTGTCAGCATCTTTATAATGCGCTTTACAAGTAGTATTGGTTTTTTACCGTTTTTGAAGATAATATCACCTTGTTTATCAAGCCTCCCCCACGAGATATCTGCCCATAAATTACCTAATTGACTTATTTTATATATGCCGTCTTTGGTTTTAACAGCACTGTCTGAAAACCAAACAACCAGAGTTTGATTCCAAACAAATTTACTAATTTGTTTCCCTTTAAACTTCCCTGATTTAGGAACATAGTCATAAGAAATTAACTTTCCTTTCTCTGAAATTATATTATTTACTTTAGTCAGCAGCGATGTCTGAGCATTAGTAACCATGAAAATCCTATCAAAATATTTATAATACACTTCATCTAGACTAAGTTTTTCGCTTGTCATTTTCTCCTTTACTGTAGAAAATTTGAAATTTCTATGCTCAAAAACTTTCATATTTTCATCATTGCTTACCAGTAACCTATCTCCAAAATCCTCTACAATTCTTGTGTAATAAAAACCAATCTTATTTTCTTTATGTTCCCTTATATACTCTGATATTTTTACACTGAAAGTTGGTGTTTCAAATACAGTCTGTTCTTTAGATTTAGAATATAGCAAAAGAAACTCAGTATTTTTCTTAAGACGTTTATCCTCACCACCTCCACTTGCCCCTGAGCTAGTTTTGGCTTTTATCACAATGGTGTTCAAATAATTTCTAGCACCAAAAATTTCATCCATTAAAAGCTTTAATTGACTTTGCTCATTATCATCAATAGAAACAAATATTAGACCAGAATCACTTAAAAGTTCTTTAGCCATTTTAAGCCGCTTACTCATAAAACTCAGCCATTTTGAATGTGAGTATCCGTCTTTTTTATCTACAATCTTATCATTATAAACAAAATCCTTGTTGCCTGTATTATAGGGTGGGTCAATGTAGATAACATCAATCGCCCCCGCATGGGTCTTCTGGAGAAGGTGCAAACTATGAAGATTGTCGCCTTCCAAAAGGAAATTATAATCTTCTGACTCTGGATTTCCCACAATTTTCTTGGTCTCGTCTTCAATGAAAACCGGAATCTTGGTTTTCATCTCTTCCTCGACCAATTCAGCATGTTCCTCCCAAACAAGACCATACTTTTTGGTATTAAGCAGACGGATAAGATTGTCCAATTTCTCAACATCGTCATTCCGTCTATCCTCACGAGCCTGTTTTAGAAGTTCCTGCACATAGGCAATCGCCCCTTCCTTCTCATTCTTATGAGGGCGTTCAATAAAGTTTTGAGACATTACAAAACACCCCCATTCTCAGCAACTGAGGGTGTTTTTGTGCACGCAGAAAAGAGGTAGAAAACTACCTTATCGTTGCTCGTTGCTCGTTGCTCGTTGCTCGTTGCTCGTTGCTCGTTGCTCGTTGCTCGTTGCTCGTTGCTAATGGTATCAAGTTCTAAATCTCCTTGTCAAGTGGTTTTATTCACTATTCTATTATACCACGAACGACTGCTTAAAAAATTTAATATTGTAAAAAAATGTCCCATCAAGTCTTTTTTTAGGGTGTTTTAAGTCATCATTTCAGAGCAAATAGCTAAAAAACGTTAATATATCAATCTTAATTATAGTGACTTGGTAAGTTATATATTTATATCTTAATCGGGATTAGAATGAGAATGTACTTAGCTAAGACAGTCCAGCTCATGACTAAAACCGAGCTACTTCACCTAACTCAATAGCAAACAATGAAAGGTAATTGATATGAAAACACATAACCGTAAAGGCGGCTATTCAGCCAATACTGCAAATGAATACATTGACAATAAGCAAGCTATTTACTGCTTAAGCACAGAACTCGAACCACAGCTTAAGTTTGAAGACAACCAGCCAACTGGAGAGATTATCGCTTATAAAGCTTGGTTTACTCAAAAAGGACTTCCGCCATTTCAAGTAAAATTTGAATCAGAAGTAGAATTGCCTGCTTATATGACAATGGTGCAATTTGATAATCTTCAAGCCTGCGAGGTAGGCTTCAATGTTTACTTCAAAGCCGACAATCTCAAGGAGGTCAAATAATGACTAAGCAAGAACTGGCACAATACCTGCTTCAAAGCCTCAATATGGGGCTTGGAGCACTGATGCAGGGAGAGACCAGCTATACCAATAGTTTTGATGTCAAGATTATGTCTGATGGTTTTCTCTTTATTCCAAGGCTTCCAGCAGGTTATATTATTGATGACGACCTCTATCAGAAAATCTTCTTAATTGCCAATGCTGCACTCTATCCACGTTACACACTTTTAAAACAAAATTCTGCCTATTTTATGGCACTTGATACTGATGACATTCATGTACAGCGTGGACTCTTCTTCCCTTGGAAAAAAGGTGTTTCTGAACGGCTGGTTATTCCGGATTTGGAAGAATTCACAGTCTCCCAAAAGGACACCTTCATTCCCATTATGAAGAATCTAGTCCTTGATTATAATAAGGTGACCTCTCTAGCTATCGCTGGGAACAGCGGTTCTGGGAAGTCCTATGCTTTGACTTACTTCTTAAGTCTTTTGCAGCCTATTTCTGATCTTATCATTGTAGACCCTAAGTTTGACACCCCGTCACGTTGGGCTCGTGAGAAGGGCATCGCCGTGATTCATCCTCAGAAAAACCGCTCTAAGTCAGATTTTGTTTCAGAAGTCAATGAAAATCTTAGCGCCTGTTTAGGACTCATTCAGCAGCGGCAAGAGATTCTCTATGATAATTCTGAACATCAATTTGAACATCTGACAATTGTCATTGATGAAGTCTTAGCACTCTCAGAAGGAGTCAATAGGGCTATTAAAGAGTCATTCTTTTCTCTCTTATCACAAATTGCTCTGCTTGGACGAGCTACCAAAGTCCATCTGCTCTTAGTGAGCCAGCGTTTTGACCACAACACCATTCCTATCTCAGTTCGTGAACAGCTCAATTTCCTCATTCAGATTGGCAATATTAACAAGAAAACAACGCAATTTCTTTTTCCTGACCTTGATCCTGAAGGAATTGTCATTCCAATAGGTAAAGGAACAGGGCTGATTCAGATTATTGATAATGAACACCCTTATCAGGTCTTACCGCTGCTTTGCCCAACCTACTTCACAAAGAAAGGCATTCTATAATGAAAAGAACTTTCTTTCAAAAAACATTTAATCTCAATGTCACTCTTTTAGTGCTTAGCTCCTTGTGCTTCTTCTTGAAATTTAGCCTGAGTCTCCTTATTCAATTGCTCGAAACTTCTAGACTAGCAGCTGCTTATGATGTCTTTAGCTTTATTAGTGAGAAGTTAAGTCTCCTTGCACACTATATTCAGCTAGGCGCCCTCTGTCTTGTCCTAATCCCAATCTTTTTGATTGGCATTGAACTCATTCAGCGGCTGACGAAAGATTCACTTTGGAACTATGTCAAGTCTATTTATCAGACCTTTCGCATGCGACAATTCCTCAAACAATCTAAACAGTCTGAACCTATTATCACTGTTGAAAATCAGACCGTTACCTGCTTCAACCCGATTTTGAAGGGCTTTAATCAAGCAGTTTCAAAATGCACTGTGGACGTGAGGAAAGAGTCTGTCAATCTCTTTATCAAGATGCCAAGAACCCAGCAGGCACAGAAACTTTTAAAAGAGATGGAAGGGCATATCAAGGAAGAAATTGCCAGCCGTAATCCGAGCTATTATTTTTCATCTGCTCATCGGGTCAAACAGACGCTTTGGTTCACAGGAGCTAAACGCTAAGGAAAAGGCGGTGCTTGGCTCACGCAGTGAGAGCCAGAAGTACCGCCTTTTTAAACCCTATCGCAACCATGTAATGGGGTTACTACGACCCCCATTACACCAATAATCACCAATCAAAGAAAGGAAGACAATGACAAAAGAAAGACGCTCAAATAAATGGGCATTCCTGCTCTATCAGGAAAGTGCCCCTGATAACTATTTAGAAATTTTGGAAAGCATGCACGTGCCATTTGTACTCAGTCCATGGCATGACAAAGATATCAATAAAGAAACAGGAGAATTTAAAAAAGCTCATAAACATGGAGCACTCTTCTTTGAGTCACTCAAAAGCTACTCGCAAGTCTCAGAATTATTAACTGAACACTTGAACACTCCAGCACACGTGGAAATCGTCATGAGCCCTAAAGGCATGTACGATTATTTCACCCATGCGGAAAATCCAGAAAAGACCCTCTATGACATCAATGACATTGAATTCGGCTGCGGGTTTGAATTAGATAAATTTCTCCTCAGCAATAACAATAATCAATTCCTCACAACTGTTATTGACATCATCGAAGAACATAACTTTACAGAGTTTAATCATTTAGTCAGGTATGCAAGAACTGAGAATCCTCAACTCCTTAATTTAATTATGAATAAAACTTATTTCTTCGCTAAGTATTTGGACTCACGGCGACATAGCTCTCAGCAGAAACAAGCAATTAAAGGAGAGTATGATGATTGATATTGTAGACAAAAACGACCTAATGACATTAACCGGCTATTCACAAAGTCAGTGCGCGAAATTGATTAGAACCGCAAAAATCAAGTTGGTTTCAGAGGGTTTCTCTTGGTATGATAATAAGCGTGTTGGACGTGTTCCACTCAAGACTATTGAAGACATTCTCGGCTTTCGGTTATCTCAGAAAAATGATATAATTTATGATGTACTTCAAAATGCTGGTCTACATGATACAGGAGAACAGCAATGACAGTTACAAAACTTAAAAACGGAAAATGGCTTGTAGATATAAGTGATGGTTACAGTCACTTAACAGGAGACCGCATTCGTCACCGTAAAAAAGGATTTAGGACTCGCAAGGAAGCTGAACGATATGAAGCCGATTATCGAATCAATCAGCTTCATCAGTTTAAAACGAAAGACCGTCTGAGTATCGACTACCTCTATTCTCTGGTTCGTCAAGAAGATGAATTGAGAGGAAACAAAAGAGGAACAATTGATACACAAGAATCCTATTATACCCAATATGTTTCCAAATTCTTCGCTAATGCTGATATGAAACTGGTCACCGTCAACGATATTAAGGAATATCGTGACTGGCTCATCCAGACACCAAGCGTAAAAGGAGGAACATTGTCAAACAGTCATATCAATCAACAGATGATTTTCATTCATAAGCTGTTTGAGGTAGCGATTGCTAAACGATTCAGAAATGATAACCCTTGTAGTGGACTCAAGCGTTTGCCTGAGCAACACAAGGAAATGTCCTACTACACACCTGAACAGTTTAAAATCTTTGATAGTTGTTTTACCGAAGGTGAATATCGCTATCAGCTACTTTATCGGGTATTGATGTTCACAGGTGCACGGCTTGGTGAAGCCTTGGCTCTTACTTGGAATAATGTAAATCTTACTGAACATTACATTGATATTGTTTATAGTGCATACTATCGTAAAAATCAAGTTCATATTGGAACAGTGAAAACAACTCAATCACGAAGACGGATTTACATTCATTCTGCCTTTGCTGAAGAGTTGAAACAATGGAAAGAGCAACAAGGAAAACTCCTTTCAGAGTTCACAGAGGACCTTGAAAGTCTTCAAATCTTTCAAGACTCTCCTGAAAGCCTGACTTCTGCCAATGTCACCAATTTCAAGACAAAACTGAAAAAGCGACTACCTGAGAATATGAATATGATTCGCAATCATGACTTCAGACACTCACATGCAGCGTTTTTAATCAGTCAAGGTCTACGAAATGGAGAAGGAAAAGATTATATCTTCTTCACTCTCATGAAGCGTTTGGGACATTCATCCATTAACACAACCATCAATGTTTACTCCCATCTTTTCCCGTCACAACAAAAAGAGGTGGCCAATGCCTTTGACAACTTCTAAAAAAGTGGTCACGATTGGTCACCGTTTCAAAACAAACAAGGTCTAACCCCTTGATACGAAAGGAATCTAGAAAATCTTATGATGAATATGCAAAACATGATGAAACAGGCGCAAAAGCTGCAAAAACAAATGGAAAAAAAGCAGGCTGAACTGGCTGAAACGACTTTTGTCGGAAAATCAGCTCAAGAGCTCGTTGTGGCTACCTTTACAGGTGATAAAAAGCTGGTTTCTATTGATTTTAAAGAGGCTGTTGTTGATCCTGAGGACATTGAAACGCTGCAGGATATGACCGCTCAAGCCGTAAATGATGCTCTCAGCCAAATTGAGGATGCTACACAGAAAACGATGGGAGCCTTTGCTGGTAAACTGCCATTTTAAAAAGACCTAACAAAAACTGATAGGTCTTACAATACTTTATTGATAAGTCAAGCTTTTCTAAGATACCTTGGAAAAGCTTTTTTTATTAAGTAAACAAACAACATTTAATGCAGAAACTGGATAAGAATCCCGCCCAAAATAAGAACAATAGCGCCGCCCAAACGGTTAGCCATTTGAGCAAAGGCAATCATCTCCATGCGGTCTGCGGCTGAAAGCACTGCAATATTACCTGTCCCGCCCATTGAGTTATTGATCATACCGGCACCGATAGCCGTTTCAACGGGATACATTCCAAGAAAGCGCCCAAGAATCCAGCTGGCAAGTCCCATTGAGACAACAGATGTCAAGCTGATGAGAACAAACTGCCATGTCATAGCTTGTGCTAACGAGGACAAGTCAATCATGGCAAGCCCGATACCAGCAAGGACAGCATGAGTCAAGTTGGTCATAACAACTTGATTGAACATAACGACTGTCTCCTCCAAGACTTTGGGAACAGTATTGGTCGCTTTAAGAATAAAGACAATGATAATCATGAAAGCATAGCTATGCACCTTTGGAATAAAAGCATTAAGAATCACACCGATAAGAAAGAGCATAAAAGCAAGCATGAGACCAACACCGATTTTCGCTGAGTCCAAGGTCGGCTTTGCTTTTTCCAAATCTTCTTTATTAACCGGAATAAGAACACCGTGCCCATTGTATTTCGTTTTGGCAAATCCACGCGCTAAGACAATGGCACCAATAATAGCAAAGATATTTCCCAAGGTTGTTGCAGGAGCTAATTGCGATAAGATATTGCCTGCATCAGTATGAAGACCAGCAGCATAGATTTTAGACAGAGGAACAATCCCTGCCCCCATACCGCCAGCCATCTGAGCAAAGGAAATATACATGACAGAATGTCCAAATCCTTGCCCCAAAAGAGCACCTACTGCACCGGTTGCAAAGAAACCAATAACCATGGTCAAAAGCGATACAGGAATAAATTTAGCTGAGGCTTTGACCAAGAGTTTACGGTTCATTCCTAAAATAGAACCACATATAAGGGCAGCGATATAAAAATCAAGAAAGCCCCAGTCACTCATAAATGTAGAAGTGGCTGCTACAATATTTTTAGGAACAAGACCAGTCGCCGCAAGAACAGCAGCTGCCAAAAGGGTAAAGACTGAACCGCCGCCAAGGTATGTGTTCCAAAAAGGCAGTTTTTCACCGATGAAGTAAAATAGGTGGCCTAAAACAACCAGCATGAAGGTAATCCCCAGCATGTTGAGCGGTAATTTCCCCATAACAATTGTGATCATAAGAACTACCACAAATGCGGCATAAAGCCGCAGGGAGACCCCGGCAATTTTTATTTCATTACTTTTTTTCATACCAAACTTGTCCCTTCTTAGTATTTTGGATACCATTTGAGATCACGGACAGCTTTAGTCATATCAGCTTCATTAACCTGTGCTAAGCCTTGTTCTTGGGCTTTCTTAGCAACAGCTTCAGCTACCTTGATAGATACATCAGCCACATATTTGAATGGAGGAAGGACAGGTGCACCCGGCTGTCCTGAGTTGACAATACCTGATAATGAATGTGCAGCCGCTCCAATCATCTCATCCGTCAAGAGCGAAGCTTCAGAAGCCAGCATACCAAGTCCGAGACCCGGGTAGATCAGGGCGTTGTTTGCTTGACCGATTTCATAGTCAACACCCTTGTAGCTGACAGTTCCTGATGGAACACCAGTAGCGACGAAGGCTTTACCGTCTGACCATTCGATAACATGTTCAGCAGTCGCTTCCAATTTTTTAGTAGGGTTGGAGATAGGAAAGATAACCGGACGTTCAGTATTTTCACACATCGCCTCAACGACTTCTTTGGTGAAGGCGCCAGCATCTGTAGATGTTCCGACAAGAATAGTTGGTTTCACTGTCTTGATGACTTCAAGAAGGCTGGTCATATCGCCGGCATTTGCAAAATCTGAGCGCTTTTTAGCAAATGGTTTTTGAGCCGGCGTCAATTCTTCCATATCGTCAAAGAGAAAGCCTTGTTTGTCAATCATGTAGAAATGACTATAGGCTTCTTCTGAAGAAAGTCCTTCTGAAACCATTTCAGCATGAACGCGGTCAGCAATCCCAGCACCTGCAGAACCGCCGCCGTAGCAAAGGTAAACTTGGTCTGTTAATTTTTCACCAGTAATGTCCATAGCACCAAAGATACCGCCAAGGACAACGATCCCTGTACCTTGAATATCATCGTTGAAAGTTGGAATTTCTTTCTTGTATCGATTCAAAATATCAGCAGCTGTTGAACGGCCAAAGTCTTCCCAGTGCAGATAAAGTTTAGGGAAAAGTCTTTCAGCAGTTTGGACAAATTGATCAATGAAAGCATCGTACTTTTCACCGCGGATACGCTCGTGGCGGTTGCCGAGGTACATTGGGTTGTTGAGAAGTTCTTCACGGTTTGTGCCAGCATCAATAACAAGCGGCATAACGCAGGCTGGATCGATACCAGCAGCAGCCGTGTAGACCATGAGTTTACCAACAGAGATATCAACCCCTTGCACACCCCAGTCACCGATACCAAGGATTCCTTCGGCATCTGTTGCTACAATCAAACGAATATCACGATTCCCCGCCGCATTTTTGAGCGTTTCTTCGATATTTTCCGGATGATTAATATCAAGGTAAGCGGCATATTGCGGATCAACAAACAATTCAGAATATTCTTCTATTGTTTCAGCAATAACGGGATCATAAACGATTGGGTTAAATTCGACAATATGCTGACTGAAAAGATAATAAAACAGTGTACGGTTTGTATTGAAAATCTCCATCAAAAAATGACGTTTCTCAAGATTAGATGGTTTACGCAGGAAATGCTGATAGGCTTGTTCAGCTTGCTCTTCCAGCGTTTGTACATAAGGCGGCAGAACACCAACCAAACCAAGCTCTTTACGTTCTTCCATAGTAAAGGCTGTTCCCTTGTTAAGAAAGGGATCATTTAAAATTTCATGAGCTTTCATATTTTTCTCCTTTTGATGAATCATTTAACAGACATCAGTATAAAACTTTGGGAAAATTATAGTCAAACCTTACAGTTTTGATAAATATTATTTATAACAGCTCTAAAATTATGTTAAGATGGACGTAAAAGGAGAATATATGAATTTACGAGATTTAGAATACTTTTATCACTTGTCTCTTATAAAATCCTACACAGGAGCAGCCCGGCACTTTCATGTCAGCCAGCCGACTGTATCTTATGCTGTTAAACGTCTGGAGGAAGAATTGGGCTGCGATTTAGTTATCAAGGACAGCTCCCATCGGACAGTTGTTCTAACTGTTCAAGGCGATATTTTTGCTCATCATATTGAGGAGGTTTTGCTGCATGTCCGTTTGGGAATCAATGAGGTTAAACAATCCCTCAAACCACAGCTGACGATCGGCTTTCCTCCGATTATCGGAAATTATCTTATGAGCAAACTCGTCAATGCATCAAAAGATTTGTCGGTATTTTCCCACTTCAAAACCATTCGAGGAGGTTCCAAGTCCTTACTCATCAAACTGCTAAACGGGCAGCTGGATTTCAGTCTGCTGGGATCACTCTCGCCGCTCAGCTATGAACAATTAGACATAACGCCTCTGTTTAAACAACCTCTCTACCTTGTTTTGTCCCCTGAACATCCTTTAGCAAATGAAAAAGAACTGGCTTTCAAAGATGTTGTCAGCGAAAAATTTATTTTATTGGATGAGCACAATACCCATTTAGCAGCTTTCAAGGAGCTCAACCAACGCTATCAGAACAAAGCCGTTCCCTTCTTTGAAATTGACGATGTTTCTATTATTAAACAAATGGTCTCTGAAAATCTGGGAATCTCACTGCTTTCAGATATCGCTTTAGGTTCAGATAACCATCATTTGATCAAGATTCCTCTTGCCAAACAGGATCGTATTGATTTTCATGTCAGTTATGCCTACTCCAAGCATTCTGTATTAGCAGAGCCTGTTAAAAAATTGATTAAACTGCTTGACGCTGTTGATTAAAGCCTCCCTTTGTTTGAAGCTGAGCATAAAATGAAGAGGAGAATCGCTGTTGAGATGCTCAATACAATCTTTTTGACAATTTCCGGATTATTGAAAATCGATTTTCACACTGTCCTGATTTCTTAAATGTCTAAGCAGAAAACAAAAAAAGACTTAGTTTCTGTTTTCTACAGAACTAAATCCTTTTTCACATATGGCAGACAGCGCACTGAAAATAACTGCTATTTCCCAAACAAACGGGCAAAGAAACCTTTTTTGACACCCTCTTGCTGATTTTGAATCTCTTCGACCTCTGCTTTTGCTTCATCCAGTTCCAGCTTGAGCTGTTCCTTATCCTGCATAGCTGTCAGGGTCAGCTGCTGCTGCTGGTCTAACTGTTTATCTTTTTCAGCAATCTGAACATCCTTAATCCGCAGCTGCTCATCCTTTGAATCCAGCTGGCTGTCTTTAGCCTTCAGCTGCTCATAAAGACGCGTAATTTCCGTATTTTTTTCGTCAATTAAAATTTCAAGAAATTCCCGCTGCTTTACTTCTTCACTGACAGGTTCGTCTTCAAAGATTGTTTTTTTATAAATTTCCTCTAATTTGATAAGACCGGCACGATTGACAACCGTAACCCCCTTATCATTTTTTTCAACGTATTCTTCAGGAAAAGATTTCACACGGTTATTAACTGCTTGCCGGCTCACTCCCAGAATTTCAGCCAATTCACTGACTGTCTTTTCAATTGCCATAATATCCTCATTTTTACAGAATTTATACTATGAAAATAGTATCATATCACCCTTAATCTGTCAATTTACGGCAGGAAAAGCAATGTTTTTCAAAAGCCTGTCAAAGCTGTCAGATTTATGCTAGAATGACAGTATGATACATTTTGATACGATTATTATCGGCGGCGGACCTGCCGGTATGATGGCTGCTGTTTCTGCTGGAAGTTACGGGCAAAAAGTCCTCCTCATCGAGAAAAACCGCAGGCTCGGCAAAAAGCTCTCCGGTACCGGCGGCGGCCGCTGCAATGTCACCAATAACGGCAGCCTCGATGACCTGATGGCAGGCATCCCAGGCAACGGGCGCTTTCTCTACAGTGTCTTTTCCCAGTTTGATAATCATGATATTATCCATTTTTTCGAGGAAAATGGGGTAGCCCTGAAAGTTGAAGATCATGGGCGCGTCTTTCCAGTAACGGATAAATCACAGACAATCATCCGCGCTCTGGAGGCAAAAATTCAAGAAACCGGCGGCACTGTGCTGACTAATACAGAAGTCACCTCAGTCAAAAAAAGAGATGACCTCTTTCAGGTCAAGTCAAAAGACCAGACCTTTACCTGTCAAAAACTGATTGTCACAACAGGCGGCAAATCCTATCCCTCAACCGGATCAACAGGATTTGGCCATGAAATTGCCCGCCATTTCAACCTTAGTCTAACGCCTCTCGAAGCAGCCGAAAGTCCTCTGCTGACAGATTTTCCTCACAAAGCTCTGCAGGGGATCTCACTTGATGATGTGACACTTAGCTGCGGCAAACACCAAATCACGCACGATTTGCTCTTTACGCATTTTGGTCTGTCCGGTCCTGCTGCGCTTCGGCTATCCAGCTTTGTTTCCGGCGGCGAAACAGCTCATCTGGACTTTTTGCCGCAGATGACATCTGCTGATCTGCTCAGCTATTTTCAGGAAAATCGTGAAAAATCCTGCAAAAATGCTCTTAAAGGTTTGGTTCCCGAACGTATCGCCGACTTTCTGACTGCCGAACTGCCCGACAAAATTAAACACCTGTCCCCAAGCCAAACACAAGAACTGGCAGACAAGCTCAAAAAACTGCCGATTAAAATTACCGGCAAGATGTCCTTGGCCAGATCTTTTGTCACTAAAGGCGGGGTTGAACTCAAAGAAATCAATCCTAAAACACTGGAAAGCAAAAAAATTCCGGGACTCTTCTTTGCCGGTGAAGTTCTGGACATCAACGCTCACACAGGCGGGTTTAATATTACTTCTGCACTGTGCACCGGTTGGGTCGCCGGCAGCGTTGCTCTGTGAAAATTAGCTTTTTGCATTTCTTCCACACAAGACGACGGCGATTGGAAATTTCGATTTTTATAGTTAATGGATAAATTTTAAAAAGCTGAGATTCTCTATTGATCTCAGCTTTTTAGCGCTGTCATCAAGATATTCTGCTAAACTGTTTTTTCTTGCAAAGCTGCTTCATTACTGTTTCATTTTATCAAGGAATTTGGCCCTGATATCATCTCTGACAGCCTCTAAACTTTTTAGCTGATTGACCTGATGAATGCCATAAGCAATATTGTAAGCTGACGTCACAAAACGCGGGACGACCTTGCAGCAAATTTCTCCCCCAAAACGATAAAAGAACAAATTATAGGAGCTGCAGCGGCCGCCCGCAAACTCATTGAGGATATAGCTGCTGAGCAGCTGAACACTGTCTGCCAGACAATCCAAGTCACTGATATCAGAAATTCTGACATTAAATTCTGTAAAATCCTGCAAAGGATAGGAAGATATGGTAATTTCAAGCCCATGCTTAGATCCTTTATATATCTCCAAACCAGCAAAAGTTTTCTTATCCAAAGCTGCATAGGCATCTATATTTTTAAAGCCCACAAGCTGCGAATGCGGGTGTCTGAGGCTTCCGCCGGACAAGGGGCCAAAATTACGAAAGAGAACAACACTGCGGTAATCCTTGCAAGCTTCAAGCTCTGCCCATTTTTCAAACAGAAAGTCAAAAAGCTGACGGTTGACTGTTAGATCATAAGCTGAGATGTCTCCTTCATGCCAGTCGGACTCAATGATTAAGGTTTGATAGCTGTCTTGCAAGACAGGAAATTTATTTTCCACCCAAATCATGTCTTTTTTACTGTCTAAAATTTTGCCCAGCTCCGTCTGATCACAAAAGGGACAAGTGTCCTTGTTACTGGGTTTTTGGCTGGCAATATTGGAATTAAAAGTAAGCTTACGGTAAGTCATGGCAATGTTTTCCTCTCTGACTTGTTTATGAGATTATTCTAGCATAATTTTTGGTGATTGAAGCAAAAAGAACCGGCTTTTCGCCGGAACTTGTTCAAAAATCAGCTATAAATAATTTGCCTGCTGCTTTACTGTATAGAATTATTAATGCAGCTGTCATAGGCAGCGTAAGTTTTCTCATCAAACAAGACCCATTCGATGAGATCAAAAGTATCCGGATGTTCTCGGATATAACTGCTGACCTCGGCACAGGCAATTTGAGCAGCCTTGTCAACCGGGAAGTGATAAACTCCTGTTGCTATTGACGGAAAAGTAATCCGGCGAATCCCATATTGAGCTGCCAGCTTCAAAGACTCACGATAGCAGGAGGCAAGCAGGTCGGCTTCCTTTTCTCTGCCGCCGTGCCACACCGGACCAACCGTGTGAATAACGTAGCGGCAAGGAAGATTATAAGCCTTTGTCAGCTTGGCCTGACCGGTCTTGCAGCCGCCAAGCTTTTTACATTCTTCCAGCAGTTCTTTGCCTGCAGCCCTGTGAATAGCACCGTCTACACCCCCGCCTCCCAATAAGGTCCGGTTGGCTGCATTGACAATAGCATCAACATTTCTGATCTTGGTAATGTCTCCTTGGATAATTTTCAGCATAAGCAGTACCTCAATAATGATTCTCCGACAAATCGTTCATTTATATCCTCTTGGCAGTCTGCTGTCTATTAAAACAGCAGGCGAACCGCAGCCATAGCCGCAATTCCTGTTAAAACAGCATAGAGTAAATTTTTGGACTTATAGGCAATATAAAAAGCAGGAAGACTGGCTAACACTTCCAGCCAGTGCACGTGCGGTAAGTGTCCGATTTTTTCATCAAGAAGGCTAGAAAAAGTCAGGGCAAAAAGGATAGATACCGGCAGATATTTCAAAAAACGCACCACAATATCAGGCAGACCCTTATATTTGACCAGAATAAAAGGAGCAATCCGGGGCAGCCAGCTGACCACAAAACCTAATAAAATAGCGGTTAAGACATAAGAATCAAGACTCATCCAGCATCACCCCCACTCCGCAGCCAATCAAAGTTGAGCAGAGCACTGCCAAAGCTTCTGAAATCAGCATCGAAAGCAGCAAAAAGCTTCCTGCAACTGCTGAGAGAACAAGAAAAATTTTTTTGGTGCCTTCTGTCAAAGCCATGGCATCAAACTGACTGACCAAAAGCCCGATAAACATGGCAATCAGAGCAAAATCAAGACCGAAATTTTCCGGATTTGGAATGGTGTTGCCCAGTAAAGTTCCTGCAACGCTAGCCGAAACCCAGGCTGAGTAGCTGAGAAGATTGTTGCCGTGCATCCAGCTTGTTTGAATATTTTTGTTATGGACATTTTCTCCCAGCAAAACGCCGTAGCTTTCATCAGTAATCAGTGTGCCAATGCCGATATTTTGCCAGAGGCTGGACTTGGTGAAGATGGTTGTTGCATGCAGGCTCATGAGCATATTGCGCAGATTAACCAAAAAAACAGTCAGTGTAATTGTTCCTAAATCCGCACCTGAAACAAACATCGCAACCATAGCAAACTGAGCAGAGCCTCCGTAAATCAAAAGGCTCATCAGCCCGACTTCCAAAGGAGACAGACCGGCAGCAGCTGCCACAATGCCAAAAGCAAGGCCTATGGAAATGTAACCTAAAGCTGTCGGCGCAGCATCTTTCATTCCTTCCCGAAATCCTTTTTCTTGCATCAAATCCCTCACATTTTCTATAATATTTTCATTATAGCACACAAAAATGCTCTTGAACACGGGAACAAGAGCATTTTTATCTGTTTGCTTTTATAAATTGTCTGCTTCTATCGCCTCAATCAGATCCAGCCTTTTTTGATGGCGGCCGCCCTCATATTCTGCCGTCAGCCAGCTATCTACAATCATCTTCGCCAGTTCAATCCCTACGACACGCGCTCCAAATGCAAGAACATTGGTGTTGTTATGCTGGCGGGAAAGCTTAGCTGAATAAGGCTCACTGCAGATAACACAGCGCACACCCTTGACCTTATTGGCTGCGATACCAATACCAACGCCTGTCCCACAGATTAAGATTCCTTTGTCAACCCGGCCCTCAGCAACCGCTTGAGCAACTGCCCTGCCCGACTGAGGATAATCAAAACGTTCCCTACTGTCTGTTCCAAAATTAACGACTTCATAGCCGTAGGCTTCTCTGATGTAATCACTGATGGCTTTTTTGTAGCTAACAGCAACATGGTCATTGCCAATTCCGATTTTCATAATTTTTGCAGCTCCTTTATTAATTCCTGATAGCTTTTTTCTTTGCCAAAAAGCGCACTGGTTCCCAAAACAAATCCATCACAGCCCATTTTTGACAGTTCAGCTATGATTTGCGGACTGCAGGCACCGTCAATGATGATCTTGTAATGATAGTTTTCTTTCATATCAAGCAAAACTTTGATTTTTTCTTTGACTGTTGGCAGAAATGCCTGACCGGCAAAGCCTGGGTTAACTGTCATTACCAAAAGATAGTCGCACAGCCCCAAAACTTCCTTTACAGTCAAGGGATTCGTATCAGGGTTAATAGCCAGACCGGCCAGCTTTCCTCTGCTTTTGATGTAGGCCAGCGTCTTTGAAACATAGCGCTCACTCTCAGGATGAATGTAAATCAAATCAGCACCGGCATTGATGAACCAGTCAATCTTACTGCCGGGATTTTCAATCATAAGATGACAGTCCACTATTTTATTGGTATGCTGCCGGACAGCGTCAATATCCATGACTCCCATTGCTATATTTGGCACAAAACTGCCGTCCATCACATCGCAGTGAAAACTATCTGCCCCGGCCAGATCAAGCTCTGTCACTTCTTTTTTGAGGTTCCCAAAGTCAGCACACATCATACTTGGACACAATAATTTTGCCATACTACTCTCCTTTCCAAAGGATAACTAAGGATAATCAAACACCGACCTGGCGGCAAAGCAGTGGTTTGATTGTCAAAGTGTATAAAAAATCCAATTCCCGAAAAATATCAGAAATTGGATCTTGACCATTACTAAGCAGCTATCATTTTACCTTTAAAGAGACAATATCATTAATGGAAGCATCAAACTGATCAGAAATCACTGTCAGGTGCTTCAAATCAAAGGCTTTAACATTGGAGGTCTTGTGGAATTTTGAGCTGTCACACAGCAGAAATAACTGGTTGGAATGTTCCTTAACAATCCTCTTTTTAACAGCTTCTGCCAGTGTCGGTGTTGTTCCGCCGCTGGCTTTTGACAGACCGTTTATCCCTAAGAAAGCCTTGTCAAAATACAAATTTCCTAAATTTTCCTCGGTCAGGCTTCCTTTCAAAGAAGATGTTTTGGGATTGTATTCACCGCCCAGCAGAATAATTTTAGCTGCAATCGGTTCATGAAAAGCCAAAATATCCGTGTTGGTCGTATAAATCGTTATCTTCTTGTCAAAAATCTGCTCAAAAAGAGCTGAGCAGGTCGAACCTGAATCCAGATAAATCACATCACCGTCTGTGATTTCTCTGGCAGCCAGCTGAGCAATTTTCGCCTTTTTATCACTGTTGAGAGTGCTTTTTTGCGAAATCGGTATCTCTCTGACTGTCGAATTAAGCTTCACCGCTCCTCCTGACAAAGCTTCAATCTTGCGAGCTTTCTCCAATTCTTTTAAATCCCGTCTCAAGGTTGACATTGATACGCCGCTGATCAATTCTTGCAGCTGGTCAATTTTTACAATTTCCTTATCTTCAATAATTCTTAATATCTTTTGCTGTCTCTCATATGGAATCATTATAGTCACCTTCACTTTATAGTAATAATGATACCATATTTACCCTACATTTTCATTTAGGCTAATTTATCTTCCCTCGTCGTGAAAATATAGCCTAAAATACCGCCGACAACTACCGAAATGGCAAGGCCGATGATTCCATTGATAACATTGGCATTGCCTGCAATGAAAGCTGGAAAAGTTGTTACACTGCCGAAAACAAAGGCATTCGTCACCACTTTGGTAAGGCCTAAGTACGCTCCGCCGACAGCACCGCCGATAATTTGAGCCAGAAACAGTTTTTTATTTTTGACCAAGAGACCAAATAACGTTGGTTCAATGATAGCCGATAAAGCAATCGTTACCACACCGGTCAGAGCAAAATTTCTCAAATTTTTGTCTTTTCCTTTGAGGTAAACGCCGATTGCTGTTCCAATAACGGCAAAATTACAGGCAAAGGTAAGAGGACAGATATAGTCAAAACCATTTTGAGAGATATTATTGATCATAATCGGATTGACCGCCCAGTGAATACCAAAGCTGACCAGCACACTCCAGCCGCCGCCGATGACAATTCCTGTCAGAAGGCCGCTTCTTTCAATCAGCCAGTTGACGCCATTAGCAATCAATTCGCCGCCATATACACCCACTGGTCCAATAACAATAACCGTTAAAGGCACCATAATTAAAAGAGAAATCAAGGGAACAACAACCAGTTTCAGTGTTTCAGGGATATGTTTATCCAGCCATTTATAAAGATAAGAATAAGCCCAGATGGTTAAAATGATTGGAACAACCGTTGAATTATAATTCATCAAAACAACCGGAATACCAAAGAAATTGGTCATTGCCCCATTCCCTGTTTTTCCCAGCAAGGCGATAAAATCAGGATGCAGCAGTGCAGCCCCGATCAAAGCTGAAATATAAGGGCTGGCACCAAAACGCCGGGCAGAGGTAAAGGCCAGCAAAACAGGCAGGAAGTAAAAGACGCTCATTGATGCAGCAAATAAGATAGCGTAAGTTCCGCTTTTTTCACTGACCAGACCCAGCTGCACTGCAAGAATAAGCAGACCTCTTAAAATACCGGAGCCTGCTAAAGCCGGCAAAAGAGGAGCAAAAATACCAGAAATAGCTGAGAACACTTTACTGATGAGGCTGCCGCCTTCTTCTCCTCCTTCATCCAAGCTGTTATTCTCATTTCCCTTAACCAGAATTTCAAATTCATCGTAAACATGGGGAACCTCTGTACCAATCAGGATCTGATACTGGCCGGCCTTGTTGATGACATCCACAACACCATCAACATTTTTAACAGCTTCATCATCTGCTTTGGAGCTGTCTTTTAAATTTAAACGCAGTCTGGTTGCGCAGTGCGTCATATTCAAAATATTTTCAGAGCCGCCGATGTGATTTAAAATCTCTTTGGCTGTTTTTTTGTAATCGACCATTTTATTCTCCTTTAATTGATGGAAAGTTTAATTTCCCTTAAAAAACTCAAGCATCAGCTGACTTGCCGCTACCGCGTCATTCTTATCAATAACAGACTGTATGTACTCCAGTCCTGTTTTATCAATCAAATGTTCCAGATACTGAATCATCTGTATATTTTGCTCGCATTCCTTTGATGCATCCTCAATAACGGGGAAGGTATCAAAATAGATAACCCCGTCATACTGGTGCTTCTTCAGATAATAAAGCAGCTCAAGCGTCTTAAAAGGTGAAGAAGTCCCAATCATAAGCCCGTCATCATTAAGACCGTAGCCATCATTGAGGTGGATACCGTAAAGCTTATTTTGGCTGCCAAAAAGATCCGCAGCAAAAGCCGGATTCTCGTGCTTCATCAGCATGTGACAGTAA
Source organism: Streptococcus sp. ELY_86 (assembly GCF_058314495.1). Classification (NCBI taxonomy): domain Bacteria; kingdom Bacillati; phylum Bacillota; class Bacilli; order Lactobacillales; family Streptococcaceae; genus Streptococcus; species Streptococcus sp. ELY_86. The sequence continues at coordinate 206,220 of NZ_JBZFUK010000003.1, read as the reverse complement.
TCCAGTGTTACACCGACGTTTTTTCTGTTGACATCATGCAGCATCATACCAGTCACACCCATGCTGTCAATAAAGGCATAAGCCCGTGGCTGAAAAGGCTTGTATTCAATGCTGATATGCAAGTCAGGTGCATAGTCTGCAATCGTCTGATAGGCAGATGTCAGCTGCTGCCAAACTTTTTGATAGTTTATTTGAAAACTGTAGTCAAAGCCATCAAAACCCAGCCAAATGGTGACAACTTTCCCGCCTGCCTGACGGCAGTAATCAGCAGCATCCTTACACAGCTGCAGAGCTTCCTGGGCAACCTGAGGGTCTGCATTCCCCAATTCACCATTGATAAAGTCTTCCCTAAAACGCAAGGCAACTCCGTTTAAAGCTAAATTATTGTCCGCCAGCAGGGACTTCATCTCTTTTGCTTCATAGCCTTTGACATGCTCCGGATAGTTGAGGTCAACATATTCCAGACCCAGCTCTTTGAAACGTTTAAAAACCTCCTTGATATCATTGTTATTGACAGGTAAAAATGAATTGATGCGTGTTGCTAATTTCATAATATTTCCTTTCTGTGTAGCTACAACTGTATTATAATCTTTTTGTTAAGCGTTTTCAATCATTTTTTATCATTTTTTTTAATATTTTTTCAATTATTTTCGGATTTTTCCGCTTTGAGGCCAAAAAATAGAAGTAAGACTAAAACAAAACCTTTAAAAATTCCGTTTTAGTCTTACTTCTTGATGACACATCTATTCTAAACTGTCAAAAGCTAAGCTTGGCCGAGCATTTAAATCCAAATCTGCAAAATGCCCTTTCTGATATTCTACAGCAGCAGCATAGGCTATCATGCCGGCATTATCTCCGCAAAGCCGCAAGGGCGGGATAATAACATTAACATCTGATATTTCCTCTTTCAGACGTTCCCGCAGTCCCTGATTAGCCGCAACTCCTCCTGCTACCACCAGCGTTTTGACAGGATATTGCTCCAAAGCTTTTTTCGTTTTTGCCAAAAGAATATCTAAGACAGCAGCCTGAAAAGATGCACACAGGTCTTCAACAGGCAGCTCTTCTCCCTTTTGTTTGGCATTGTGATGAAGGTTAATAAAGGCCGATTTTAATCCGGAAAAAGAAAATTCCAGATTGTCTTCCTTAATCATCGCTCTTGGAAAATCATAGATATCCTGCCCTTTATGAGCCAGTTCATCAATCTCACGCCCTGCAGGATAGCTCAGCCCCATCACTCGTCCGACCTTGTCATAAGCCTCTCCTACCGCATCATCCCGCGTTTCCCCGATAATCTTGTACTGGCCTGCTTTTGCTACATAGACCAGCTCGGTATGGCCGCCCGATACCAAAAGCGCCAAAAGCGGATACTGCAAATCAGCAGTGCTCTGGGCTGCCATCAAGTGCCCTGCCATGTGATTAACCGGAATTAAGGGCAAACCGTGCGCCCAAGCAAAGGCCTTGGCTGCTGACATTCCAACCAGCAGTGCTCCAACAAGCCCCGGGCCGTAAGTCACCGCAACAGCTGACAAATCTTCTGCTTGAATACCAGCCTCTTTTAAAGCATCTTCTATGCACAAGGTAATAACCTCTACATGATGCCGGCTGGCAACCTCAGGTACGACGCCGCCAAAGCGCTTGTGACTTTCCACCTGACTGGCAATAACGTTACTTAAAAGCTGATTGTCATTTTTTAAAACGGCCACACTGGTCTCATCACAAGACGATTCAATGGCTAAAATATATCTGTCTGTCATTATCTTACTTTCTTTTTTTACCTTGTTTAAAAACCTGCAAAGCGTCCTTCCCGCTTCATCAAAATAGCATCTTCAGATGGATTGCGATAGTAGTTTTTTCGCTTGGCAACAGCTTTAAAGCCAAATTTTTGATAAAGACTCTGCGCAGCCTGATTGGAAGCTCTAACTTCCAAAAAGACAGGCAGCTGTTCATCTTTTATGAAGGTGCTCATAAGCTGACTGCCCAGCCCTTTCCCCTGATAAGCATTCTTAACAGCAATATTAGTGACTTCAAGCTCCCCCACTAAGTGCTGTATGGATAAAAAACCAACAATCTCCCTGCCTTCATAGGCAAAAAAGTAATCCGCCTCTGCTCGGTTCATATCCGCCAAAATCTGATTTTGACTCCAAGGAGACTGAGTATAAACATCCTCTAAAATGGCAAAAACAACCGCGGCTGTTCCCAGATTCTTTTCATCTCTCATCATTATACCCGCTTGATGTAAGAATCCGATGTTTCCTTATGATCTTTGAGCCATTTCTCTTCTGCTTCCACCCGCTTCAGATAGTTAGGAACAAAAGCGTTGGCATCAACTGCTGGCAGGTGCTGACCGACCTTACCGATTTCAAGAGCAGACGGAAGCACTTCAATTACCCGAGCCTGCGGGAAATTCTGTAAAATTTCCTCATGAAAAGCTGCCACTTCTCCGGCAAAGGTCAGTTGTTCTTTCCCCTGCAAATGTTCCAAAACATCTTGAAATGCTGCATGCTGGTCAGCTTCTACTGCTTTGCCATTTTCATAGAAACCAACATAGACATTGCGGCGTCTGGCATCCATGATAGGAATAACCAAGCCCTTCGAGTGACTGCTGAGAGCAAGTGCCTGCAAACTGGAGACGCCCACTAGGTCAATAGCAAGTGCATAAGCCAGCGTTTTAGCGGTAGCTGCAGCCACACGCAGACCCGTGTAGGAACCGGGTCCTTCCGCAACCACAATACGGTCTAAATCGGCTGGCTTCAAATCTGCTGACTGCAGCAGAAAATCAATCGCAGGCATCAGACTGACACTGTGATTTTTTTTAATATTTAAGGTCATAGATGCCAAAAGATGCTCCTCCTCTAAAAGAGCAACGGACATCGTTTTACTTGACGTATCAAATGCTAAAATTTTCATAACTTTTCCTTTATTTCTTCTCATCCCAGAGCAAACGGCGCTTGAGTTTTTCTTCGTAAGAGCTGCCTGTAATATAGGATTTTAAGGCTTGATTGAGTATTTCAATTTCTGGATAGTCTTTCTCTAATTTTTGATCAAAGACACTCTCGCATTCTTCAATTTTAGGAAGCAATTTTTGACCTGCCATCGTTAGAGATAAGAGAGAACTGCGGCCATCACTGGCAGATTTTTCTTTAGTTACCAAGCCCTTTTTAATAAGTGATTGCACCAGCCTACTAGGGCTCTTTTCTTCACAGATAAGCAAATTTCCTAACTCTTTCAAAGACAAGGGAGCGTGCTTTCCTAATACAACAATAACTTCTCCCTGATTAGGCGTTATTCCCAAAGGATCCAGCAGCCTGCCCAACTCCTTTGTTGCACGTTTTTCAGCACTTCTAAATAAATACCTAAATTGAGAACCTTTTAATGACATTATGTACTTCCCTTTTAAAAATCAGATTAATCTCTTTTCTATTTTACACTAGTTTAGCTAAATTGTTGACAATTAACTATTAAAAATAGAAAATATCTACAAAATAGATGACATGTCATCTATTTTGTAGATAACTAGTTTTATAAGTCATTCAATTAAGAAAAGGAAGCTATTATGACAGATATCAATACTGCTGCATCAAAACATCAAAGAACTGTTAAACACGCCTTTGTAACCGGCGCTACAGGACTTTTAGGCAATAATCTTGTTCGTGCTTTGCTTGATCAAGGTATAAAAGTCACTGCTTTAGTGCGTTCCGAGGAAAAAGCTAAGCTGCAATTTAGGAATTTACCAATCCGATACGTCAAAGGAGATATGCTTGATCCGGAAAGCTACCGATCCTACTTAGCCGACTACGACAGTCTTTTTCATACAGCAGCTTTCTTCCGAGACAACCACAAGGGCGGAAAACATTGGCAGGAACTTTATGATACTAATATTACAGGAACTATTAATCTGATGCAGGCTGCTTATGACGCCGGTATCCGTCAAATAGTGCACACTTCGTCTATTGCCGTACTAAAAGGTGAACGCAATCAGCCCATTGATGAGACTATGTCACAAAATCCTGATACTAAGCTCAATTACTACCGCAGCAAAATTTTAAGCGAGAAGGCTGTAAATGATTTCCTTAACAAGCATCCCGATCTTTTTATTTGCTATGTTCTACCCGGTTCGATGTATGGTCCGGGAGATATGGGACCAACAGCTACCGGACAGCTGATTTTGGACTACATGCAACAAAAATTACCGGGTATTATCACCAAAGCCAGCTACAGTGTCGTTGATGCCAGAGATGTTGCCGCCATTCATATTTCAGCCCTAAAATACGGACGCAGAGGTGAACGCTATTTGGCAGCGGGGCGTCATATGACTATGGAAACGATTGTCAAAACCTTGGAAAAAATCACAGGCATTCCTGCTCCAAAACGCCATATTCCAAGTTTTCTGGTTCAAATGTTAGCACAATGGAATGAGCTTTATCACAGGGTAACGGGTAAGCCTGTTCTAGTCAGTAAAGAGGTAGCAGACATTACAGCCGAAGAATATCTTCGAACATATTTTAACCATGAAAAAACTGAGCAGGAACTTGGCGGACATTTCAGACCCTTTGAAGAAACCTTGTTAGATGCTGTCCGCTGGTACCGCAATTACGGCTATTTGAACTAATATTAAAAGGAGCTTTTCTATGGAAAACTTAAGACCTTTAGATCACTCAAACCTTCTCCTATCTCCTATCGGACTAGGAACTTGGCAATTCAGCAATCAAGGAAAAAACTGGTGGAAAACAGTCACCAGTCATTCTGTTTATGATATCATTAAGATTTCTTTGCAAGGCAGAATTAACTGGCTTGATACCACTGAATACTATGGGCATGGCAACTCAGAAAAATTTATTGGCAGTACTCTAAAACTGCACCACTCATCCCTCAGTAACACCACCTGCAATAGCTCCGAAAGTATCCATTCCTTCGCCATTTCAATAACTCTAAGATAAGACAAAATTCTTCTTGCTTTGAGTAGTAAAACGACTTGACAGCTGTTCATTTTAACTTGTCGCCTAAAAACTCAAGAATGACAGCACGAGGGAGCTATGATTCTCTCTCGTGTTTAGCTTATTTTGACACCCTTTACAGTTGACAAAGAGTCAAAATGATGTACTTCATAACTATTTTATAAAGTACAAAATTATTGACCTTAGTTATCTGAGCCCTTTACTGCAAAAAAGGCAAGTAGATTGACAGCTGTAATTGCGATAAAAGATAAAACTGCAAACAGTTTACTATAGGACCAAAAAGTTATCGCCCATATTATAGCTACTACTAGAAATAGGAATAGCGTATACCATCTTCTAAACTTAGTATTAAATAACATATCAGTTCCCGTGCTTATTCTTCGAATGCATAGGCTGCAGCTGATTCAGCGCATTGCTCACCAAAACCAAGTGCAGTACCTGTTGCTACAAGACCTTCCCCAAGATTCCCACCATCAGTACTCAGCAGACAATCCATGTCCGCCACTTCAAAGTTATCAACTGCCATCGAATCCAAGCTTACTGTGGTCATAAAAAGTTTTCCTTTAATTATGCAATCATTATAACGCTTAAAATTTAATTAAACAACGAAAATCTGAAATTATTTTGTATTTTTAACACAAATAATAATCATTTGAAAATAAACAACAAGCTTTCTGATAATTATTAGTTACTTTTCTTCGTAAGTAACTAAGTCAATTTTGCTATTTTCACAAGACGGTCACTGACCAAGGACAAAACCCACTTCTCTTCACTATCAAATCCTGCGATAATGATTTCCATGACGAAGAAAACCTGCTTAAGAAAGAGCGCATTGCTCAGCTTTTTTCTACTAATGTTAAAATTATTCAAAACAAGGAAGTCTTCAGCTATTCTGTCGACAGCATCCTGCTGTCATGCTTCTCAAAGTTTCTTTTTGGTGTATAACAGTCTTGCATCTCAGACTCTTTCTAATTGTTCTTGTGGTGATTACAATTCTATCTCTCTGAGATGTTTTTTCATACTTTCAACTGGCTAACTTCATTTTAGAACTTTCAACTTGAATTTTAACATCTGACGGATTGAGAATTTTATCCTAATGCTTTTACTAACGTCTTAAATTATGGTATAATTTTAATAATTGCAACGAATTAAGATTAAATCTATTACTCATAAAAATTTCATAATATCCTGTCAAATATAGCAAGGTTCTGTATTTGACCGATTTTTTGTAGTTTGGATTAATCATGATATAGCAGAAAGGATTAAAATGATTTACAAAGTTTTTTATCAAGAAACCCAAGACCGCAGTCCGCGCCGCGAACAGACAAAAGCTCTCTACCTCGATATTGATGCTAAGGATGAACTTGAAGGACGCATCAAAGCCCGCCAAACAGTTGAGGAAAAAACAGCTTATAATGTTGAATTTATTGAGCTTCTTTCAGACAGCCACCTGGAATACGAAAAAGAAACAGGTGCCTTTGAACTGACGGAGTTCTAAGATGGCAAATATTAATTTAAAAACCGAAGAAGTCGGTGTTTATGCTATTGGCGGACTGGGAGAAATCGGTAAAAACACCTATGGCATTGAATACCAAGATGAGATTATCATTGTTGATGCGGGGATTAAATTTCCCGAAGACGATCTCCTTGGTATTGACTATGTGATTCCAGATTATTCTTATATTGTGGACAATATTGACCGCATCAAGGCGCTCGTCATCACACACGGTCACGAAGACCATATCGGCGGCATTCCCTTCCTTTTAAAGCAGGTCAATATTCCTATTTATGCAGGTCCTTTGGCACTTGCATTGATTCGCGGGAAATTGGAAGAGCATGGCCTTTTGCGCGACGCTAAACTATACGAAATTAACCATAACACTGAGCTGACCTTCAAAAACCTCAGTGTCACTTTCTTTAGAACCACCCACTCTATACCGGAACCCTTAGGAGTTGTTATCCACACCCCGCAAGGAAAAATCGTTTGTACCGGGGATTTCAAATTTGACTTTACACCAGTTGGTGAGCCGGCAGACCTTCACCGTATGGCTGCTCTTGGCGAGGATGGAGTGCTCTGCCTTTTGTCAGATTCGACCAATGCAGAGGTTCCGACCTTTACTAATTCTGAAAAGGTTGTCGGGCAGTCCATCATGAATATCATTGAAGGCATTCACGGACGGATTATTTTTGCCTCTTTTGCCTCCAATATTTTTCGTTTGCAGCAGGCTGCCGATGCTGCTGTCAAAACGGGACGTAAAATCGCCGTCTTTGGCCGTTCCATGGAAAAGGCCATCGCAAACGGAATTGAATTAGGCTACATCAAGGTCCCTAAGGGAACTTTTATTGAGCCCAACGAAATCAAGGAATACCATGCCGGTGACCTTATGATTATGTGTACCGGCAGTCAGGGTGAATCAATGGCAGCTCTGTCACGGATTGCTAATGGAACACACAGACAGGTTCAGCTGCAGCCCGGTGACACCGTTATTTTCTCATCAAGTCCGATTCCCGGCAATACAACCAGTGTTAACAAGCTGATCAATACTATTCAGGAAGCCGGTGTTGAGGTCATTCATGGCAAAGTCAACAATATTCATACATCCGGACACGGCGGACAGCAGGAACAAAAACTGATGCTGCGCCTGATTAAGCCAAAATTCTTCATGCCTGTTCACGGCGAGTACCGCATGCAAAAAGTCCATGCCGGACTGGCTATCGATACAGGTATTCCTAAAGATAATATCTTTATCATGGAAAACGGTGATGTCTTGGCCTTGACGAAAAATTCTGCCAGAAGAGCCGGACACTTCAATGCTCAGGACATTTATGTTGACGGAAACGGTATCGGCGACATTGGTGCGGCAGTTCTGCGTGACCGGCGTGACTTATCTGAAGACGGTGTCGTTTTAGCCGTTGCAACAGTTGATTTCAAAACCAAAATGATTCTGGCAGGTCCCGATATCCTCAGCCGCGGTTTCATATACATGCGAGAATCAGGTGATCTTATTCGCAGCAGTCAGCGTATTCTTTTCAATGCCATTCGCATTGCTCTGAAAAATAAAGAGGCCAGTATCCAATCTGTCAACGGAGCTATTGTCAATGCACTCAGACCTTATCTTTATGAAAAAACTGAGCGCGAACCCATTATTATCCCTATGATTTTAACTCCTGACAAACAATAAGCTATCAAAAAACACTTAAGCTTCAGACCTTAAGTGTTTTTTTAATAGTATTTTGCAAAAAGAAAAGAGAGGTGGGACAAGGACTTCCAATTAGCAGTGCTTCATTGGTGCTAAAGCACCTAATGAACTGTGCAGGGGTAAGACTAAGTCGGCTAAGCCAACAAGCCTTACTCCCAACCACTGCGTTAAATATGTGATGCTTCATAAATTGAAAGAGTTTGAGACTTTTGTCCCAAACTCTTGAATGTTTGATTTTTAATTGGCATAAATATAGCTGACAGTTCCCGGCGTACCGCTGTTATTAGGGTCAAACCAGCCGCGGTAGTTATCAAGCCATTGTTGATCTTTATAATTGGATTCCAGAACTTGAATTTTCCCATCTTGACCAACAGCTGTTACATAGGCAACATGGCCATAACCGCCATCTGTCCAGCACATGATAGAACCTACTGCAGGAGTGCTGCCGACGCTGTAACCCTGTGCTGCTGCGCTGGCAGCCCAGTCACCGCCGTTGCCCCACCAGTCACCGGCCCAAGTTGCTACTTCCTTAACTCCCCAAGTGCATTGACCAACAGGATAAGTATTGCCATCAGCTGCCGGTGCTGCTTCTGCAGGAGCTGCAGCCGGTGCTTGTGCCTGACTATTGTCTGCAGACGCAGGCGCTGCAGGACCGTTAACGGTTAAGGTTTGCCCTGGTAAAATGAGACTGGTAATGTCTTTCCCGTTAAGTGCCGCTAATTCATAGGCATCCATATTATACTTTTGGGCGACACTAAAAAAGGAATCTCCTTCTTGAAGAACATACTCATCAGCTTTAGTTACTTGATCTCCTAAAAAGCCTGCCGCTGCTGTCACAGCTACTGCCAAGGCAGCCTTTCCTAAAAATTTAGCTGTTGTACTCTCTTTTATCATGACAATATATAACCTCCGAAAAGTGATATAATCATGATAACCTACAAATATTTCAGCTGTTTTAAGCCTAAGTTAAGAAAACAACAATTCTTATCGTCGAAAAATGACATTTCCCGCAAAAAAAGCCAGAAATACTCACTCTGGCTTTTAATATATGGTTTTTTCTTAATAAAGATCAAGGTAATTATCTACTTCCCACTGTGAAACAAAGGCCGCATAGCTTGACCATTCAATACGTTTTGCTTCTAAGAAGTTGACATAAATGTGCTCACCGAGAGCTGCTTTCACGACTTCATCTTCCTGCAGAGCCTTGAGGGCGTTGTGAAGAGTTGACGGAAGATCGAGTATCCCTGCTTCTTTACGCTCCTCAGCCGTCATGATATAAATATTAGATTCAACAGGTGCCGGTGCTTCAATTTTATTTTCAATACCATCAAGACCTGATTCCAAAAGCACAGCAAGCGCTAAGTATGGATTGGCTGTCGGATCAACTGAACGCAGTTCCAAACGTGTGCTGACTCCGCGCGATGCAGGAACACGAATCAAAGGCGAGCGGTTGCGTCCGGCCCAAGCGATATAAACTGGTGCTTCATAACCGGGAACCAAACGCTTGTAGGAATTAACCGTCGGATTCATGATAGCCGTGTAGCTGTAAGCATGCCTCATCAAACCGCCCAAGAAATAATAAGCATCCTGTGACAGCTGCATGCCGCGCGGATCATTCGGATCAAAGAAAGCATTGCCGTCTTTACCAAACAAAGACATATTGCAATGCATACCGGATCCTGCGATACCGTATTTTGGCTTAGCCATAAAGGTAGCATAGAGTCCGTGTTTACGAGCAATCGTTTTAACAACTAATTTAAAGAGCTGAATTTTATCACAAGCAGTTAAGACATCGGCATACTTAAAGTCAATTTCATGCTGTCCGACAGCCACTTCGTGATGGCTGGCTTCGACTTCAAAGCCCATCTTGGTCAGAACATTTACAATTTCACGGCGTGTATTATCGGCAAGATCGGTCGGCGCCAAATCAAAATAGCCGCCCTTGTCATTGACCTCAGTTGTCGGATTGCCGAGATTGTCCATTTTGAAGAGGAAAAATTCCGGTTCCGGTCCCAGGTTAAATGATTTATAACCAATTTCTTCCATGTGGTGCAGCGCTTTTTTAAGATTACCGCGCGGATCACCCGGGAAAGGTTCACCTTCTGATGTGTAAATATCACAAATAAGACCAGCAACAGCACCGTTTTCATCTCCCCAAGGAAAGACGGTCCACGTATTCAAATCCGGATAAAGATACATATCAGATTCATTGATACGGACAAATCCCTCAATTGAAGAGCCATCAAACATTGCCTTATTTGAAAGTATTTTTTCTAGTTGTTCGTCAGTAGCTGGAATCTCCACATTCTTCATAGTTCCCAAAATGTCGGTAAACATTAAGCGAAGGAAGGTAACATTTTTCTCTTTAACTTCACGACGAATGTCAGCTGCTGTGATTGCCATAAAGGCCTCCTTTTAAATATGAAATAAAAATTATGCTACGCATGCCACTACATACGTAAACCGCCAAGGGGTTGCGTCGGGTTGGAAAAGCGACCCTGATTTCGGAGTTCATCATGCAAGATACGGCGAACGTCCGCATCCGTAAGAGTCTTCTTTTTCTTCAAAGCCCTGTCTTTACGATCAGCATATTCTTTCTTAATAGCTGCAATATTTAAGCCTTCATCTAAGAAATCCTTAATTTCAAGCAAAGTATCCATATCATTTAAAGAATAAAGCCGACGATTGCCCGAACTACGATCTGGTGTCAGCAGCCCTTGATCTTCATAATATCGAATTTGACGAGCCGTCAAATCTGTTAATTTCATAACGGTACCAATAGGAAACACTGCCATTGACCGTCTCAGTTCTTTTTCTTTCACGATTTCCCTCCTTTCATTGTCTATTATATTCTGAAAATAAAAGAGTGTCAACCCTTATGTCATATTTTCTGACACAAAAAAACTGAAATCAGCTTTTCTCTTTGAAAAATATCTCCCGCAGCTTGTCAATATCTGTGTTTACCGCGGTAGCAATGAAAACTCCCACAAAAGTTTCTGCTATTCTGGCACAAACATAAAAAATCGTTTCATCTTTGGGAATAGAAAGGGTAATGATAAGTAAGGCTGCAACACCGCCGATAATTCCTGTTTTATTATTCATGGCAACATTGGTCATAATTGTTAACATGGTAAAAATAGGAACAAAAATAAGTGTCACCCAAAACTGATAATGCAGCATACCGTTCAGCAAGAAAAAAATCATTGAATAAAAACCGCCGATACTGTTCCCTACAATTCTCGATGTTCCGAAGTGAACACTTTTATCAAAATCCTCACGCAGGCTGAAAACAGCCGTTAAAGTCCCGATTTGAAGTCCTTCCCAGCCAAAAAAATGAAATAAGAGAAGAACTAAAAAGACTGCGGCTCCAGTCTTTATAGTGCGCATGCCCAGTTTAAAGTTATTCGTTTCAAATTTATAAGACCTCAAAAGGTGCTTAAGCTTATTCATAGGTTCATTCACCATCATTTTATGATTTGAAAGATTAACGGGAGTTTACCAGTCAGCCTGCATGAGATGCAGATAGCTTCCCAGAGCCTTCTCCAGATTAATTTTCTCTTTCATTTTACCATATTATAGGGGCTTCAGCCATCTGCTTCTGATTTCAATACGGCAGAAAAATGCCTGACTTCAGCTGAAACAAGCTTAAAATCACAAGCGGCTGTTAGAGGTCAGATTGAGTCAGCTTATCTGTCAGTGCTGCCAAACTCGAAAGTCTTTTCCCGTGCTGCTGTCTTACACTCACTATCCTTCAAAAATCTACGAATGCACAAAAAAGAGGCAATGAGCCTCTTTTTCTAATCGTCTTTAAAAAACGAAAGCCTATTTTTCTGTAAGCGCTGCTAAACCTGGCAACACTTTACCTTCAAGGAGTTCCATTGACGCGCCACCGCCTGTTGAAATCCATGAGAATTTATCTGCACGGCCAAGGTTGATAGCTGCAGCAGCTGAGTCACCGCCGCCGATGATTGATTTAACGCCTGGCTGTTTCACGATAGCATCCATGACACCAATTGTACCAGCTTGGAAGTCAGGATTTTCAAAGACACCCATAGGACCATTCCAAACAACTGTTTTGGCACCAGTCAATTCTTCATCGAACTTAGCAATAGATTTAGGGCCGATATCAAGACCGAGGAACCCCGAATCAATAGCTTCACCTTCAGTATCACGCACTTCAGTGTAGTCAGCAAATGCGTTTGCTTCTTTAGAGTCAACCGGCAGGATCAATTTGCCATTTGATTTTTCAAGAAGAGCCTTAGCAATATCCAATTTGTCTTCTTCAACAAGTGAATCACCGATTTCAATTCCTTGAGCCTTAAGGAATGTATAGGTCATACCGCCGCCGATAAGAACTTTGTCGGCTTTTTCAAGAAGATTTTCAATAACACCGATCTTATCTGAAACTTTTGAACCACCGAGAATAGCGATGAATGGACGGACTGGGTTGTCAACAGCTTCTTGAATATAAGCAATTTCGTTTTCAAGAAGGAAACCGGCAACTGCTTTTTCAACGTTTGCTGAGATACCGACGTTTGATGCGTGAGCACGGTGAGCTGTACCAAAGGCATCATTTACGAAGATACCGTCGCCAAGGCTGGCCCAGTATTTACCAAGTTCCGGATCATTTTTTGATTCTTTCTTGCCGTCAACATCTTCAAAACGAGTGTTTTCAACCAAGAGAACCTGTCCGTCTTCCAAAGCATTGATAGCAGCTTCCAATTCAGCACCGCGTGTGCTGCCTGGGAAAACAACATCCTGACCTAATTTAGCAGCCAAATCCTTAGCTACAGGAGCAAGTGATTTACCTTCCTTGTCAGCTTCTTCTTTCACACGTCCAAGGTGAGAAAACAGCACGGCACGGCCGCCGTGCTCAATGATATACTTAATAGTAGGGAGAGCCGCAGTAATACGGTTATCATTAGTGATAACGCCATCTTTCAAAGGTACATTAAAGTCAACGCGAACGAGAACTTTTTTACCTTTTAAATCAACGTCTTTAACAGTCAATTTAGCCATGAATGTAGACTCCTTAAAAAATTTTTATACATGCTAATTATATCACAAATTTTCCCAAAGTGGAATCCGTAAAGCCGTTTCATTTCTTAATTTGCAAAATAAAATGTCATTCTCACAGCAAAGACCTGCAGGCATAAAAAAAGAGTAAGGGCATAAAACATTGAAGAGATATGCCTTACTCTTTTGCGGAACAAACAGCTGATTGCAGCTGTTTTAATTAGAAGTTAACCTGATCAGGATTTTGCTGGGTTTTAAGTCCCTCAAGCTTGTCTAATTTGCTGACATCTTCTTCGTCCAAATCAAAGTCAAAGATATGCAGATTAGCTTCAATATTTTTAGGAGTCACCGATTTTGGCAGAGGCAGGAATCCTTTTTGCAGCGACCAGCGCAGAGCCACTTGGGCAACTGACTTATCATATTTATCAGCAATTTCTTCCACCACCGGATTGCCAAAGATTGTTCCGGTTCCCAGCGGACTGTAAGCTTCTAAAAGGATATCATTGTCTCTGCAAAAAGCAACTAATTCTTCCTGAACACAGCCCGGGGCTAAAAGCACTTGATTGACATGCGGCTTAACTTCAGCTGTTTCAAACAGTGCTTCCAAGTGATGAATCATAAAGTTTGAGACACCAATTGCACGAACTTTTCCTGCTTGATAAGCTTCTTCCATAGCCTTCCAAGCACCGGCATTCCCAGCTTTCCAAGCGTCATTCTCCCGCAAAGCTTTAGGATTAGGCCAGTGAATCAAAAGGAGATCTAAATAATCAACACCAAGTTTTTCAAGCGATTCGTCAATAGAAGCTTTAGCCAGTTCATAATCATGTTTGTCATTCCAAACCTTTGTTGTTAAAAAGATATCTGAACGCGCTATACCGCTGTCTGCAATTGCTTTTCCGACACTGACCTCATTGCCGTATGCCTGTGCAGTGTCTACATGACGGTAGCCTACTTTAAGAGCATGACGAACACTGTTATAAGCCTCATCGCCATCAGGAATCTGCCAAGTTCCAAAACCAATCTTTGGGATTTCAACACCATTATTTAAAGTATAAACTTCCATATTTCTCCTCCATTTTAAAATGTTTCCATTGGATTGTAAGATGCTTTGATAATTTCTTTCACATCATCCACTGTTAAATTAACGAAGCGATTGCTGGACAGACCGCCATGCAGAACTGCCTGTTCGCTCATTTCCGAGAGTAAATCCTGATTTTCAATTCCTACTTCTGGCAAGGTCATCGGTATTTCAAGCTGTTCCTTGAAGAACTCATACGTTTTTTGAACCGCCTGTCGGGCTAATTCTTCATCATTTCCCTTGGTTAATCCCCAGACATTACGGGCATAGGCTGCAAATTTTGCATGCGTCGTGCTGTCTTTATCAAGGCAAAATCTCATCCAGCGCGGAGTCAAAATGGCAAGTCCGATACCATGTGTAATATCATAGTAGGCCGACAATTCATGCTCTATCGGGTGGCAGCTCCAGCCGCCCGTGCGGCCTTGTCCGACTAAACCATTCAGCGCAAGCGTTGAACTCCAAAATAGATTTGCCCGTGCGTCATAATTTTCCGGCTCTTGAATAGCAACCGGTGCATGCTTGATAATCGTTTTCAGCAGTCCTTCTGCAATGCTGTCTTGGACATCAACAGCTTCAGTACGGTTAAAATATTGTTCAAACAGATGGCTCATCATGTCTGCTGCACCGGCAGCTGTCTGCCATTTTGATACAGTATAGGTTAATGTCGGGTCTAAAAATGATGCCTGCGGAATTAAATTCCAGCCGTTCGTTCCTAATTTTTCATTTGTCTCAGGATTAGAAATAACAGCATTGCGGTTCATCTCTGTACCAGTTGCAGCCAAAGTTAAAATATCAACAATAGGTACAGCCTTATCAACCTTGCTTCTGTCTATCACCAAATCCCAAGCATCACCATCATAGTAAACACCGGCAGCAATTACTTTACTAGCATCAACAACAGAACCGCCCCCAACAGCCAAGATAACATCCAGTTGATTTTCCTGAATTAAGCGCACGCCTTGACGGACGGAATCAATTTTAGGATTGGGTTCAATTCCTGATAATTCTACAAAACTAAAACCGGCATCCTTTAGAAGTGTCACAACTTTATCATAGAGACCCGATTTCTTTATAGATCCTCCCCCATAAGCCAGCAAAACACGTTTACCATAAGGAGAAAGTACCTCAGGCAGCTCCTCTAGCCGATCTTTTCCAAAACGAATGTCAGTCGGAATGTGTAAGCGAAAATTTTCCATTGTTCACTCCTTTCTACTGGTTAAACATAACTGTTTCAAAATCAAAAACATCAGGAAGATGATGAGAGATGGAATATTCGAACACACGGCAATTATCCAGACTGCCAACTTGTTCGATTTCCATTAAAAAGTCAGTTTCTGCAAGATTCATCTCTGTTTGCTCCAGTTTGGTGGGACGCACACCAGAAACCTTGACGAAGGCACTGTGTACCTTACGCTTTAGTTCCTTAGTAATATATTCGTAAATGGAGCGCTCAAGATGCTGCCGTTTTAATCCCGGAATAACTGCAATCGGCATAAAGGTATACTCAATGATAATCGGCCGTCCTTCCAAAATACGTAAGCGGATAATCTCATAGACAAAATCATCTGCTGTTAAAGACAGCTTTTCAGCCACAGTCGAAGAAGGATGAGTCACTTCAAACTTCAAAATCCGAGACGTTAATTTATCCTGATAATCATGATAGGTCCCCTTCAAGGAATAGAGATGCGCAAGCTCCTCCACCTTCCAGTCTCTGACAAACGTACCGTCTCCCCTGCGCCGAATAATATAGCCTTCAGCTACAAGCAAATCCAAAGCCCTTTTTAAAGTCATTAAACTGACTCCGTAAGCCTTAGCCAAACTAATGCCGTCAGGCAAATACTCATGAACAGGATAGGTACCATCTTGAATTTTTGAACGAATGTCATGGCAGATACTGAGATATTTAGGTGTTACTTTACCTATAAAATCACCTCCCTTTTATCTATGAAACAGCTTTCTTTTATTATAGCACCAGCTTTTTTAAAAGTCTATAATTTTAAAATAACAGATATAGCTTTTTAATTTTTTTAAACAAAATAAAAAGAAGGCCGGAGCCTTCTTCTTTTACAATCACTTTTATTTAGCGATTTTTGCAAAGTACTCAAGCGTACGAACAAGTTGTGAAGTGTATGACATTTCATTATCATACCAAGAAACAACTTTAACCAATTGTTTGCCGTCAACAGTTTGTACTTTAGTTTGAGTAGCATCGAACAATGAACCAAATGACATACCTACGATATCTGAAGAAACGATTGGATCTTCAGTATAACCGTATGATTCATTTGAAGCTGCTTTCATAGCTGCGTTAACTTCATCAACAGAAACTTCTTTATCAAGAACTGCTACCAATTCAGTAACTGATCCAGTTGGAACAGGAACACGCTGAGCAGCACCGTCAAGTTTTCCGTTCAATTCAGGAATAACAAGACCGATAGCTTTTGCAGCACCTGTTGAGTTAGGAACGATGTTAGCTGCAGCAGCACGCGCACGGCGAAGGTCACCTTTACGGTGTGGTCCGTCAAGAACCATTTGGTCACCAGTGTAAGCGTGGATAGTAGTCATCAAACCTTGTTTTACACCAAAGCTGTCATGCAAAGCTTTTGCCATTGGTGCAAGACAGTTTGTAGTACATGAAGCACCTGAGATAACTGTTTCAGTACCATCAAGCGTATCGTGGTTTGTGTTGAAAACAATTGTTTTTACATCGCTTCCGCCAGGAGCTGTGATAACAACTTTCTTAGCACCGCCGTTAGCATGCAAATGTTTTTCAGCAGCTTCTTTAGTTGCAAAGAAACCAGTTGCTTCAAGAACGATTTCTACACCGTCAGCAGCCCAGTCAATTTTTGTAGGATCAGCTTCAGCAGAAACTTTAACGAATTTGCCGTTAACTTCAAATCCGCCTTCTTTAACTTCAACGTTACCATCGAAGCGACCTTGAGTTGAATCATATTTCAACAAGTGTGCAAGCATATTTGGATCTGTAAGGTCATTGATGCGTGTAACTTCAACACCTTCTACGTTTTGGATACGACGGAAAGCAAGACGTCCGATACGACCGAAACCGTTAATACCAACTTTAACTACCATTAGTGATTTCCTCCTTATGAAAATCAAAAAAATTTATTTTAAAAGGCAGAGCCTTTTAGACAATTGTGAAAAGATTAACTTACACAAGTATAAACCAACCTTTTAACACCCTTATTATATAATTATTTTAAGAAAATTGCAAACGATTTTCCCTAATGAAAAGAAAAAAGGAGAACGAAAAACCAGCCTTTGTCAAGCGGAATTTCGCATTCTCCTTTTTGAATCAAGACTATGAAGCAGCTTAGGCTTGTCCTGCGTTTTTCTTGATGATTTCTTCTTGGACGGATTTTGGAACATCTTCATAGTGGTCAAATACCATCATGAAGGTACCGCGTCCTTGGGATGCTGAACGAAGAACAGTTGCATAACCGAACATTTCAGCAAGCGGAACATAGGCACGCACGATTTGGCTGTTGCCGTGTGCTTCCATACCGTCAACACGGCCGCGGCGGGCAGTAACGTGTCCCATAACATCACCGAGGTTTTCTTCAGGAACTGTGATAGTTACCAGCATCATTGGTTCAAGAATAACCGGCTGTGCTGTTTTAGCTGCTTCCTTAAGTGCAAGTGATGCAGCAATCTTGAAGGCTGTTTCAGATGAGTCGACATCATGGTATGAACCATCATAAAGTTTTGCTTTAATGTCAACCATTGGATAGCCGGCAAGAACACCGTTAGCCATAGACTCTTGAAGACCTTTTTCAACAGCTGGGATGAATTCACGCGGAACGACACCGCCGACGATAGCGTTCTCGAATTCAAATCCTTTACCTTCTTCATTTGGTGTAAATTCAATCCAAACATCACCGAATTGACCTTTACCACCGGATTGACGTTTGAAGAATCCGCGTGCCTGTGTTGGAGCACGGAAAGTTTCGCGGTAAGATACCTGAGGGGCACCAACATTGGCTTCAACCTTGAATTCACGTTTCATACGGTCAACAAGGACATCCAAGTGAAGCTCACCCATACCGGAGATAACTGTTTCACCGGTTTCTGCATTTGTTTCAACACGGAAAGTTGGATCTTCTTCAGCTAATTTTTGCAGAGCGATAGCCATCTTATCTTGGTCAGCCTTAGATTTAGGTTCAACCATCAATTGGATAACCGGTTCCGGAACTTCGATAGATTCTAAGATGACCTTAGCTTTTTCATCTGTCAGTGAATCACCGGTCGTTGTTTCTTTCAAACCAACAGCTGCCGCAATATCACCTGAGTAAACCGTTTCGATTTCGTTACGGCTGTTAGCGTGCATTTGCAGAATACGTCCAATACGTTCACGTTTGCCTTTAGTTGTGTTTAAGACATAAGAACCGCTGTTCAAAACGCCTGAATAAACACGGAAGAAGGTCAGACGTCCCACAAATGGGTCAGTCATAATCTTGAAGGCAAGTGCTGCAAATGGTTCATCATCTGAAGCAGGACGTTCTTCTTCTTCATCTGTATCTGGGTTTACACCTTTGATTGCAGGGATATCAAGCGGACTTGGAAGATAATCAATAACGGCATCCAGCATCATTTGAACACCCTTGTTTTTGAAGGCTGAACCGGCAAGAACAGGGAAGAATTCAACATTGATTGTTGCTTTACGGATAGCAGCCTTTAATTCTGCTTCTGTAATTTCTTCACCTTCAAGATATTTCATCATAAGGTCTTCATCAGTTTCAGCAACTGCTTCAATCAATTTTTCACGGTATTCATTAGCTTGGTCAACATATTCAGCCGGAATATCTTCAATCAGAATGTCTGTACCAAGGTCATTGGTATAGATTTCCGCTTTCATTGTTACCAAATCGATAATTCCTTGGAAATCATCTTCTGCACCGATTGGCAGTTGAATTGGATGAGCATTTGCCTGAAGGCGGTCGTGAAGAGTGCTTACTGAGTAAAGGAAGTCGGCACCGATTTTGTCCATTTTGTTAGCAAATACGATACGCGGAACACCGTATTCAGTTGCTTGACGCCAAACGGTTTCTGTCTGAGGTTCTACACCTGATTGGGCATCAAGAACGGTAACGGCACCGTCAAGAACACGCAGTGAACGTTGAACTTCGATGGTAAAGTCCACGTGCCCCGGGGTGTCGATGATATTAACACGGTGATCATGCCATTGCGCTGTAGTAGCAGCTGACGTGATTGTGATACCGCGTTCTTGCTCTTGTTCCATCCAGTCCATTTGTGAAGCACCTTCGTGGGTTTCACCGATTTTATGGATTTTACCAGTATAGTAAAGAATACGCTCTGTTGTAGTAGTTTTACCGGCATCAACGTGAGCCATGATACCAATATTACGAGTTTTTTCAAGTGAAAATTCGCGAGCCATTATGGTTTTCTCCTATAATCTATAATTTTTGGAAAAAACGGATAGGCAGGGACCTACCCGTTCTCAAGTTTATTATCTTAAATGGGTTGGGACTAAGCATTCGGAAAAAAAGATAATTCTTCCTAGAGCTTGAAAGCTCGGCGTCACATTTCCTATTTTTTCCAGAATTTTCTTAACGTCCTTACATCCTGTTCTTAGTTGAATTTTAGCTACAAATGTCTGCCAAAAAGATAAAATTTCCTAGAAACTGAAGTTTCTGCGTCAATTTTCCTATTTCGGCTAGCATTTGTTTAACGCTAAAATATCCTGTCTTACCAGCGGAAGTGTGCGAAGGCACGGTTAGCTTCTGCCATACGGTGTGTGTCTTCACGTCTCTTAACAGATGCACCAGTGTTGTTTGAAGCATCTAAGATTTCTTTGGCAAGACGGTCTTTCATTGTATGCTCACCACGGGCACGTGATGCTGTTACCAGCCAACGAAGACCAAGTGTCGTACGGCGTTCCGGACGCACTTCAACGGGAACTTGGTAGTTAGAACCACCAACACGGCGGGCACGAACTTCAAGGACAGGCATGATATTTTCCATAGCTGTCTCAAAAACTTCGAGGGCATCATTTCCTGTTGCTTCTTTAATTTGTTCAAAAGCTCCATAGACGATACTTGCAGCTGTACCGCGCTTACCATCAAGCATAACGCGATTGATAAGACGTGTTACAAGTTTTGAATTGTACAATGGATCTGGCAATACTTCGCGCTTAGGCGCACGATTTTTACGACTCATTTCTTAATCTCCCTTCCTTATGCTTTAGGCTTTTTAGCACCGTATTTAGAACGGCCTTGTTTACGGTCAGCTACACCTGCGGTATCAAGTGCTCCGCGGACAATATGATAACGCACACCCGGAAGGTCTTTAACACGTCCGCCGCGAATAAGAACAACACTGTGTTCTTGCAGGTTGTGGCCGATACCCGGAATGTAAGCAGTTACTTCAATAAGGTTGCTCAAACGCACACGGGCAAATTTACGAAGGGCTGAGTTAGGTTTTTTAGGTGTCATTGTTCCGACACGGGTAGCAACGCCGCGTTTTTGCGGTGAAGATACATTTGTTTGAACTTTTTTATGGCTGTTATAGCCGATATTCAAAGCCGGTGACTTAGATTTTTCTACTTTAGACTTACGTGGTTTACGTACCAACTGGTTAATTGTAGGCATCTACATTCTCCTGTAAAATTTTTATTTTGGTTGGCATAGCACTTGGTGACAGCCTATGCCTGTGTGTACTTTGCAACATTTGTCAGCACGTCTCTGTACACTTTTGAGAGACCAAAAGTAAAAAGTACCGCTTATCATAATAGCACAGCGGCACTGTTTTGTCAATAGTTTTTTACGGTTCTTAATCCTTTAAATTAAATAATCCAAACAGGATCAGAAAAGCAAAAATTAAGATTTTTTCAAAATCGATTCCAATCCTAATATACTGGTGCAGCAGTGAAACAAAAACAGACAGACAAAAGCCCTGCTCTCAAAGGGCCAGCCTTTTTTACCGCTGCTGGTGAAAAATCAGCAAGTCCTAAATTTATTAATGTCAGCAGCCTGGCCTACTCATCAAAAATATTTCCCAGCTGAACATCAACCCGGTTTTCTTTAACATCAATATCGGTCACTGTCAAAAGAGATTTATAGTTCAAGCGGTCATGCTTTCTTTGGGCATTGTCAGCAAAAACGGCTACACCGACCAGCTCGCAGTCAAATTCACTCAGGAGACTAACCATGCCGCTGACTGTGCCGCCTCCTTTAAGGAAATCATCCACAATCAAAACCCGGCTGTTAGGTTTAAGGCTTCGTTTTGACAGGAACATCTTTTCAATGCGATCGCTGGAACCGGAAGCGTAGTTGACCGATACCGTTGATCCTTCTGTAATTTTTAAATCCCGCCGAACAATGACAAAAGGGACATTGAGAATATTGGCAACAGCATTAGCCAAGGGCACTCCTTTAGTAGCAACCGTCATGACGGTATCAATTTTTTCACCCTTAAAAGCATTGGCAATAATTCGGCCGACATTCTTTAAGATACTGGGGGTACTCAGTAAGTCAGACAGGTAAATATAACCTCCGGGCAAAATCCGATCGCTCTCTGAAAGGCGCTGGCAAAGTTCTTTGGCAATTGCTTTGCCTTCTGCGCCAGAAATGCTCGGCGTAAAAATAACACCGCCATTAGCACCGGTTACCGTCTCAATATGGCCGATACCGCTTTCTGAAAAAGCCTTTTTGATGATGGCAATATCTTCCGAAATAGATGATTTTGCCGCTCCGTATTTTTCTGCAAAGGTGTTAAGACTGGTTAATTGATAGGGATTGTTGACCAGATAATTGGAAATAACAACCATCCGTTCGCTGCGTCGTAATTTCATAAACTCACCATTCATTAGTTTACTTTTATTATACCATATAAAAAAGCAAAAAGACGAACATTACCGACCTAATATTCATCTTTTTTCGTCTTTTAGTGGTTTGTTTTTGGTTTATAGAAGGAACGATTGTCCATGGCAAAAATGCGGCCCGTCATCTCGCCTTCGGATACCCGCGACAGCGCTGAGGTCATCATCATCATTTCAGCATCAAGATTATCAATCATGTGGATGATCTCTGCTTCCATAATTCTCGGCCTGACCGGACTTCCGTATTCCAAGAGTCCGTGGTGGCTGAGGATAACATGGCGCAAAACGATAACATCTTCTTTGGTATCATCGATGTTTAGTTCAGCTAAGGTCTTAGTAATTTCTTCATCGATCAAGGCAATATGGCCAATCAGATTGCCGCGAACCGTGTATTCCGTGTTTTCAGGACCGGACAGCTCAAGAACCTTAGCTAAATCATGGAGCATAATCCCCGCAAACAGCAAACTCTTATTAAGTTCCTGGTAAATATCTCCGATACTGTCTGCCAAGCGAACCATGGTTGCCGTATGATAAGCCAGGCCGACTTCAAAAGCATGGTGGTTGGTCTTTGCAGCAGGAAAACTGAAAAATTCATGGCTGTACTTACGGTAAAGCGCCCTGACAATCCGCTGCCAAGTGGCATTTTCAATTTTGAAAAGCATCTGTTCCAAATAATCTTTGATTTCCTTGACATCAACCGGCGGCTTTTCCTTAAAATCTTTAGGATTATCAGGTTCTCCGTCTTTAGGATGGCGCAGACTGATTTGATTCACCTGCGGCATGCCGTTGTAAACCTCGCGGCGGCCTTTCATAAAGACAACTTTGCCAGCCGTGAATTCTTCAACATTATAGGGCTGAGCGTCCCAAAGATTACCGGAAATTTCCCCGGTATCATCCTGAAAAGTAAAGGCAAGATAATCCTTACCGGCTCTTGTTTTTCTAAGTTCTGCTGACTTAATGAGGTAAAATCCTTCAAAAAGTTCATCTTTTTTCATTTGACTAATTTTCATTTGCTTCCTCATCTTCTAGCGGTGCTATATTTAAGAGCAATCGAGTATTGTCATCTTCATAGAGTTCAATATTTCTAAGCACCCGGTCAATGGCGTTGGTCCGCGTTGTCAAAAGCTTATCAATATTGTTGCTGGCTCGGTGCAGCTGTTTCTGAGTTGTTTGCAGAAGGCCGCCGAATTTATTAAACTCTGACTTAACATTGCCTAAAATTTTACTGATATCATCCGCATTCTTTTGAATATTCAGAGTCTTAAAGCCGACAGACAGCGAATTGAGAAGTGCTGACAGAGTCGATGGACCTGCAACCACAATATTCTCGTCGCGGCGCAGGCTGTCAAAGAAGCCGGCATTCCTGACAACTTCTGAATAAAGACCTTCGGTCGGCAGGAACATGATCCCAAAATTAGTCGTTTCCGGCGGGTTAAGATATTTCTTTTGAATATCTTTGGCAAACCGCTTAATACCAGCTAACAAAGCCTTGCGATGGAGCTCAATCTGCTCTTTGTCTCCCGTGTCGTAAGCATCTTCCAAACGGTAGTAATCTTCCAGCGGAAACTTGGAATCAATAGGCAGGTAAACATACTCGTCCTGATGACTCCCCGGCAGTTTGATGGCATATTCCACACGTTCTGCCGATCCCTTAACCGTCGCAAATTCCCGTTCATACTGACTTTCAGTCATAATGTCTTCAATGATTTGCCCCAGCTGCAGCTCTCCTAAAATTCCCCGTGTCTTGGTATTGGAGAGAACTTTGTTCAGGGTGCCGACATCACGCGCTACTGTCTTCATCTCACCCAAACCTTGGTTGACACTTTCCAGCTGTTTGGACACTGTCTCAAAGGATGTGCGAAGACGGTTGTGCAGAGTTTGATCCAGTTTTTCTTCAACGGTCTGCCGCATTTCCTCCAGACGTTTTTCATTTGAAGCCTGCATTTCTTTGACAGACTGCGTTAATTGAAGATTAATCTGTTCTAAACGCTTATCGGAACGGTCTCGGCTGTCAGTGAGATTTTGATACAAGACCTCTCTTAGATCTGTGAGCTGCTGTGACAGGTCGGTTTGCAGACGCGTCAGCTGCGTATTTATTTCAAGAAGCTGGTTTTTATCCGCCATTTCTAACTGATAGGACACCTGATCTGACAAATTATCAGCATTATCATCCAGCTTTTTTTCTAAGTCTGACTGATTTTTATCGAGTTTCAAAAAAACCGCAGCGCTGACAAGGCAGGCGCTCAGAGCCAGCAATAAAGTGAGAATATCCATTATTCATTAAATCCTATCTTTGGTTTGAATCACAACGACATAGCCTGATGAAACAGAAAAACAGATGGGCTTGCCAACAAATTCGTTGCTGCCGTAGATCTTCTTCTGGAAGAAATTTTTTTCCGACAGTTCATATTTGGCACCCTGAATTGTCAGCGGAGCATCATTGTCAGCCATAAAAGAAACATAAGCCATTCCGGTTTCCTGCTCAATCCGGTGCTTACCTGGCGGAAAAAACTGCACCAGGTTTTGCCTGTCACGCAGATGAAAATGCTGCATAAAAGGGGCTAAATCCGGATTGCTCGGCAGAAAAATGTTTGCCAGAGTATGGTCAAGACGTCCGCCAAAAGCTCCAAAAACGGTTACCTCAGCTTTTTCAAACTGCTGAAAAATCACTTTGAGAGCCAGTTCAGTATCCGTGTCCTCTTTTTCTGCCGGAGCTGTGAGCAAGTGTTTCGCTGAAGTCTTGATTTTTTGCAATTCTTGATGAGACACCGAGTCGAAATCGCCAACAGCCAAATCCAGAGGCAGATGATTTTGGAGGAGGACAAAACAGCCTCTGTCAATTCCTACAAAATAATCAAAATCCGTCGTGAAATACTCCAAATCACCTCCGGTAAAGAGAGCTACTCTAGTCATTTAAGGCCGCTTTCAAGGTTTCAACTCGGGCTGACAGATTTTCCTTGAAAAGGTAAGAACCTGCCACAAAGACGTTAGCTCCCGCTTGAGCACAGGCACTAATCGTTTGGTTATCTACGCCGCCGTCTACTTCGATGTCATAGTCAAGACCGCGCTGCTTACGCAGCTGAGCTGCTAATTTTACTTTTTCCAAGCATTCAGGAATAAAGGCTTGTCCGCCAAAGCCCGGATTGACAGTCATGATTAAAACCTGATCAACCAAATTCAGCACCGGCTCAATCGCTGTTAAAGGAGTTCCCGGATTGATGACAACGCCTGCTTTCATACCTGCAGCTTTGATTTTTTGCAAGGCCCCGTGAATGTGGGTAGTCGCCTCAGCATGAACCGTCATAATGTCAGCTCCTGCCTGGGCAAAATCATCAACATAGCGCTCGGGATTGACAACCATAAGGTGGCAGTCAAAGACTAACTTACTGTGCTTGCGCATACTGGCAACCACACCTGCACCAAAGCTGATATTGGGCACAAACTGACCATCCATAATATCAATATGGACATACTTAACGCCTGTTTCTTCAATACGTTTTAATTCTGTTTCAAAATTGGCGTAATCCGCAGCTAAAATAGAAGGGGCAATTTTGTATCTTGACATAAAAGGGCCTACTTTCTCTTAATTGTTTTTTTATAAATCTCCCGACGGTTTTCAATCTCGCTGAGAAACTGCAGATAATGCTGGTAGCGTTCCTGCCAGATATCGCCATGATCCAGCGCTTCTTTAACCGCACAGTCCGGTTCATGGGTATGGGTGCAGGAACGAAACTTGCAGGCTGAACTCAGCTGTAAAAATTCAGGAAAAGCAGCGTTTAAGGCTTCACTATCTGTTATTTCGTAATCCAGCGAACTGAATCCGGGCGTATCAGCAATTTTCCCACCGTGCACATTATAAAGTGTTACGGCACGTGTTGTATGCCGGCCGCGGCCCAAACTGTCTGAAATCTCGGCGGTTTCAAGCTCCAAATCCGGCGCAATCTTATTGAGCAAGGTTGATTTACCAACCCCTGTCTGCCCCATAAACACAGTGATATTGTCCTTTAAAAGCGGCAGCAGATCCTCTAAACAGCAGATAACCTGATAGCCGATCTTTTGGTACTGCTCCTTGACGACAGTCAAACAGCTTAAATCCTCCAGCAAATCAAGTTTCGAAATATAGATCAAAGGCTTGATCTTTTTATGCTCCAAAAGAATTAAAAAACGGTCCAGCAGATTGGTGTTCAAATCAGGCTCCTTGGCTGACATGATAACCACAGCTTGATCAATATTAACTATCGGCGGCCTCGTCAAACTGTTTTTTCGCTCATGAATAGCCAGAATATAGCCTTCAGAATGTTCTTCTGCCGAAAAATCAACCTCATCGCCAACATAGGGCCGATGTCCTTTTTTTCTGAAATTCCCACGTGCCCGTGTCTGATAAACCTGTCCTTTTGACTCCACATAATAGAATCCGGCCAAAGACTTAATAATTTTCCCTTGCAAACGCTCTCCTCGCTAAACTTATTAATCTCATTATATCAAAAAATTAATCTTTTTTCTTTTTAGGTATTGGCAAATGAAAAAAAAAGCGTATAATAGTATAATGTATTATAAAGTTATGCGGAGATGGTGGAACGGCAGACACGCATGCTTCAGGCGCATGTGCCCGCAACGGGCGTGAGGGTTCAAATCCCTTTCTCCGCATTTTTCGAGCTCTTTAGCTCAGTCAGCTTTCCTGCTGGCTCTTTTTTAATCTCTTTACAGCTCTTTAAAACAATTTTTAAAGAGCTGCATTTGGAAAGGTGGCCCAGCCTGGTACGGCACCGGACTCGAAATCCGGCAAGTGGACTTTGTTCATGCGCGGGTTCAAATCCCGTCCTTTCCTTTAACCAAGTACAAAGGGACGATTCGCTTCAGCGAAAATTCCTAGTAGAGAAATAGGGACTTGGCGTTGAGTGCTTGCACTCCAGAGCAGCCACAGCTGTAAACGCTAAAGTGCAAACAGCAGGCATCTCTTTTTCCCAAGAATTTAATCTGCGTTCAGTCACAGCCTAAAAAATCTCTCACCCTTAATCAGGTGAGAGATTTTTGCGTCTATACAGCAAGAACAGACTGAGCAAAAAAGCTAACAGTGTGATTGAGCCTGTCACATACTTTTCAAAAAAGCTCCTACTGATAAAGAAATTAAAGAAAACAGCCAAGCCTTAAAAAAAATGGAATAAATTTCTATGATAAAAGCTGGCACTCAGACCAACTAATGTTTTTCTGCCATTTAAAAATTTTCTATGCGATAGTCTCTTTCAAATGTGGATTGGCTAACAAGCTTACCATTGGTTAAATCAATAACATCTCCAATATTCCCAATAGCATACATTCCATAGCCATAATTGCGATCATCCTTCGCCCACTTTGGATACAAGGCCGGCATCAAAATGCGCAGCCTGTCATCTAGCCAGACAAGTTCATTTTTGTCAAAGGCATCGGAGACCCACTGCGGCCGACTGCCTTCTTTGGTAATTCTCCAAACTTCTACTTCTTGATTTTTGTAAAAAGCTTTCAAAATAGTTCCTCCTTTATTTTGTAAGCTGGAGTAATTTATTAAAAATTACAAGAATTAGGTGTTCCTCCTATTCCATAAGGTGAACATGATTTTGGAGCTGGACGATCAATGTCGTTCAACTGTTCTAGAGTAACGCCTCCTCCATCAAAAGCACTAATAGCTCCTCCTAGAAAGAGGCCTAAATAACCACCTTCAACTGTAGAAAGCTGTTCCTTTGTCATTGTTTAAAATTGTTCAAATACTTGTGTATTCATAACAAAACTCTTTTTCATTTTTTAATCTTATCCCTTGGCCAAAAAACACCTATAGTATAACTTATTTTGATCCCTTTGTGTGACGATTGTCGTAAATGGTATCAAATAAGTCGTGAATGGGAAAAATGGCTCTTGAATTCTCAATAAAATATCCATTCACGACATATTTTGGGCCGTTCATGACATTCACTCTAATTCTTTTAAATTTTTAGGCATAATGAAGGCAAAATTATGAAAGAAAAAGTAAAAAGAATCGGTCAAACGCTCCCGACAAACAAAAAGACGCCAGACTTGAAGCAGCTAATAAACTTATCATCAAGCATCAAGGCTTCAGCTATTGCAATTTCCCTAGCCTTCAAGAAACGGATTTATCTTATCTTGAACAGCAAAAAGAAGAGAACCAGCTGGGTTCTCTTTAGAGTATAGCTTTTCGGCACCCACTACAGTTGACAAGGAAGCAGTTTGAGCTGGTTTTGTTTATTTTATAATCCTACTTCTTTTAAGGCATCAGCTAGTTTGGCAAAGTCTGCTATGGAGAGCGCTTCTCCACGAACAGACGGTTTGATTGCTGCCGCTTCTAGGGCTTTTTCGAGTTTAGCTTTGGTTTCATCCGTTTTTCCAAAACGGTTGGTCAGGTTATTCCAAAGGGTCTTGCGGCGGTGCACGAAACTGGCTTTGGCAATATCAAAAAAGAAATCTTCATCCTGAACCGCAACTAACGGCTGATCTCTGCGCACCATTTTTAAAATTGCACTGTCAACATTGGGTGCCGGCACAAAGACCGTGCGGGGCACAATAAAGGCGACCTTAGCGTCCATGTAATACTGCACCGCGATAGACAGAGAGCCGTAAGCCTTGGTATTAGGTTCAGCCGAAATGCGATCCGCCACCTCTTTTTGCATCATGACCACAAACTCAGCAAAAGGAATCCTGCTCTCAATCAAATGCATAAGAATCGGTGTCGTAATATAGTAAGGCAGATTTGCAACCACCTTAATCGGCAGGTCAGGATTTTTAAACGCTTGAATCTGCGTCTGCAAGTCTGCTTTCAAAATATCCTCATTGACTACCTTGACATTATCAAAATCACGCAGCGTATCTGCCAAAATCGGAATCAGACGATCATCAATTTCAAAGGCCATGACCTCTGCAGCCTTCTCTGCCAGAAACTCGGTCAATGCCCCGATACCCGGTCCAATCTCAATCACATTGACATTTCCGTCAACCTCAGCAGTGTCCACAATTTTCTGTAAAATATTAGTATCAGTCAGGAAATTCTGACCGAAAGACTTCTTAAAAGTAAACCCGTGACGCTCCAAAACAGCGCGGGTAACGGAGTAGTCTGCTATTCTCATTTTTGTTCCAATCTTGTTTTTTACTATTTTACCACAAAAAGGAGATGAATAGACTCATCTCTTAGCAGTGGTTTTATGATTAACTGCAAAAAGAGCGGGAAAAAATCATCCAAGGGATAAGGACTTCCAATTAGCAGTGGTTCATTGGTGCTAAAGCACCTAATGAACTGGGCAGAGGTAAGACTAAGTCAGCTAAGCCAACAAGTCTTACTCCCAACTACTGCATCAAATATGTGATGCTTCATCAATTGAAAGAGTTTGAGACTTTTGTCCCAAACTCCTTTTGCTTTTTATGAATACGATTAGTTGTCGTCCTTTTTTAAGCTTTTCACTGCACCTTCGACAGTGTCTTTAGCATCTTCAAATGCTTCTTTAGCTTTGCCGGTTATTTTATCAACTTTACCTTCAGTTTCAGTTTCTTTATCACCTGATAATTTACCAAAACCTTCTTTGATTGAGCCTTTGGCTTGTTCTAACTTTGCATCAAATTTTTCTTCTGACATATCTCTAACCTACTTTCTTTACTTAGATGACATATAAGTTCATCCGTTAGCATTAAACGAGCAGTATGCTTTGCTGTCTTATTTGCTGCGGCCCAGGAAGAATGAAACAACAGCAATAACAATAACAGCACCTACAATAGATGGAATCAGCGCCATTCCTGCCAGACTTGGTCCCCAGGTTCCCAAAAGAGCCTGACCGACAGCTGATCCGACTAAACCTGCAAGAATATTAGCAATCCAGCCCATTGAGCCGCCTTGTTTAGTAATCGCACCTGCAATTACACCAATTAATGCACCGATAATAATTGACCATAACATAATTTTATCCTCCAAAGATTCTAAAAAACTTGCAATCAGATATCTTAAAGTGTCAATTATAAAGCAAAGACATCTAATATAGGTTACATCTCTCATTATACTCAAAATAATGCATTAAGCCAAATATTATATTTTGATAATATAAATCTTAAAGTGAAGGAATTACTGGGTGCAATAAATATCAGGACTCTCATAATTTAGCAGGTAGAAATCAGTCAGGCGGGGCAGCCACATTATCCCTACTAATAGGAACTGAGTTTTTTAACCACACTGACCTTACGCATCGTAGCTCTAATCCCCAGCCGCTTTTCCAAAAATTTGGTGTTGAGACGTTTCTTCCGTGCATCACGCGGCAAGTAAAGGTAGAGACACTCATTGCCAATGTAAAATTCTTCATCTCCAAAGTCGGTTTGAGACAAACTTTTTAGCATTTCACTGTCTAAGCCATCATTCGTAAACACCAAGTGAATGCGAGACAAATCATAAGTCTCATCAAAAGGATTTTCCTGAGCAGCCTTTGCTAGTTGTTCAGAGCTTTTGATAATGACGGATAAATCTACACCGATTTTCTCCAAAATCGTATCATGGACGAGATTTTTGACGTCTTTATCGGCTAAATCCGTCTTGCAGACAATATTGCCACTCTGGATGTAGGTCCGCACATTTTCAAACCCAGCTTCTGTCCAAATTTCCGCCAGATAAGCCATCTTGGAAATGCGATTTGGCCCTGTCGGTGTGACACCGCGCAATAGAATAATTTTCTTCATGTATTTTACCTAATGTAACTTTTTTTATTTTGGAAAAATTCCTGGCATTTGAGCAACTGTTAATCCTACTGCTCCTGCATTAAGTTTTAAGTATCGACTCGGACAATATCCGTCAGTGCTTGGTCACGATAGATTAGATTATCTCTTGCTGTGAAGCCGCACTTTTCCCAGAAGGCACATTATCAACCTGTCAAAACAGCGATAGCTGAGAGACCGCGTCCTAGTCATCTATCCGCATTGTTCTAATTCGCATGGCCGTTTCCTATGCTTTAGGCTTCATTCAATCATCAACTTTACAAAACCGTCTTCTTCAACATTGTAAACATGTTTTCCAATAATAGAACGAAGATTTTGGATATCTGCTAAGTCAGGACTGGCAAATTCCAGATAGTTTTTTTCAGAATACGCTGCATTCATATCCCTATAAAAATCGCTAATATGACAGTAAAATTCCTCTAAAATATCCTCCAGAGGATACTGCGAAATCGCCTCACCAGCTCCCTCACCCAAGTCGGGCTCCTGTACAAAAGACAACGAAGTCACATACAGAAGTTCTCCGCCTTCATCTTTGGTCTGGTAAATTCCTGATTCAACTTCTTCGTAATCAGTTTGTTGATATTTTTCTGCCTGATAATTTTCAATAGCCTTCATATTTGCACTCCTTTATACCTAGTTCTCTATGATTGGTGACCTGCTATCAGGGTTTCCAAGTAAGGATAAGGTAAGGTATTTATCTCTGCCGTCGTCAGGATTAAGACTTCTTTCAGCGGACTCTCTAACTCCTTTGGAATTAACAAGCAAATCAACACCTGCAGCCGGAACTTCTACTGCGATTTTATTGCTTTGTTCCCAGTCAATCTGACAATAAACTTCATGCATACCTTCTTCTACTTGAAATTCTAATTTCCCTCCGCGCTTAATCTTTCCGACACATTCATCATCAATGAAAACTTTGAATTTCCGAAACATGTTAGCACCCTTTGTGCCTCTTTCTAATCTGATTGCAGCCATTTGCTTTCCTCCAAAATTAACTTTCCTGATAATCCGTTAGCGCTCTTTCAACCTCGCTCAAGGTCACGCCGAAGAGTTCCAAGCGTTTGAGGAGCTGTTTGCCGTTGGTATAGCCGATGCGCAGTTTCTCTCCCAGATATTCCCGGCGCTTGCGGCTGTCTGCTCCCATCAGCAACCCTAGACGCATAAGGTCTGATTTGGTAATGTCAAAATGATTAGCATCATCGTAGTGACCCAGCACACCAGACAGAGCCTTTTGTAAGTCCTCAAAGCTGGCGTGCTCGACACCGAGCGAGCGCCCTTTTGTTTTTGATTTGGGAACGGCTTCTCCGCGATTGAGGAAGGCATGCTTAGCTGTCGGCACGGCTTCCATGATAATCTTGCGGATACGCTCTCCGTTGTAATCGGGATCTGTAAAGACAATTACCCCGCGCAAGTTATTGAGTTTTTCAATGCGCTCCAGATCTTCATCCGTGATGGCAGAGCCGCGGGTTTCATAGGTATCCACATCATAAAAGCGGCGGAGATTAGCGGTATCGTCTTTACCTTCGACGATGAGGACTTCTTGTATTTTGATTTTATTTCCCATAATTTTGTTTTTTGATAGTTTTCTTAAGTGATGGGGACGTCAGCGACCGCCTTCGGCGTTCCATGACTTATTTTTGAACCTAAAGTTTCAAAAATCCCTCGTCACAGCATGTTATGCTGTGACTTTCATCACGGCGAAAACTATCGGATTGGGCGACCTTTGGTCGCCATTCTCTATACCATTAGTTTTAATCTTCCAAGCCAAATAGTTTCATGGCATTTGCGGTCGTTGCTTTTGCCACTTCTTCGCTCGTTAAACCGCGCAGCTCTGCGATTTTATCAACGACGTAGCGGGTGTAGGCTGTCTTGTTTTCCCGGCCGCGTTTAGGCACTGGAGCTAAGTAGGGCGCATCAGTCTCAACCAGAATTTTATCCAACGGCAAAGCTGCAGCTGCTTCCTGCACATCCAGAGCCTTTTTAAAGGTCACCACACCTGAGAAAGAAATCATCATTCCCAAATCAACAAAACGCTGAGCCATTTCCAAAGACCCCGAATAAGAATGCATAATGCCGCCGCGTGGGCCGACACCGGCATCCTTGATGACCTCATAAGTATCGTCAAGTGCGTCACGAGTGTGGACAACAAAAGGCAGGTCATGCTCCTTAGAAAGCTGAATCTGACGTTTAAAAACCTCTATCTGAACTTCCTTTGGATCTTCCATCCAGTGATAGTCAAGGCCAATCTCACCCAGAGCGATAACCTTGGGATCGTGCAGGTGTGAGACAATCAGGTCCTCCACCTCTTGAGTGTAAGAACCAGCCTCAGTCGGATGCCAGCCGATGGTTGAGTAGATTTCAGGATACTGCTCAGCCAGCTCAAGAGTGCGCTTAATGGTCGGTCGGTCAAAACCGACAACGTTGTGACGCGTCACACCAAGTTCCTTGGCAAGAGCCAACTCCTCGTCTTCACGCCCGGCGAAGTTCTCAATGTTTAAATGTGTATGTGTATCAAAGATATTCATGCCTTCATTATATCAAAAAAGCCCAAGGAAAACACCTTGGGTTTTGAAAAGTTTCTTGGGAAATAAATCATTGGAAAAATCTTGCGGTGTGTGCGAAAGACTGCACAAAATTAAGATTATTTAGCGATTGGCCTTGTTTTGTCCATTCAGCCAGTCGAAAATATTGCCGTACTCTCTGCCATTAACAATAGCCTTACTTGCACCGCCCTGAGTCGGATTGGTTGCCACCAGGCCATTTAGTCCTTCCATTGAACTGACATTAGCTGTGCTTTGAACGCCATTTACCTGATCATTGAAAAAGTAGACCCAAGACCAATGGCCGTTATAGGTTGTATTAGACATCTCAGTGCCGGCAACACTCTCATAATAAGAAATCCATTTATTGTCAGTTTTAGCATCCATCAAAGCTTTATAGAAAGGCAGGGCACTGCTGGATGGCGCCACGGTGGTATCTGTTGCTGCATGAATCAGCCACATGGGCTGGTCCTTAAGAGCCTTCAGACTATTGTCATCTAAGCTGTAGCTGGTCTTACCGTCTTTATTGTCGGTTTGGTAAGAATAGGGAGCGGCAATCGGCACAAGAGCTGCAAAATAATCCGGATATTTAATTCCCATATCCAAGGTCATGCCGCCGCCGTTAGAAGCTCCGGCAAGGTAGATACGATCCGCATCAACATCGGGATGGTTGGCAACATAGGATTTTATGGTTTCCATCAAAGCATCGGAATATTGATCCACCGACCAAGGAGTCGGCGCCTGAACGGCTAAAACATAGGCTCCGGTCTGAGCTCCTCCTCCCGTTGAGGTGAAATGATTTTGAATGCTGTCTTTTGTCAAATTGACCACTTCACTTGATAAAAGCGGAAAATTGATGTCTGTGCCGGCTTCACCGACACCATGCAGCCAAACAATCAAAGGATTTTTTTCACCCCCCGCTGCCGACTGAGGCGCATAAGCTGCATACTGCATGCTGTTTGTTCCGCGTTCTGAAAATCGCTCTGCTGACGGGGTGATTCGGTTATTAATCGCTTCTTGTTCAGAATCAATAGTCTGCAGACGGCGGCTTCCCGAGGCAATCGCCTTAAGCCCCGATACTTTCACCATATAGCTGTCAACCCAGGCATTTCTGTAGGTATCCAGATTGAAAGTAAAAGGTGAAGCACTTTGAGAAGGATCATCTGCATTGTAGGTCACTTCTAATTCCAGTGTTACATACTTACTTCTGGCACCTCTTCGCAAAGCATTTCCGCGTTCATCAGAAAGATAGCTTGCTTTGACCTGCCTGCTGATGCCGGCCGTCGTGACTGATGTCTGAGAATCAGCAGCAACTCCTCTTAACGTTTGGTTAGTTTCAAGGACAACTTTTGAAACCCCCGGGCCAAATTCATAGCTGTCAATAACAAGATTAGTCTTTGAGACCGCAAGGGTATTGCTAAACGCTTTAACCCTAAAACTTCCTGCAAACACAAGCACTCCCAAAGCTAAAACCAGCAGTCCCTTTATCCATTTGTGCATAATAACAACTCCTTTTCTTTTTCTTAAAATCTCCCATAGAAGCACTGATTCAGCACCTTAGCATGAGTTGTGTTCCACTTTATAGCTTTCTTAAAAAACTGTCAATAGCCTTAACAAAATCTTAACTTGGTTTTACACAATGTAACTCTTTTCATACATAAATACAATAAAAAAAGCGGCCTTTGCCGCATTTTTGTCTGGAAAACAGCTTGACATTTCAGCCTGATTTACCATCAATTTTCAAAAAAAACCTGCCGTTTTCAGAAAAAAGGTCTCTTCTAAAAACAGCAGGATTTTTAATAATCTTTGACTTTCATGATGCGAACGAGGTTGGCCCGTTCGGCTTCTTCAAGCTTGAGTTCGATATAATGGATGGTTTCTTCCAGCTGCGGAATCGTTGAGTGTTCTAAGCCGTTAACACGGCGTCTGGTTTTCTCAATTTCATCCGCCATCAGCTGACAGGATTTTTCAACTTCTGCCAAGCGCAGGAGCTTCTCCACCAAACCGTCCATTTTCTGAATAGTCGCATCCATTTCACTGTTGGAAGCCAGATAACTGTAGACGACATCTCCTTCATCATTGCCGTAAGGACTGTCTATCTGGCTGTGCATCTTGGGAACCGTCACACTCATGATATTTTCTTTTTCGATAAACAGCTCAACCTGCTTTGTCGGAACCGCAAAAATTTCCTCCACCATCAGGTCATTTTCAAGCGATTTAGCCACGACGAAGTCTTGCATATTGCTGACCAAGGCAGTTTCCACTTCCTGCCGAAGCTTATTATTCTCACGAATCAAATCAACAAACCGACGCATGAGCTCATCACGCTTATCTTTAAGCAGCTTGTGACCGCGGGTTGCGGTTTTCAAACGCTCCTTAAGATTGCTTAATTCCATTCGTGTCGGTTTGACATTTAAGCGTGCCATCACTTATCACCTCCCTTGAACCTCTAAGGATAGGAACTCCTTTAATCTAATCGGCTGCGCTTGCTTGCGTTTTAGGCAGGTACTGATCCAGCATGTCATCCTTAATCCGTTTGAGTTCAGTCCGCGGCAGAACGGATAGAAGTTCCCAGCCCAGATTAAGACTTTCCTCAATACCCCGGTTGGTATAAAAGCCTTGATTGATATATTCTTCTTCAAAACGATTGGTGAATTTCACATACAGTTTATCGGTTTCAGACAGAGCAGACTCTCCCAGCACAACAGCCAGTTCTTTGGCTTGCTTGCCTTGGGCATAGGCTGCAAAGAGCTGGTTCATGGTTGCTGCATGGTCACCGCGGGTCTTCCCTTCACCGGCGCCTTTGTCTTTTAACCGAGACAGAGACGGCAAAACATTGATCGGCGGGCGGTAGCCGCTGTTATAAAGCTCGTGTGACAGGATAATCTGTCCTTCTGTAATGTAGCCGGTCAAGTCAGGAATCGGATGGGTAATGTCATCCTCAGGCATGGTCAGAATCGGAATCTGGGTAACAGAACCTTTTTTACCGATTAAACGGCCCGCACGTTCATACAGCGTTGAAAGGTTGGTATAGAGATAGCCCGGATAACCGCGGCGGCCCGGAACTTCACGGCGAGCTGCAGAAACTTCACGCAGAGCCTCACAGTAATTGGTCATGTCTGTCATGATAACAAGAACGTGCATATCTTTTTCGTAGGCCAGATATTCTGCTGTCGTCAGGGCAATACGCGGTGTCGCAATACGCTCGATAGCAGGGTCGTTAGCCAAATTGACAAAGAGCACCGAACGGTCAATCGCTCCCGTCTGACGCAGGTCATTCATGAAGAATTCAGCTTCTTCAAAGGTGATTCCCATAGCTGCAAAAACCACGGCGAAATTTTCATCAGAATTCAAAACCGTTGCCTGACGGGCGATCTGTGCTGCCAGTTCATTGTGGGGCAGACCGGAACCCGAAAATACAGGCAGCTTTTGTCCGCGGACAAGAGTATTGAGGTGATCGATAGCTGAAATTCCTGTCTGAATAAATTCATCAGGATAGTCACGCGCTACCGGATTGATGGCCTGCCCGTCAATATCCAGATACTTTTCAGGAATCAGTTCCGGTCCGCCATCGATTGGTTTTCCCATACCGTTAAAGATACGACCGACCATGTCTTCCGACACTGCCAATTCAAGCGGGTGCCCTGTGAAGCGCACCTTAGCTTTTTCAAGGTTGATCCCGGATGAACCTTCAAAGAGCTGCACCATAGCCTTATCTTCCTGAACTTCCAAGACCTGCCCCTGACGGACTTGACCGTCGTGGAGCTTGATTTCAACCAACTCATTGTACTGGACGCCTTCAACTTGGTCCACAATCATCAAAGGGCCGACAACTTCGCTGACTGTACGATA
This sequence comes from Streptococcus sp. ELY_86, assembly GCF_058314495.1. NCBI lineage: Bacteria > Bacillati > Bacillota > Bacilli > Lactobacillales > Streptococcaceae > Streptococcus > Streptococcus sp. ELY_86. Next base: position 168,988 of record NZ_JBZFUK010000003.1, on the reverse strand, counting down.
TTCTTTAAGAACACTCATGCTAGATACCTCCCTTTGCCAGCACTTGATGAATGCTGTCGCGAACATCTTCAGTAAGCACCTGAATCTTTTCTATTTGATCTTCTGAAATATATTTGCTGCGGGCGATGCGGTTGCGGACATCTGCTGTTCCGTCCATAATTTCAGTGTAATAAGCCCCCAACTCCAAAGCTTTGCCGGCTTCGTCTGCAAAGGTCAAAATATTGGTCAGCATAGCTTCCTGCTTAGGAAACGACGTAAAGGTATCCACTGTATCAAATGCATTTTGCTGCAGATAGTCCTCACGAATCTGCCGAGCGACAGCCATGGTTAAACGATCTTGATCCGACAGTGAATCAATGCCGACCAGACGGACGATTTCTTCAAGACTTGACTCTCTTTGCAGAACATTCATGGCACGTGTGACCTTAGCTGCCCAGCGTGTATTTTGCACTTTATCAATATACTTGCCGACATCATCCTTATACAGCGAGTAGGAACTCAGCCAGTTGATAGCCGGAAAGTGACGGCGCTGAGCAAGCGGTGCATCAAGTCCCCAGAAGACCTTGACAATACGAAGGGTATTTTGGGTGACCGGCTCTGAAATATCTCCTCCCGGAGGTGATACGGCACCGATAGCTGTAATCGTTCCCTCGCGCCCCTCACTTCCGAGCACACGCGCACGGCCGGCACGTTCATAATATTCGGCAATACGGCTGCCGAGATAGGCCGGATAACCTTCATCACCCGGCATTTCTTCCAAACGGCCGGACATTTCCCGCAGGGCTTCTGCCCAGCGAGAAGTGGAGTCAGCCATGATAGCGACAGAATAGCCCATATCGCGGAAGTATTCAGCAATGGTGATTCCGGTATAAATTGATGCTTCCCGAGCAGCAACAGGCATATTTGACGTATTGGCGATCAAAACCGTCCGCTCCATGATGGACTGGCCGGTATTAGGGTCAATCAATTCCGGAAATTCATTGAGTACATCGGTCATTTCGTTTCCGCGTTCACCGCAGCCGACATAGATAACAATATCAACATTGGCAAATTTGGCAATCTGGTGCTGAACAACTGTCTTACCAGCTCCAAACGGCCCCGGAACGGCAGCAGCTCCGCCTTTTGTAACTGGGAAGAACGTGTCAATAACACGCTGTCCTGTCACCAGAGGCTCAACCGGAATCAATTTCTGAGCAACCGGGCGGCTCTTTCGAACCGGCCATTTTTGCATGAGCGTTCCCTTGAAAACAGAACCGTCAGCCTGTTCGATTTCATAGACAATATCATCAACAGTAAAATCACCTGCTGAGACAGCGATGAGTTTGCCGGATACCTTGTCGGGCACCAGAATACGGTGTTCCACAACCAGAGTTTCTTGAACAACTCCCAAAATATCTCCGGAGACGACCTGACTGCCGACTTCAAGACTTGGCTTAAAAGTCCATTTCACCTCACGGTCAAGACTTGGAATCGTGACACCGCGAATAAGGAAATCACTGTCTGTAGCTGTTTTAAAACGATCCAGCGGCCGCTGAATGCCATCAAACATTTGTGAAATTAAACCCGGTCCTAATTCTACTGACAAAGGATTTCCTGTTGTTAGGACAGGCTCACCCGGCCCGATACCGGAAGTTTCTTCATAAACTTGAATAGAAGCTTGATCGTGGCGCATTTCAATGATTTCACCGATCAAGCCTAAGTGGCCAACCCGGCAGATATCCTGAATGTTGGCCTCCTGCATGCCAGAAGCCACCACTAAGGGGCCTGACACTTTTATAATTTTTCCTTGGCTCAAGATGTTTCCTCCATTAAGATACAGCTCTCAACACACAGCAGTAAAATAAGCAGCACCGATACAGCGTGTTTGAGCTGTGTTTATTTAGAAAGTCTTTCTTTTTGCTGACTTCGATTTTTCAAATAATCTATTTTTACTATTGCAGCATTTGCTCAGCGAAGCATTAGAGAATGTTTTGGCCGACGGCCTTTTCCACATTGTCCTGTACTCGCTGCAAACCAAGCCCTGTCGTTCCCTTGTGTGTGGGGATGAGGATAAGGGCCGGTGTGACCTGACTGTCATAATAGGCAATTGTTTCAGGAATTTCAGCAGCAATGTCTTCTGTCAAATAAACGATACCATAGTCATTTTTGGCCAGCTTTCGCAGTTGATTAATGGCCCCCTGTGCCTGATTAACAGGAAAGGTCTGAAAACCTATCATACGAAAAGGCAGGATGGCATCACGATTTCCAATCACGCCAATTTTGTATTTCTTACTGTCCATAAATCGGTCTCACCCTTTCTTTAACCAGCTCGAGCGGCAGCTGATTGCTGATTGCCGATAAAAGCAGGCGCAAATTTTTAACCTCAAATTCCCGGCAGAGCAAATAACGCGCTAAAACCAGCGGCCCTTCTGCAGTATATCTAGCCGGATCCAGCAGCTGAAACTGCATGAGGTCATAAAGATACTCTAAGTCAACTGCTGATATGTTCCCTTGGCGCATTTTAGCTTCAAATTCCGCCCAATCTGTATTGAAATGATTGGGGTTAACTTGAGTAAACCAAGAGATCAGCTCCTGCTTTTCACCCAGCTCAATAAACTCTCTGGCTGAGAGACTCCCCTCGTCAGAAAGCAGCTGCATCATAAAACTCTGAGGTTTTCCCTGAGAGAGCGCACGCTGGACAGTGATAACATTGTAAAAATCAATCATCAATCCGATTGCCTGGCTAAAGACTTCTGACTCCAGCTCTACCTGGTTGGCCAGACGTTTTAAATGCTTGAAATAGGCTAAATCGGTTCCGATTTCCAAAACCCGGATATCCTTATAATCCTCATATTCTGCCCAGATCATAGCCAGTTCATCCGCCATAAATGCCGGAAAATTTTCCGAACTGAAAGTTGAAATCAGATGCTCCAAAGCTTCCAAGGATTCAGAACCGATGGGGATTAAAAGGTGCGTCAACTCCTGTTTAGTGGCTCTGGCCTTAAAGAAGACCTTGATGTTGTGATAAACATAACGCAGAGCGAACATATTCACGATATCCTGATCCGGTGATTCAGTAAAGGCCCAGGCATACTCCTTGGCCAGTCCCGATGTTAATTGCTGATCAATTCGGTTGAGGTCTTCCAAATCAGCTGCCGACAGGTGATAAGAGCTTGTCTGCAGCAAAAGCACCAAACTTTCTGTATCCGGAGCCTGCAGGAGTTTTTCAAATTGATCCAGAGTAATAAGCTCTCGTTCCTTAACACTGATAGTCGTGTTAATTTGTGAGAATTGACTTGCATCCATCTCAAATCCTCCTAATCCTCTTTGAAAATGTCAGCAGCAATACGGGAGCTCTCCTCTTTGTAGATCGAGTCAATCAAGTTAGCATACAGGTAATTATCATCAATTTTTCCAAGCGATATAACCAAACCGGCTTCATCGGAAATAGCCTGATCTAAAAAGGTTGCATGAGGAAAATCTGCCTGCAGCTGCTGCAAAATACCTGAGTCCCATTTATCAGCTGTTAATTGGCCGAATTGAACAGTAATTGTTTCTTGCCCATATTTGCTGAGAATTTTTCTGACAAAAGAGAGCTCCTCTTTCTGACTCCAGTTTTTCATCTGTTCAAGAGCTGAAGCAAAGAGTTCTTTTAAGACCCTTTGCTTTGATACCAAGGTCGATTGGCGCTCTTTATTTTTGATTTGCTGAGCTTCTATTTGAAAGGCTTGATTGATGTCTTTCAGCTGACTTTGGCGCTCATTTGCTTTTTCTGTCTGAAGCTGCGCCTTGCGGTCTTCAAAATCGTTTTGAATTTGTTTTTTAGCAGCATCTAATTTCAGCTGTCCTTCTTGATGCGCCTGCTCAATAATTGATGTCTTTAATGGATTTGCTTCACTCACAAGACGTCCTCCTTCTTATCATTTTGCTGCAGTAAGAAGAATACGCTACACACGAAGCGTCAATAGGAAGGATACAACGAAAGCTAAGATAGCATAAGTTTCTACCATGGCAGACAAGATGACACCCTTCATTGTTTCTTCCGGACGTTTAGCCAAGATCTGCATCCCTGCAACAGCTACATTTCCTTGATGCTTAGCTGAAAAATAACCAACCAAAGCAATAGGAAGCGCAACAAAGAAATACGCAACGCCCTTTTCAACCGGCAGATCAGGTGTAATTTGTAACCAAATCAGCATGCCGATAACAAAGCCGTAGAGACCTTGTGTTCCTGGCAAAAGCTGCAAAATCAACGCCTGAGCAAATTTTTGCGGCTGCTCTTTCAGCAGGGCTGCTGCTGCCTGACCGGTCTTGCCGACACCGTAAGCAGAGCCCATGCCGCTGAAACCTACAGCCAAAACAACGCCCAGAGCTGCAAAGAAGGCACCGCCGTGTGAAGAGAAGTAACTTGCTAAATGTTCCATTTTATTTGTCCTCCAAATGAGTTTTTGTTATTTTGATATATTTTTCAGCAGGTTTCAGGGGCTTGAAGGCTTCGCCTCCGCCGTCATAGAATTTACCGAAAAATTCAACGAAGATTAGACGTGCACCATGCACATAACCTGACAGAAGCGACAGGAAAATATTAATGGCATGTAAAAGCACAAAGATGAGCACACCGACTGTAAAACGTCCCAGCGGCGGGAAAAGACCGACAATCAAATTGAAAGCTGAGCCGATACTTGCTCCCGACAGTCCCAGAGCCATTAAGCGGGTAAAGCTGACTAAATCACCAACATAAGATGAAATATTATAGAGATTGAAGAGTCCCGAGCCGATACCGGACAGACTTTTTGCCTCAATAACAGAAGCAATCACAACCCCTACAGCATTAACAACAGCCAGCACTGCACCAACAGTGACCAAAGCAGACAGGTGAGGCAGCATCATTCCCAGGGCCAGCAGCAAAATACCTATCAGAATGAAGCACCAGGCAAAACCGGAGTGATAAGCTTCTGCATATTTTTTCATTCTGACCTTCTGGAAACCGCCTAAAAGCAGCCCGACGACTACTGCTATAAAGCCAAAGGCTACCGACAGTGCCAAAATCGTCATAACATCTGTAGTTGTCGATATCAGCACCACAGGCAGCGTATAACCGAAGAACGATCCGTAAATCAATCCCCAAAGGGAAACCGAAACACCTAAAATATTGAGAAATTTGGCAAAGCGGGCAGTTCCTTTGGGAAGATGAAAATATCTTAAAACGAGGAAAGTCGCTGCAAACAACAGCAGTCCGTAACCTAAATCAGCTACCATCATACCGAAAAAGGTAAAGTAAAAAGGAGCTAAAATCGGTGTTGGATCCTTTTCATAATATTTAGGCAGCGAATACATCTCTGTAACCAGCTCGAAAGGCTCAACCAAGGGATGGTTGCGCAGTTTAATCGGAACCTTTTCCCAGTCTGATTCTTCCACATCTACTTCTTGCAGATAAATACTGTCCCCAAACTCCTGTGTCAGCTCGGCTTGCAGAAGTGCTACCTGATCCTTTTCCACCCAGCCTTCCAAAGCAACCAAATGCTCTGTACTGGCTAATTTTTTCTTAGCCGCTTGGCGGGAATAGAGATTCAAAAGATAGTCCGTTTCAGCTTCTAAGCCTTCCAAATCTTTTTGCGAATGCTGCAGTTCCTCTAAAAGCCGCTGCCTTTCTTTGGACCATTCATCAACATCATTTTGCATCTGCTCAATCGCCTGTGCCGGAAGTACGGCTCTGTCATATTCAAAAGGTTTAAAATGATAATCTTCTAAATGAAGGTCAGCTTTTTTATCAAAGAAAATGAGAAGACCGTATTCAGCTTCTGAAGTAAAAATTTCCTGACACTGGACATCGGGATTCTCCTGCAGCCCACGATAAGGGTTGTCATCCAGTGTTTTCGGAAGAGTTCCGACAGCAGCCCTTACAAAATCAAATTTTTTTAATTCTTTGGGAGTAATTTCCAAGTCTTTCCACTTGCTTAAGCCGGCAATATCAGCTTCATTTTCAGAAATCTGCCCTTCCAGCACCTGAAGGCGGCTGATTTTTTGGTTGACCTGAGCAATCACCTGCTCAGCCTGATTGTCTTTGCCGTAATTCTCCAATTCCTCAAAGGAAAGTGAGGAAGCTTCCTTACGCAGAGCCGTCAGAAAGCTTTCTTTTGGTATGAAGGTGCGCAGCTTATCGATGGTTGTCTCCAAATGCTGCTGGCGCTGAGAAAGATAATGGAGGGCTTCTTCGCCTTCAAGTTTCTTTCCCTTCTCCTGATCGGCCTGATAAATGGCTGGCAGGCGGACTTCTGAGCGTTCAAAAACGTCCTGCCAATTTTCCATCTGTGCAATTTCTCGCACCTGCAGATTTTCTAAGCGCTGGAGAGTCAGCAAAACAGCATCCAGCTTATCCTTGGCAAAAACGATGGAAATTTTTTTCATTTGACTAATTGCCATACTTTTCTACCACCCTGTCCACAATTTGCTGAACGAGACCTGCCTTTTTATCCGACAGAACGGAGCGAACATGCTGATCATTTTTAGCAATCGTCTCTGCCAAATTCGCCTGCAGATCTGTTTTTTGCTGGGTTAATACAGCTTCTAGTTTTGATACCTGAAGTTTTGTTTCTTGGTCACAATCCAATTTTACTTTATCTAAATCCTCTGCAGACTGATCACGGAGAGCCTGAATCCGGTCATCATAATCTGCCAGAACTGCCTTGGCTTCTGCTTCAATGGTCTGCATCGTTTCTAAAATGGAGTTTGCCACCTTGCCACCCCCTTTCAATGTTATGTCTATTTTACCAAAATTCCGACAGCTTGAACCGCTAAAATTGAAGTTTTTAAGATTTTTTGACTGAAAACCGCCTTGAAAGCTGATTTAACTGCCCATCAGCCCAACGTTTCATTTTGATGACAGCTACAAACAGCCCGCTTGGGCTGACGCTAAAAAACAAAAATCCAGCAGTCTCGAGCACTGCTGGATTTATTTTATAAGTCATTATCATTTTAGTCAGATAAAAATGCTGTTAAAGCGGTCGGCAAAACTGCTGACAGCTGAAACATTTTTACCAGCTGAAATTAAGCAGACAAGACTTTGCGTCCCTTGCGGCGGCGTGCTGCTAAAACACGGCGGCCATTTTTAGTTGACATGCGGTGACGGAATCCGTGCTTGCGCTGACGACGGATCTTACTTGGTTGAAAAGTACGTTTCACGCTGAATACCTCCTCATAGATTTTCGTATTCGTTTAGCCGGCTATAATGTGATCAGTTACTAAACATACTAGACTATTTTATAACAAAGCACGCACAGTGTCAAGGTTTATTTTTCTTTGAGACTGTGTTCCTCTGCTTTTGTGTCCACATCTCTGGACAATTCATTTCACACGGATTGGTAAACACTTTCTTAATCAGGCTGACGGTAAATTTCTGACACTTTTGCTGTACACCAGTCTAAGCTCTGGCAGCGCAAAACGGCAAATCTGTTATCAGCAAAAAAGCAGCTTCACGGCATTAAAAAAGGACTGGAGATATTGTATCCAGTCCCGCTGTTTATTATTTAACTGATAACCATCACCAAATGCCTTGAAATCAGTCTTTCAAAGCTACCACTACATAGCGATTTGGGTCATTGCCCTCGGAATAGCTTTCGACGCCGTCAATTCCTGTAATGGTCTTGTGGACAACCTTGCGCTCGCTGTTGCTCATAGGATCCATTTGATAGGCTTTGCCTGAATCTAAAACCCGGTTGGCAATTTTATGAGCAAAATCAATCAAGGTTTCTGTCCGATGCTCCATGTAATCATGAACATTCAAAGACACCGCAAAATGTTTGGAGTAGTGGTCATGAAGAAAATTCTGAGCCAGTAATTGCAGAGATTTTAAGACTTTGCCGTGATAGCCAATCACGCGCCCTGCTTCTGGTGTTTCAATCTGAAGGTTAATCTGACGGCGGTTATTGGTCATCTCAATACTTGCTTCCAGATCCATCTCGTAGATAATATTCTGAACATACTGCAGAACAGCTTCTCCGGCCAAAGCAATGTCAGCACCGCCTTCAACCTCATCGAATTCATTAGCAACAAATTCTTCAAAGCTTTGTTCTTCTTCAACCTCAGGTGCATGGGCCTTCTCAGCAGATACTGCAGCCTTTGTTTCAGCATTTTTTAAATTGTCCTGCTTCTCAGCCAACTGGCTTTGTGCCAAAGCTTCCTGCGGCGAAATTTCACCTTCTAAAATTTGTTTTTTGACTGTTTCATCTAAAGGCTGACCGTTTTCTTTTTCAATCTCTTTGATGGCCTTAGAGAGTTTATTTAAAGCTACTGTGTCTTCGACGCTGCTGGAAACAGGGGCATTTTGCTTATTGACATCCTCAGGCACTCCGCGGACAGCTTTTTGGTCTGCTTTATGAGCTGTTTTTTCATTGATGTTTTCGATTTCAACACGGGCCAGTTTCCGGCCAAAACCAAGAAAGCCCTTCTTTTCTCGTGAAATGACTCTGATATGCGCCTTCATTCGGGAAATTCCCATTTGTTTCAAACCATTTTCAATAGCTTCTTCAACAGTTTTTCCTGTGAACAATACCATGATTTGTTCTCCTTATCTTCTCTTCTTCTGTGCTTTCTTCTTGGCACGTCTTTTTCTGGCTTCCAATTCACGCGCTTCTCTTTCGAGGCGTTCGCGCTCTGCAACAATCTTAAACGGATTATTTAAGAGAAGAATCTGAAAGACCTGGTAGGCATTGGAGACAACCCAGTAAAGAGCAACCCCACTAGCCAAATTAAAGCCGACCAGCAGAATGAAAATTGGCAAAATAATGTTCATTGCTACCATCATGCCGTTGCGCTCCTTGGCTGCCTTATTGGTCAGCCAAGACGACAGGAAAGTAAACACTGCCGCCAGAACCGGCAGGATAAAGTAAGGATCCTTATCGCCGATATCCATCCAGAGAAAAGATCCTGTCTTTAAAAATTCGACACGGGTCAAAGCCTGATAGAGCGCCCAGAGCACCGGCATCTGAATCAGCAGCGGAAAAAGACTGGCGTAAGGATTGACACCGTATTGTTTATAAAGTTTTTGGCTCTCCTCAGCTAGAAGCATTCGGGTTTCTCTGTCTTTGCCGGAATATTTGGCCTGCAGGGCTTTCAATTCAGGCTGGATTTCCTGCATTTTCTGCCCGGATTTCAGCTGCATATTGAATAAGGGCAAGAGAACTGTCCTAATCAGAATCGTAAAGATAATGATACCGATACCGATACGGCCATTGACAGAGAAAAAGCGAATAATTTCCGCAAAGAAATAAACAAACTTCTCCCATGCCCCTTCTGACTGATGACTTACCTGGCTGCGGCCGCACGCTGACAAAAATAAAAGCGCAACAGACGCCAAGCCCATTAATTTATATTTCCTTTTCACTCGTCGTTCCTTCCTGATACAATTTAGCCAGTTTCAACACATGGATCAAATTTTTTTTAAGAGCCTGATAATCAAGCTCTTCAGTCCCTTTCCTGGCAATAACGACAAAATCATGTGACTGCAGATTGGGACTTAGTTCCATAAGAATATGGCGTAATTTTCGTTTGATGGCATTTCTAGTGACAGCATTTCCTAACTTTTTCCCAACCGAAAGCCCCGCACGATAGTGACTTTGATCTTTTTTTAAACTGTAGACAACAAACTTGCGATTGGCAATGCTGCGTCCTTCAGTAAAAATAGCCTGAAAATCTTTATCACTCTTAACGCGATAGCTTTTTTTCAAAACATGACTCCAATTAATTTAAAGTATTCTTATTATATCATAAAATGAAAAAAAGCCAAAAATCTCATTAATTTTTGGTTTCTTTCCTTATTTTCTCAAAGTTCCTTTTTGGCTTCATCAATCTGCCATCTGACTTGATCAAAGCCGGTTCCGCCCAATGAATTTCTGCGTTCTACGGCTGTTTCAGACTGAAGAGCCGTGTAGATGTCTTCTTCAATAAGGTCTGAGATTTCCTGATAGCGCTCCAAGGGCACATCCTGTAAATAGTGACCGTTCTTAGTACATTCCAAAACCAGCTTACCGACGATTTCGTGAGCCTGTCTGAATGGCAGTCCCTTAACAGCTAAATAATCAGCCAGTTCAGTCGCATTTGAAAAGTCTTTTTCGGTAGACTCAGCCATGTGGGCATCATTGACGGTCATTGATTCCAGCATTCCGGCAAGAATATCAATGGCAACAGTGATGGTTTCAGCTGTATCAAACATACCTTCCTTATCTTCCTGCAGGTCCTTATTGTAGGCCAAAGGAAGAGATTTCATAACCGTTAAAAGACCAAAAAGATTGCCAAAGACACGGCCGGATTTGCCGCGAATCAGCTCAGCCATATCAGGATTTTTCTTTTGCGGCATAATCGAAGAGCCGGTAGAAAACGTATCAGACAGGGTAACAAACTGGTACTCATTGCTGCACCAATTAATGATTTCTTCACAGATACGGCTCATGTGCATCATTAAAATACTGGCATTGGAGAGAAATTCCAAAATGAAGTCACGGTCAGATACCGCGTCTAACGAATTGCTGTAAGGCTTAGCAAAGCCCATCAGCTCAGCTGTCATCTTCCGGTCAATCGGAAAAGTCGTTCCTGCCAGAGCAGCTGCGCCGAGCGGCGACAGGTCTGTATGCTGCTGATTAAAAGCGAAGCGCTCGCTGTCACGCGTAAACATGCTGTAATAAGCCATCAGGTGATGCCCAAAAGAAATCGGCTGGGCATGCTGAAGGTGAGTGTAGCCCGGCATAATCGTATGGACATGCTTTTCTGCCAGGCTGAGCAAGGTTTGTCTCAGATGACTCAGTTTTTCCAGCACTTCTGCCAGTTTGGCCTTGAGATAAAGGTGCATGTCCGTTGCCACTTGGTCATTTCGTGAGCGTGCTGTGTGAAGCTTTCCGGCCACCGGACCGATTTTTTCAGTCAAAAGGGTCTCAATATTCATGTGAATATCTTCGCTTGAGACATCAAAAACCAGCTGACCTGCTTTATATTCCTGCAGCAGCTCTTCTAAGCCTGCTTGGATTTGCGCAGCATCATTTTGCGGGATAATGCCTGTTTGACCCAGCATGCTGACATGAGCTAAAGAGCCCTTAATATCAAACTCGGCCATCTTTTGATCGAAAGTGATACTGGCACCGAACTCTTCCACCCACTTCTCCAGCCCTGCTTCAAAGCGGCCGCCCCAAAGTTTTTTTTCTGTCATTTTATATCCTCATCTTATTTCTATTATAGAAAAAGGCTAGAAAAACTAGCCCCCATTAGTGTCACTGCACTTGTCTTTCTTAAATCCTGCCTCTCTGCGGACAGGTTTATTTAAGCTCGGTGTAACTCTCTGTTTACACTTACGAGTAGTTAGAAAAGAGTTTCAGATGGATATCACTGTGTCCTTTTATCTGATAATAATTTCTAAATAATTGCATGCGGTTTTCATGATAACAAATCACTCAAACCCTTTTATTGCTTGTTTTGATTGGCCACTTCAGCATTCACTTTCGTTGGCAGCCCCCAAAGTTTAATGAAACCAACCGCTGCATCCTGGTCGAAAGTATCGGCAGATGTATAGGTTGCCAGATTTTCATCATACAGTGAGTTCGGTGATTTCCGGGCAACAACCTTGGCAGAGCCCTTGTAAAGTTTGACTTTGGCGGTCCCATTAACAGCTTTCTGCGTTTCATTGATATAAGCAATAATAGCTTGTGTCGCCGGATTAAACCACAAAGCATTGTAGATGAGATTGGACAGTTCATTTTCAAGGATCGGTTTAAAATGAGATACCTCACGCACTAAGGTCAAATCTTCAATTTCTTTATGAGCTGTCAAGAGGGTAATAGCTCCGGGACATTCATAAATTTCACGCGACTTGATGCCGACCAGACGGTTTTCCACATGGTCAATCCGTCCGATGCCGTGTTTACCGGCCAGATTGTTGAGCTTTTGAATCAAATCTGCCAGCTTCATTTCAGTGCCGTCCAGTGCAACTGGTTTGCCGGCTTTAAATTCGATTTCCACATAATCTGGTGTGTCAGGCGCTTCCTCAACAGAACTTGTAATCCCGAAAGCATCCTCAGGCGCTTCGTTCCACGGATTTTCAAGGACACCGCACTCGTTAGCACGGCCCCAAAGATTTTGGTCAACTGAATAAGGATTATCAAGGTCTGCCGGAACAGGAACGCCGTTTTCTTTGGCATAGTTAATTTCCTCTTCCCGCGACCATTTCCACTCACGAACCGGAGCTATCACGTTTAATTTAGGATCAAGAGCTGCGATAGCTACCTCAAAACGAACCTGGTCATTTCCCTTGCCGGTACAGCCGTGAGCAATTGTTGTCGCGCCGGTCTTGTGGGCAATTTCAACTAACTTTTTAGAAATAACAGGGCGGCTGAGTGCTGAAACCAACGGATATTTTTGTTCGTAATAAGCATGTGCCTGCAAAGCCGGCAGCACATATTCTTCAGCGAATTCATCCTTGACATCAAGAACATAAGACTCGACAGCACCAACTTTAAGAGCCTTATCATGAATAAAGGCCAAATCCTTACCCTCACCGACATCCATGCAAACAGCAACAACATCATAATCTTTTTTCAGCCAGGTAATGGCAACTGACGTATCAAGACCGCCCGAATAGGCTAAAATAACTTTTTCTTTTGACATAAAACAAACTCTTTTCTATTTTGAATTTTGATTAATTATTCAAAGAATGACTTTATTATATTGCATATTTATTCAAAAGTCAAGTATATTTTCAAAAAATATTTATTTTTATGTATTTTTTTCTTTTTCCCTTCTAAAATAATAGTTAAAGCAAAACATTGCTTACCTGCCATGGCTGGTCTGACGGTATAAAGAAAAGGCCGGAACCCTTGGTTCCAACCTTTTTTCACAGTTATAATCAATCACTCTATTCCTTCGGATATTTATAAGTTAATAAATAATCACCGTTGGATTGCTTTGTAAATTCCAGAGATACATAAGTCAATTTAGACTTATCAGAGCTGGAATAATCGCTGTAAGTGAGCTTCAAATACCTTTTAATGCCTTGGCCGTAGCTTTCCACAATTTCTCTTGCTTCGACAGGATCGCCGTGCTTTTTGATGATATCATCCAATTTCGCACCGCCCTTACCATTTTCTCTGTCACCGACAGTTAAGGCATTAACATCAGCTTGTGTCCAATTAGACTTGTATGACCCTCTTGCAACGGTTTTTACTTTTGACGAATCGGAATACATTGTTCCGCTTGAAAGAATAAATTTACCATTATATTGCTTTTCAAACGAAAGTCTTACTCTTTCACTGTCATTAGTATCGCTTGCATATCTCAAAGACAGGTTATTGCCATTGATAGTAGCTTCTGAAGCCTTACCGAATTTCTTAAGAACCGACTTGACCGTAGAACCTTCTTTATTCGAGTAGCTGGCAAATTCTAATTCTTCAAACTTAGACTCGGTCCATTTGTATTCATACTCAGAACTGTCTGCAATATAGTCCTGAACATCAGTACTGTCTTCGTCGCCCTCATCTTCATCTTCTTCATCATCAATGTCTTCGTCGTCAATGTCCTCGTCATCTGTATCTTCTTTTTTCTCACGCTTTTCTGTTTTTGGCTGATCATCCTTAGGCTGACGGACAAAGACAGCAGCTCCGCTGGCCAAAAAGACTATTGATGCCAGCACAACAGCAATAATGGATAAAACTTTTTTGCGCTTAAGATTGACAATTAAACTGACAACAGCATAGATAAGTGCTAAGAAAGCAATAATGACATAAATAATCGGAATCGGCGCCAGCCAAGCCAGAATCAGGGTAATCACCGAAACAACAAATGAAATGATTGGAAGAACAATAAGCTCCTTACGAGCCAGAGCACTTTGAAAGACCGGATTGACAGTCGGAGGAACAACCGGCTGTTCAAAGTTTGCCTGCCCTTGCTGCATATTATTTTGCTGAGGTGCTGCAGGTTCGGCTGCCCCTGCAGGATTTTGCGGCTGACTTTGAGCTTCCTGATAAGCTGCAGGCTCTCCTGCAGTTTGCTCTGGTACAGATTGTTCCGCTGGTTTTGAGTCCTGCGGCTGAGCCGTTTGATTTTCTGGCATAGGAGTTTCTCCAGCTGCATTTTCAGGCGTGTTTTGTTCCGGAGTATTTCCATTGTTAAATTCTTCTGCCATGATATCTCCTTCGCTTTTTTCCTTTATTGTACTATAATCAAAGGCTTTTTTCAATGCTTCCCTAAACTTTAAGATCACAAAAAAAGCAGTTCTGCAATCAGAAGATGATCCAATCACAGAAACTTACCCGACAAGTTTTTAAATACTTTTTGCTGCCTTGAGAAATTTCCAGCAGTAATAGGCCAAATAAAAATCAACCATCCCATGAATGACAGAGCCCATTCCGATTAAAACAATTAAAGTCAGCCAATAAGACGCAGACACAGAACCAGAGACTGTCAGCATTAAAACGACCAAGAACTCAGCTAAGCCATGAATCATATTGAGCCCCAGAGCCAAAAACAGCGTTTTTTGCCAGCTTAGCAGAAAATCAGGATGTTTTTGAATCAGATAGGCACCAATAACAGCAAAAAGCAGATGAGAGAAGGCGCGCAGGACAATCACAAAAGGAAAACCAGCCATAAAAAAGCCAAGCCCTGCTCCCAGAGCGACAGCGATAGCTACTCCCGGTGATATAAAGACAGCAAGAAAAACAGGAACATGGCTGGCTAAGGTAAATGAGGCAGGTCCAATTACCACTTTGACAGGCATAATCAGCGGAATCAAGATGGCAAAGGCGATCAGTATCGCAGACAAGGTCAGCTTTTGAAGACGTTTTTTAGGGACAGGGGAAGCAGACATGATAACTCCTCAGTGTTTTGTACTGATTCAAGTTTACAGCATATCTTTACATATGTCAAGACATATATCTAATTTTCAAATAGCAGCCCCTTGTTTCTGAGATGCCGGACAATGTTTTCAAATGTTTCTTTATCTCGGCAGGATATCCTATGAAGATGAATCCCTCCTGTCAGGCTGCTCAGTAAGCTCCCGTGATAGCAGGACAGTTTATCCATAAAATAATCTATTTCGTCCTGACTTTCAATATTCAAAGGGGCAGTAATCATGCCGTAAATCGGATGTTCTACTTCAACATCCAGTACTTTCCCGCCATTTTGAACGATTGTCTCTAATTCCAGGCGAACTTCCTTAGCACTGTGCTTACAGGCCAATTTCCCATGATAATAAGAACTCGGCACCTGCAGGCGGTCTGCTAAAAGATAACCCCGATGGGTTGCCATAATATCATAGTTTTCAGCCCTTAAAAGAGCCACATCGCCTACAATAATCTGCCGGCTGACTCCCAGCTGCTCTGCCAAACGGCCGGCCGAAAGCGGCTGCTCTGCTTTTTCTAATTTTTCTAAAATAGCCTGACGGCGTTCCTTAGCTTTCATCAGTCACCTCTGCTTTGACAATTAGTTTTCTTATCCCCAATTACTTTAATTATAACAAATCCTGCTCATTCTTGTTTAGTAGCACCGAGCAAAACCGAGGATTTACTCGGTTTTTTCAGTCAAACAAAGGACCGGACATCAGCCCGGCCCTCTGCTCTTATTATATTGTGTGCGGCAATCACTGACTGTGATTTGCCTTCCCAGACGAATGACAGAAAAATTCTTATTTAATTTTTTCCAACATGGAAGTCAGGTGTTCAATTGATTTTTCTTTGCCGAGCAGATAAATAGTGTCCGGCAGTTCCGGACCGTGCATTTCACCTGAAACAGCGATGCGGATTGGCATGAAAAGATTCTTACCCTTGATGCCCGTCTCCTTTTGCACAGCTTTAATCTGCGGGAAGATATTTTCAGACTTAAAGTCTTCATCTGACATGTCTTCTAACTTCGTTTTGAAGGCTTCAAGAACTGTCGGTACCGTGTCAGCTGTCATGAATTCTTTCGCCTGATCTGTCAACTCCGGAAAATCTTCAAAGAAAAGATCCGTCAGCGGTACAATTTCATCAATAGACTTCATTTGCGGCTGGTAAAGTTCCACCATTTTCTCAGCCTTGTCCGTTAAGCGGCCTGCTGCCTGCAAATAAGGTTTCGCCAGCGCAAAAACAGTAGCAAAGTCAGCATGCTTGATGTATTCATTGCTCATCCAGTCAAGTTTTTTCTGGTCAAAGGCTGCCGGAGATTTACTGAGACGTTTCTCATCGAAAAGCTCAATCAATTTGTCATGAGAAAAGATTTCGTTTTCTCCGCCCGGATTCCAGCCCAGCAAAGCAATAAAGTTGAAAACCGCATCCGGCAGGTAGCCTTTTTGGCGGTAGTCTTCAATAAACTGCAGCGTATCGGTGTCCCGTTTTGACAGTTTCTTGCCGGTTTCAGAATTGATAATCAGTGTCATGTGCCCAAATTCCGGCGGCTGCCAGCCGAGCGCTTCGTAGATCATAAGCTGCTTAGGTGTGTTGGCAATATGATCATCGCCGCGGATAACATGAGAAATCTCCATCAGATGATCATCTACTACGACTGCAAAATTATAGGTAGGGTAACCGTCTTTCTTTTGAATGACCCAATCGCCCCCAATGTTACTGCCTTCAAATTCGATATCGCCTTTGACCATGTCGTGCCATTTATAAATACCGGATTCATTAACTGCCAGACGAACGGTCGGAACAATCCCTGCAGCTTCGCGTTCTGCAATGTAGGCAGCCTTTTCTTCTTCTGACATGCCAAGAAATTCATTGATGTAGCGAGGCGTTTCACCCGCAGCCTCTTGGCGTTCACGTTCGGCCGCCAGTTCATCTTCTGTTACGTAGGACTTATAAGCCTTGCCTTCTGCCAGAAGCTGATCAATATAGTTTTGATAGAGAGCCAGACGTTCTGACTGGCGGTAATTTTCATGGGTTTCCGGACTCTCATCCCAATCAATTCCCAGCCAGCGTAAGTTTTCCAGCTGTGAGCGTTCTCCGTCTTCGACATGGCGCTTGCGGTCTGTATCCTCAATACGAATAATAAAATCGCCGCCGTAATGACGGGCATAAAGGTAGTTAAAGAGCGCTGTCCGCGCATTTCCGATGTGTAATAATCCTGTAGGACTGGGTGCATAGCGCACACGAATCTTGTTTGCCATTTCTCTCTCCTGTTAGTTAATTGGCACAGACTGTATGCCAGATGGAAAAGTCAATAAGAGTTCCCTTAAACTTTTCATAGAAAGCTCCGCTTTTTTCTGCTGTTTGGCTGTGCCTATAAAAATCAATCGTTTTTATTATAGCATATCCTTAGCATTTGAGCGAAAAAAACGGCAGTAAAAATAGCCATGCCTTATCACCGTCCGTCCTTATTTAATCAGTTCCGCTGAAAATGATAGTAACCAAAATAATTTCAAAAAAATGAGGCTTGGCCTCATTTAATCATTTGACTTCGGTAATTCTGCCTGTATCCACATCATAAACAGCCCCTGAAATAGTGATGCTCTCAGGAATTAAGGGAGAATGTCGCAAAAGAGCCATGTCTTCTCGCACACTGTCTTCAATATCGGTAAAAGGTAAAAAATCATAATCTGACACATCAACTTTCAAATCCTGCTGCAGCTGCTGCGCAAACTCTTCATTTGTAAAGGTCTGAGCCCCACAGTCAGTATGGTGCAGAACAACAATTTCACTTGTTCCCAGCTGCTGCTCAGAGATAACCAAGGATCGGATGACATCATCCGTCACCCTGCCGCCGGCATTGCGCAAAATATGAGCATCGCCAAGAGCCAAGCCCAAAGCCGGAGCCACATGCAGGCGGGCATCCATACAGGTTATAATGGCAACATGGGTTTTGGGCTTAATGGGCAGATGGTCTGTCCCATGCAAGTCAACATAAGCTTGGTTAGCTTTTAAAAAATTCTCAAAATAAGACATTGTTACTCCTTTGCTTCAAGCCAGTCAAATAAGTAGTTAAGACAACTAGCTTAGGCTGTATCATATCATTTTTCGGATACCTTATCACTGCCAAATCAGCCAAATACTTTTTTCAGCACTTGGCTGACAGTGGTGACACCAATGACCTCAATGCCTTGGGGAGTGCTCAACCCTGCTAAAGCATTTTGAGGAACATAGATTTTGGTAAAACCGAGTTTTGCAGCTTCATTGATGCGCTGTTCAATACGATTGACGCGGCGAATTTCACCGGTCAATCCAATTTCACCAATATAGCATTCCTGAGGATTGGTCGGTTTTTCCTTATAGCTCGAGGCAATAGCTACCGCAACCGCCAAGTCAATAGCCGGCTCATCTAAGCGGACACCGCCGGCAGATTTGAGATAAGCATCCTGATTTTGCAAGAGAAGCCCGCAGCGCTTTTCCAAGACAGCCATAATCAGACTGACACGGTTAAAATCAAGGCCGGTTGTTGTGCGCTTGGCATTGCCAAATACAGTCGGTGTTACCAAGGCCTGGACCTCCGCCAGAATCGGTCTTGTTCCTTCCATAGTGACAACAATAGCTGAGCCTGTTGCCCCATCTAGACGTTCTTCCAAAAAGACCTGAC
The DNA here is from genome assembly GCF_058314495.1 of Streptococcus sp. ELY_86. Taxonomy (NCBI): domain Bacteria; kingdom Bacillati; phylum Bacillota; class Bacilli; order Lactobacillales; family Streptococcaceae; genus Streptococcus; species Streptococcus sp. ELY_86. Next base: position 150,490 of record NZ_JBZFUK010000003.1, on the reverse strand, counting down.
TGGGGTTAAGAACTTCGACAAGGCCATTTGTCCTCATCTCGAAAATACCGATTTCATTAGTAGAACCAAAGCGGTTTTTAACCGCCCGCAGAATGCGAAAAGTATGCTGACGCTCCCCTTCAAAATAAAGGACCGTATCTACCATGTGCTCCAGCATTCTAGGGCCGGCCAGAGTGCCTTCCTTGGTCACATGACCGACGATAAAGGTAGCGATATTATTGGTCTTAGCCAGCTGCATCAGCTCTGCAGTTACCTCACGAACCTGGCTGACAGACCCTTGAACACTGGAAATTTCCGGACTCATAATGGTCTGAATAGAATCAATGATCAGGAAATCCGGTTTGATCTGCTCAATCTGAGCTCGAATAGCCTGCATATTAGTCTCAGCATAGAGGTAAAATTCATTGTCAATATCTCCCAGACGCTCACTGCGCAGCTTGATTTGCTCAGCCGACTCCTCTCCTGAAACATAAAGAACGCATCCCTTATTGGCCAGCTGGACAGAGACTTGCAAAAGCAGAGTTGACTTCCCGATTCCGGGATCTCCTCCAATCAGCACAAGACTTCCCGGTACCACACCGCCTCCTAAGACACGATTGAATTCACTCATTTCTGTCTTTATTCTTGTAACTTGATTAGACCTTACTTGATTGAGTTTAACGGGTTTTGTTTTTTCCCCTGTCAGAGATACACGCGCATTTTTTACCTCAGCGACTTCTACTTCTTCGACAAAGGAAGACCAGCTGCTGCAGTTGGGACAGCGTCCCAGATACTTGGGCGAATTGTAGCCGCACTCCTGACAGACAAAGGTTGTTTTTTTCTTAGCTATGATAATTCTCCTTTAATGATGATTCCCTGTTTTTGGCATTTCTCTTGCGTTTTTTGAAAGGCTGTTTTATTAGCAGTCCTAATGCAGGCCGCCTACCTTGCCTTTATCAGCATAATCAGCCTGCATATCAATAACCAGTAAATAGTCCGCCATCTTTTATTTCCCTGTAGAGCCAAAACCGCCGGTCCGCACGCCATCAGCTTCATCGCCGTCAGCGATCAAAAACGGCGCAAAAACAGCTTGGACGATGCGCTCACCAGCTTCAAGGACGACCGTTTGATCTGTAATATTTTTCATTTGTGCAAAAATGTGCCCTTCATTGGCCGGATTGTTATAGTAGTCTCCGTCAATCACACCGACCGAATTGACCAGTACCAAGCCTTTTTTGCGCGGGTTGGATGAACGGTCATACAAATAAAGTACCTCACCGGGCTGCATGTAAGCTTTAACACCTGTCGGTACTAAAACGATTGCCTCAGCCGGAATCTCGGTCCTCTCTGCCACCTTTAAATCATAACCGGCTGCATGGGCTGTTTCTCGTTTGGGCAGCAGTTCTTTATCCTTATAGTCAGAAATTAATTCAAATCCACGAACTTTCATTGGTCACTCCTTAGGCCTTTTTAAGAATGAACATCAGACATTAAAACAATGCCAATGCTCCTCAATTTCTTCTATTATAAATGATTTATTCGCAAAACAAAAGTAAAATTCCTGCTCTCTCAGAGAGCCGTATTTTCTGGCAGGGCTTCAGCAGGAATGCAAAGAATAACGATTTCCTTTCAACTAAGTAAAGACAAATGAATTAGCTTTATGATATAATGAGGTTAACTTTCCATGAAATATAGGAGAAAAATGATGAGACAAAAAATCGCCGTATTGGGTCCCGGGTCATGGGGAACTGCCTTATCTCAAGTTCTTAATGACAACGGTCATGAGGTTCGTATCTGGGGCAATATCCCAGAGCAAATTGATGAAATTAACGAGCATCATACCAACAAACGGTATTTCAAAGATGTGGTTTTAGATGACAAAATTAAAGCCTACAAAGAATTAAAAGACGCTCTGAAGGATGTTGACGCTGTCCTTTTTGTCGTTCCAACAAAAGTCACCCGCTTAGTGGCTAAGCAAGTAACAGAGCTGCTTGACCATAAGGTCATTATCATGCATGCATCCAAAGGATTGGAGCCGGGAACTCATGAGCGTTTATCTGTGATTCTCGAGGAAGAAATTCCTGCTGAACTCCGCAGCGACATTGTAGTTGTCTCCGGTCCCAGCCATGCTGAGGAGACCATTGTTCGTGACATTACTTTGATTACTGCAGCGTCAAAAGATTTAGAAGCTGCGAAGTATGTGCAAAAGCTCTTCAGCAATAACTACTTCCGCCTCTATACCAATCCGGATGTCATCGGTGTCGAAACCGCCGGTGCTCTCAAAAACATTATTGCCGTCGGAGCCGGAGCACTGCATGGCATGGGATACGGTGACAATGCCAAGGCAGCCGTCATTACGCGCGGCCTAGCTGAAATTACCCGGCTGGGAGTAAAATTAGGTGCCGATCCGCTGACCTACAGCGGTCTTTCGGGTGTCGGCGACTTAATTGTTACTGGAACTTCGGTCCATTCGCGTAACTGGCGTGCAGGAGATGCGCTGGGCCGCGGTGAAAAATTAGAAGACATTGAAAAAAATATGGGAATGGTCATTGAAGGTATTTCAACCACCAAGGTTGCCTATGAACTTGCCAAAGAGCTGGATGTCTATATGCCGATTACCAGTGCTATTTATGAGTCCATCTATGAAGGCAAAAATATCAAGGAAGCCATCAGGTCAATGATGTCCAACGAATTCAGAGCAGAAAATGAATGGAGTTAGTCGTATGCCAAGCAAAAAAGTAAGAAAAGCAGTCATCCCCGCAGCAGGTCTGGGAACTCGTTTCCTGCCGGCCACTAAAGCACTGGCCAAAGAAATGCTGCCCATTGTCGATAAACCGACCATTCAATTTATCGTAGAAGAAGCCTTAAAATCAGGCATTGAGGATATTTTGGTTGTTACCGGTAAATCAAAACGTTCCATTGAAGACCACTTTGATTCCAACTTTGAACTGGAATACAACCTTGAACAAAAAGGAAAAACGGACCTTCTCAAGCTCGTCAATGACACTACTGCCATTAACCTGCACTTTATTCGCCAGAGCCATCCGCGCGGACTGGGGGATGCTGTCCTGCAGGCCAAAGCTTTCGTTGGAAATGAACCCTTTGTTGTAATGCTCGGTGATGATCTCATGGATATTACAGATGAACAGGCCGTTCCTTTGACACGCCAGCTCATCAACGACTACGACCACACCCATGCTTCAACCATTGCTGTTATGCCGGTTCCGCACGATGAAGTTTCTGCCTATGGCGTTATCGCTCCCCACGGTGAAGGAGTGAACGGTCTTTACAGTGTTGATACTTTCGTTGAAAAACCGGCCCCTGAAGAGGCCCCCAGCGATTTGGCTATTATCGGCCGCTATTTGCTGACACCTGAAATCTTTACCATTCTGGAAACCCAAAAACCCGGTGCCGGCAATGAAGTTCAGCTGACAGATGCTATTGACACTCTCAACAAAACACAGCGCGTTTTCGCGCGTGAATTCACCGGCAAACGTTATGATGTCGGCGATAAATTCGGCTTCATGAAGACCTCAATTGATTACGCCTTGAAGCACCCTCAGGTTAAAGACGAGCTGAAATCTTATATTATCAGTCTCGGTAAAGAATTAGACAAAGAAAACAAACAAAAGAACTCGAAATAGCCTCGAGTTCTTTTATCTTTATGAACATCAGCGATGGAAGCCTAAAAACAGCAGGCCCAGAGCAAGGCCTAAATAAAGCAGAAGCGCCAGAAAGCGCTGAGCGGGCCTAAAGACATTCTTTTCTCTTTGACTGGGCAGAATGACCGCTGAGACCACCCCGCCAACAATGCCGCCCAAATGCCCGGCAATGCTCACACTTGGCATAAAAAGATTAAAAATCAGATTGATGGCAATCAAGGCCTGGTAATTACGCCCCAGCTGTTTCAAGTAAGGATTGTGCCCGAAGTAGCCTAGAACTGCAATAGCTCCAAATAAGCCGAATAAAGACGTCGAAGCACCGGCTGCCACTACACTCGGCGTAAAGTAAAGCGTAAAAACATTTCCCATTATTCCGGATAAAAGATAAAGGAGCAAGAATTTTCCGGAACCCCAAATGCTTTCTGCCAGCTGGCCGACAAAGTACAGTGTCAGACTGTTAAATAAAAAATGTTCCCAGCCGATGTGAACAAAAATGGGGGTTATTAACCGCCAGAGCTGGCTGGGCATCTGAACCACCACATCACCGTACATACCGCCAAAATTAAAGACCGCAAGAGTCTCTGCTGCCTGACCGAAATAAAAAACCTGCATGGCCAGAAAGACCAATATTGTCAGCACTAATAAAAATGAGGTTGCAGGATATTTTTTAAAGCTCTCCATATCGTAATACCTCTTTCACTGGAATATCAAAATGACTGGGCTCAAAGTCAATAGTCTGAAAAGGATAGATGGTGCTGACCGTACTGCCCGTAAAGTCAGCCAGATAGCGGTCATAATAACCGCCGCCAAAACCAAGACGGTAGCCATCCTCATTGAAAGCAAGTCCCGGCACATGAATAAGATCGATCAATGACTTATCAACAGCCTGATTGCTTCTTGGCTCTTTGAGGCCAAATGCGCTCATTGTTAAATCAGCAGCATCATAGGAAACAAAAATCATTTCCCCTTGTCCATAAACCTTTGGAACCACTACTTTTTTCCCATCTTTTTGTGCCTGCTCAATCAGCAAAGAGGTGTCAAATTCAAAAGGAAAAGCCAGATATGTTGCTAAAGTCTGAGCTTTTTGATAGGCCTCAAGTCCAATAAACCTATGGAACAGCTCCTTGTCCCTTTGGGCCTTAACAGCCTTGTCCTGCTTTTTTAGCTGCTCTATCATCTGAGCTCTTAGTTCTTTTTTTGTCATGCTAATATCATAACACGATTAGGCCGTTTTTCCTATTATTAACTCAGATGGATAACAAGCAATATAGATCAAAAAATGTTACAATTCCTGTTTTTTCAGCCTGTAAATCTGATAAAATAAGGCTTTTTGCTTTTAATAAAATAAAAATTCCAGTTTAAGATTTCTTTAAGGTTTCTCTTATATAATTTAATCATCCTAAAACAACCACTTCCCCAAGTGGTTGGGGAGATAAACTTTCCTAATTTATTTCCCCTTTTTCATAAATCTCCTAGAGCATCAGTGAAAACTGGTGCTCTTCCCTTTTCCTTTTATAAAAAATCCTTGCAGCTTGTACCTGCAAGGATTTTTTAATGTGCTTTGGTCTTTAAGAAACCACTGATTTTTTCAACAGCAAAAGGCAGTGCCTCTTCCTTTGGACTCATTTTGGGATGATGCAGGGCATAAGGCGTATCAACGCCCAGCCAGAACATGACCCCGGGAATTTTATTGAGCAAATAGCCGAAGTCTTCCCCCGTCATAGCCGGCGGGCAGTCAATCAAATGGACACCGTCTGCTTGCTCGAAATAAGCCATCAGCTGCTCAGCCAGCTCCGGATTATTCTCAACCGGCAGATAGCCGCCCTGTTTTAAGCTGACATCTACTTCTAAGCCAAAAGAAGCTGCGAGGCCTTCTGCCATTTCACGCACGCGCTTTTGAATCAGCAAACTCATATCCTGTGTCAGGGTACGGATAGTCCCGTGCAGGGTCGCTGTCTCAGCAATGACATTGTTGGTTGTACCGGCATGCATAGAACCAAAAGTGACAACACCGCCTTCAATAGGGTCAACATTGCGGCTGACAATGGTCTGTACCTGCGTCACAAAGTAAGAAGCCGCCACTAAAGCATCATTAGCCTCATGCGGAAAGGCCGCATGTCCGCCTTTGCCCTTGAAAGTGATAAAAACCTCGCATGTTCCGGCAAACAAAGTTCCCCTATTGGTCGCAATATCGCCGACCTTAAAGTCAGGACGAACATGCAAGCCGTAAAATTCATCAGGCTCCCAAGTACCAAAAGCATGGTCTTCATACATAAGCATACCGCCGGCCTCATTTTCTTCTGCTGGCTGGAAGAGAAAGAGAAGGTTATTTTTCGGCTGAACTTGCACCATTTCATCTAGTAAGCCAAGAGCAACTGTCATATGCATATCATGGCCGCAGGCATGCATACGCCCTTGATGGCGGCTGGCAAAGGCAAGTCCTGTCTCTTCTGTCACAGGCAGAGCGTCAATATCTGTACGCCAGCCAACGGTTTTCTCAGGTGCCGAGCCCTTTAAGAAGACCAAAATTCCAGTCCGCCAAGTGCGCTGTTCTGCAAAATCTTTTCCGGCAGTTATCTCACCAATCCGCTCAAGGAGATAGGCCTGCGTTTTTACTTCTTCCAAGCCAATTTCCGGAATCTGATGCAAATCACGGCGAATTTTAATAAGGTCAAGTATCATCTTTAGTCCTTTCAAGAAAAGCCTGTGGCAAACACAAGCTTTATTTTTATATAAAAAACCTCTTTGATCAATAAGCAGAAATACCAACACCAAATGAGCAGCAGTATCTTCATTTCATGAAAGATAAACGCTGCATAACTGTCCTTAGACCAATCACAATTGCTGGCAAATCAAGCAGCTAGAATCTTTAGAGGTTGCGAAGAGCGTCTTCAAGCGCTGTTTTTTGCTGCGTCTGTGCATCAATTTCTTTGATGACCCGTGCAGGAACACCGGCAACCACAACATTTTCAGGAACATCTTGAGTAACAATTGCGCCGGCTGCTACAACTGAACCGCTGCCTACTTGCACTCCCTCAATAATAACGGCATTGGCACCAACCAAAACATTGTCTCCGATGCGAACAGGATCTGCTGAAGCAGGCTCAATGACACCGGCAAGGACAGCTCCGGCACCGATATGGCTGTTTTTGCCAACAGTGGCACGTCCGCCGAGAATAGCGCCCATGTCAATCATCGTGCCTTCACCAATTTCAGCACCGATATTGATAACAGCTCCCATCATAACAACAGCATTATCCTCAATAGTAACCTGGTCACGAATGATTGCGCCCGGTTCAATACGGGCATTAATGCGGCGCTTATCAAGCAAAGGAACCGCTGAATTACGGCCGTCTTGCTCAACAACATAGTCCTTATTCTCAGTCAGTTTTGCCAGCAAAGGCTCAATATCTTTCCAGTCACCAAAAAGAACATTTCCCAATTTAACAACAGAATCGGGCACAGCTCCAGCCAGCTCTCCCTCAAACGTTACCTTTACGTTGGTCTTTTTCTCAGCATTTCCAATAAACGCAATAATTTCTTGCGCTGACATTTTTTGTGCAGTCATATATGATTTCTCCAATTCAAAAGTAGTTAGTTATTATTATAGCAAAATCTTTTGAAATTTCTAGAGACAAATAATAAAATGACCTATAGCGACTGCACAAGGTCATGATATATCCTATAATTTTTATTGATTGACCGCAGTAAAAATTAATTTGGCTGTGTCACCAGAAACATCATATTGAGTATTATCAAAGTTAGTCGTAACTATTTCACCTTCTTTAAGCTTTACAACAACATCTGTGTTGTCTGGGTTATAATTTTGTTCTTTAGAATTATCTGCATCTATATTATATATGGAAATGTCCCACCCTAAATTTTCAAATTCAGGATCCATCGTTACATTAGTATCCAATTTATAGGTTCCCGGTTTAATATCACGTCCAACTACGTAGTTGCCAATTCCTAATTCATTACTCATTTTAACAGTATTTGAAACGGCCGTAAATTTTACTTTTGAAATGTCAGTAAATTCTAAAGTGTCACCTTCAAAAAGAATAACTCTAATTGTTGATGGGTATTCAATGTTACTGCCATCAAGGGCAGAGCCTAACCAATTAATATATAGGCCAGAAAAAGTTGATGAACGTTCTCCTGTTATATTTCCACTGCCTCCTGTAATTTGCAAATCATAGATTCCAGGCACGACATCGCTATCTTCCCCAACTTTAATTTTATCAGTAACATAAAGTTCATCTGTAGATTTTGATCCATCAGCTAAGATATTTAAAGCTTCGAGATTTGTAAGTTTTGTCTTTTTAGAATTACTAGAACTACTCGCCTTGATAGTAGAGTCTTTATAAGGCTTGCTAGCATCATTTAAAACAGCACTATAAGTGGATTGAGTTACAAGAACTATAACAAAAGAGATGACTGCAGTTGCTACTGAAATCAATGTTAACATTTTTTTATTTTTTCGATTTACAATTAAAGCAACAATACTTAAAAAGAAAGCAACAAGTGCTAATACTCCTGAAGCATTATTAACGAAAGGCATCCAAGACGTAGCTAGTGCTATCCCCCCAAAAACCAAAGCTAAAATCGGTAAAACTTTTCTTTCTTCTTTTTTCATTCGTTTTCTCCTATTTTGAAAATCTTTACAGAACTATTATATATATATATATATAATGTCAATGCTGTAACAAAACTTTTACACACAAAATAAAAAACCTCCTAAAGAGGTCTTTTATAACGCTTGGTCTTGTCTTTTAGATTTCCAAAACTAAGTCAGATTGTTTTGAAGAAACTTGTCTTTAACTGAACAGCCGGATGACTGATCCTGATCCCAGAGTCACGGGTTCGCTTGCCTGAACATGGAGGGTTCCCGGGAGTGAACCTTCACTTGAGCCATCAAAAGAGATGGTAATATGGCCCAGGTTTTTTAAATTCTTTTCAACGACATCGCCAACTGCGGTAATCGGAAATTCCTGAGTATCGATCACCAGCCGGCCGCCTGCTGCTATCGATCCTGATAAGTCTTTATTGTCAATTTTGTAGCAGTATTCTGCCAAATCTTCAGGGGCTTCTTCGCCGAAAAGGATCAGCATATTGGCATCTTTAATCATACCGGCTGCTTCCGGACCAACTTTAAGAACCTTGGCTTCAAAAATTTTAGTCATTTTCTTTCACTTCCTTTTTAATCTTATTATACTCTTTTATTGATATAAACCAAAGCTTGCCAGCCATGCCACAATAACTCTTGGCACACCGTTTAAGAAACGTGAATAAAGCACAGATGGTACGCCAACTTCTACTGTTTCAGCATCGGCTTCTGATAACCCTAGGGCAACAGGGATGAAATCACAGCCATTCTGCGTATTGATGGCAAACAGAGCCGGAAGAGCCATTTGCGGCGGAATGCTTCCTTTGCCGATTTCAACACCGATAAGAGTTCCAATGATTTGCGAAATAACAGCACCGGGACCAAGCAGCGGTGATAAGAAAGGCAGTGAACAGATAAAACCAATAAGTATCAGTCCCCAGACATTGCCGGCCAGCGGAATCATCAGTTTAGCAATCCAATTGCCGATACCGGAGCCTTGAATAACACCGATTAACAGCGATACAAAGGCCATGAACGGTAAAATGGTGTTCAGCATGGTTTGAATGGCATCACGCGCTGCCTGATTGAAGACGGCAACCACTTTACCGGCTCCCATGCCAATACGGGCAACAAAACTGCTTTCAGCGCGCTGTTCCGTAATTTTCTTGCTGGTGTCATAACTTTCCGTCTGAACTTTGGGTTCTGCCGGCTGAGACTGTACCTGAGCAGCGGCTTCATCGCTAGCTTGGGCAGCAGTGATTTGTTCAGGACCTACGGCCGATACATAAATATCTTCTGTAATGTATTGTGCCAGAGGTCCGCTTTTCCCGGTCGCTACAATATTAATGGTCGGTATACCTTTTTTAGGATAAATGCCGCAGCGAAGGGTGCCGCCGCAATCCACAATAGCAAGGGCTATTTCTTCATCCGGAATAGAAGTTTTAAAGCCGTTAACAGCTTCCATTCCTGTCAATTCAACGATTTTATCAACGATCTCCGGCTTTTCGCCGCCGCCTGTGATGTAAATAAACTTGTGCTTTTCTTCTGTCGGTGTGATGGTCAGCGGTCCGCCAAAGCCGCCACTTCCTTTTACAACTTTAATGCTTCTGTATGTCATAAGGCTTCTCTCTTTCAATTCATTACATTTGACCGGCTTCTGCGAAATTTCTTAACATCGCCGCGCAGTTTCAATTACATTTGTCTAAATCCAAAGTTTTCTGTCCCAAGCATCAATCAAGCGTCTTGCTTAGAGTCACTCCCTGCTGCCTGCAGACCCATGCGGTGGTAAGGTCGGTTACCCAGCCGCCGATAAAGTTCATAATCAAACCAACCAGCAAATAACGGATAGCCAGATCCATTTGACTGAGACCCAATGTCTTTATCCCTGAGGCGATTCCCATCCAGACAAACAATTCACCCGGGTTAATGTGAGGAAATACCCCGTTTGAGGTATGGCAGAACTGCATTTGTGAGGCTATGTAGCTTGGTTTATAATATTCCGGCATGAAGCGTCCCATACTGATTGCCATTGGATTTCCCAGCATAAAAGCTGAAATAAAAGGCAAAATCATGTAACGGCTGACCGGATTTTTAGCAGAAATCTGAGCCAATTTGTTGACGCGTTCTTCACCCATTAAGGCAATGAGAGCATTCATGGCTACCAAAAGCATCAAGACTACAGGAACAATTCCCGTCATCCAGCTGATAAAATTATCACCGCCGGCTTGGAAGAGCTTCATGAAACCCTCAGCAAATTTTGTAATATACTTCATAACAAACTCCTTTTATTAAGGTACTAAGCCGTTAAGCGACTCAAAGGAAAATAGGAAAGTTGACGAAGATGCTGTGTGCATCTAGGAAACTTTTTCTTTTTCCACAGAGTCGTAGGCGTGTTCAGTTACATAAGATACTAAGGCGTAAAGAAATCCGTATAAAAATAGGAAACGGACGCCGTGTCGCTAAGACACAAGGACGCTTATCTTTTTTACTAGGATTTTAGCCCGTGTTCATTTATGATTTTTTAAATTGCAATTTGAGACGAGCCAAGAGCAGCTTGGCTTGGAGACCGACATCAACCAGAGGAGCAGCCTTAGGTACATCTTTGTAAACGCCGGCCTCTGTTCTTAGAAAGACTTCTCTGGCATCTTCAATCGCGATCTGCAGCAGCTTATTTTCCTGACGCACCAAGGGATTATAGCTGTCAAAATAATGGATGTCCTCTCCGATATAAGCCGGCATTTCTTTAAAACGGGCAGCTACGGTCACGCCCTGCATCTTTCGTGCATCTAAGACGCGGCCTTTTTTATCAAGAGCAAACATAACAATCGTTCCTGATTTCACCTTACCGGCTCTGCGGCCTATAGCTACACGGCCCTGACGCCGCAAGGCGGCATAAACCTGGTTGAAATGCTTAATCTGTCTCAAGCCAAACATGATCTGCAAGGCATAGGCAGCAAGCACTACACTTCCGAACACAATCATAGCATTCATTAGAAAATTCCTTTCTGTCTGGTTAAAGCAATAAAATCTGCTTCAGTCCTTACTTTTCTCAAGTCATCTTTTAGATCATCATCACCGGCAATTCTGAAAATATCATCATAGAGTTCCAGCAGTTCGCTTTCCATTTGAGGCTCGACTGCTTGAGGAATAGCTACCAGAAAGATGAATTCCACCGTCTCTTTGCCGACAGTGAAGCTATCTTCCAAAAGCCCCAGCATCAAAATGGTTTTCCCTTGTGTCTGATTGACCGTGTGGGGAAAGGCAATGCCGTTGCCAAAGACGGTTGACTGCTTTTCTTCCCGCTCTAAAATCCGCCGGCCAAAATCACTGTCCACTAATTGTCTGTCTTCTAAAAGGCCTGCCATCTGCTTCAAATAGTCTTGATAGCTTGCAGCTTTTGACAGTCTGACAAACTGTAGGTTAATTGTTTTCAGATTTTTTTGATGATAGTGTTTGACCCGCTGCCACTCTTCGCGCAGCCACTGGTCATCGAATAAATTGGTAATGTGGATGACAGGCGATTTCAGATGGCTGAATTTCAGCGGAACTGTCGTAAAAACAGCAAAATAATCATCATCTGCTCTGGGATTAAACCCCTCTTCCGAATATTGAACAATTTCGATGTCGCGTCCAAGCACCCGCATCAGCTGCCGATAAATCATGTTTGCTGTCCCCCTGCCTGTCGTGCAGACAACAGCAATTCTTCGCTTCCTGCCATCAGAAACCGGCTCATTTTCGTGCAAAATCATCTCAAAATAAAGGGCCAGATAGCTCATCTCTGACTGTTCCAGCTCATGGCCGAATTGCCTTTGCAGTTCTTCGCCGGCGACCTTAGCCATTTCAAAAGCTAAAGGATACTTCTGCCGGATTTCCCCGTGGAAAATATCATTGATCTGGACCCGGAAAATCAGCCGATTAATCAGAAACTTTAAATGCGTATGAATTTCAACAAACAAGCGGTCTTCATCAAAGGTCAAAAGCAGCGCTTCTTTGATACGCCTGACCAGACGCTGGTAGAGCACCTGTAAATCTGTGAGCTGTGTCTGTGTGTAGGTTAAGCCGTCAATAAACTGTGTGTTCAGCGGAAATACCAGAAAATCTTGTTCATACTGGCTCAGTGAAATCTGGTAAGCCATTTCAATATGATAAATCAGTGTTTCTACAAAAGACGACTGTTTAACATCGTTTGTATAATACTTGATAAAATCTTCCAGCGGCTTTCCCCGCTTGATACGCGCTACCGTGATGGAGATCACCTTAGTCAACAGCTCCTGCGTTTTTCTGGGGATTTTAAAGTCGGTATATAAGTTTTCCAAAAAATCTAGCGTCTCATCTGTCAGCGTATCTGAATCAAAATAAGAATAAACATGATGGATATAAAAGAGCCGCAGGTTTAACTCCTCACCGGCAATCTCCAAACCGTGGTTGGGCTTGCCTGCAATATGAATGTGATAGCTGCCGGCTAAATTTTTGACCTGTTTCAAATCCTTATTGATTGTCGTACGGCTGACACCGATTGATTCTGCCAAATCATCAATAAGAAGGGGCGAGGTGCTTCTTATCAGCTGTTTTATCAGGTAAGAGCAGCGCTTGCTGGCAGAATTAAAGTCGCTTTCTTTTCTGAGACTTCCTGCCATAATATCCTCAAGCCTGGCATAATCATACACTTCAAGAAAGAGCCGGTTGCCTTTCTGTCTAATTTGAATGTCAGCATCCAGCAGATCATTGAGCTGCTCAATACTCTTTTGCAAGGTGTGCATGCTGACGTTAAGATCCGCCCGCAGATCTTCTAAAGTGACGCTGTGCTGTGCTATTAAGGTATCTAAGATACGATACCAACGATTAACTAATGCCACCTTTCACCATCCTATAATTTTTTATCCGCGTGTCTTACCTCCGGCCACATTGATGGTCACGCCAGTAATATAGCTGGAGCGCTTAGAAAGAAGATAAGCCACAAGATCTGCAACTTCACTCAGCTTACCGCTGCGTCCCAATGGGGTTGTACTTGTCGACGCATAGCCTGCACGAATATCTTCAACCGTTTTACCTCTAGTATACCCGAGTGCTTCTTCATAAGCAAGCGTTCTCAAACCGGTTGCTTCCATAATGCCCGGCGCTACTCCAACGACACGGACATTGTGCTTGCCCAGTTCTTTGGCCCATGAGCGGGTATAGCTGTAAACAGCTGCTTTGGTTGCTGCATAAGCACTCTGACCTTCAGAACCTTCAAGTCCTGCTTCTGATGCCATATTGATAATAACGCCCTCTTTCTTATCAACAAGCACTCGGCCAACTGCCTGACTGACCAGATAAAGACCTTTTTGATTGATCGTCGTGATCTTATCAAAAACAGCATCATCCAGTTCGTACTTGCCATGAGGGTCTTTAGGGTCAATTAACAGCCGCGGAATATTGATGCCTGCATTGTTGACGACTGCATCAATGGTTCCAAATTTCTCAATCGTTGCTGCTACGGCAGCTTCTACCTGTTCACGGGAAGTGACATCCACCTTTTGAAACAAAAGGTTGTCATGTTTAAGGTCGTTGTCTGCAATATCAAAATTTGCAACATTGACGTCTAAGGCAAGCAGTTCTTCGACAACTGCCCGGCCAATCCCGGATGAGGCTCCTGTGACAACAACGGTTTTACCTGTGATATTTAGCCAATCTGTCATTTTTGTGACTCCTTTACTGTCTTAATTATTTTTTGTACCTTCATTATAAAACGCTTACAAAGAATAATTAAGACAGTCTTTTTCTATGACTGGCAAAATTTAGTGTACTAATTAAAAAATCGATAATCTTTAAAAAAGGTTATCGATTAAGATTTACATGCTATAAAATCTAAAATAACAGCTGACAGATATTTCACCTACTCATTCTCCAAACACTGTCACCTGGCACTTACGAGTACGTCCGCGAGTTTTGTCGTAGTCTACAAAGTAGAAGTAACCTGTGCTACCAACTCCTAAATCACCATTGGTGACATCGACTAACTGGCTGGAACCAATTAGGGTTGCTTTCAAGTGACCATCTCCATTCCAGAGAGCTCTCCGATCACCACCTGGTAGGTATTCCGCCGCATTTGGCCAAGATTCTACAGCCTGGTAATGAGCTTCTCCAGGGTAAATATAGGTGTCTGTACTGGTATGGTCTGGTACAATTTTTTCCAATACATGATTGAGATCGGCCTGCAAGGACTCATCCCCATCCTCTGTATAGTCATGGGCAAACTCTTCGAAGAAGACTGCACAGGTTGTATGAGGCGAAATCATGGCCAACAAACCATTTTGAATCCCACTTTCTTTGACGATTTCCCTAAGTTTTGGCGTAATATCAACATAGGTTGCTTTCCCAGCTTCGGTTTCAACGGTAAAAGTTGTCTTATGTAATTTCATTTGACTTCTCCTTATGCTTTACTAGCTTTGACAGCCGCTTCCACCATGTCGCGTAGCATTTGTTTAGGATTCGGTGCCCCAGTTATACCACTGGTACAACCCGTTCCGTCTGCGCCAAGTTCAATGACATTGTATACATCTTGGGCGCTGGAGATACCTGCTGCCTGCATGACAAGGGTATTTGGTGATACCGTCTTGATGGCTTCGTTGGTGCTAGTGACATAGGAAGCATCACTGGTATTGCCCGTACCAATCAATTCAGTTGGCTCACAAAGGATAATATCTGGTTCAAGAGTGGCAATCGCACGCGCCTCCTTGAGGGAATCCGCACACACTACTGTCACTATATCCAACTCATTAGCCCGTTCAACTGCCTTAACCAATTCACTAAAAGTCAATGAACGTTCCGCATGATTTAGGAAGGTGGCCTGTGCTCCTGCTGCCTTAACAGCTTCTGGAAGGACATGCCCCATCCCACGCCCTGTCTTGATCCCATCGATATGCTGGGCTGATACGATAGCCTTATTTGTTACTGCTGCAACACGGCTAATATCCGCAAATGGACAGGTTACAAAAACAGAGACTTCCGGATACTGAACAGCCATTTCTTCTGCTACTTTCGCCATTTCAACGATATCATCACCAAAAAGATATGATTTTGGGTTGAACATGAAAAATGGGGCTTTTACTGCTACTTTACTCATGTGATTCTCCTAGATTTTTTGTGTTCCAAAAACATCATAATAATGCTCTAAGACGGCTCCCATCGCATTTTCTGCTGCCTTACGCGAAACGATATAATCATCTGTATCGATTTCTTTGACCGCCTTTTGAGCTGCTACGATAAAGTCCGTATAGATATTGATTTTGGTGATGCCTTCACGGGCACAGCGGCCAAGATTCTCATCACCAGAAGAAGAACCGCCATGCAAGACCAGGGGAACACTAGTCAATTCCGCAATTTCATGCAAACGATCAAAATTGATTTTTGGAGTTCCCTTATAAACGCCATGGGCTGTACCGATGGACACCGCCAAAGAATCCACATCGGTCGCTGCCATAAAGGCTTGCACATCACCGACTTCTGTATACACTGAGTTCGTTAATTCTGCTGCCTCTGATGTATCATTGGCTCCCACATGCCCCAATTCTGCCTCAACTACAATGCCTCTTTCGTGGGCATATTCCACCACTTTTTGTGTGATAGCAATATTGTCTTCAAAGGATTCTTGTGAAGCATCGATCATGACAGAGGTAAAACCTAGGTTAATCGCACGTTTGATGAAATCAAAATCCGCACCGTGGTCAAGGTGCAAGACGATTGGCACTGACACAGAATCCGCATAATAGTTCCCAATTGCTGCTGCCTCTTCTAGCGAAAGGATAGAAGAATGAGACTGCGCATAGGCCAAGAGCAGAGGCAATCCTCGGCGTTCTGCTACTGTCACATAAGCACGGGCTGAATCCGAATCAATAAAATTCGCATGAGGGATAGCGAAATTCTCGCTTTTTGCGACCTCGTAAAGATATTTTGAACCGACTTTCATAGGTTCTCCTTTCTGTTTTAAAACGATATTTCTATCTTGATTATAGCACTTGTTTTTTCATATGAAAATTATTTTTTAAATTGATTTTACATTTGTAAAAATAAACGATATAATAAAAGAAAAACAAAGGATTTTTTGACAGATGACAGACCGTAATCAACTGATGTACCAAGTTTCTCGACTTTTTTATGAGGAGGAAAAAACACAGACCGAAATTGCTCATCACCTTCAATTGAGTCGTCCTACTGTGGCAACCTTGCTCAAAGAAGCAAAACAAAAAGGAATTGTGCGTATCACCGTTTCTCCACAGCACTCCTCTACCCTTGAAATGGAACATCAGCTTCGCGAAAAATATAATCTGCAAACAGTTCGGATTACCCCTAGTGGAAATTCAGACAATCAAGCCAAAATCCACATTGGACAGGCACTTGCTGATTTTATCGAACATCGTGCCTATGACCTTTCTTCTATTGGGATCGGCTGGGGCTCCACTATCTATGAATTCATCCAAGCTGCTCATCCCATGCCCTACCAACACCTCTCGATTGTTCCGCTCATGGGAGGGGCCAGTGTCGAATCACTCCATCTCCACTCCAACCACCTCTGCTTTCAATTAGCAGAAAAATACCAAGCCTCTGTCAGCTATTATTATGCTCCAGCTATTGCTGATACAGCCCTGCAAAAGGAAGAACTCATGCATTCCTCCTTTATTAAAAAATCTCATAAAAAAGCCCTAGCAGTAGATTTAGCACTCGTCAGCATTGGGAATCCTGCCCAGTCTTCTACCTATAAGCAACTAGGAATTGTTTCACCAGAAGATGAAGCTGACATCCATCAAAAAGAAATAATCGGGGATGCACTCGCTACTTTCTATGATCAAAACGGAAAAAGTATTGACACTAATTTAAGCAAGCGAATGGTCGGTATCACTCTCGAAGAATTAGAAATGATGAACGAAGTAGCTATTTTAGCTTCAGGTACTCCAAAGGCTCCTAGCCTCTTTGCCCTCCTACAAAAAGGCTGTGTTGACCATATTATTATTGATCAAATTGTGGCAGATTACTTGCTGGCAAAAGACTACTAAAAGAGAATGGACAGAAATCGATTTTGTAGTCTTCTGCGTCCACACAGCTGATTATGGAAGGCTCTAATGCTCGTGCAACAAGGATTGAAAACCTTCAAGCCACAGTGGCTCATCACTGGTTCTAAAGCACTTGATGAATCGTTCAGTGAAAACTCTAAGTTGAGTAAAATCAACAGAGTTTTCATCAGCCACTTCGTCTTACAAGTAAAATTTCAAAAATGTAAGAAGCTAGGAACTCTTCTCTCATCCACTTTATTTATAGTGGATGACACTATGTTAATGCACTTTATTGATTAATATTTTCCCATTTCCAGTTTTGGACTTCAGGAATGTCATCACCGTGCTTACGGATATATTCTTTGTGGTAAGCCACTGTGTCAGACATTTTCGCTGAGAAGTCAGCCGCCTTGTCACCTAATACAGCATTCGCTGCATCTTGTGCTAAGTGGAAGCGGTCAAGTTCAGACATAACACGCATATCAAATGGCGTCGTAATATCTCCGTTTTCACGGTAACCATGCACGCGAAGACTGTGATTCTTACGAGCAAAGAAGATATCGCGAATCATTCCTTCATAAGCGTGGAAGGCAAAGATAACCGGTTTATTTGTTGTAAAAACCCTATCAAATTCTTTATCAGAAAGTCCACGTGGATCTACATTTGGATGACGTAATTTCAAGATATCTACGACATTAACAAAGCGAATCTTAAGGTTTGGGAAGGACTTATGCAAGATAGTAATCGCCGCAAGAGCCTCCAAGTTAGGCTCTGTTCCTGCTGCCGCAAAGACAACATCTGGTTCTTCATCTGCTGAGACGGTGGAAGCCCAATCAATCATTTTGTAGCCCTTTTCAACCAATTCAGCCGCTTCTTTCTTAGAATAAAATTGAGGACGTGGGTGTTTAGAAGTGACAATCAAGTTAATGACATCTTCATCTTTGAAGGCCTTGTCCGCAACAGCAAGGAGTGAGTTGGTATCAGCAGGTAAATACTCACGGATGAATTTAGGTGTCTTTTCTGACAAGTGAGTCAGAATACCTGGATCTTGGTGAGTATAACCATTGTGGTCTTGTTGGAAAGCAGTTGAAGTCGCAATCAAGTTAAGAGCAGGATAATTTTTACGCCATGTTGTATGAGTTTTTGATTTACGCAGCCATTTAAAGTGTTGTGTCACCATCGTATCAACTACACGTAAGAAAGATTCGTATGAAGCGAAGAATCCATGACGGCCTGTTAAGACATACCCTTCAAGAAAACCTTCTGCTTGATGCTCTGACAATTGTGAATCAATAACACGTCCAGCAGGTGACAACCATTCATCATAAGAAGTATTGCGACGTCCCAACCATTGACGGTTAGTTTTTTTGAAGACTTCTTGGAGACGGTTTGATTTCGTTTCATCTGGACCGAATATCCGGAAGTTATCCGGGTTAGCTTCCACAAGATCTGCAACATATTTACCAAACTCAATCATGTCTTGTCCCATGATAGCACCAGGTGTTTTAATATCAAAAGCGTATTGCTTCCAATCAGCTGTGTCCAAAGGTTTGATAATACCTGCGTTTGTGATCGGGTTCATAGACATACGACGGACACCTTTTGGTGAAATTTCCGCAATTTCTGGAAAGAGACGACCTTCTGCATCAAAGAGTTCTTCTGGGTGATAGCCTTTGAGCCAATCAAGAAGGGCATCAACATGCTCCATATGATATGCATCTACTGGAATTGGCACTTGGTGAGCACGCCATCCACCGGCGATAGGAGTACCTTCCCAACTTTCTGGACCTGTCCATCCTTTAGGAATACGAGCGACCAATATAGGCCAAGTTGGCATGGTTGCTTCTTCGGCAGAACCTTTACGAGCCCCTACTTGAATCGTCTTGATTTCCTCAATGGCTTGATCCAATTTTTCAGAAAAAAGTTTATGAGAAGCCTCAAAGTCTTTACTTATAGCTGTGACATCCGCAAAGATCGGTTTCCAGCCAAGCCCCTTGAAGAAGAATTCTAATTCTTCATCTGTTTTACATTCTAAAATAGTTGGATTATGGATTTTACCACCGTTGAGATAGAGAATAGGGAGTACAGCACCATCGTTTACAGGATTGATAAAGGTATTGGCAAACCAACCAGCCATAAGAGGTCCAGTTTCAGCTTCTCCATCACCAATTACTGTTGCGGCAATCACATCAGGATTGTCCAAGACAGCTCCAGTCGCATGAGAAAGAGCATAACCTAATTCTCCGCCTTCATGAATTGAACCTGGAGTTTCAGGAGCTGCATGAGAAGCGATACCACCGGGGAAGGAGAAAATTTTGCATAATTGTTTGAATCCTTCTTCGTTTTGAGGAATATTTGGATTTAATTCTGTGTAAGAACCATCAAGGTAGGAGTTGGATACCATGACTTGCCCACCGTGCCCGGGACCTTCAATGTAGAACATATCCACATCATATTTATTAATGGCTCGATTCAAGTGAGCGTAAATGAAATTTTGTCCTGGCACAGTTCCCCAGTGACCGATTGGATGAGCTTTCAAGTCGTTTTCGACTACTTCACGTTTTAAGAGCGGATTATCTTTCAGATACATTTGAGCTGCAGAGATGTAGTTGGCTGCACGCCACCAGGCATCTACTTTTTTCAAATACTCTTGTGAATCATAGTTTCCTGTCATAGTGTAGACTCCTCGTATTATATATTTATAGGGAATTTAAAACCTCAAATTTTTATAAAAGTTTTATAATTCTTAATTACTATAATTTTAGTTACTTCCTATTAGAACATTACTAAAGATAGCTGCTAATTAACAATTACTCCTGCTTCCACTATGGTAACAGAAGAAAATATTGTCTTTAAAAATTAGATATACCTAGTTATCTATTGTAAAGAATAACTATAGGTATCGTTCTCTACCCTAAAAAATCCTCCAAAGAGGACTTTTTATTTAATAGCTTAGTACATACCAATACTAAATACCCAGCCAATAATAACTGCTAGTGCTCCTGTAATGACACGACTGTACAGTATAGCTGGTACACCAATTTGTACAGTTTCAGGCTTGGCTTCACCAAGCGACAGTCCAACTGGGATAAAATCACAACCAGCTTGCGCATTAATGGCAAAAAGTGCTGGCAAAGCATAGGTTACTGGAATAGTGCCCTTGGCAATCTGTGTTCCTATCAAAACACCGATAACTTGAGCAATAACTGCTCCAGGACCGATAACAGGTGATATAAAAGGGATACTGCAAATAAAAGCAATAACCACAAAACCAATAACAGATCCCGATAATGGCTCAAGTAAATGAGCAATAATATTGCCAACACCAGTATAATTAATAATCCCGATAATCATACTCATAAACGCCATGAAAGGAATAATATTCTTTATTAGCATATCGACAGTATCACGGCCTGCTTGATAAAAAATTCCCATGACATTTCCAATACCGCGAGAGAATTTCACCAGTAAAGTATCTTTAGCATCTTGATTAGCCTCATGTTCAGCTTTTACTTGGGCATACTTTTCATTAAAAGCTTCATCACTTATTACATCCTGATTTAATTCTTCATCATTAACGTCTGTTGCATCAGTTGCCGAAGAGTCTGCTAAAGAGATACATTCTGGTTTAACACCTGAAACAAAGTTTTTTTCATTAATATTCTTAGAGAGCGGTCCTGAAGGTGACGACGGCAAAACATCAAGTGTTAAAATGCCTTTCATTGGATAAACTCCAATACGAGCTGTTCCGCCGCAATCAATAACTGCTGCAGCTATTTCATTATCTGGAACAGCATTTTTAAAACCATCAACAGCCTCTGCACCTGTTAATTCTGCTACTTTTTGAGCTACAGGATGGATGCCTCCACCAGTAACAGAAACAATCTTATTTTTCTGAGCCGTCGGTTGAATAAGTAATCCTTGACCCCAACCATTATCGCCTTTGCTTACAAAGACAGCCTTGTATTCTTTTGTCATATGTCATCCTCTTTCTTATCAATCTTGTTCCCCTATAATTCTTAGCTAGCACGCTGCACCAAGAATCTCGTAATTTTTTCTGTAACAAGGCCACGAATAAAAATAACAACAATACCAGCCAGAAAATAGCGAACGGCAAGAGCTCCTTGAGAGTGTCCTGCTTCAATAACACCCTTGGCAATTCCTAAAAATACAAACAGCTCTCCTGCATTTGCGTATGGGAATAAACCAGTAACAGGATGAAGCATACTTACCGTTGCATCATAAAAGGCCGGTTTTTCTTCTTCTTTTAAAAATCGTCCAAAGGTATAGGCCATTGGATTGGTTAGTATGAGACATGCCAACAATGGCATTATAGTATAACGTAAAATAGTAAATTTAGCACAGGAACGAACAAACTTATTAACGCGTTCTTGACCAATTAAAGCAATTAAAGCATTAGTAAAGGTTAAAAGGGCAACCAAAAGAGGAATAATCCCTGTCATATAACTAACAAATTGTTTACCTCCTGCTTGGAACATACCAATAAAATGTTCACCAAACCATTCAATATAATCCATGTAAATTCCTCTCTTTAATTTTCTTTTGTTACAAAAATAGTAAGCGCTTGCATTTTTTCTTTAAAGATAGGGAGTGGGACACAATCATGATTTCATCGAAATTGATTTTGTCTCCACTCACTACCGTTGGTTTTTTCACAGTCTATTTTAGACATTAAATTAAATTTTTCGTTTTGACTCATATCATTTAAAAGAAATCTATCTATATTTAGATACTAATCATTTAAAATTTTCTGAGCAGTTGTATCTGTGGTAACAAGAATATCAATTAATTGATTTTCCAAAGAAACCTTAATAACTTCTACTTTATCATGTCCGTAAGCAACAGCTACTACTGTAGGAATTTTTTTAATTTGATTCAAATCAAGACCCATGACTCTTTGATTAATGTCATAACTAATCTCTTCACCATGCCTATCAAAAAAATGAGAATTAATGTCTCCAATGACTCCTAATTTCTTTAATTCCTTAATATCATTGACATTGATATAACCTGTTTTAGACATTGTATTCTGATAGTTTATTCCAGCAATACCAACTAAAGCAACATCAACATTTTTAGCTTCTTCTAAAACACTGGAAATCGTTAAATCCTGTTCCAGCTCTTTTTTCAAGGCTGAAGTTGACACCATGGCCGGTACATAAAGATAGTGTGCTTTTGCCCTTATTTTTTGTGCCAACTCATGAACTAACTGATTGGAATGTAGGTAAAAATATTCATTCCCCATACCACCTACCAAAGGATAAATACAGATATCTGGATAGCTCAAATAAGGAAAATAATCAACAACACTTTTTAAAGATGCTCCCCAAGAGATACCAATTTTATTGACAGTATCAGCTTTCTTGATATAAGATTCAAGATAGTTTGCTGCAGTTCGTCCAACCCTCCGTTTAATTTCAGAATCAGCTAAACTTTCTGTATCTACAACAATAACATCTTTTAAACCAAATTTTAATTCTAGCGCTCGTTCAAGTTTTACTGTGTAAACTGACTGACTATTGATAAAAACTTCAACAATTTTGGCATCCTTAGCATCAATTAGTATTTTTGAAATAAGCGAACGAGAAACTCCTAATTTTCTAGCAATTTCCGCCTGAGTCATTCCTTCATCATAATACATAATCGCAACTTTGACATAGTCTTTTTCTGAATACTGATCCATGATTACACCTGATTTCTAATAATATATGTCATATTATAACATATCAGATTTTAATCATTGATAATCTTTAATGTATCTCCAATCTGCAATTTTGGAAAAATAAGCGGCTCTGCTATAATAGCTCCAGGTAAAATATCATTCTCGCCTTCTCTAAAATAAACAGAAACATGTCCCAGCTCTTGAAAATTTTTGTTAGCCGCATCACCGACTCTAGTAACAGTATATTCTTGATCACCAAGTTGAAGCCTAGTTCCAATTTTGAATGCATTATCCTCTTTTCCTTGATAATCATGCACTACACAGATTGCTCTTAATTCCGGCGGAGCCATTTCACCAAAAAGGACAACAAGCATTTCCTCTTCAAAAGCGGGTACCATTTCACCTATCTCAACAACTTTAAATACTTCCATCAGATACTCCAATTAATTATTTTTTGCTACCAAGGATTCGATAGCTTTCTGCATAGCTTTATGATTTTCGCTTTTAACAACATCAACTAAATGATTATTTAATTTTTTGCCTATAATTTTATCAAACGGGGTAAACCTGGAAAAAATAGTTAAACCTTTTAAATAATAAGCCTCAACAATCCTTTTTTCATTGTTAACAACTAAGATAACAATCGTTGAAGCAATAACTGATTTTACAACCTCAGAAATCAAACGATAACTATTTTTTCCTTGGTAATTAGATATCAGATTTTTAACAAAACGCTGATAATACTGAATTTGATATAAGCTCAGTACAAGCTGAAATAAAATAATAACTGTTAAAGCAATTGCTAAATTAGCCATTGTTCTTCCTTGGTTTATTAGTTTAAGTTAGAAGAAACCAATTAACAATTTCTCCTAATATTATAACCTAACATTTCTAATCAGTATAGGCAGTTATAGCAAGAAAATTTCAATTGAATGTTTCATCTTGTAACTTACGTAATTTATAAACAGTCGTTGTATCATCCAATTCAATATCATCGTAGGTTAGGAAGGTACCGTCTTTAATATCCCGTTTAGCCACTGACTTTCCACCGACAAGACCTATTGGTACATTATCATTTTTCTTCATATCTTCATGAGTTTCAACTACGCCTCGTACACAGAAACCTCCGATGCCATCAATTTTTTCACCAGCCTTAATATCGCGTTTAGCAACTGCAACGGTTTCAGCAATAGGAGCTCCTAATGGAACGATTGCATAATCATGTTCTAACACAGCACGAGCAATTGTTAACGGAGTTTCCAGACTACATAGATGGTAAGGACGGTAAATGATGTGGTGATCACGATCACCAACTTTCAAAAGATAATTCATTTCATGCTTGACACCCTCATTTTGGCCTTCAACAATGACAAACACACCAGGTGCAATACCATCCACATATTCGACAACTCCAAATTTATCTAGAACCCCGCCGTTTTCCTTAAGATCAAGGTTTTCAACAGTACCTTTCAGATCTGCTGAAATACCATGCATACCAGGGACATCAGGTACAAAGCCAATTGCATTGGCCAGCAGATTCATTTCTGCCATTGTTTTTGTCCCATCTTGGAAAGCCGCCAACATATGGCTATTCATTTGTTTTGAGGCAGCTTCCTCAGCAGCAGTATCTGGATTTGCAGAAACTTTCAAAGCATTGTTTTTGCCCTTACCAGCAACAAGAACTTTCATACCCATGCTTTTAGCAAATTCAAATAATTGAGCGGTAGCAGCCGGCTCATCACCATCCGAACCGGTATAAACTAAACCTGCAGCATCGTATAATTTTTTCATCAAAGGACCGATAGTAATATCAATTTCAACATTCAATAATACAAGATGCTTTTTAGCAATCAAGGTTTCAAGGGCAATTTTTGCACCTGCTTCCGGAACACCTGTTGCATCAACAATGACTTCAACATTATCAGAATGGATAACTTCTCTAAAGTCTGTACTAGTTAAAATATCAACTTTCTGTTTGGAGCTTTGATTGAAAGCTTGAGCTGCACGATCAGCATTGCTAAGGTTGATATCACTGACACCAGCAACAATCATACCCGGAATAGTTGAAATCTGTGAAATCATTCCATATCCCATTTGACCAGCTCCAATAACACCAACCTTAATAGGATTTGCTTGGGCTTCTCGTTCCAAAAGTTTACCATATAGCGTCATAATAGACCTCCTTCTTTGTCATATGACAACGGCTTTGTCATATGTTATAAGTAAAGCATACTCCTTTCTTTGTCATTTGTCAATAGCTTTGTCATATGTAATATAAATGTAATTTACTAAAAAAAGCCTAAAATAAGCTGCACAATTATAGATAAATCATGCAGCTTTTACATTAGACTCTTGTAACTATTTATAAAGATATTAGGATTTAAAGACGTTCGTTCAGCTCGGCACCAAGGTCTTCAAATCCCGGTTTGCCAAGAAGGGCAAACATGTTTTTCTTGTAAGCTTCCACTCCCGGCTGGTCAAATGGATTGACACCATTGAGGTAGCCTGAAAGGGCAATAGCAAGTTCAAAGAAATAGATTGTGTAGCCAAGTGTGAACTCATCTTGTTCAGGAATGGTCAGATAAGTATTTGGCACACCGCCGTCGGTATGAGCAAGAAGCACACCGTCAGTCGCTTTTTTGTTAACAAAGTCAACGTCCTTGCCTTGAAGATAGCCAAGGCCGTCCAGATCTTCTGCAGCTTCCGGCACCAGAATATTTTTACGCGGTTTATCCACACGGATAACTGTTTCAAATAAGTTGCGGTAGCCTTCTTGGATGAATTGACCGAGCGAGTGCAGGTCCGTTGAGAAGTTAGCTGATGTCGGATAAATTCCTTTTTGGTCTTTTCCTTCTGATTCACCGGCTAATTGTTTCCACCATTCGCTGAAATATTGCAGTGTTGGTTCATAGTTAGCCAGAACTTCTGTCACATAGCCTTTTCTGTAAAGGATATTGCGGATTGCAGCATATTGGTAGGCTTCGTTTTCAGCGATCTTGTCTGAAGAATAGTCTTTGCGCGCAGCATTGGCACCTTCCATCAGTTTGGTAATATCTGCACCGCTTGCTGCAATTGGAAGCAGACCAACCGGTGTCAAAACCGTAAACCGGCCGCCAACACTGTCCGGAACAACGAAGGTTTCCCAGCCGCTGGCATCCGCTTCAACCTTAACAGCTCCTTTAGCCTTGTCAGTAGTCGCATAGATACGCTTGTTGGCTTCATCCTGACCGTATTTTTTAATCAAAAGATCCTTGAAAACACGGAATGCGATAGCCGGTTCTGTTGTTGTACCAGATTTTGAAATGACATTGACTGAGAAATCTTTGTCAGCCACGTAATCCACCAAATCAGCAAGGTAGTTTGAAGAAATAGAATTTCCGGCATACAGAATTTGCGGTGCCTTGCGGTCTTTAGAAGACTGCAGGTTGACAAATGAACTGTTCAAGAAATCAATGGCTGCACGCGCTCCTAAGTAAGAACCGCCGATACCAATGACAATGAGAACATCGCTGTCAGTTTGAATTTTAGCAGCCGCTTTTTGAATGCGGGCAAATTCTTCCTTGTCATAATCTTCCGGCAGGTTGAGCCAGCCGGTCATTTCTGCACCCGGTCCGCTGCCTTCGCGGAGAGCTGCATCCGCAGCTGTCACATGCATTTGCAGGTAGTCCAGCTCGTGCGGTGCTACGAATTGATCCAATACTTTAGAATAATCAAATTTAATATGTGTCATGTCCATACTCCCTTGTAAATTTCGGTTTCTTTACTATCATACTCTTTTGTAAGGGTTTTTTCAATGATTTTGAGTAGAATTTCACAAAAAAGAGACAGTCACTTTCTTTCTGAAAATCTCTTGAAATTCCCTCCTGCTTTATGAAAGTGACTTGATGATTTCCACCCTTGTGATGACGCCGTCTTTCATGCTGTCAACCCGCAGGGCAACATCATTCAGATAAACAGCTGCACCAATGGTAACATGTTTTTCCTCAGCCTCCAAATGCCGTACGACAAAGTCCCTGAGCAATTCACCGTTTTTACCTTCCAGATTGACACGCGCTAAAACATTGGCAATCTTAACTTTTTGACTTCCTCGGACAATAATATTGGTAGAATCATCAAAATTAGTAAAAAGATATTTACGCGTCGCAAACAGAGCCGCGATGGCCAAGATACTCCACAGAGAATTCAGGCTGTTGCTCTGATCGATCACAACATGTCTGGCAATGGCAAAGAGCAGCACCTCAATGATAGTAGCCGAGGTATGCTTGCTCAGCATTTTTATTAACTCCACGCCGATGGCAATACTCATGGCCTGATTGAGAAAATTCTGCAGATAGCCTTCAATAAACCTCTGAGAAGTAAAAATTCCCAGAACATCTACAGCTAAAAAAGATGTTGAAATGACAAGCACAATCATTAAAATGAAAGAAATCAAGATTTCAACATAAAATGACATTTCATAAAAACTTACCTGTAAAAACTTCCGCATAAAACCTCCTTTAATTAAGATACTAAGGGCGTTAAGAAATCCGTATAAAAATAGGAAACGGACGCTGTGTCGCTAAGACACGAGGACGTTTATCTTTTTTACTAGGATTTTAGCCCGTGTTCAATTAAACGCTTTCTAAAAAAGCTTTACTTTATTATAACTGATATCGAGCGGAAAAGATAGGGTGACAAAGCAAAAGAAAAGCGCCGGATCAATCAGCACTTTTAAATTTTATTAAAACTTAATTGTCAGCGTCTTATTAATTTACTTTTTTACACAATGGTATAGCCGTAATCTAAGATGAGATTATGCCCTCTAATTGACTTGCTCTGCTCACTTAATAAAAATTGGATGGAATGGCTGACGTCTTCTAAATCAACAAATTTTTGATAAGGAATCCTAGCTTGCAGACGCTGTCCGAAATAAGAGTCTAATAAATCACTGTTGGCAGCCGTTTTTATATAGAAGGGCGATATAGTATTGACTCTAATATCTTTATCCTCTACCAAGGAATAATCTACAGATAAATTTTTAGCCAAATGAATTAAGGCACTTTTAGAAGGCCCATGATCTATTCGCATGCTGTTAGCAACAACGCCCTCTTGTGAAGCAATAAAAACGACTGCAGCTTTTTCTGATAAATAATCGTAAACAGCTTTCATTGAAAATAGGGCTGCCTTGACATTGACATTAAATGTTGCATCCCAATCTTTAGATGTCACGCTAAAAACATTGTTCATATAATTAATGCCTGACGCAAAAATAATATGCGAAAAGTTTAAACTCAGTTTTTTCAAAAAAGATTCGATTTTTTCAAATGAATTATCGTCACGAAAATCAACCGATAAATAATTTTTCACACGCTCAGATGTTTTAGGAAAATCAATTCCTGCAATAACATTGTATTGATGACCGTATCGTTCCAGAAAATCTTGGCAAACATAACTTTCTGATCCAATTAATAATAAATTTTTAGTTGCCATTGACTACTCCTCTCTTTATTTCTATAGACATTCGCTATCATAAAATCAATATATTTGATAACAATCAATTTAGATCTTGCAGGTAACGCTGATATAAGGCACTTCTCTTAGTTAAATCTGAATGTTTCCCGATATCACTGATGCTGCCATTCTCATCTAAGACCATAATAGCATCAGCATTTTTTATCGTTTTCAATCTGTGAGCAATTGTCAAGATGGTTTTATGTTTCCCTAATTTTTGAATGGCCTTAACAACATAAGATTCCGTTTCAACATCCAGATTGGCAGTCACTTCATCCAGTAAATAGATACTGCTGTCAGACATGAAGCCTCTGGCTATATTTAACCGCTGTTTCTGTCCCTCAGATAGGCCAGCTCCTGTCTCAGTAATTGGGGTGTCTAATCCTTTTGATAAGTTAACAACCATATCAGTCAGCTTTAAATCTGATAATATACGACCTATTCTAAAATGAGCAGTCTTTTTATTTTTACCATACATCAAATTATCTAAAATGGTGCCTTGAAGCATCGTATTCTCTTGGGACACGTAACTGCAGTTTTTTCTTGCTTCATAATGACTGAGTTCTTTTAATTCTCTTCCGCCGATTTTGATAGATCCCCGATAATCAGAATAAAATTTCATTAACAGTGAAAAGACAGTGCTCTTCCCAGAACCACTGGGACCTACAATCGCTATGTGCTGTCCGGAATCAATTTGAAAGCTTACGTTGTTTAAAGCTTTTTTGGATTTATCATACGAAAAAGAAACGTTATCAAAAACAATGCTGCCTTCTAAATCACTATCGTCAGACAGTGTTTTCTCTTTTTCTAAATGTAAAATTTCCATAATTCTATGCGAGATTCCGCGTATTTCGGCTAGTTCTGAAAACAGATCTGATAAATCTGAGACTGGCTCTATCATTTGTGTAATATATAAAATAAAAGCCGTCAAAGCTGCAACACTCATACTGCCTCTTGAAACTCCGACACCTGCCACAAGCAGACAGACCACAATAATAAATAAAATCAGACTGCTTATCAAAGAAGATTCAGCAGCGATAACAATCAGCACTTTATTGAAGTTTAGCATGAAATCATTCAGCAGCCTGCTGATTCCTTTCTTTTCATCTTCTTCAGCAAGCATAGCTTTTACTAGGCGGATATGATTTAACTTATGATTGACTTCGCCAGAAATTTTCCCTAAATATTCCTGATGCTTTTGATAATAATATTCTAATTTTTTATTAAGAGGCCATAGTACAAAGACTATCAAAGGAACCAATGACAAACTAACCAACGTTAACTGCACGTTAATTCTTAACAGAAAGACAACTCCTCCTATAATGGATAGTATGTTAAGAAATAATTGAGGAAAAACAACAGTCGCAATTCTAACCAAACCAGATATATCAGAAGTGATTCTGCTTGATAAATCGCCTGATCGGAAGCTATCCAAAGCAGTAACCGGTAGATTTAAAATATGGTTAAAAAAGTATCGCTGCAGTTTGACCATAGCTCTATTCCCGCTCAGACCTACTAAATAACTGGATAAACCTCTTAGAATATAGACTCCGATAAAAAATGCCAGCATCGCCACTAATAGTAATTTATGCGATAAAATCTTTTCTAGGATTTTCCTATTTAGCAGCTGGCTAATCATTTGGGGCAGCCACAAAGCAGCGATTGTACTGATAACACTTAAAACAACACCAATTACAAAATAAGCTTTAGGCATTTTTTTATAAATTAAATACCATAATTCTCTATATGCCATAATTCCCCTAAAATTCTAAGTTTTTAAATTTATGCAGGCTGCAAAAATAGATAAATGCGCTGTATAAAAATGTCAGCCCTGTAATTGCCAGCAAGCCTATCCCCAGACCATTTGCTTCTGCAAAATCGGCATAACCTACAGGAAACAGCCAATGAAGTCCAGCAATAATAGCAGACAAACTCATAAAGACATTGAAAATCAAAATCAGGGTAATGACTATTCCGTTGCTGAGATATAAAGAGGCCAGACTGGACAGCATGACTACAAGGACATAAGCCAAAACAACACCAAGACTTGAAATAATGGAATAAGTGAAATCATCACTCCAAAACTGAAGACTGCCATAAGAAAGATGGGCTACGCGTGTATAATAGGTAAACAGAGCTGCTAAGAAGTAAATTCCGCAATACAGTAATACGACAGTCATCAGACTGAGAATTTTTGATAGAAATATTTTTCCTTTGTCAATATCCTTGTATAAAAAAAGAATATGCGCAGAGATCTCTGTCCGAAACACACTGATTGCCAGAAAAGCCAGCGCCAATGATGAAATAATAGAATTAAACTGCAGATTAAACTGACCGTAAAAGAAATCAAAAAAGGCAATTTTACTGCCGGCAGGCCCAGAAAAAGAAAACAATTTCGTTTTTAAAAAGGTTGAAAGGAAATAAAGAAGAGGGGTCAGACTAAGTGCCAAAAACACCTTCACTTCTTTGCGCTTAAGGACTGAACGTAAAATAGGATAGAAAACAGACATGATTATTCCTCACTTCCGAAAAAATCGCTCAGATGGTTTTCTTTGACAGCTATTCCTTCAATAGCCTCCTTGCTGGATAAAAGGAACCCTATCTGATTCAGTGTTTTAGCATCCAAATCTGTTGGAATTTCTACTGTGAGATCGTCTCTGACCTCTATAGAAGACGGTAAATCAAGATCTTTAGCTGCCGCTGTTACATTGACAATTACACTTGGAGCTTGCTGCTTTTCAAA
This sequence comes from Streptococcus sp. ELY_86, assembly GCF_058314495.1. Taxonomy (NCBI): domain Bacteria; kingdom Bacillati; phylum Bacillota; class Bacilli; order Lactobacillales; family Streptococcaceae; genus Streptococcus; species Streptococcus sp. ELY_86. Next base: position 119,298 of record NZ_JBZFUK010000003.1, on the reverse strand, counting down.
TTCTTCAGCGAGGCGGCCATTCTCAATAAAAATATAACGGTTGCACAAGGCTTCCAACTCTCCCAATTGATGGCTGGAAATAATCATTGAAATATTCCGTTCTTCTGACCATTTTTTCAGAATATCAATCAGCTGCCGCACACCGATTGGATCTAAACCGACAAACGGCTCATCCAGCAAAAGAAACTCCGGTTCTGCGACCAAGGCAATGGCCAAGGCAGTGCGCTGTTTCATTCCAAAAGAAAATCCTTTGGGCTTGCGATGGCGTACTTTCCATAGATCAACTAACTTTAAAATAGTTTCGATATTTTCATAGTATTCTTTTTTCCCATGAAGATCCAAATAGAATTTTAAATTGTCAGCTACAGTCATTTCTGGATAAAAAACAGGATCGATCATTACACCAAAATCTTCCAGAGCGTTTGACCGTTGACTAATATCCTTTCCCAAATACATTATCCGTCCGCTGCTGGGTTTGATCGATTTAGCAATTAATTTGAGAAAGGTAGATTTCCCAGCACCGTTCTTTCCGATTAAACCAACGATATCTCCTCGATTGACCGTTAAACTCACATCTTGAAGTGAGTAAAAATCGTTTCCCTTAAATTGTTTGGATAAATTTTCGATCTTGAGCATTCTTGTTTTTTCCTCTCTTTTTATTTTGAATGAGATAATTGAGCCCTGAAAGACTGAAGTACAGCAGAGTCACAAATATAATTTGCGACATATCCAATAAATTGCCGCTGATTTCTACAGAAAAATCATGTGCTTGAACACTGTTACGCTCCACAAAGTCTTCCCAAGCTGACCCTGATAAAACCAATTTTGAAAATAGCGTATAGGATAATAGAGATAAGGTTGGAAAAATTAAGGTAAGCGGGAGCAGCCGCTTTTTCCTCTTAAAAGAAGCTAAATTGACAGAAACAGCATTTACAACCAGCGGTAATAAATAAAAGAGTCCGATAAATAACAAGGTTGAAATATTTCCTAAAAAAGATGCTGTTAAGAATGCTAATAAAGTATAAAAAATAATACCTAAAATCGTAATAATAATCATATGTCCTCCTTAAAACAATCTGCCAACAGCCATGTTGTAAAGCCAATGGAAAGAAATGGAATACTGTAAACCAAACCTAACAGCAAGCTGTGACAGAATAATTCCTGCAGGTATTTTAGTAAAAATATTTACTAATAAATTCCCATTAAGATGCAGCAGCACCCCGAATAAAACTGCAGTAATAATAATCGCTTGATTTTTATTAAATGTTCTTACTAAAATACCATAAAGTAAATAGCGGAAAAGATACTCTTCACATGTTGCTACAATCAATGCCGTATATAGTTCATGTGATCTCAAAATTAAGAAATTAAATAGAAAAACTAAGAGCAGCAGTACAATTGCTGATTTTTTATTTAATTTAACAGGTATATTCTTGACATCTAAATCGATCTTTTTAGCAATCCATGTCGGAATAACAATAAACCCTAAAGTCATTGATAGAAATTTGACCACTGTCATTCCCAGCTCTTGCTGCAATTCAGGGATCAAAATCATGACTATATTGCCTAAATTATAAATTAAACCAGCTAACAAGATGAGTGCCAAGATTAAAATAAGATGTTCAATTCTATTTTTTGCTAGCATATTCGTCTTCCTAAAATTCAATTTGTTCAAATTTTTTAAGTCCTAAACTATAAGTTGATATTATATAAATCGAGCTGATCAGACACATCAAAATGAGCGAAAGAAGAAAAGGCATTCCTGTTCCAGCATACCCTGTTGGAAAGAGATACCTTCCCAGCGGCAGCTGCGGTGCTACATTTGCTAATAACATAAAAAACAAACCTGCTAAAACCGAGATGGAATTATTATAGTGACTGGATAAAGCTGATACCAGCAAGACAACAATCACATAGATAATCATTCGTGACAAAACAGTCAGTAAACTCATCTGAACAATAGACCAATTTTCAGGAAAAAGATGCCCTGATATGTAACTTTGATAAAGCATCAGAGTGTAATAAGACAAAAGCGATGCCAAAAAAGTCAGTACCGTAAAAATGCCTAAGATTTTGATGAGACTCAGGATTTTTGCTTTAAAAATCATCTTTTTTTCTAGATCTTTATATAAAAATAAAATGCCAGAATGGATTTCAGTATAAAAAACAGTCGTAACAGCATAGGCTAACAATAAAATTGGTATGGCTAACTGCCACTGTGTTTGAACATTAATAGACCAATACTCCAAAAAGCTCAGTTTTCTCCCATGAGCCATACTTTTTAATCCTGTCTGAAACAGACTGACTGCCGAAGCCAGCAGCGGATAGAGAGAACAAAACAAGAAAGCTGCTATCTCCCTGCGCTTTAGTATTGATTTGTAAATCGGTGTAAAGACTTGTTTCATTTTTTCCTCTTTTTAATTGTATTTTTCCAAAATTTAATTGAGTTATAGATAAACGAACTTTGCCGCTTATCTCTTCTCAATTAATTTATTTTACCAATGATATTTTTTACCTTTGTAGCCAAAACGGGCAACACCAATGTTAACTTCATTACGCTTAAAGAATTTCTTTAAAATGTTAAACATCTGTTTTCTCCTTTCTTTTTAATTAAGAATCGAAAGTTTTACCTTTCACCTTAGTGCTACTGCACTACATTACCAATGGTATCGTTTACCCTTGTAACCAAAACGGGCAACACCAATGTTAACTTCGTTACGCTTAAAGAATTTTTTTAAAATGTTAAACATCTGTTTTTTCCTTTCTTTTTAATTAAGAATCGAAAGTTTTACCTTTCACCTTAGTGCTACTGCACTACATTACCAATGGTATCGTTTGCCCTTGTAACCAAAGCGGGCAACACCAATGTTAACTTCGTTACGCTTAAAGAATTTTTTTAAAATGTTAAACATCTGTTTTTTCCTTTCTATTTGTGATTAGAACGTCAAACCTGATTATTTTAAGCAGGATGACGTTCATAGATATTTCTTAAAAATCTAATCATTTTCTTCTCCCTTCCTTAATAGTTTGTTTCATTTAAAATAATATTTAATTTTACTTGGTATTTTTTAACGTCCACCAACCATTAACCAAGTTGTTACAGCAGTCATCAAAAATCTTAACAGTTTCAGTTTCATTTCTATTTTTCCTTTTCAAATTTTATAATATTATTATATATATAGTGATACTTGTTGACCATGACATTTATGTCACTGCTAATCAGCAACTATATTTTTAGGCCAAAGCACCAATTAAGTTAAACTTAACCTGTTGCTTCAAACTTTACGCTCTTATTATAAAAAAAGCTAAATAATAAGACCATGACATTTATGTCATGGCCTTATTTTTCTATACCTGATCTTTTTTTCTTTCAGCTTTAAGTTTTGTCTCTAAAATATCATCACCAAAATTCTGAGCCAGCAAAGCAGCTAAATCATAGCATTCTTTTGCTTTCTCCTTATTTTGTTCACTATAGAGATAGTATTTAGCCTCATAAATTAATACTATAGGCTTAGCACTGTACTGCTGTGTCTCTGCAATCACTTCATGCATTCTGTCTGCTAAGTTTTTCAATTTAGAATACTCAGCATGATCCAGATAAACGCCTGCTATAGCTGTCAATGCCCCTAAAAGTTCAATATTATAATATTCATCACCTGAGACTTCCTGCTTCAAAATAGCTTTTTCCAATGTTTTTAACGTTTTTTTATTATAATTTTTATCTTGGTATTGAACAGCATAACACGATATCAATAATAAATCATTGAATGTATGCCTTTCTTTTAATAACAACTGCTTAAAAAAATCTTCAAAAATAACTTCAGCCGCTGCTGTTTTACCTGTCGAAATATAATCTAGAGCATTATCTAATAGTTCCAAAGTAAAAAGCTCATCTTCTGGCAAAATTTCAAAATACTTTTCATAGATGCTTTCAATCATTTGCGTTTTCTGTTCCAGACGCTTAGGATCCCCATAAGTGGGAAATTTGAAAAGCTGATACTTCATGGTGAAATACTCATCCGGTATCGTAATATTTTCACCCGCAAGTAAGGTTCCTAAATCAGTTTCCAACACTTTTGCAATATATTCCAATTTTACAATAGAAGGTAACGACTGTCCCAGTTCAATACGTACCAGCTGACGAACTGTCAGCTCCTCTTCACTGTTACACAGTTGTTCACGCGATAATCCCTTTTTCTCACGCTCTTCTCGAATCTTTTTCCCAATTGTTTCTTTTATACTCATACTTTTCCACTGAATTTATAAAATGACTCTGGCTAGTTATGGTCTCTTCTTACATTAAAAAATAGAGCACACACCTGACATCGCTTAGGGCTGCTGGATTCCTCCCCTGACCCGCTTCACGCGCAGATGTTGCTCCAAAAGTATTATAACATAGATTGAGCAAACTGCCAACTTAAGACTTTCGTCTTTGCCTAAAAAAGTCCAGCATAATTCTGGCACAGTCTTCTTCGAGGATTCCTGTTTCCACTTGTACCCGATGGTTGAGCCGCTCATCTGTCAGAATGTCATAGAGGCTGCCGGCGCCGCCAAATTTTTGATTGGCAGCTCCGTAGATGACCTGCGGAATACGGGCAAGGCCAATCGCACCGCTGCACATGACGCAGGGTTCAATTGTCACAAAAAGGGTCGTAGCAAGCAGACGCCAGCTGTTTTCATGCTTATTGGCCTCTGTGATGGCCATAATTTCGGCATGCATAATGGCCTGACTCAGCTCCTCACGCGCATTGTGTCCGCGGCCGATGATCTGCCCGTCCTTAACAATGACACAGCCGATAGGAATCTCTTCTTTGGCCAATGATTTTTGAGCTTCTTTCAAGGCTTCTGCCATGAAAAATTCTTTTTCTTCCTGAGTGAAGTCGGTCATCAGCAATCACCGATTTCCCATGATTTATGAGGCTCTGCCAATTCTACAGGAATACCCTTTGAGTAAGTCTCAGTCTGGCTTCTGAGGACTTCCAAATGATTGTCTGGTTCAATCCCTGCGGGCGGCAGCGGCGGCATGTGGGTCAGCACTAATTTTTTGACCCCTGCTTGGGCGGCAATCTGTCCTGCTTCCTTGGACGTCAGGTGGGCTGGGTGGTTTTCATTGCCTTCGTAAAGGTAGACATCTGCAAGGAACACATCAGCATCCTTGGCAAAATCAGCCAGTCCGTCAAAATAACCGCTGTCCCCTGTAAAAACAAGAACCTGGCCGCTCTCACGCTCGACAATGCGCATGGCATAGCAAACGACAGGGTGCACAGTTTTAATGAAAGTAATGTCAAAGGGGCCAATTTTCTCAGTGCCCTTAACATCATAGGCGATTCCTTGAGAAACACCGTCAAGGGTCAGTTTGCTAAACTCATAACTGTCCTCATCGTGGCCATAGATAGGCAAGACTTTGGGCTCCCACAAGTGCTTAGGATAAAGCTGAAAATAGTGACGCAGAACCCCTAAATCAGCAACATGGTCCGGGTGGTAGTGGCTGATAATGACAGCATCTAAATCAAGGGGTGAGATTTCTTTTTCCAGTTCATTGACAGCACGGCTGCCGCAGTCTATCAAGAGCTGAAAGCCGTCGTGTCCCGTTAAAAGATAGGAGGTTGTTCCCGCATCTTGATAAGGATAGGCTCCCCAGCAGCCAATGGTTGTTAACTTCATAAAAACACCTTCTTTATTTCCTGTTAGCTTTATTATAGCAAATTTCCTGCAACAACTAAACAAGGGCCTGCTTCAAAGAACTTCTCTGAAACAGACCCTCTAAGTGTTTTATCTCAAACAGCTAATTATTAAAAGTCCTATAAAGACTGCATAAATAGCAATAAAGACCCACTTGAGACGGACAACGATCGCCGCAAATTCCCGGATAAAGGCACTGGGAATATAGTAGGCAGCTGTTGAGCAGCCTAAACCGTCCCCGGACATGTGAAGCCCGTGCGCATAGACACTGGTTCGAAAAACATGGTAGGCATTGGTGACAAAGAGAAACCGCGGATGGCTCATTTCTTTTTCAGCCAGCTCTTTTGAAAACAACAGATTTTGATAGGTTGAGCGTGACTTCTCTTCCAAAAGAACTTTATTGCTGGGAATATCCCCTTGCTGTCTGATGTAAGCAGCAATGGCCCTGGCTTCTGAAATCTTTTCGTCAGGTCCCTGACCGCCGCTTGCAATCAGCTTGGCTTGGGGATTGCTGGCTTTTCGAAAGACCTCAAGTGCCTTATCAATTCGCTTTTGCAGTAAAGGCGTTACCTCTTTTCCCTTTCTAAGCCCTGCACCGTGAATGATAATGAAGTCATAGTGCTTATTTTTAGGAATAATCAGATACAAAATGGAATAGAGCATAAAAGCAACAAAGGACATTCCAAACAGCAAAAACGTAAATAGCAAAAGAAAGTAGATAAAATAAATCAAGCTGTTTTGTGAAAGATTTTTCAAAAAAGATGAGCCCAAATACACGAAAAGAAAGAAGCCTAGGATGGCGATTCCCAGAAAAAGGGATAAGAAATTAGTCTTTGAGCGCCCCTCTCTTTTCAAAAGGACAAAACCGTTATAAATGAGAAACAGGCCGCTAAAAAAGAGAAAAGCAGGAACCAGTAGAAATCCCAGTACGAAAATCAAGTAAGCCATTGTGTAGCCCTGCTGGTAGAAAAAACTAGCAGCCGTGATATAGGCAAAAAACAAAAAGATGATTAACAGAACCGGATTGATCAAACTGCGGGCATCGTGATATATAGAAAGGGCAAGCACCATAAACACTATCAGCGTAATGACTTCTAACATTGCTTCTCCTTATAAATCTCCTAAGCAAAAATCACATGCAGTACCAGCAAATGATTAAGGTAAGCAGGATTAAATCACAGAGCATAAAAATCAAAATAAAGTATCTTAAACGATCGGCTTTTGTCATCAGTTGATCCTCCTTCGCTACAAATCTGCTGCCAAACCAGCGGCAGCCATTTTCTACCTTTATTTTACTGGAAAAATCATAAACCAAACTTACACTTTTGTAAGCCGGCCGGTAAGCACTGGGCGGCCAATAAGAAATCCAAAACTATGTTCAAAAGCGACTGCCCAATCTCTTAATTTTTGACACCTAAAAAGACTGGAGCTGTACCCACAAGTGGATTTTGCTCCAGTCAAAGCAGTTTTTGTCTGTATCGATACATTTTCGGCCATCGTTTAGAAATTACGATTGGATTTATTGTAGCCGTAGCGTTCGATAAAATCTTCACGGAATTCAAGCAAATTATCATCCATAATAGCCTGACGGACCTTTCGCATGAGATTAAGCAGGAAATAGAGATTGTGATAGCTGGTCAAGCGCAGGCCGAAAGTCTCATCAGCTTTGAGCAAATGGCGCAGATAAGCGCGCGTGTAATTTTTGCAGGTATAACAGTCACAGTCATGATCAAGCGGCGTGAAATCTTCTGCATACTGAGCGTTTTTGACAACCAAACGTCCTTCACTGGTCATGCAGGTTCCATTTCTGGCAATTCGGGTGGGCAGGACACAGTCAAACATGTCAACACCGCGGATAACGCCGTCAATCAGGCTGTCAGGCGCTCCCACTCCCATCAGATAACGCGGCTTGTTTTCCGGCAGGAGAGGTGTTGTGAAATCAAGCACAGCATTCATTTCTTCATGTGATTCACCAACTGCTAAACCGCCAATAGAATAGCCCGGAAAATCCATAGCGACTAAATCAGCTGCGGATTGACGTCTGAGATCTTCAAAGCCGGCTCCCTGAACAATCCCAAAGAGGCCTTGTTCCTGCGGCCGCCGATGAGCCTTGAGACCGCGTTCTGCCCAACGGCTGGTCCGTTCAATCGAATTTTTAACATAATCGTAGGGCTGGTAGAATTGAGGACATTCATCAAAAGACATCATGATGTCTGAACCCAGATTGTTTTGGATAGAGATAGCCTTTTCCGGTGACAGAAACATTTTAGCACCGTTTAGATGGTTTTTAAAGGTCACGCCTTCTTCTGTGATATTGCGGCTATCAGCCAGCGAATAAACTTGAAAACCGCCGCTGTCTGTCAAAATAGGCTGATCCCAGTTCATAAACTGATGCAGTCCGCCGGCCCGCGCAATCAGCTCATCTCCGGGCCGCAGCCACAGATGATACGTATTAGCCAGAATAACTCCTGAACCCATTTCTTTTAACTCTTCGGGCGACTGTGTTTTAACGGTTGCCTGAGTTCCCACCGGCATAAACATGGGGGTCGGAAAAGTTCCGTGGGGTGTGATGAGCTCTCCCAGACGGGCTCCCGTGTGTTTTTCTTTTTTTATTAAGCGATATTGAATCGGCGAATCTGTCATTTGTACTCCTTGTTTCCAATTATTTGGATATAACCTTATAAATTTTATCAAAAATAGCTGAGCTTGTCACAAGATGAAATCCACTCATTTTTTATGGAAGGCTTCTAGCTGTAAATGATGTATAACAAACGGCCGGAACACTTCTGTCCCGGCCTTCTGACTTTGTGCTATTCATTAAAATCTTGCAGTCTTTGGAAAAGGCAGTTATCTGCCCATGCTCACATTATTTCTTGCTTATTGAACAGCCAATTTTCGATACTCAATCTTAATGCAGCGGTTCATGACAATATCATTGCGTCCTGCCGCACGCAGAATCTTTTCTGCTTCTTCACTTTCCAGACCCAGCTGTGCCCAAAAAACACGGGCATCTGTTTCGATAAAATCACGGGCCACATCAGCTAAAAACTCGCTGCGGCGAAAAACGTCAACAATATCAACCGGCTCAGGAATATCCTGCAAGCGGGCATAGACTTTTTCACCTAAAATTTTGCTGCCCGCAGCTCTTGGATTAACAGGAATAATCTTATAGCCGGCATTTTGCATCACCTGAGAGACCTCATAAGCGGCCGTTTCTTCCCGGGCAGACAGGCCAACAACTGCAATAGTCTTAGCCTCTTTTAAATAATCAAAAATGACTTCCTGACTGGGATTTTGAAATTGATAGGTCATGGATAACCTCCTTCATTTATTTTGACAGTACATTATTTAGCTTCATACCAAGTCTGACCGGCATTTTCATCAGCCACAAGCGGTACGGATAATTCAATAGCAGACTCCATCGTCTCCTTGACCAGCTGTTTAACAGCTGCCAGCTCTTTATTGGGAACTTCAAGGACAATTTCATCATGCACCTGCAGCAGCATGCGCGCTTGGTAATTTCTCTGCGTCAGCGCCTTGTCCAGATTAATCATAGCTACTTTGAGAATGTCAGCTGCACTTCCCTGAATAGGGGAATTGATGGCTGTACGCTCGGCAAAGGAGCGAATATTGAAATTGCGCGAGTTGATATCCGGCAGCTCACGCCGTCTGTGAAAGAGCGTCTCCACATAGCCTTTGTCACGCGCTTCTCTGACAACTCTGTCCATGTAGTTTTTAATACCCGGATAGCGTTCAAAGTAAGTGTCAATATAATTTTTGGCGGCCTTGCGGCTGATGCCTAAATTATTAGCCAGACCGAAGTCTGAAATACCGTAAACCACGCCGAAATTAACAGCCTTTGCATTGCGGCGGTCGTTCGGTGTCACATTTTCAGGCTTGTCAATACCAAACACACGCATAGCTGTTGAGGTATGAATGTCAGCCCCTTCTTTAAAGGCCGCGATTAAGTGCTCATCTCCTGAAATGTGAGCCAGCACCCGCAGCTCAATCTGTGAATAGTCCGAACTGAGCAAGACACTGTCCGGCCATTCCGGAACAAAAGCCTTGCGGATCAGGCGGCCCTGCTCCAGACGAACCGGAATATTTTGCAAGTTGGGATCAACACTGGACAGGCGTCCGGTCTGTGTCAGATCCTGCAGGTAGCGGGTATGAATCTTACCATCAAAAGAAATCGCTTCTTGCAGTCCGATAATATAGGTCGACTGAAGTTTGGCAATCTGACGGTATTCCAAAATTTTAGCTACGATGGGTGAGCGATGAGCCAAGCGTTCTAAAACATCAACAGCTGTCGAATAGCCGGTCTTTGTCTTTTTGGTGACCGATAAGGGCAGGCCTAATTTTTCAAAGAGAATAGCCCCTAGCTGTTTAGGCGAATTAATATTGAACTCTTCCCCCGCCAAGGCATAGATTTCCTGTGTTAGAGTTTCCAGTTCAATCTCATTGGCTCGCTCCATATCTTTCAGCGTTTCTTCCTTGATGGAGATACCGGCGATTTCCATTTTAGCAAGGACATTGGCTAAGGGCAGCTCCATTTCAAAGAGCAGACTTAACTGGTCATTGTCAGAGAGTTTGCTGCGCATAGGCTCTTCACTGGCAATCAGGACACTGACCTTTTTGGCTAAATGGCTGAGCAGAGCAGTTTTGTCAGGAACCGCCCGTTTAGCACCTTTCCCGTAAATTTCCTCATCGGTCGCAAGCGGCAAATCGGTATAGAGTCTGGCAATGGTCGATGTATTGTTGTTTTCAACAGTCGACAGCAGATACTTGGCCAAGCGGCTGTCAAAGCTGGCTGTCGGCAGATCAATCCCCAGATGATGGAGCAAAACTTTGCTGCGCTTGAAATCATAGGTCTTAATGGGTCTTGACAGAGCCTTTTTAAACAACTCTTCACCAAGCAGACTAATGTCATTGCTGGCATAGATAGCCTGCTTGTTGCCCCAGGCAAAACCGATGATGTCTTCTGTGTGATAGTTGTCGTTTAAAATTTCAAAGTAAAAGAACTGATCGTCTGCAAACATGTCCGGTTTGAGCCGGCTGACCTCGGTATAATCAGCCTCAAAATTTTCAGCCTTAGGCGATGAGCCCAGCTGCGAACGAAACTGCCTGAAATCCATTTCATCATAAAATTTAGCCAGACTGTCAAATTTGGGACCGGCATAGACGATGTCTTCTAAACCAATGGTGATAGGTGCCTGAACATCAATCGTCGCTAAGGTTTTCGACAAGAAGGCCTGCTCTTTATCATTGACCAGATTTTCTTTCATCTTAGAAGCTTTAAAGCTGTCTAAGTTTTCATAGATGGCCTCCAGACTGCCGTGTTCATGCAGCAATTTCAACCCTGTTTTTTCGCCAATCTTGGTGACCCCCGGAATATTATCCGACTTGTCTCCCATGAGTGCCTTCAGATCAATAAACTGCTTGGGTGTCAGTCCCATTTTTTTCTTGAGGTAAGCCGGCGTAAACTCCTCGAACTCTGCGACACCTCTCTTAGAAATCTCAACGGTCGTGTTGCTGTCAGTCAGCTGAATCAGGTCTCTGTCCCCGCTGACAATCGTTACGTCATACTCATCTTCATTTTCTGCCAGTTTATCCAAGGTTCCGATAATATCATCGGCTTCATAATTTTCCAGATCATAAAAAGGCACACCGAGCGCTGTCAGCATTTCACGAATATAGGGGAGCTGTTCGCGAAACTCTGCCGGTGTTTTATCACGTCCAGCTTTATAATCCGTAAACATTTCTGTCCTAAAAGTAGTCTTACCCGCATCAAAGGCGACCAAAATGTGCGTGGGCTCTACCCGCTTGATCATATGATCCAGCATCAGGTGAAAACCATAGATCGCATTGGTGTGAAGACCGGCAGGATTTTTAAAACGGTCAATTTGATTGTAGAGTGCAAAAAAAGCACGGTAAGCGACAGAAGAGCCGTCAATTAACAGTAATTTTTTCTTGTTTGTCATAGCTCTATTGTAACATAATTCTCACTGTTTAAAAGTTTAAAACTCATTAGCATGAAGCTGTTAAGCCCCTAGAAAAGCTAAAAGAAAAAACAGGAACATTGTGATAAGTCCTGTTTCAATTATAGTTAATGTCTTTTTAAATAATCGTCGGTATTTCATCATCATCGTCAAAGTCTTCCACTTTGTCTTCATTAGGGAAGGGTTTTTGCAGATGGCCCAAGATAAAGCGCGATATAGGTCCCACAATTAAAAAGTTCAAGGGAACTGCCATCACAAAGTTTGTCAGCCATGCCCCCAGATAAACCGGCAGCGTCAAGGCAACCCGATTGATCAGCAAACCATATAAGGACATGATAGAAACCATTCCAAGAATCATCAGACCGGAGATGGTCAGAATTTTTTGCCAGCGTTTATGATGGTCTTTCAAAAAACGAAAGGCAATCTTTTTGGCCAGCGGACCCACTAGTAAAGTATCAGCTAGAAAAGCAAGGACAAATCCGGGAATATAGCCCAAGGCTAGGGCTTTCCAGCTGAAATGGCCGACCACTGTCAAATTATAGGCACTCATTCCCAGCACCATTAATCCGCACATCATGGTTGTAAAAAGCATGGCTTCTTTAAAATTTCTTGGCATTACTCGCCTCCTTTTTTGTTCTGAAAACTAGCATATCATAATTTATACAGGCACGTAAGCTCTTTTTTGAAATTTTTCTGAAATAGCGTTTCAAACCAAAAAACCTATCAAAAACGTCATCAAAAGTTTCTGATAGGCTGATCGTTATATGATCTGTGAAATGAAGCAAGCTTTGCTGCCCTTTAACTTTTCAGATTTTTTATACGGCTGGTAACACCTTTCAAATTATAGCACTCTGCATAGTCTCTGATAGGCCGTTTGATATGGTCAATGACATAGCGCTTGCCGTCAATATGGTGAGCTGCTAAGTTGGCATAGAGCTTTTCAATTTCCGCTTTGACAGCCGGATCATTAAAGGTATAGTGACCGGCAATGTCCAAAATTTCTTCCGACAGGGCTAGATCTGCTTTGATTTCTTCAACTGTCAAGTTGACCTGATCGCCCACCATCCACTTTCTCCAACGCTGGCTTTCAATCGCTTTTACCAGCAGGGTTTCGCGAATTTTAGAAGCTTCTTTAACCAAGCCGTATTCAACTAATTTGGCTTCAACTTGAGCCAGATTGAGATAAGCCCTTGTTTCTTCCGTACCGTATTGCGGTGCGACATTGGTCGCTGTAATGGTTGAAGGCAAGTGTTCTAAAAGCGTAACATCATCTAGGTAGTCACCGTTGTGCTCTTTGAGACCGACGCCGTATTTTTTCGCCATCTGAGCCAAATCATAAGCATTTTTAAAATTAAAGTGTCCGACTTGCTCTGTCTTGCGTGTCAGGGTTCCTGTCTGGCCGACGATAAAGGTTGGCATGGGCAGGCCACGCTTGCCTAATTCTGCCTGCAGCTGTTTGATAAAGGTTTCATAGGTCTCAGTTGAGGTTAAACCGCCATTAGTTTCTTCCGTGCCGACTTCATAGCCGATTTCCGGCAGTTGGCGCTTTTTACGCTCATTTTCACAGAATTCAATCAGGGCAACTGTACGCTCCAAAACGGTTTCAAGCGGAATGACCTTGCCGATTTCAAAAGGATCCTTGGTCGGATCAATCATAAGCAAATCAAAACCTGCTTCAATATCTCCTACATAAGACTGCTCTCCCAGTTTCATGGCCTCATCTGTCGGCAAGTGGCTGTTGCGCTCCTTATCACGCTGCCAGGGACCGCCATGGTCGCGGCAAAGGTAATAAAGATTGTCATAATGAATATCTTCTGCGACTTCTTTGACCGCCTGAGCAAAGGTGAATTGATTCCAGCCGTTAACATAGCCTCCACCAAGCTCATCCAAATCAACCTGATTGCGGCTGGCAATAAACATGACCGGATAGTCATCTTCCTGCGAGAGTTCCAAAGCCGCCTGCACACAGTTTTTAGACATGGGACCGATTCCCAAAAGAGTGGCGCTTTCGCCGGTTTTTTGCAGTTCCAAGAGCCCTTGAACGGTCTCTTTAATTGAAAGTTTTGTCATAATGTTTCTCCTTTATTTAAGATACTAAGGGCGTAAAGAAATCCGTATAAAAATAGGAAACGGGCGCCGTGTCGCTAAGACACAAGGACGGTTATCTTTTTTACTAGGATTTTAGCTCGTGTTCAATTACATAAGATACAAAGGGCGTTAAGAAATCCGTATAAAAATAGGAAATGGACGCCGTGTCGCTAAGACACAAGGACGTTTATCTTTTTTACTAGGATTTTAGCCCGTGTTCAATTCATAGTTTTTCATTCTTCAATATCCGGTTTGGTAAAATGCAGGATAGCAACTGAAATCAAAGTACCAATCAGCATAGCAATAACATACCAGAGTTTTCCGTTAACAACAGGCAAAATGATGAGACCGCCGTGAGGTACCAAGGCCTCAACATTATTTACCATCCCGAGAGCACCGCCGACAGCGCTGCCGATAATAATCGCGGGCAGAACACGTTTCATATCCTTTACCGCAAAAGGAATGGCACCTTCTGTAATGCCGATCAAGCCCATAAAGAAGGCAGACAGTCCCAAATCACGGTCTTCTTTGCTGTACTTCTTGCGGTCAATAAAGGTGGAAATGGCTACAGCCAAGGGCGGAATAGCTACCGCAATCCGGTGAGCACCGTTAGGCGAATAGATGCCTTCTGCCATCAAAGCAAGCGTAAAGGCCGTTGCCGTCTTGTTGATGGGGCCGCCCATATCAACAGCTGTCATGGCCCCGATAATCAAGCCCAAAACAATGGCACTGCCTCCCTGCATTTCGCCCAGCGTTTTCACCAGCCAATCCATGACAACACCAATTGGTACAGCAATAATATAGATATATACCATTCCTAAAACAAAGGTCGTTATGATGGGAACAATCAAAATAGGCATCAAAGTTCTGACCAGCTGCGGTGTCTTCCAAGTCTTAGTCCATTTGACAAAATAACCTGTCAGCACACCCAAGAGCATAGCTCCTAAAAAACCTGTTTTGACTTGATCTGCACCGATCGGATTATTGGCAATATAGCCTAGGATCATAGCCGGAGCCAGGGCCGGTTTTCCGGAAATGGAATAAGCGATATAGCCCGACAAAAGCGGAATCATCATGGCAAAGCCGGCTGCTCCCAGATCATTTAAATTTTTCATAAATTGATTGGTGATTTCCATCCCCTTGTCGGTTGGCTTTCCGGTGGACAGAGCGATTGCCAGAAAAACACCGCCGACAACAACCGAAGGCAGCATGTAAGAAACCCCGGTGTTGAAAGCTTTTTGCAAGTCTTTCCATATTTTTTTATTCATTATTTCACCCTCTTATTTTATAGTGCTTCTGCCTGATCTAAAACCTTAGACGGATCTTTGATAGCCTCTCCCGGGTCAACGCTCAGAACTTTACCTTGAGCTCGCTTATCATCAAAACGATCCTGTCCTTCAATTTCAACGGCGATAGCCAAAATCACAAGATCTGCTTCATCTACAGTTTCTTGTTCCAATTCATTCTCAATTCCCATACCGCCCTGAGTTTCCACTTGGTAGTCATAACCGCGTTTTTCACACTCTTTTTCAAGCGCCTCCTGAGCCATGTAAGTATGGGCAATGCCTGTCGGGCAGGCTGTTACGGCAACTATTTTCATTTTGAACCTCCTTATACATCAATCGCATTTAATAGCTGAAAAACCTTGTCTTTGCCTTGCTGCAACAGTTCCTCTCGAAATTGTTCATCCAATAATCTTTTGCTGACCTGTGAAATAAACTTTAAATGCAGTTTTTCGGTTCCTGTTTCCGGAACCCCAATCAGAAAAATCAGCTGGACATCTTCCTTGTCTTCCTGAGTCCATCTAAATTTTTCTTTGGTCCGCAAGAAAGCAATGAAAGGCTTCTTGACGACATCTGTTTTCCCGTGCGGGATAGCAATGCCATAGCCGATAGCTGTCGGGACTTCGGCTTCTCTTTTTAAGACTGCCTGAAAAAACAAGTCTGCATCGCTGACATAGTCAATAGCCTCGGCTGCCTTGGCAATCCATTTAATAATCTGATCCTTGCTTTTGCTTTCATGATCAAGGAAAATTAATTCTTGCCGGATAATATCAGTCTTTTCCATAAACGATCTTTAAAACCTCCTTAACGTCTTTTTCCTGTCTGAGTGTCTTCAATTTTGCTTCATCATTAATAATCTGATAAATGCTGGCAATAATGGCTCTGGCTTGTTTTAAATCTTTCTGAGCAATTCCTATCATAAAAACAGTATCAACATAGTAAGTATTCCACTTATATTTTTTACAGCTGGTAATAAGCGCAACAAAGGTTTTCAAAACATGCACCGGCTTGCCATGAGGAACGGCAACACCTAAGGGCAAGTCAGTTCCCCCCAGCTCTTCACGCTTCAAAACGTCGTATTTAAAATCTCCGGTTACCAGCTTTTCTTCCTCCAAATGCTCGCCAACACTTAAGATAACGTCTTTTTTGGAAGCATATTTTTTATCAGTGAAAACCAAATGCGGCAAAATGTAGTGCTTCAGAATTTCCGGTGATTTGGATAAAACCTTATTTTGTTTTGTTTTTTCACTGAAAATACTGATAAGCTCTCTATTGCTGATAAAAGGTGAAACATAGTAACAATTGCTTTCTTGCTGCTTTAGCTTGACCGTGGTCAAAACAAAATCATACTGGTTTAGATCAAGCTCTGCTGCTTCCGGCACCGAAGCAACTTCCAGCGTATCCAGCGAAGGCAGGGCATTTTTGATGCGATTGATTAACAATTCTGAGGTCACAATACCTGTCGGACAGATCACTAAAATTTTTCGGCTGATACCGGCTTTTTCAATCGCCAGCTGGAAGTAAATCGTCAAAAAAGCAATCTCATCCTCATTGATGTCAAGCCCCAATTCATCACTAAAATCCGTCATCAGCAGCCATAAAATATTAAAGACCACTGAGTATTCCAGTTTTATCTGCTCTGTAAAAGGGTTTTTGACAAAGGTATGCGACTGCAGGCGCTGGAGCATAGCGGGAATGTGAATTTTTAACTGCTCCAGCAAATGCTCATCACTTGAAAAATCAATCGTTAAAGCCTGTGACACCTCTTCGATCAAATGCTCAACCAAACCATCATCGACGTAAGCTGCCGGAATCGGCTCAAAGCGGTAATTAAGGAGCATGTAGGATAAATATTCGATATCACCGTTTGTGTAGGCGAAGCCCAAGCGCACAGATGCTTTATGCAAAATCTTGACCGCACTGTCAATATAAAAGGCATGTGTTTTTTGATTCAAAAGCCCCTCTTTTACAGACAAGTGCTCTCCCTGCAAAAGCTGATAAACTAGGGCAATGAGAACACTGAGAAAACTTTGAATGTAAAGCTCAGAGATGGTGTTGATGTTCTCCTTGATATAGCTGTACAGGATATTTGTACAGACCCCTACAGCTTCGTGAGGATAAGAAGTCAACAGAATATCGATATCATCTTCTAACGGTAACGGGCTTAGAGACTGGGCATGCTCGATCAGGAGCTGATTAAAATTAAGCAGAGCATTGAGCTTTTCTTCAGAGTCCTTCCAAACAGCTCTGGTGCCCTTATGATTGCTAAGCAGATGGAAGTCATTACCCTTGCCCAAAGTCTTTTCGATAAACGTGAAATCCTGTTTGATAGATGTTTTGCTGACAAAGTATTCCTCAGACAGGGCATTAAAGGTTACTGTTTGACCTTTGAAAATCAGCCGAATCATGATGGCAACTCTTCTTTTCAGGCTTTGATCCTCGTCTTCTGCCGGGTTTTCGCTGCCCAATTTTTTATCAACAGCAATGCCCACACCGCGCTTCCTGACAATGTTCAAGCCAGAATTTTGAAGCGCTTTCATTTCTGTGTACACCGTTCGCTCAGAAATTCCCAATTTTGCAGCTAAATGGGCAGCCGTCTGAAACGACGGCTCCTGCTCAAGCAGGTCCAGCAATTTTAACTGTCTTTTGCTGAGCATTTCTAAATCACCTCCTGACACATCTACACCTATTAGTTAGAATGGATTGAGGCAGCTTAAACTGTAAACATTCTCTGCAGAAAAACAGTCGCAAGCCAAACAAGCCGGTATTCTGTCAAACCAGTCAACACTCACTATAGCAGCTGCCCTTGTGATAAATTCATTATAAACAATCCCTTACTGCCCTGTAAATAACAAAAAGCTGCAGGAAGTTCCTGCAACTTTTAAGATTTTATAAGAAATGGATAGACTGTAAGCCCCTTATTTACAATGTTTTTCCGGTCATATCCGCATAGTCTTGTTCCATGATTGCCCATGACTGCGCAATATCATCAGTCAGGGAGAACAGCCCGCTCCGACCCACAATGTAGATATCCGGCCCTGCCTCATCAATACGCTTAAACGTTTTGCGGCTGGATGAACCGTCCATTTCTATTAAGTAATGGTAAGAATTCTCATCTCTTAGATGCCTTAAATCAACAATCTTCTCTAAAGTTGATTCTAAAAAACGCTGCCCTGCAAATCCCGGATCAACTGTCATAACAGTGATTTTATCCAGTAAATCAATATAAGGCAAAACAGCACTTACGGGGGTTTCGGGATTAAGAACAACTCCCGCCTTTAAACCGGCAGCATGGATTTGATCAATCAAGCGAAAAGCTAAGCCGTTAATAACTTCGGCATGCATGCAAATCCACTCACAGTTCATCTTGATCATTTCAGACACCCAGAAGGCCTGATCGCTAACCATCAGGTGAATTGACAAGGGCAGGCTGGAGAGCTTTCTGACTTCACCGATAAACCACGGCGACAGTGTAATATTGGGAACAAAATGTCCGTCCATAATATCAATATGATAAGAACTGGCATGCTGGTTAAGAAACGTAATTTCTTCTTTAAATTTATCCAGATTCATACACATCAAAGAAGGTGATATTTCAACTGCTGACATCTCTACTTCCTCGCTTTCTCATAGAATTTCAAAGTCATCAAGACTGATATCTGCTTCATCCTCTGGATTGACTTCCGCTGTTGCTTCCTTGGAAACAGGCTTTTTGATCACGGCATAAACTAAGCCTGTTACCAAAATATTGATCAGCAATCCGCAAATCCCGGCCAGCGGCCGTGTCATGGTCGGAATCATCAGAATCCCGCCAAAAGGCACCGCTGAATCAGCTCCCATCGTCATAGATACAGCACCGCCTGCTGCACCTCCTATGGCGGTTGCAATCAAGCCCGGTATCAGATTGTTCATGACAATGGGAATGACTCCTTCAACAATATTGACAATACCCATGGGAACAGCTGATTTCAGCGTTTCAATTTCATCCTTGCTGTAGATGTTTTTTCTCATCAGCTTGGCAATAAAATAAGCCAGACCAAAGCCAACAGGGGTAGCCGTATTGACTAGCTGCAGGGCCGTCAGAGGTTCTTTGACGCCTTCTGCCTGAAGGGTTAGGACAAAGGCGTAAACTGTTTTATTGAGCGGACCGCCAAAATCAACACCACTGAGCACTCCGACAACACCGCCAAAGACAATACGGGATGATGAACTGAGCCCTTTTAAGAAGGTTGTCAGCCAGCTGGTAAAGGCACTGATTGGACCGCCAATCAGGTAAATCATAATCAGACTGCTGACAAAGGCTGTCACAAAAGGCACAATCAAGGTAGGCATCAAGCCCTTTGCCCAGTTGGGGACTTTTAGATTTTTTAATAGATAAAGAGCCAGAAAGCCAGCAATATAACCGCCCAAAATACCGCCGATGAAGCCGGCACTGATACTGTTGGCAATTAAACCGACAACAAAGCCCGGTGCAATTCCCGGTTTTCCGGCAACAGAGAAGGCAATCCCAGTCGCAATAACAACAGGTAAGAGACCTAAAGCCTTGCCACCCATGGTTGCCATAGCATCCCAAAATGAAAATTTCCCGATGATGAGCGCATCCTGAGACTGACCGCCCATAGCCATCCCAATGGCAACTAAAAAGCCAGCCCCGCAAACGATGGGGATTAAATAGGAAATAGCTGTCAGCAAATGGCCTTTCAAATTAGCTTTTTTCAATAAATCTTTCATTTCTCTCCTCCTATGATGAAAATGCAGCCAAAACATCTTCTGGGCTTTCAGCCTGTAAGAGCCTTGCTACGACCTGATCGTTGCCTAATTTTTTAGCAAAAAGAGCGAGCAGCTTTAAATGTTCCCTCGCTGCCTTAGCATCCGAACCCACCGCAAAAAGAATCACTGCGCGCACGCCTTTGCCGTCAAGACTCTCCCAGGGAATTTCTTGGTCATTAATACCAATAGCTACCGCGGGAACTGTGACAAACTGACTTTTGCCGTGCGGAATGGCCACGAAATTACCGATTCCTGTCTGCCCTTGGGCTTCACGTTCATAAACATCCTTGATAAAGGCTTCCTGATCAGAAATCTTGTTTTCCTGAAGCATTAGACCGGACAAAGCCCGAAGAGCTTCTTCTTTGGTTTTTACCGATAAATGAGTGTCAATCAATTTGACATCAATAGCATCCTTTGCTTCCATTGCTTGTCCTTCCTATTGTTGAGCGGCGACTTCTGCCAGTTTTGCAATCAGCTTATTGGGCGATTTGATGGCAACTTCTGTCGGTACCTTGACTGTTTTCTTGCCGGCAAAGCGCTCTTCTCCGGAAATTTTGACATCAATGGCTAGAATCACAATATCGGCTTCTGCAATCTCTTGGGGACTCAGTTCATTTTCAATACCGATGGTGCCTTGCGTTTCGATTTTGACCGTATGTCCCACTTTTTTAGCTGCCGCTTCTAATTTTTCCTGAGCAATGTAAGTATGGGCAATCCCAACAGTACATGCTGCTACTCCAACGATTTTCATAGTCTTCCTCCTGTTTATAAATTCTTTTCGATAGTTGTTTTGCTGTCTTTTAATAACCTTTCAACGTAAGCATCATTTGCCAGCTTTGTCATAAAGCTTCTGATTTGCTCTTTAACAGCCCTTTCGTCATTCGTTTTCAAAGCCAAACAGATCACTAGCTTGATGTCCTTGATGGTCTCACTCCAGTCCTCAATAGGCTCAGCCAAGCGCAGAATCAGAATCTGGCTTTGTCTAAGCTCGCTTGATTCAAGATGCGGCAGGACTGTCTGCTTGTCAATCTGAATGTTAGCCAGCTTTTCGCGGAAAAACAGTTTCTGCTTCAATTGCTGACTGATAGAAGCATCAATCTGTTCAGCTAAAAAGTGATAGACATCATCCGCTTTTTGAAAAGATTTTCCGACAAACACTTTTTTAACTAATTCAGCGCTCACTTTTGATTTCTCCAATCTTTTGCCGCAGGCGTTCCTGATCTTCTGCTGTAAACATCCCCGTTACTAATAAAAAGTGGTAAGACGGCGATTGCTTAAGGGGAATGGTTGAGATTAGCAAATCAATCGCAGGATAGATTTCTTCCAGGTGTTCAACCTCACGCGAAGCGATAACATCAACAATTTCCAATTCTGAAAAATTATTGGCAATTTTAGCCCGCAGCAATTCTGAAATACCAATACCAGTTGTGCAGACAATCAAGGTTCGCAGTTTACGGCCGCTGGTCTCCAGCAATTTGGCAAAGTACAGCGTTATAAAACCATTTTCATCTGCCGAAATGGGTGCCAGATGATAAATCCGGCTGATTTCTTCTGACGTCTGACAGACCTTGTTAAAAAGATCGGGATAAACCAGTTTAATCTGACTGAGCAGACCATTTTGAACCATAATCTTTTGCTCCAAACGTTTGAGCATAGGCTTGATATGATTAGCCAGATCAAAGAAAATATCCTGATTGGTGATATCAAAGTCCCATTTTTGACGCATTAATTTCAAGTAAGTCCGCGTAATTCCCACTACTTCTTCTGAAAAGGAAATACTTTCAGAACTGACTTTTTCCAACCTTGAAGCTGATAAATACTGATAAAGATAGTAGACTTCAACTCTTGGAATCGGCAGCTGCAAATAACTTTCCAGATGTTTGATAACTTCCTGAGATATGTCCAGCAAAATGTCAGAGGCATCCCTCAGTCCCTTTTTTTCTGTGTCATAGGCATAAGTTTGATGGGCTCTGATACGCTCCATCAAAATATACAAGTGCAAAAAAATGTTGATATTATAAGGATAAGGAATTTTCCCAGAAAGGTGTCTCTCAATTGTTTCTAATTGATAAAGAATAAATGCTGCATCTTTTTCATCAATATCCAGATCGGAGTGTTCCTTTAAGTCAACAAAATCAAGAATCTGATCATGCTGAATCCCGGCCAGTATAGCGCGGCGGATATTTTCTTCTTGCCCTTCAATAGCCAGCGTTCGTTTTTTACGCAGCAATTTCAGATCAAACTTTTTAATATCCTGAGCGATAATTTTCTCATCGGCAATCAAAACGGATTCCCCTAAAAAGAACTCCTCCATAACATCAAATACACTGACGGGTTTTGGTGCCTGCAGGAGCAATAATTGCTTTAACTTACTTCTTCTTTGCTGGGGGGAATAATCGGCATGCGGCTTATTTTCATACAGCAGCAAATAGCGATCATAGTCCAGCTTGTACCCCCTTCCTTTTTCAGAGATAATCAAGGGACCGTCCGGCAAATCTTCATTGATACTTTTGACCCATCTGTAAATCGTTTTAGCTGACGTGTTTAATTTTTGCGCCAAAACATCAGACGTGATAAAATCCCTTTGAGTTAGCAGGAGATATATGAGTTCCTCACTTTTGCCTTTCAGGCTCATCTAAGCTTCCTCCTTTACATCCTTATGATAGCAATATTTCTTACCAGTATTTTACTAATTATTGTCCATAGCAACAGACATTTATTTGAATTATCTAATAAAATTACAGCAAAAAAGAGCAAAACCTCATTAGTTTTTTGGAAATCCAATGAAGTCTTGCTCTTTAAAAGACTGTTAAAGCCGGTCTAATAAAATAAATTGTTCTTCGAAAAGCTGTTTGTAACCTATAAAAGTTTCTCTTTACCCCGACACTATAGCTACTGCCCTGACCGGTGAACCCGTGGCTTTTTCCCAATGCGGGTAAGCGATGGCTATCAGACTTCCTGTTGCGGGTACTTGGTCAAGATTTGCCAATACCTCAAGCTGATAGATATCCTGCTCCAGCACATAATATTCCTCGGCTAAACGGCCGTTTTGGGCTGTCCGTATCCAAAGTTTCATGACCCAGAGCTGAAATGTTTCGCTCATGAATTAGAAATGCCAAAGCTCCATGCGACCAGCCGGGTGTGTGCTGCACTCCCTGATTATCTAAATTTTGGATGGCTTTTTGATCCGGCCAGCGCTTTGACCAATCGCTGCGAAAGGCTACAAAACTGCCGGCAGGAATGCTGCCATGCTCTCTTTCAAAAGCCAGAATATCTGCTTTTGTGAGCTCATAGTCGGGATTTTCTGCTACCTCTTGCGATTTATCAATCACAATCAAGGGCAAAAGCAAATCTTTCAAATCGATCTCATCCAGCCAGCGGCCGCCTTCTACAAAGTGAATAGGGGCATCAATGTGAGTGCCGTACTGACCGACAACAGAAAACTGCTGCACATGAAAACCATCTTTTAAAGTAAAAACATCTTTCTTTTCCAAAGCAGGCAAAAGCGGAAAATGCGGACTTTGGTCGTTGATTCGATGAGTCAGATCCACCCATTTAGCTGATTTTAGGGTTTGATAGGCAGCTGATATATTTGACATAACATGTCCTCCTTTATAATACAGCGATCAGCATATAATAGCGCAACAACTGCTGGCTAAATGCGATTTTTAGCCCTTATATAGAATGAACAGCTGCTGCATCATTTAAAATACTGTCATCCAGCTGATTGGTCTCTTTGGCCGTAATGAGTCCTGCTAAAATACTGTCATTAACATTGACTAAGGTCCGCCCCATATCCACAATCGGATCGATTGCAATCAAAACGCCCAGAGTTGTTACAGGAAGATTGAGCGCTCCCAAGACGATCAAGGTAGTGAATAAAGCTCCGCCGCCAACACCGGCAACACCGAAAGAAGCAATGACATCAATCAAAACAAGCATCAGGACAAACTGCCATGAAAAAATATTAATACCAACCGTCGGTGCAATAATAGTGGCAACAATGGTCGGGTAAACCCCGGCACAGCCATTTTGCCCAATCGTCAGACCAAAGCTGGCAGCAAAGTTAGCAACGGTCGGGCTGACACCCAGAGATTCTGTTTGAATTTTGACATTTAAGGGCAGAGTCCCTGCACTCGTACGTGAACTGAAGGCAAAAAGCAATGCCGGCAGTGCCTTTTTATAATATAGAAAAGGGTTGATACGATTGATGAGCAGTATCAGCGTATGGACCAGCAAAACGAGAATCAAAGCGGTATAGACAGCTGCGATGAAAAGTCCTAGACGGCCGATACTTGCCAGAGAATTTACCGCAATGGTATTGGTAATCAGAGCGAAAGTGCCATAAGGCGTCAGTGCTAAAACCAATTTAACAAGCCGGTTGATAATCAGCTGCAGTGCCTTTATTCCCTTGGCAAAAACGGCTGCATATTCAGGGTCACTTTTTTGAACAGACAAATAAGCAAAACCGACTAAAAGTGCAAAAATAACAACTGCTATCGTGCTTGTCGCCCGGCTGCCGGAAAAATCGGCAAAAATATTGCTGGGCAGAAAACTGACAATCTGCTGAGGCAGCGTAAGACCTTCGATTTCACCTTGGTGTTCCTGAATGCTGGCCAGAGCTTCTTTGCCTGCTCCTCCGGTAAAATTAGCTCCCTGCAGCTTAAATAAGACAGTCGTGAAAAAACCTATCAAAGAGGCAATAGCTGTCGTTCCCAGCAAAATGCTCAGAGTAATCCCTGTAATTTTCTTAAGATTTTGTTTTACTTCCAGCTGTGTAAAGGCACCAACCAAGGATAGAAAAATCAGCGGCACTACCAGCATTTTAAGAAGCGACACATAGCCGTTTCCAACAATTCCGATCCAATCAAGAGCTTGGGCTAAAATCTGACTTTTTGCCCCCAGAACCAGCTGGAGAACGAAGCCAAAAGCCGCTCCCAAAACCAGCGACAGCAAGACTAAACTCGTAAAGCCCACTCTTTTTCTATGGACAAAAGCTAAGACCGCTAATAAAAGAAGCGCAGCTGCTACAATAATTAATGTTGAAAATGTATCGTTCATAAAATCCTCCTTTGACATCATCCAAATAAAAAACTTGCAAAGCTGCTGCCTTGCAAGGACGTTAAAACGTGCTACCACCTTGAATTTATGGTATTCTCACAAATACCAACTCCATCAGTACACCTAAATATACTGGAAAGCTGTATGGGGCTTACCCCTAACAATTTCAGAAAAAACTCCCTTGATTGTTATCATTCAAAGACCATATTCAAAGCGACCGGCTAATCTTCTCACACCTGACGAAGACTCTCTGTTTAGCGGCAAACTTTTACTTTTTCTTATCAGTATGATGTATTTAATTGTTTTTTATTATAGCCGTAAACCCCTTTAAAATCAACCGATTCAGGCATTAAGCTTATTTATGGACTGCCATAAGTAAAATTTATAGGAGTAACTCCCGGCAAAATCAAAAGGCCTCCGCCTTTGGCGAAGACCCTTAATATCTTAATAGATGTCAAGCTTATAAGCTTTTCACAATATTGACAACATTTTCAACTGTAAAGCCATATTTTTCAATGACTTCAGCAGCCGGAGCTGAGGCACCAAACTTATCAATACCAAGAACCTTGCCGTCTAAGCCGACATACTTGTACCAAGGCTGTGTTGCTGCCATTTCAATTGCAAGACGGCGGCGGACCGAGCTTGGCAAAACAGCTTCCTTGTAATCATCAGGCTGCGCATCAAAGAGTTCAGTTGACGGAACAGATACAACACGCACCTTATTTCCTTGAGCTTCAAGTTCTTTGGCAGCCTTAACAGCCAGATTGACTTCTGAGCCGGATGCCAAAAGAATCGTGTCAAAATCAGTACCTGTTTCATAGATGACATAAGCACCCTTAGCAACCGCCGTAAAGCTTGACCCTGCTTCAACGGCTAAGTTCTGACGGGTTAAGACAAGAGCTGTTGGAGTAGTCTTGCTTGTCAGAGCATAGTGCCAAGCAGCCTGTGTTTCACGCGCATCTGCCGGACGGAAAACTGTCAGATTAGGAATAGCACGCAAACCAGCCAGATGTTCAATCGGTTCATGGGTAGGCCCGTCTTCACCGACAGCGATCGAATCATGGGTAAAGACATAAGTCACCGGCACACCTTGAAGAGCTGACAGACGCACAGCAGCTTTCAGGTAATCTGAGAAGACAAAGAAGGTACCGCCGTAAACACGCAAGCCCCCATGAAGAGCCATACCGTTCAAAACAGTTCCCATAGCAAATTCACGCACACCGAATTGGATATTGCGGTTGAGCGGGTTATCAGCATCTTGCAGTCCGTCTTCTTTAATGTAGGTCATGTTAGAATGCGCCAGGTCGGCTGATCCGCCAAGGAAGTTAGGCAGGACAGCTGCCGCTGCATTGATAGCATCCTGTGAAGAATTGCGGGTTGCTTGGGAGAAGCCGTCTTCATAGACAGGAAAGTCTGCTTCCTTGATTTCAACAGGATCTTTGCCTGAGATAATGGCTTCAACCTCACGTGCTTCTTCAGGATAAGCCTGACGGTATTCTCCTACCAGATTTGACCAGGCAGCATAGGCTGCTTCTCCGCGGTCAGCAACATTTTCTTTAAAGTCAGCATAGACGTCTTCAGGTACTTCAAACGGTGCGTAATCCCAGCCGAGAGCTTTGCGGGTTGCAGCCGCTTCTTCGTCTCCAAGCGGTGCACCGTGAACAGCATTGGTTCCGCCTTTAGTCGGAGCTCCGTAGCCAATCACTGTTTTCACTTCAATCAGGCTTGGCTTACCGGCACTTTTAGCCTCTTCAATAGCAAGGCTGATGGCATTAACATCTGTGCCGTCTTCAACCAAGCTGGTATGCCAGCCATAAGCCTCATATCTAGCACGGATATTTTCAGTGAAAGCATCATTGGTTTCACCATCCAAACAAATATCATTGGAATCGTAAAGGACAATCAGTTTATCTAAGTTTTGTTTAGCGGCATAGGAAGAAGCTTCACCGGAAACACCTTCCATAAAGTCACCGTCACCGGCAATAACATAGGTATAGTGATCAAAAATAGGATAGCCTTCGCGGTTGTATTTAGCTGCTAAGAAGCGTTCTGCCTGTGCCAGACCAACAGCCATCGAAATGCCCTGACCGAGCGGACCGGTTGTCACATCAACACCGGCAGTATGGCCGTATTCAGGATGTCCCGGTGTTTTTGAACCCCACTGACGAAACTGTTTGATTTCATCCATGCTCACGTCTTCAAAGCCCGACAGGTGCAAGAGAGCATATAAAAGCATGGAGCCGTGGCCTGCCGATAAAACAAAGCGGTCGCGGTTGATCCAGTTTGGCTGACTCGGACTAACCCTTAAGTGCTTTGTATATAGGCTGTAAGCCATAGGAGCAGCCCCCATAACAACACCCGGATGGCCTGATTTCGACTTTTCAATAGCATCCACGCCCAAAAAGCGGATGGCATTAACCGATAAATCTGACATAATATTCTCCTTTATAATTGATACCCTTATTTTAGCATAAAACGCTTACTTCTTCCAGAAATCTTAAGAAAGCATGACAGTTTCTTTTAAAAAATATCCACACATCGGGCGATATGCGGATAGAAACTGTCATTTTTAGCAGCTGCCCTGCCTCCAGGTGTGACAAAAACAGTTATAATAAGCAGCTGCCTGAAAAGTTAGCTTTGATTTTGCCGCCCAGACAAAGCAGAGGTTACAGCAGTGACCAAAGCCGTCTCAGCTTAAAGCATAAACAGATACAGTAGTTAATTACAGCAATGCCTTAAACTGGATGTTGGAGTCGTGTTCGAAGCAGTCATCAAAACCGCGTGGATGGTGGTATTCAATTCTGCCCTTATCCTGCGGATAGGTATATTTGCCGCCAACTTCCCAGATGAATGGGTGGAATTGGTACTGCAAACGTTCTTTGCGCATCTTCCAAAGCATTAAAATTTCATCGGTTGACGCCATGAAGTTAGACCAAATATCATAGTGCACCGGAATGATGACTTTTGCACGCAGGTTTTCAGCCATACGAAGAAGATCAATAGAGGTCATCTTGTCTTGAATGCCGACCGGATTATCACCGTAGTTGTTGATGGCAACATCAATATTAAAGTCTTTGCCGTGTTTAGCAAAATAGTTTGAAAAATGAGAGTCAGCGCCGTGATAAATAGTTCCGCCCGGTGTTTCAAAGACATAGTTAACAGCCTTGCGAGCCATTTCTTCATCTGTAACAGCCAAGCCTTTTAGCTCACCATCCTGCTCATCTGCCCCTTCAACCGGTAAAGTCACCAAGCAGGTCCGGTCAAAAGACTCAACAGCGGTTACTTTGATATCCTTAAATTCAAAAGATTCACCCGGTTTAATAACAATGATGCGGTCTTCTGGGACACCCCATTTTTTCCAAATTTCACCGCATTCGTAAGGACCGACAAATTTAACATGATCCAATTTCGGATTATTGACAATGGCCGCAGCTGTATTGATGTCAATATGGTCACTGTGGAAGTGGGAAACCAGATAGTAGTCCAATTCATTGATGGCAAAAGGATCAATAACCATGGGCTGCACACGCAGATTAGGCTGTAATTTGCGCACACCGGCCATATTGGCCATTTGGTGGCCGCGTACCATATCTTTCACTTTCTTGGTTGATTTTCCGCGGTTAGACCAAAGATCCATGACAACATTGGCACCGCCCGGTGTTTTTATCCAGACACCGCAGTTGCCCAGCCACCACATGGCAAAATTATCAGCAGGGACGACCTCCTCTTCGATTTCTTCGTTGAGCCAGGTTCCCCACTCAGGAAAAGTGCTTAAAATCCATGATTCTCTTGTAATGTCTTTAACATTAGCCATTGACGCTTCCTCCTCTATTTGGATATATTTTCTACACTTTTATGATACCCCTATCATAATCCTAAAAAAAGACCAAATAAAGCACAAATTTGTGTTCACATTTGGACTGTTGTTAAAGGTCCCATCGATAAACTATACTGTTTCCAATTGTTTTAGCTGAAAAATCAAGTGCATTTACGAATAATAGTATTAGAGGGCCAAAAAGGTGCCTTCTACTTGGCAGTGCTGAACAGGACACTGTTTTAATATTCCAAAGCTTAAGTCTGCCGTTAAGTAAAATAAAGAAAGGAGTATATGCTAAATCGAGAAAGCAAAAGCAGAGGTTTCTGCAGGCAGGCTTCATTAACACCTGCCAAGATAAAAACGGAACTGTGACTGATGCATGACTGTGTACGTATCTTATAACATTTCAAAATTTCTATACAGCAAAACGAATTCAACCAGGCATCAGCTGGATTTAAGCTTAACAAAACACCGTAGCTAAAAGCCTGCGGTGTTTTTGACTGCAAGACTGCTTCAAACCAGAGCTAGTTTTCAGTTGCCGTTTTCAGCTGTGTATCATAGAGCAGTTCTTGATTAATTAAACGCTCAATTTTGGTTTTTAAAACATAGCAGTCATTATCATCTTTGACATAATGACGGATATAGCTTTCTAATTTTTTATCAAAATCGTCCTGTCCCGCCTGAGCATGCTGTTTAGCAAAGCGGATTAATTTTATGGCATCGTCGTCCGTCAAAATCGAATGAACAAAGAGTGTCGGCAGCTTGGTCTCAAGCTTATCAGCAGCCGAAATCACCAAATCAACGGCAATAATATCAGCAATACTGTAAAACTGTTCAGACGTTAAAACCGCTTCAATTTTACTGTGAGGCAGATACTGACTGCACTGCTGCATGAACAATTTTTGAACACCGATGCCCTCATCACAGACCAAAGCCAGAGTAACAGGCGGTGTCGGCTTCGATTCGGCATGCTCTAATTCGCCGCCGATATGAATTGTAATATAAGCAATATCATCATCATTCATTTTGATAAACCAGGACTCTTCCAAAAGAGGGATACAGGCCTTGGTCATAGCAAACAAATCTGCATATTTATCCTTAATTTGATCGGTCAGGGGATTGCTGGCCGCGATTCCGTAAGTTTTTCGAAAAAGCAGGGCCTTGCAGTGCGTCAGCAGCTGATCGAGCAGCAGCTTCTTATTTTGAAAGTGGACGTGGTAATCCAATTCAAAAGTATTGATAAAATGTCCCAATATGCGGCGCATATCATCATAATCGTGGCTTTCCAAATGAGTATCCTGATCCTTGCGGTAAGACAAAAACAAAACCGCAACTAAGGATATTTCAATCTCATCCAGCTCCAAACCAAATTCTTTTTTCAGGTTTGCGGTTAGATTTTTAGCAATCTCATACTCTTTTCGTTCTTTAATAGGAGAGAATTCCTGCAGCAAATCACTTTGCTCCTCCGCAGACAGTCTCAGATTGCGGTAGCTTAAAATGTGATAAGGCAGCGTCTCAGCCATCAGGCGGATATCCTGAGAATTGATTTTTTTCCCCAGCAATTTCTGAGACGCCTGCAGTTCCTTGTCCATAAAGGCAGAAATATCACCTGAAAAATAACCGGACAGACCGGCAAAATGCCGTAATTTCTCGCGAACCATAGCGGTGTAATTGGGATTGCTGTCCATGTAAATGGTGTAGAGCAGCTTATTCAGATATTGAATCTTAGACAAAGGATGACATTTCAGGTGATAACCCCGCGACTTAGTAACTTGCAGCTGGATACTGTATTGCTCAAAAGACAGTTTCTCGCGGATTTCATTAAGATCGTTTAAAATTGTATTGCGGGACACGCCGTTCAGCTGCATCAGTTTCTCAATGGTTACACGGTCTCTGGAAACAGCAATATAGGTGATACTGAGGAGCATCCGTTCATGCACGCTCATGACATAAGAATAATCATCCAAACCAGCTAAAAGAGTTTGGCAGGCTTCCTTTTGCTTAAGCGACAGGAGAATTCCCACACGCGGATGACTGATAATTTTAGGAAGCTGAGGCGGCAGGGCTTCATTTATTTTATCCAGATGATAATAAACTTTGCGCCTCGATTGGCCTAAAACTTTTGAAATAGTCATAACGGTCTCAGGCTCCTCTAACTTGATGAGATAAGCCAGAAGATCATAACTATTTCGATCCAGGATAATCATTTTCCACATCCTTTGTTAATCTATTAGAACTTTGCAGTACAAAACAATACGCCGACAGGTCATTTTGATAAAGGCAGGAACTGTCAAAAATCGTTTATTGCTGGGAAAATCCCTCTCCAAACAGCATCGGCAGAATTATGAAAAGCAAACTAAGGTACTAGCTTCATTATACCATACTTTCAAAAGAGCGAATCGCTTTCTTTAGCCGATAAGCTTTTGCACTACCACGATACTGCAGTCATGCAAAAGACCCGTTCTTCCTAAGCAGAAAAAACAGGTCTTTTGCCAGTTGTAAAAAGGAATTTGCCGGCAGTACGGCAGTGAAAATCAATCTTAATTTTCAAGCTTGTGCAGCAGTTTATCTTTGAAGTAGTTAAAATAGGTCTTTTTATCCGTTACCGTAACTGTCTTGCCAGTCATGCCGTATTTCACAAGCTTGCTGTCTTTTTTGGAGACCGTTACTTTGGCAGTTACCTTAAAGAGATTGCCGTTTTTGGTTTTGGTAGCTGACAAGGCAACATTGGTAATTTTACCTTTAAGAACAACTCGATCATTGCCCTTTCTTTCCAAAGAAAGCCGGGTCTTTTGCCCTTTCTTCATAGAAACAACATCATCAGAAGAGACATAATAGACAATCAAGACTTTCTTGGACTTTCGAATGTCAGGGTAAAGCTGACCGATTTCAGCCAACTTAGGAATGATATTGATCCCTTCATATTTGGGATTGGTATGGATAATCCCATCGTCTGAAGCAAAGATAGAAATTTTCTTTACCTCATCATCATTGCCGGAGCTCTTCTTTTCAGCTTTCTTATCCTTACTGTCCTTGTCTTTATCATCATTTTTAGAATTTTTGCTGTCAGATTTCTTTTTGGATTTTTCCTTGCTATCTTTTTTATCAGTTTTCTTAGCTTTTTTCTTGGCTTCTTCTGCTCGTTTTTGCCTTTCTTCTACAATTTTCTTTTGTTCAGCCTGCCGTTTAGAGTCGGCATTTTCTGAATAGGTAATCAGCAGATCGCCTTTTTTAACGCTGGCATTATTGTCCAAATTATTTTTAATGATGGACGTATCACTGTAGGATTGAATAACCGATACCACCCTTGTCGGAGCCACTTCTCCTGTGGATGTGACGGTTATTTCCTTTTTAGCAAAACAGAGAAAGACTATTATAAAGATGATCAAGCAGACCAAAGGAACAATCAAGAGGGTCGCAAAATTATGATAGCGTCTCCTATAAAATTCTGCACTTTGTAAAAATTTAGGATCCATCTTATTCCTCACTTTCAATGAAACAGCTCATAATAGAGACCCTTATCAGCCAAAAGGCTCTCAGGTGTTCCCTGCTCAATAACCCGTCCCTGATCCATGACGATAACATTGCTAGTCCGTTGGGAGATACTCAGGCGGTGGGCAACAAAGATAATGGTTTTATCGGTCATCTGCAAAAGATTATCAACAATTTTCTTTTCGGTCAGAATATCCAGACTGCTGGTAGCCTCATCAAGAATTAAAATCGGTGCCTTGGTTAAGAGTGCTCTGGCCAGGGCAATACGCTGCTTTTGACCGCCAGAAACACCGGCACCGTCTGATAATTCAGTCTGATAGCCCAGCGGCATTTGTTCAATATCTGAGCGGATTTCAGCAATTTCACAGGCACGAATAATCTCTTCCTGAGTTGTCCCTTCTTTGGCGCCCAGAGTTAAATTATCCATGATAGATCCGCTGAACACATAGGCTTGCTGAGGAAGGTAGCTAATGTGCTGCCGCAGAGCGGTTTTATCAATAACCTTTAGGTCATTGCCATTGATACGGACAATCCCTCTGTTGGGCTCATAAAAGTTGACAATCATCTTGGCCAGAGTTGTCTTACCGGAACCGCTGGGACCGACAATACTGACCTTATCCCCTTTTTTGATGGTTAAATTGATATCTGACAGCGTATCGCGGCCAAAGCCGTACTTATAGGAAAGATTTTCAAAAGTAATATCACCGTCCAAAAAACTGCTGTCTGACAACTCACCGCTGTTTTCAAATTCAGATTCAACCAAGTAAACCTCATTCAAACGAGTATTGGCAACACGGGCGGACTGCAGCTTGGATTGTAAATTGATAATATTTTCAATCGGATTTGAAAAGTAAGATAATAAAGCGTTGAAGGTAATAAGCTGACCGACTGAAATTTTATTATCCATGACTAAGCGCGAACCGTACCAGAGAATAACGACATTAAGAATAAGCTTGGCACCGCTTTTCAGGGCAGATTGAAGAGCACTGTATTTGTGCAGTTTGAAATTTTTTTCCAAATAATCCACAAATTCACTGTCAACGTTTTGGTAACGAGTTGTTTCACTCGTGAGTGATTTGATGGTTTCCATCCCATTGATATCTTCAATGATAGAAGAGCTGACCACGGCATTGCTTTCCATGACCTCGTGATTCATTTTTTCAAAAGGTTTCAAGAAAACAAAAACAATAACAGCATAAATCGGAATTGACAGCAGCGTCAGAAAGAACAGGTTATTGTTCTGCACCAACAGGACCCCGCCAACCAAGACAATCATGGTCAGATCTAAAAAGATGGAAAAGATAGTTGATGCGACAGCATCAATAATCTGATTGGCATCTGTAAAGCGGGAAGTAATCTCACCTGTACGTCTTGTCGCAAAGAAAGACATGGGCAGAGTAAAGATATGCTTAATATAAGACAAAATGACATCAATCACCAAGCGCAAACTGAGAACTGCCAAGAGATAATCCTTGGCAAAAGCCATAACCTGCTGAATTATATAGGTAACGACCAGACCGATGGTAATAATTCCCAAGGTCGACACCAGCTGATCGGGGATATACTCATCTAATATACCTTGAAGATAGTAGGAGCCGACAATATCAATCAAGGTTACAATTAAGCTGGCCAGAATGATATAAGTCATCAGCGCTTTTTGCTTAAAGATTAAAGGGAAGAAGTTAGACAGACCGTTCTTTTTACCTTTATGAGGCTTATAATTCGGCTGCGGAGCCAAGAAAATGGCCACTCCTGTCCACTCTGACTGAAAGTGTTCCTTACTCATCTTAGTGACTTTGACCGACGGATCCGGATCCCCAATAATGAGATTGTTCTTTTCATTGGCATAAACAACATAGTAATGCTGCAGGCGCTTATTCTTAATCACGTGGACAATGAAAGGATAAGTCAAGTCATCATAGTCAAACAGCGTCATATCCGCCTTAATAGAACGCGTTTCAAAGCCAATCTTTTTAGCGGCTTCGACAATACCCAGAGCCGTCGTTCCTTGTTTATTGGTCTTTGACAATTCCCGCAGATGAGCAAGAGAATAGTGCGAACCATAGTGCCTAGCAACAGAAGCCAAGGCTGCTGCCCCGCAGTCTCTGGTATCAATCTGGGGAACCATCTTATAATGTCTGCGCCAGAAAAGACGAGAAGTGCCTTCCGGCAGCGGCTCAGAAACACCCATTCTTCCTCTGATAATTCTTTTGATAATTTCTAAGACAATATTAACAGCTACCACAATTAAAACAATATAAATAACCTGTTCCATAAAACTAATCTTTCTTCATCCATTTTTCAGAAAAATAACCCAAACTATTCTGGGTCATTTTAAAGCCTTAAAATACTTTAATATCTTAAAGAAACGCTTGCCATGCTATCATTATACTTCTTCAGCACCACTCATAATTTAATGTTTTATCATCTTTAATAGTTTTGCGCCATCAATCACAATGAGAGAAAGTCCTTCTAAGACCATTAAACCAACAAGAATGTACTTAAGGGGTCTTATCGGTGTGTATACAGCTATTAACCCCATTATTACAAAAATCGGCAGCAAACTATTCTGAAATAGACGTTTAATCATAGGCTATAACCAGCTCCTATAGAGATTTCAAGCAAATTTTAATAAGTTTACTGTCATTTAAATTACAATCAGTTTTTATTAAAAAAAGAACAAATATAAACCATAAAATGCTATTGCAATACACTCTAATACAAAGACCCCAAAAGAAATCAGCCTAATTGCCATAAGCAGCGATTAACGGACATACTATGCAGCTAATCATAAAAAGACGACTTAAAATACTCCACATGTTATTACCATCCGTTTTTCCAATCTTCAGCTTCAGAAAGAGCAGTTACATCTGCCAAAATGATTAAATACTAATGATTGAAGAGGGACTAAAATATGATAGAACTACAATGAGTTTTACGACTTTAAAATCTGAATTTGATTACTTGTTACTTGGTCTTAAAATAACTAACGCCGATAATGATTAGTGAAATAATATCCACCAAAATTAGTAAAGTAAGACAACAATATTTTGTCGTATTATTTCCGCTGGATGCACTAATCCTCGCTAAAATTCCCGAAATAATCGTTGCTGTCATTGCAACCACTAAAATTTTCTTAAAATCTAACATATCAATAACCTGTTACAAACCCATTATACGTATACGCACTATGAATAAAACCTGCAGTTGCACCAATAACAGCGCCAAATAAACCAGAATCTACCGTTATTTATGGGAGTTTAAATCTCTTAGTACTTGTAAGAAATACTTACCGTATACTGCAATCATAAGTAAACTTGCCACCAATCCTATGAGGAAAGTAATCAGCTCTATGTTTTTACTTGGAAACCACTTTGGAATAAATACCAAAATGCTCATACTGATTACATACAACAGACAAATTATTATAGTATGTACCGAAATTTTCATATCAAACTCCTAACATTTTTTAATCCAAATTCCGTACTTATCATAGCTGAAACCTTTCATAAAGCCAGCATATAACCAATAATTTGACAATACTTTTGCTTTCACTAATGCAAAAGATAATAAACAAATAGACCAAGCAAAATGATGACACAGATAAATGAAATTACTATGTTTTTACTGCGGTAAGAAATAAGTGCTAATACACAAAGAGCAAGTAACACTAAAATTGACTGAATTATGTGCATAAACCAACATCACCTTTTCTAAATTTGTACTGATATTTTTAATGAATTCAATAATATACCTTGTACCTAGAATAGACTAACATTCGTATTCCAAAAGAAAAATACTATTAAAATTATTAAAGTTAACTCTAAACCTACTTTAAGTAAGCGTAGTACCAATTGAAGTCATACAACTAATTTTCAATATATAGAAATGATTCAATTGATAACTAGAAGCTGTTAATTACCAGAACCCTCCGTCTCCCCACCCTTCTCTAGCACCAATATAAACACCTGCCACTGTAGTCAAGCCGAGAGTCCCAAGAGCTAGATAAGGTCCTGCAACTGGAACTCGCCAAAAAAATTGAGCTGGCTTGAAACCAGCCGTAAATCCTGTTCCAGCTCCTAAAACTCCACCAGCAATTGCTCCAACAAAACCTGAACCATCAATATCTGCAAGATAGTCTTCTCCTGCTGCTTCAAAATGGTCAAATGCCATTGAGTCTAAAGTTACTGTATTCATAAAACTTCTCCTTTTCTAAATATTGCTGTCATTTAGCATTTTAAAATGACAGGTTCAATAATATTTCTGACTTTTCACTTTGACGGAAACAAAGTGAAAAGCGAGTATAAATTTTCTGATAACTATTGTTTTTATTAATTTCTTACAAAAAATAAGCCAGTCATCTCATACAATGACCCAAAGGCTGATCGCTAAAAACTAATTTCAGAACTTTATCCCGCTCTTCCTTCACCTTCCTACCTTTTATATTCGCCAACGATTAGAAAAATAATTTATTTTCTTTTATTTTTTAAATAGCAAAAGCCTATATAAGCCAACAGAAAAGCTTGTACTATGATGGTGATAACCGCACAAATCTGCTTGACCTTTTGATTGCTGCTGGAAGAGGCGATAACCGATGCGGTCGAGGAAATCACCAGAACCAAGGTAAAAACTAAAATAATATTATCGCCAAACTTCATTGTAGCTCCTACTCTATTTATCACATCTTCTATCCTGAGGTATCTTTACTATTTTCAGCTTTTTTCATGACAAAACCAGTTACGGCTGTGATAAGAATAACTAGTACTATTGCTGCTATTTTTGAATAGCGCCATATAATGACAGCAGTAACCATGGCAAATATAAACCAAGACAGCAAATAAATTATCTTTCGTGCTCGATTCGCCATCGTATTGCCAACCGAATTATTTGCTTTTTGATTACCATTACCTTTATTATTCTTCTCTTGAGCTTTTGCCATACTAAAAAAATTGAAAACAGCCGTAGCTGTGAGTACAGTAAATAGTATTATTGCCACAATTCTTGAATTCGACCACTCAACCAAAGCAAGACCTGTGGCTAACAAAAGCCAAGATAGTAAAAAAATTATCCTTCGTGTTTTTTCATTTTTTAGTATCATGTTAATATATCCCAATTATTAATTTGTCCATAATAAATGGCTCAGCTGCACCACTATTGGAGACAATAAAATGAACTCATTTGTCAATTTTGATGCTTTTTATTCCAATAAAGTATTAATACTGAAATATTTTCTATCATAAAGATTATAAACACGATAAGCTTAATATTTTTAATGGGTAACAATAGGGAAATAAGCAACAAAACGGGATAACTGATAAGAACAGCTCTTCCTACTTTTGGCGACAGCATAACACACTCCTTAACATTGGAAAGCACTGCTAAAGCATTAGGCACTCCCTTTGAATATCGGTGCCATTTTAACACTTTAAACTAGCAGGTGCAATAATATTCCAGAAATTTAACAGTGATGGTAACAAAGCGAAAACGGATCAAAAATTTTCTGACAATTATAATGTTATCCACTTTTTATTCGTAGATTTGCAATTCTTCTCGGAAATTAAAAAGTCGGGGACATGCTGTCCTGATTGGATAAACCTCATATATCCCTGACATCTTTTAACAGTTCCTGATAAAAAATTTTTTCTAGTTCTTTAACTAAAGCATAGGCACTCTTAGTATCTTTCACATAAGGATGGACAGATGTTCGCAATTTCTCGTCTAATCTGCTGTCTTTAGCTTTTTCACCCTGAATAAAGCGTATCATTTTGACACTGTCATCATCTGTCAAGATAGCATGTACTTGCAAGACTGGTACTGGTGAATTTAAAATACTTGAATCTGTAGTCGTAATAACAAAATTTGATGTTAAAAGGTCATGGATACTGTGAAATTGCTCTGAAGTAAAGACTGCATCAATGTGGGGATGCGGAAGTACTTGCTGACATTGACGCAAGAAAAATCGTTGGACCCCGGCACCATCATCACAGACTAAAGTTATCTTAATCTTATCAGATCGCATTTTGGGTTGCTCTTTTCTTTCCAGTTCTCCGCCCAAATGAACGGTTAAATAAGCGATATCATCATCTGTTAAGCTAATAACCCACGCTTTCTCCAAAATATCTGCACAGGATTTTGTTTGGTCAAAGAGCTGCTTATAATTCTCTTTTATCTGTTTGGTTAAAGGATTAATCGAAGGAATATTAAATGTTTTTCGATAAAGCATAGATTTACAGTGAGCAACCAGCTGGTCAAGAAGCAGCTCTCTATGGTCAAAGCTGCTGTGATAGAGAGTTTCAAATTTTTTTAAAAATAGGCTCAGCTGGGACCGCATAGCATCGTAATCATGGCTGTCCGCATGTTCATCACGATCCTTGCGAAAAGACAGGAGCAAAAGAGTGACAATAGATTTTTCCAATGCATCCAAACGAAGATTAAAGGTTTGATAAATCCTTTCTGCTAAATCGTGTACCAAGCTGTATTCTTTACGCTCATGCGCTAGATTAAACTCACGTTTAAAGGCAAGTTTATCTTCCTCAGATAAAACCATGCTTCGATAGGCACTCAGCAAATAAGGAAGAGCCTCAGCCATAAATTGACGATCATAGCGGTTAACCTTTTTCCCTAATTTATTGCTTAAATTTTCTACCTGTTCACTTAAATAACCACGCATTTCCTTCGAAAAATAGCGATTATTGGGGGAATGTTCCTTGATTTTTTGATAAACAATTTCTTTAAAAGCATCGCTCCCCTTATAAATAATCGTTTGTAAAAGTTTGTAGGAAAATTGAATTTTAATCAAGGCCGGGCAAACTAAAAAATACCCTTCTGATTTGCTCACTTGAAGATTAATTCCAAAGGCATCATCTGCTAATTTCTGTCGTATTTCCTGTAAATCATTTAAGACCGTGTTGCGAGAAACATCGGTCAAATTCATTATTTTATCAATCGTTACTCGAACAGATGCAACACTGATATAGATAAGTATCAGCTGCTGCCGTTCTTCTGCGCTCATGACATAGGAATAATCATCCAGCCGACTCATTAAATCACGGCAGATTGTTTTTTGCTGTTTGTTTAATACGATTCCAATTCTGGGATAGGAGACAATTTTATCTACTCCCACAGGCAGAGCTTCATTAATTTTGTTAAGATGATAATAAATTTTTCGCCGGGATTGACTCAAAGCCTTCGATATGCTCATAACGGTTTCCGGCTCTTCTAACTCTAGTAAATAATTGAGAAGAGCATAACTTCGTTTATCTAAAAGAATCACTTTTTTCTCCTCTCGTAAAGTATGAGGATATTAAAAAATCTGTAAAGCAGAAAGGGCAGGAAAGAGTCCCTAAAACTCTAAGCAGTCTGTTTTCCTCATAAATTTTTATCCTGCATTTGATGCCAAACAAAAATAACGTTAGTTTTTGTCTGTCTTAATCAGCGTCAATAAGCCTGTTTGCATCATGGTTAAGTACTTCAGCAGTTGATGGATACTCTAAAGCAAGATATTCTAAAGAAGGAAAAGCTTCTTTAATCTGACAAATATCCAGCTCACCTTCAAACAAGCTAGAACTAACTTGGGGGTTATTATTTACGAGTTTATAATTTTTGCAATGAAGATAGGTCGTAACAGAAGCTAAAATTTTTTGCGCCTCCTCAACGGATTCATGAACCCAAGCCCAATTACCCGTATCAAACACAAAGCTGACAGGCAGCTCAGCGGCCTTCATCAAATTCATCGTGTGCTGACAGTTGGCTAGGCTGGCATGGAGCGGCGTTTGATTATTTTCTACCCGTATACCGATTTTATCAAGGGGAAAATCTGATAACTTTCTTAACTCTTGGCTGGTCACCCCTCGGCTGTCACCCGTATTTAATTTAATAAAAGGAGCTGCTAAAGTCTGCGCCTCTTCAAAAAGAGTTGTCAGCAGAGGGTTGATTCTTCCGTTTATAAATAAATCTTCATTAATACTGTAAAAAAGCGATATGCCATAGTTATCAGCCGTTTTCTTTAATCGAAGCAAGTCGGCTGTCCTATTTCCAATAAATTCACGTCTGACTTCAAATCTTCTAAATCCTAAATCATAAACGCTTGCAAGTAAGTCTTCCTGACTTTTACCAGCCTGTAGGTCTTTTAAAAAAGCAATACTGTTAACAATAATATCTTCTTTTTTCATGCTAGCCCCTTTAATTTAACTCATTGAGTTTCTCCAGAGCGCTCAGCAATTCCCACTGCGGCTGCATAGCTTCAATAAGGCTCTGGTAAACTCGGTATTTTGCTTCATAGCAGGCATGTTCTGCTGCAACCGGTTCGAAATAATCTTTAGGTTTCACCATCTTGTGACAGGCTTCTTCTAAGCTTAAGCCGTCAATTGCCTGCAAACAAGCAATCGCACCACCTAGAGCACCTAACTCACTCCCCTCAACGGTTTCAACGGGAATATCGAGAATGTCTGCAAAGATCTGCATCCAAGCCCGTGAATTAGCAGCACCGCCTGAGAGCCTGATTTTCTTTGGCTTTCCTCCTTTTGTCTTTATAAGCTGATCAATGTGCTGTTTGTGGGCAAAGACAATTCCTTCATAGACCGCACGAAGCATATGAGACTTGGTAGTCGTTGAACTCAATCCAAAAAAACTCGCTCTGGCGTCCTGCCCGACATTACTGCCATAGAGAAAAGGGAAAAATAAGACGGGTGTATAGGATGCGCTGGTTTCCTGCAAAAAGATTTCTAAATTATCATAAATTGAACGACCTTCTTGCTGACTGTTTTGAATTTCTTCAGCCATCAGCATTTTCAGAATAGCATCAAGGTTGCCTGCAGATGTCGGGCTGCTGGCTTCAACTAAAAAATCACGGTTAGGAAAATAAGAATTCATATGACCGCTGTCTTGATCAGCCGCAATCTTACTGGGATAAGTATTGATATTCCACGTTCCTGAAATCACACTAAAAACATCATCCTTTAGAACACCCGAGCCAACAGCACAGGCATCAATATCAAACAAACCGCCAATAACAGGAGTTCCTTCAGCAAGGCCAGTCTCGTGAGCAGCGCTTCTACTAACGCCACCCACAGCTTGTGCATAATCAACCAGAGGAGGGAGGGCTGATTTCACCTCAGGTATGCCAAAAAAGTCTAAAATTCTTTCATCGTAGGTGCCAGTCTTAAAATTAATCCAGTGGTTTCCTGAAGCGTCTCCATACTCCTGATTGATTTTACCGGTTAATTTAAAACGGACGAAATCTTTAGCAGACAGAATTGCACCAATTTCTTGGTATAGCTCCGGTTCATGATTCTTCATCCACCGTAAAAGGACTGGGTTCTGGACACCGACAATATGCTGCTGGGTTAGAGGCCAAATTTCTGACACTCGCTTCTCAAACTGTTGGGCTAAAGCTGTAGCTCGGTTATCTGTCGAAAGAATACCGCGTTTAAAAGGACGCCCTTTCTTATCCAAGAGATACAAACCTTTGCCATGTCCGATACAGGCGACTGCTGAAATAGACTGACTGCTAATGCCAGATGTTTCAATAACCTTTTGAATAGCGTTAACCATTGCCTGCCAGGTCGCTTTCAAGTCCACTTCTCTATAACCCGGTTTATCTTCGATACGGAGTGTTTCAAAAGATGAAACAGCCAGTTGCTGACCGTCTTCATTAAATAAGACGGCTTTTGTGTTGGTACCGCCGTAATCAATGCTTAAAAAATACCGCATGAGTTCGCCTCCTGTAAAAAAAACAGAGCTGAGAATAATTTCCCAGCTCCATTGCCTATAGATTCAAGCCTTTAGTAGCTGGATCAAATGCCTCGTGATTGGCCTTAATAAATTCTGGCTTAAAGTAAACACGCTCAGCATTGTTGTAGAGTACATCTTCCAATTCTTCCTGCGTAAAAATATCAGTATGCTCCAGCCATGTGGCCAGTTCCTCATAAGTATTAAAGGTAGCCGACCAGGGAGAATCTGTTCCCCATATAATGCGCTTGGCTCCAAGAACTTCTTTGGCAATTTGCACATTCTTTTTCGATTTTGGAAAAGGAAACTTATCAGGTCTGTCAATATCTTGAATGGCTGATATGTCGGTATAGATATTTTCTAAATCTTTCCAGCTGCTAATTTCAGCTCGCAGACGATTCGGATTATCTGCATGTGGGAAAGAGAGGTGGCAGACAACAAAATCAAGACTGGGATAAACACGCGCTAAGTTTGCAATAGCATCCGGCTGATGGCTGATTTGATCCCAGTTACCGTAATCAACAGTTATGACAAAACCAGGATAATCAAGCAAATAAGTCAGAATCTGGCTGACATGCGGATCTGAATCCAAACGAAAAGGGGTCTTAAGACCGCGATAGCCGTGAATACCTCCGCCCTGGCTGATTTCAAGTTTGAGTGCCCTAAAACCTAATTCTTCAACATGACGCTGTATGATTGCCATAGCATTATCTGCAAAGGGATCTACTGAAAAAGCCCCTGTAAAACGCTGAGGATACTTCTTAATGGTCCGATAAGTATAATAATTCTGGTAGCCATTGAGATGACCCTGCAAAATAACAGCTTTTTCAACGTCATTGTTATCCATATAATCTAGCAGAGATTCTGCCGGAAAATTTCTATCCC
Source organism: Streptococcus sp. ELY_86 (assembly GCF_058314495.1). Taxonomy (NCBI): domain Bacteria; kingdom Bacillati; phylum Bacillota; class Bacilli; order Lactobacillales; family Streptococcaceae; genus Streptococcus; species Streptococcus sp. ELY_86. The sequence continues at coordinate 76,492 of NZ_JBZFUK010000003.1, read as the reverse complement.
CATAATGATCTTCAATCAATTTGATAACTTCACCATCGTCCCAAATGGCATAACCATTGCCAAGGGCATTTAAACGCCCTTTCCCATTAAAGCCGGCGATAGCATCGACAATATGGGCGTGTCCGTCAATTTTTTTCATCATTTTTCCTCCATTAAATTCTTTATCAATCTTCACTGAGAACGATTTTTTCAGAGCTTCCTTCAAAGCCGCTATTTTTATCTGCCATCTTATTGAGGTAAGTGTAGATGGATTCGCGGCGAGTCCGCAATATAAACAGAGCGATAAGATAAACGATGACAGTTAAGCCTATCCACAGCGGACTGCCCGATATCCAAGCGATAAAAATTAAAGCCGTCAGAGGGTGAGCCAGAAGGTTAAAACTCATAATGATAGCTACTCCAGCCGGTAACAGTGAACTGTTACTTTGCTGCACAGCCTGAGTATAAATGGGACCAAGATAAGAAGCCGCATAGAGACCCAGAGAAAACCAGATGATACCATTCAAAATCGTTTTTAGGATATTCCCTTTAGTGATGGCTACCATAGACTCCACCATAAAAGGAATAGCAATCAGATCAACAACCGGCAGGGCTCGATTCCCAGGCAGTAAAAGAGACACAAGAACCATGATAGGAACAAGAATCAAACCGGATATAATTGTTGCCGGTTCTCCATAGCCCACACCATCATCAACTGCAATAAACCACCGTTTCTTACTGACTGTTGCTGCTTCCGTCTCACTTTCTTTCTTCTTATTTTGCTCAACAGCCTGAGCAAGAGGCGCAAAAGCTTGGGCAAAAACACCTGTGATCAAAGGAAAAATTGTCATAACAGCAGCTAAAGCCACCGCAAACTGAAAGATGCCTCCCCAAGCCTTAATATCCCCTAAATTACGAATACTGCCTAATACACCTATAATCAAACCTAGAATAAATCCAAGGGTCATAGGCTCTCCAAAGATGCCTAGTTTAGCCTTTAGAGAATCTGGGTTGAGTTTAACTTTACTTAATCCCAAAGCATTCCACAAAGGATCTAAAACGATGGCAGGTACCACAGTTTCAATATTGTGAATGGAGTTTACGGTCGCATTTTTAATTCCAAAATAATCAGACCAGCGATCAGCTACAGTTTCTGATAATATTAAGGAATACAGGAGAACAAAGACCATAAAAGCAAAGGAAAGAATAAAATTATGGGTCACCTGATAGGCAAGAGTCCCCCAAATCATGTAACCAAAGTTATTCCAGAGATTGGCCGGGGTAAAGACGCGTGTGATTCCCAGTAAAAAGATAACCAGCTCAATCACCAGACCGATAACAAAAAAGGATAGGCCAATCGTTGACGAAAAAGCTGTCAGAGAACCTGTCTGCCAGCCGATATCAACAATCGGCAGATTCAGGCCGGTTGATTCAACCATAGCTTTGATATATTTGGTAACAAGCGGTGAAAAGGAAGAAATAATCCAGCTGAATCCTGTTAGTCCGACACCGGCGCGAAGTGCACTGAACAGAGCCTTCTTAGCGTTGACCTTTAAACATAAACTAACAATAAAAATCATCACCGGAACAACAACTGATGCTCCAAAAGCATCGAAGAAATTGTGCAGAGCTTCTAGCATAAAGTAACCTCATTTTCTTAGGTAAGCGCTTTTATCATAATCTGTAAATTACAGCCATGCATATCTCTAACAGCTGCACAGGAAACTTTTGCCACAGCCCAGAGAAAGCTTCAAAAAACTTCCTTCTTGCTGCTTGACTCCTGCTGCGCAAAAGCTCCTTGACAGCTTTGAATATCAGAATAAATAAGCATGGCTAATTGATAAAAACTATTTGTTAACAACATTAACAGGGTTTCCGGCATAAAAGGAACGGATATTCTCTGCCGCTTCTTCTGCCAAAGTCCGACGTCCCTCAACAGTACCTGTACCCGCATGAGGAGCCATCATAACATTATCCAGAGCACGCAGTTTTTCCGAAACATGCGGTTCAAACTCAAAAACATCCAAACCGGCACCGGCAATTTCTCCTTTTTCAAGAGCTCCCACTAAATCTTCTTCTGACACAATAGGCCCGCGCGCAGCATTAACAAGATAACTGCGATTTTTCATAGCTTTGAAAACTTCCTTGTTAAACTTATGCTTAGTTGATGGGAGGAAAGGAGCATGAATGGTAATAACATCCGCTGTCCGAACCAATTCCTCAAAGTCAGCATAAGTAACACCAAGTTCTTTTTCCTTTTCTTCTGATAAGCGATAGGCATCATTATAGATGACTTTCATTCCAAAGGCCTGTGCCAATTTAGCGACAGTCGAGCCGATTCGGCCAAAACCATAAACCCCCAATGTCGCCCCTTCAAGTGTTAGACCTTGGTGGCGGCGTTCACTCGGATCAATCCAGTCGCCATTGCGGACAATCTTATCATAAAAGGCCAGACGTTTAGCAGCTGACAAAATCAAGGCAAAGGTCATCTCAGCAGTCGGCACACGAACAGCCTGAGGAGAATTAGAAACAACAATTCCTTTTTCTTTAGCATAAGCAATATCAACATGGTCAAAACCGACGGCATTCAAAGAAATGATCTCTAAGTTTTTACCGGCATCAAGCATTTCTCTGTCACCTTTTTGCCCCATCAATAACCAGCCGTCGTATTCATGCAAATGTTCCAGTACATACTCTCGTGAAAACGGTTCGCCATCCGAATAGGTCACATCAAAGTCTTCGAAGAGCTTTGTCAGTCCTTCTTTTGGAACAATACCTGTTACAAGTATTTTTTTCTTTGTCATATTTTACTCCATTCTTATATTTTGATAAATTTGGTAAGACATCTCTTTGTTGTAAGCGTAAGTGAGCAGACAGTCCAAAACAAAGGGAGAATACGGTAACCCCAGATAAGCTTTAGCAAACGCCATAGCACTCATTTCACTCAGGGAAACAAAGGTCGTCTTATAACGATATCCCAGAAAAGACCATAGAACCATTTTTTTCGTTTTTGTAATCACTGATGCCACATGCTTAAATTCTAAATAATGGAAATATTCATGGGCAATCAATAGCTGCTTAAGTGTTTTTTCCGAAAAATCATGCTGATACTTGGTCCCGCTCACCAAACTTAAAAACCTATCAATACTGTCCTGAAAAACCGTGATTTTATCAGGTTCTACGTACTGGGCAAAAATTAGATAACTGCCGCCATTCGGTGTAGATGGGTTCGTATAAGCAATACCTGCCCTATCCAATAAAGCAAAAATATCTGCAGTTTCTTTTTTTGCACCTTCAGCATAAGCAGAGCCGCATGTTACAGCTGCAGCAATCAGGTCTGCTTTCATTTCTTCTGTCATACGCTCGTAAACAGGATCTGCTTTTAACGCATGCTGATAGAATCTTTCTTCGGGAACTGCCATAACCATTTCAGCAAAGGTCTCAAAGTCTGGAACTGTCACAGTACTTTTTCTCTCCTGATTAGGAGGAGCCTGAGACTTGGGAAAGAAAATCTTCTTGATATTCATTTTCATCATAATTGTGTTTTAACCGCTACTAAGATAACTTTTTCTTCAGGATCCAGCATGTCCATTTCAACAGACATTAAGAGGAGAATTTGCTCAAAATCCATGCTGCCATTAAAATCCATAATTCTTGGGCCGACACAGATATAAAAATCCGGCCGCAAAACGCTGTCTGTCGTAAACACAGCCAATTTTTCATAAAAATCCGCAACAGCTTCCTGATAATCTTTGACCTGAATCTCTACTGCTGTGCCCGAGCTGCTTTGAACTTTGATAAAGCCTTTGGTGTCCAAAATACGGATAGCCTCATCACCATCTGTGCGGCCAATAATCTTGAAGAAGTCACCATTCAGTCTCATAGCAACCTTTTCTGCCGGAACACCCATATCTTCGGCTGCTAAGGCCAGCAATTCGTCTTGTGTTGCAGCAGACAAAAGATCCATTGATTTCACTTCTGTAGAACCGAGGGCTATAGCAGTTAATTTAGAGGTTTGTGAGTCAATTTCTACATGCACTTCAACTGTCGCTGCTGCCGCACCGCTTTCAACAGCCCTGTCAATAGCTTCTTGCCGAATGGATCGGATATCCTCAGGTGTTGGATTGGGAACTACCCGCTCCACGGCATCACGAACCAAGGAAAGAGCTACCCCAATAGAAGAAATAACTTCCGCATTTTCCGGAATTTTATACTTGATAGCCATCTTATCAGCACAGTACCCAATCAGTGAGGCTGCTCCGCCGCCGACGCCAATCAAGGAAATTTGATCATGACTCAGCTTGTACTTTTCCGCCAATTCCATAATGACAGGTTCAATCTTTTCATAGGCTTTATGCAAAATTTGCTCAGCCAGCTCCTCAACAGTAATCCCTATATAATCAGCAACAGGTTTCATAGCTAAGCGGGCTGCTTCAACATTTCCGTAAGAAAACTCATCGGGACTGACTAACCCTAAAACATTGGCTGCACAGCTATTTGTAATGGTCAGATAAGAACCATCCTTTAAGCGGAGCCGAACATAGTCTTCCGGATCTCCGTCTTTAGGTTGAAATAAATCCAATTCACAATCTTTTAGCTGCTCTGTTTCAGAGAAAACAGCATAATCCAAACCAGCAATATGGGCACTGCGAGGTCCGACATCTACTACACCGTCCTTGGACACACGTACCATACTGCCGCCAGCAACACCCAAGACACGGACATCTAAGGAGCTGATATAGGTCTTATGACCGCCAACAATAGAGTAGTCAACCGCCGGCCGGCCATTTTTTATGACGCCGATATTAACAGAAGTTCCGCCAACTTCAAAATAAACCCCATTTGAAGCCCGTAAATACATCAGCGCTCCCATGACACTGGCTGCAGGACCCGACAGCATTGTGAGAACAGGGCGCTTTTTCATTTCTGCAATATCCATGACACCGCCGTCACCGCGCATAATCATTAAAGGAACCTCAACACCGGCATTGTGAACACTTGCTTCTGTCTGACTGGCTGTGTCCAACATTTTGGGGAGGATACTTCCATTGATAGCTGCTGTCCGTGTCCGACGAGTCAAACCATATAATTTGGTAATTTCAGAGGCTGTACTTGCCATTAAGCCCCGGCTTTCAGCTTCACTCAGAATATTTTGTTCAGGCGTAGCATCGTCAACCCCGAAGGCAGAGGAAGCTATGATAACCTGAGCGCCTTGTGCCTCTAAACTATCCAGTTTTTTATTAACGTTTTCCTGAGTGAATTCCCTTCCTGATAAAAACTCATTAACAATCCTGATATATCTTCCTGTTCCTAAATCAATGTCGTCCAGATGAGTTTGACGCTTAGCCAGAAATGATTCAAAGAAACCGCCGGCAGTTCCCAGTATACCAACCTTAGCCACATCTCCTTCCAACAGAGCGTTGGTTGCTTGGGTAGTACTGTGGGCTACAAACACAACATCTTCTGGAGAAATGTTATTTTCTTTCATACAGTTAACAAAGGATGTAACGACACCCGTTGCTACACCAAATTCGTCATCATGAGTGGTTTTTACAGATGACTTTCCAATAATCTCATGAGTATCGTTATCGATAGCTACAGCTTTGGTATGAGTACCGCCCACATCAATGCCCATCCTTACTTTTCTACCTGACATATCTTACCTCCTTAACCAAACATGAAGTAGGTAACCATGGCTAAGACAGCACTGATAACCCAACCGCTGGGGATGCTAATTTTCAAAAAATCCTTGGTTGTTACTTTGGTATAATTGATACCCCAAATAATCCAGGATTGGGTAATACAAGATGAAATATTCATTGTAATCGTTGGAGTATACATCAAAGGAAAGAGAAGGTTTGTACTAAAACCAACACTTTTCAGGATTCCTAAGGTCGCAGCTCCTGCACCAGCCAAGGTAAACGGACCTCGGAACAAACCTAAAGGTGCCAAAACAGCAAAAGCCAGACAAATGATAAAGGTGGAATGAGGAATAACTCCTCCTAATAAAGCGTTAAAGTAGGGAACGGCCAGCTCTGAGGCTTTATTAAACATGGGAATAATCAGCATAAAACCAACCAAAGGAGCCGTATCAATAACTCCGTCATAGAAGGTTTTATTAAAGATATCACCAGTCGCTTTGAAATTTTTGAGATAGCCGCAAATAGCTAAAGCATAGAAGCTGGCAATTAAGAACCCGAGAATAACCGGAATTTGAAAGCCGATTGCCAGTACAACCGGAATAAACGGTGTTAGCAGCGCCAGAGTCGGCACCTTTCCTTCTTGCTCTTTGGCAGGTGTTTTAGCAGCCCAAGCATGAATACGTTTCTTTCGATTAGCAAAAATGACAATAATCAAAATAGCGATTGCCAGCTGAACGGCTAAAGCGACGAAGCCCCAATGCAGGTAAGTTGCATTGTAGAAATAAGTTTGTTCTCCCTTAGGACCTAGGTAGAAAGCTTGATATTGGTTGAAAATCAGAGGGTTGATATACAGTCCTCCTCCGATAGAAAGCATAAAAGCAACCAAAGAAAAGGTTTTAGGAACACCTAAGGTCAGCATAATCGGCAGTACAATAACACCGATGGCAACAACCGCACCCGCACCGAACATACTGGTAAAAATGGCTGTTGTCACAATTAAGAGTAATGTTGCTGTTATGGCAGGCTTATCACCGCCCAGCTCAACCGTCTTTTTGATAATAGATGAAGCAATGCCGGTTTGCAGCATCACACGGCCAAACCAAGCACCAAAACAGAAATTAACTAAGACCGGTCCCCAGCCTTCCGGCCCTGCTTGAAAGACATTGGTTAAAACATCTTTAAAAGACATTGTGACAACATCTTTGTTCTGAGCGATAAACTGAGGATCCTTGACTAATATATTCCCAACTAAAGGAATGACGGTCCACAAGATAGCCATAATCAGCATACCAATCATCAGGTTACCGCCTTTGACGGCGTAAACGACTAATCCTAAAAAGACTAGCAATAATAAAATTCCTATTAATGTTTGAATCATGGTTCATCTCCTTTATTAAGATACGGTAGAGGCTTGTTATCTAAGTGCTTCTCACTTGATAACAAAGGTCAATCACCATAGTGATTTGGCAACCTCTCCCACCAACTCCGTGTGGTTAGTAAAATTGACTAACCAAACTTCTTGTCGCATAGGGCACTGGCGGATAGGGTATTCAATACAGATTCAAGAGGAGACTCTAGGAGGAAGCCCTTTTTGACACAGTCCACAGCTCGTGTTTGGCTCCCTTTTTTAGAGACTAAGGCCGCTTTACAGTCCAGAGATTCAAGAACCGCGTTTGACTTTTACGACCACTTTCTTAACGAATTCGGGTGTACCATCCACCCATCCGTTTGTTTTATGAGGTTCATCCATACCGATGATTAAAAAATCTCCTTTCTTTAATTTCACTTTATTGATATGCTCAGGCCCTTCTAAAAATTCAATATCCCGCTCACTATTATAGGGACTTACAGGGGCTGCATCAGTTAAGGATGACAAATAAATATACTCACTGCCTTTTGCGATATAATGAACATCTAACCTATCATGGTGTCTTTCAAAGGGAAGATCTGATATATCCTGTGTTTGATAAGATAGAACTTGCAGATAGGTATCCTCATCTACTTGAATACGCCCGTCTTTGACTTGGAGAAAATCCCTTTCCTGAAGCAGCTTTAAAACTTTACGAATCACCAGATAATCTGCTCGATTAAAGCTTTCTATATTTGAATACAGCATTTCCTATCCTCCTATTGCAGAATCGGTGTTAACTCCTTAGAAAGATATCTGGTATAAAGCCACTTCATGGCGGCCGTTGTTAGCAGAAAAGATATAATTTTTACCATTTTTTTCAAAAGCTAAACAATTGCTTGAAGCGGAACCTGAATCGATCATTTCTGCCTGAATCTTACCGTCAATCTGCCGGTAGAGCATTAAGTCGGCACGGCCGGATCGAAAGCCAAATACAAATACCGGCTCTCCATCAAAGTAACCTGACCAGATAGAATGCCCAAAGGGGGTCTTTTGAGGGTGATGAAAAATCTCTGCTGTAAAGTCTTCATTCAGCACTCGCAATTTGTCGCCGTGAAAAGCTTGGATAATAACATTTTCTTTGTCGCCATCACCATCCAAATCAATCTGGACAATATCACTGGTTTCTTCGCCAAAGAGTAAATCTAGGCGCCAATCATCCGTATCCGAATACTCTGGGTAGGTTAATTTCACAATTCCTTCAGCACCTGTTATCAAGGAGTATCCCTCCTCTTTGACACTGTAGTAGCCGTGATTTTTACAAAGTCTAAGCGGAAAAGTCCGTAAATCGCTCAAGCGGCTACCTACTTTATCAAATCGCCCAACAATAATTTTTCCCTTATCAGACCAATCTTCCACAAACCTCTTAGAATTAGCAATAGTGCAGCCAATAAATAGAAGACTGCCATCAGATTGCTCAATAAGATCAAAGCGATGTAAATAAGGAAAATCTGCCACCTTTGATATTGTCCAATGCCCTTTCGAAAAACTCCCTCTGACGATTTGACAGGATTTAGCATTAAAGCCGGGGTAAAATTTTTGAGTTGCTAAAAAATCAAGTGTGCCCGGAATTTGAATGATACTCATAGTTCCTCCAACTTCATCCCAGACAACCGTCTTTTCAAAGGAACTAGTGAGATTATAAGCAAAACAGGCATCCTCAACTTCTGAAGCAACGAGCAGGTAATCTTCATCCTGATACTGAAGTCTGGCAACAGAATAACTGGATTGCAAAGACTCCGATAATATTTTTTCGACTTTCATTTAGGCTCCTTCCGAAAAGCTTTTAGTTAAACGTTTAACTAAACCGCCAAAAAATAATAACCGTTTATGGTTAAACGTTTAACTTTTTATTACTAAGAGTATACCACACAAAAAATATTTTGCAAGCGTTTTCTAAATTAAATTGATAAAAAGAGAAAAGGCAGAAATTATTGTCTGTCTTCTCTCTTGCTTCAAACCAGCATTAAACAGTTAAAAAGATTTTCGAAGCACAATATTATTACGAACTTCAATCAACTGGGGTTCATAGACCTGATCATCATGCTTAATCTTATCGATCAAGCACTCTGCTGCGACACAGCCAATCCCATAAGAATCCTGACGAATGCAAGACATGTTCGGGTTTAAAACTTCCATCCAGTCCAGGTCTTCATATGAACCCAGGCCAAAATCATCAGGATAGCGGTAATCTGTTTTGTTCAGCATTTTCATAAATTCTAAAAGAGTTGGGCCATTCATCATGAAGAAAGCTGTCCTCTTCTGCGCCTTTTCAATAATCGAAAAAATCTTTGCTTCTGCTTCATCTTCTCCCAAGATAATGAGCTTGGACGGATCGCTGCTTACCGTATTGATAAATCCTTGGTAACGTGCCTCCCGTGTGGAAATCCCCTTAATAGGAAAAGTCACAAAGTAGATATCTTCATAGCCGGCAGCCTGCATTCTCTCCAAAAATTTACTGGTCGAATAGGTATTATCTGAGACTATTGTATCCAGTGTCAGATCTTTTGACTGTCGGTCAACCATTACCATTTTTTGATTATCCAGTGTTTTTATTATGGGATTATTGGCATCAACCGAATCTAAAATAACACCGGATACCTTTTCTTGATCTAATCTTCGCAGATTATCCAACTCTAAATTTAAATCATTATCTGAATTTGTGAAAGTCGCAGCGTAGCCGTGTAATTTGCAGGTATCATTGATTCCTTTCATGACAAGGGAAATGAAAGGGTTAGTAATATCAGCAATCACGACTCCGATAGTTTTAGTGTCCCGCGTAACTAAGCTCTGCGCAACCTTACTTGGCTGGTAGCCTGTTACCTCTATGGCCTGCTTAATTTTTTCCTTTGTTGCAGGTGACATTTTTTTATAATTTCCGTTAAGGTAGTAGGATACTGTCGCCTTTGAAACTCCCACCAACTTAGCAATATCATTAATGGTCACCTTACCAAACATTGTCTTTCCCTCGCTGCTATAATGTTTCTACCATTATATCATTTTGATTTGGAAAGAACAAAAGGGTAGACTGGCATTAAAAAGGCAGTGCCTACTCCCAGTATTAGCGTTTTAATCTAACATTTGGGGCAGCTCAGCGGAGCAGTTTATATCTGCTAATGCTCCATGCCCTTTTGCCCATAGTAGGCGTTTTTCCCGTGTTTGCGCAGATAGTGCTTGTCTTTCAATGCCTGCGGCACTTCTTCGACTTCAGGGCTGATTGCTTCGGTATAGCGAGCCATACGAGCGGCTTCTTCCAGAACAACGGCGTTGTAGACGGCTGATTTTTCATCCTTGCCCCAAGAAAATGGGCCGTGGTTGCGCACTGTCACACCTGAAACAGCTAAAGGCTCTAAGCTGCGTTTGGCGAATTCTTCGATGATAACCTTGCCGGTTTCCTTTTCGTATTCCCCGTTAATTTCCTCAGCGGTCAGCGCTCTGGCACATGGAATCGGACCGTAAAAAGTATCTGCATGGGTCGTTCCGTAACAAGGAATATCACGGCCGGCCTGTGCCCAGGCCACCCCTTCAGTTGAGTGAGTGTGGACAATGCCGCCGATTTCCGGCCAGGCTTTATAGAGCTCAACATGGGTCGGCAGATCAGATGATGGATTAAGATCGCCTTCGACGATATTTCCGTCAAGGTCTGTCACGACCATGTTTTCAGGTGACAGTTTGTCGTAAGCAACACCTGACGGTTTGATAGCTATATAGCCTTGTTCTCTGTCAATGGCCGAGACATTGCCCCAGGTAAATTTTACAAGGCCATGATCCGGTAATTCCATATTGGCATCATAGACACGTTTTCTTAATTCTGGTACTAACATTTATCGTAACCCCGCTTTCTCAATCAGTGGATAAAGGAAATCCTGCGCTTCCTTGATAGCTGCCCGTGTTTCTTCAACGGTTTCACAGTTTTCTGACCACATTTCAATCAGAAACGGACCGTTGTAGTTTGTTTTCTTTAATACATCAAACATGGCTTCCCAGTCAACACAGCCTTGACCAAACGCTACATCACGGAATTGACCTTTTGAGGTTTCTGTTACCGCATAAGTGTCCTTCAGGTGGAGAGCAGCAATTGAGCGGTGCCCATTGTAAAATTCGCTCCAGAGGTCATTGTGCCAGGCTGAAACATTCCCCGTATCGGGATAGACAAAGAGGTAAGGAGAGTCAATCTCTTTTTCAATGGCTAGATATTTTTCAATCGAATTGATGAAGGGGTCGTCCATGATTTCAATGGAAAGGATGACCTGAGCTTCTTCCGCCCAAGTGCAGGCCTGACGCAGATTTTTAATAAAGCGTGCCCGCGTTTCAGGCGACTTTTCTTCGTAATAGACGTCATAGCCTGCCAGCTGAATATTGCGGATGCCGATGTCCTGAGCAAAGATGATGCACTTCTTCATCATGTCCATGGCTCGCGCTTCTTTTTCAGGATCATTGGACCCCATCGGAAAGCGGCGGTGGCCGCTGAAGGTGATGGTTGGCACACGCACACCTGTTTCAAAAATGGCTTTCACTAGGTCTAAACGTTCTTCTTTCGACCATTCCAGTCGTGCTAAGCGTTCATCACTTTCATCGATGGACAATTCTACAAAATCAAAACCTAACTCCTTAGCAAAATTAAGCCGCTCCAGCCATGTAAAATGTTTGGGTGTTGCTTTTTCATAAATACCAATCGGACGCGTCATAGTCTACCCCCAGATTCGTTTAATTTCATCCTTGAAAGCACGGGCTGCTGCTGCCGGATCTGGAGCTTCGGTGATACCGCGGCCGGCGATAAAGGTAAAGACATCAACCCCTTCAAAGAGTTTTAAGGTATCAACGCTGAGTCCGCCTGTGACAGATACACGAAAGCCCATATCAATAAGTTTTTTCACCTTATTAAGATCTTTTTCACCCCAGGTTTCACCGGCAAGAAGGGCGTCGCGTGATTGGTGATAAATGGCTTGTGAAATACCGGCATCCAGCCATTGCTGAGCTTGCTCATAAGTCCAGTCGCCGTACAGTTCGATCTGAATTTCACCGCGATCACCGCGGACTTCTTCGATAGCCTTGCGAGCTGCTTCCATGGTTGGAATGGTTGCACAGCAGATACAAGTCATCCAGTCAGCACCGCGAACAGCATTGTTTTTTGCTACCGTTCCGCCGGCATCGGCACATTTGGTATCTGCGACAATGATTTTATCCGGGAAAAGGCTGCGCAAAACTTCAACAAGTTCACTGCCAACTTGGAGCAGACAGACAGTCCCTGCTTCAATAACATCCACTTCCTGTCCCACCGAAACAGCTGCTGTAACAGCCCCCTGCAGATCAGAATGGTCAAGAGCAACTTGTAAATTTGGTAATTGTTGGGTCATATTTATCTTCCTTTCATTAAAGATACAAAGAAGCTGCTTTAAGAATCTAAATCCAAGCCTTCAAGATAAGGACTGCTTTTGGATTCATTAACCATAGCCAGCACATCTTCCGGTGTTTTGCAGTCCAGCAGACGCTGGATTGAATTTTCCAGTTCAAAAAGGGCAATAATCTGCGGAATGGCTACAGACGTATGAATAGCGGGACTGGTAGCCGCCAAGCACAGCAGCACCGATACTTCTTTCCCGTCTGAAAATGTCACCGGTTCTGTCAAAGTAATGAGTGAAAAGGCGTCGCGATTGACTCCTTCACCAGCCATTGCATGGGGCATCGCCATTCCCGGCATGAGCACATAGTAAGGACCGTGCTCCTCTGTAGAAGCAATAATATTGTCATAGTATTTTTCTGTGACTGCACCGCTGTCAATCAAAGGCTGAACAGATAATTTTACGGCTTCTTCCCACGTTTTCGCTGACAGCCCCAGTCGAATGGAGTTATTTTCTTTAAATGATTTTGTTAAGTTCATCAAAAAACCTCTCTTACCAAAATTCTTTATCTTTTTTAAAGTGGAAGGTGTTTCCAAATTTTGAAAACACCCTCTTACCTTAGATCATTACAAAATGGCTTGTAATTTTGTTTTAATTTCATTATCATCCATTAAATTGTCAAGACCTACCAGATGACCGTTTGTCCGTCCGTCCAATTCGTGGATCAAATGATTGGAAGCCACAACGATGTCATAATTTGCAGCTAATCCCTTAGCTTCGCCAACTGAGCAGGAAGCTGACTCAATATCCGTCACGCCTAACTGACGAAGAGCATTTTCAACTTTCATCTTGATAACCATAGATGAACCCATACCATTTCCGCATGCTGTAAGAACTTTAACCATGATAATTCCTCCTGTAAAATTTTACTTATTATATTAATGTTATCAGTCTGTATAAACTGTGATTAAGATATTATTGTCCCTGAACATCTCCGCGATAGTAAGCATCTTTGTCTTTTGCTTTGGCAAACTGAATTTGCGGAATAGCAAGCAGGAAGAGAGCCACAAGAGCATAACCGACAGACCCTGCATACTTAAAGAGATAAGCAAATGGAACCCATGGAATTTCAAAGTCGATATTGCCATGGTAGCCGCCGAAGTTAGCAAGGCCCAAAAGAGCAACCGCTACTGCACCCAGAATAACCTGAAGCACACCTGAGATGAAAGAGAGAACTACTGCTGCCTTCCAGCCGCCGCGCTTATCCGCATAAACCGCAATAGCCGCATTATCAAAGAATACCGGAACGAATCCTGTAATAATCAAAACCGGATTTTTAAAGACGATGAGCAGAACAATGGTAATCAGCTGTCCGATAAGACCTGTTGCAAAACCAAAGAGCACTGCACTCGGTGAACCAAAGCCGTATGATGCTGCCACGTCAACCGCCGGAAATGAACCGGGCAGCAATTTATTAGAAATACCTTGGAAGGCGTTAGTCAGCTCACCGACGAACATACGTACACCCTGCATCAAAATGAAGAGGTAAACAGAGAAGGTGAAGGCTGTTTGAATAACATACATGAAGTAAGACTGTTTCGTCGGATCAAACAGAGTTCCTGTTGTGATGACCTTAGGATTGGCCATAATGTCCGGACCTAAGACCGCAAGAATGGCACCGAAGAAAACCAGCATCAAGGTTGCTGAGGCAACGACTGTATCGTGGAAAATGTTAAGAAAAGCAGGAAGTTTTAAATTATCCAGATTTTCTTCTTTTTTACCGAGTTTTGGTGCAAATTTATCGGCGAACCAGATGGCAAATTGCTGCTGATGCCCGATAGCAAAACCACCGCCGCCTGTCAGGCGCTGAGTTGGCTCAACTGTCAGATTTGAACTGACAGCCCAATAAAGACCGCAGATAATCCCTACTGCTAAGGTTCCCCAAAATTGATTGCGGAAAGCCGGAATCAAGAGGATAACCATTAAGGTAACCGTTGCAGCCTGCTGAACCATGATGTGTCCTGTGATGAACAGAGTCCGAATCTTGGTTACTTTCCGAAGGGCAACAAGAAGGATATTAAAGAAAAAGCCAATCAAAAGGGCTGATGTTGCCGTACCAATAAATTGAGGAAATTCCTGAGCAATTTTTTCATTTGCTGCTGTCAGTCCAAAATAAGGGTCAATAACCGCCGCACCGATATTAAATTTGTAATTGAGAGCTGCCAAAATCGGGCGGAAAGTGGTTACCAAACCGGCAGCGGCCACATCCAGAATCATATAACCAACTGTCGCTTTGACAAATCCTGCAAAAACATCATGTAAAGGCTTCTTCAAAAGCAGGTAGCCGATAAGTACCAGCAAACCAACGAAGAAGGCCGGTTTTTGCAAAATATTCTGCGAGAACCAGTTAAGGACATCTAAAAGAATGTTCATTGTTTTTCCTCTTTTCTAAAAAAGTTTGTTACGTTTTATAGCTTTATTATAATTGCTGAAAACGCTAACAACAAGACCAATAATCACACATGCGAGTGTTCAAAATTGGGCTGAAAGATTTTATGAAGTCAGTAAAGATCCTTTTTGTGAATTCTGCACAGCCACATGCTGCTTTGCGCTACAAATGGTTAAGCAATAAAAAAGCCTGATTACAGCTGCAAACATCTGCAATCAAGCTCCAATATGATGGGCTATATAGAAAAAACTCCGCAATCCTTTAAGAATGCGGAGTTTAGCAATTCGTATCAGCTTTTTAGCACACGGCAGCAATCAGTCCAACTTTTCCCACTGCCACTGATTCACTTCCGGAATGTCATCACCATGTTCCCGGATATACTGTCTGTGATAGGAAACTTTCTCATCCATCGCTTGAGCGAAGGCAGCTGCCTCATCTTCCAAGCAAGCTACAGCAGCATCCTGAGCTAAGTGGAATCGATCTAACTCAGATAAGACCCGCATATCAAACGGCGTGGTGATATCCCCATTTTCACGATAACCATGGACATGAAGATTATGGTTGCGGCGAGTGAAGAAGATGTCTCTGATCATTCCTTCATAGGCATGGAAGGCAAAGATAACAGGCTTATCTGCTGTAAAGACAGCATCAAATTCCTCATCGCTCAAGCCTCTTGCATCTACGCTAGGGTGGCGCAGCTTCAAGATATCAACAATATTGACAAAACGAATTTTCAGATCCGGAAATTCTTTATGCAAAATGCTGATAGCTGCCAAAGCTTCTAAGTTTGGTTCTGTTCCTGCAGCCGCAAAGACCACATCCGGTTCCTGATCCTTATCGGTAGAAGCCCAGTCAATCACCTTGTAGCCTTTTTCAACCAGCTCCTCAGCCTCTTGGGCAGAATAGAACTGCGGACGAGGGTGCTTAGAAGTTACGATTAAGTTAATTTTATCTTCTGATTTCAGTGCCTTATCCATGACAGCCAGCAAGGAGTTGGTATCTGCCGGCAGATATTCACGGATAAATTCCGGCGTTTTTTCTGATAAATGAGTCAGAATACCCGGATCTTGGTGGGTATAGCCATTATGATCCTGCTGGAAGACCGTTGACGTTGAAATTAAATTTAACGATGGATAATTTTTACGCCAGGTCGTATGTGTTTTGGATTTACGCAGCCATTTGAAATGCTGAGTAATCATCGTATCGACCACGCGCAGGAAGGATTCGTAGGAGGCAAAGAAACCATGGCGTCCTGTTAAAACGTAGCCTTCCAAGAAACCTTCTGCCTGATGTTCTGACAGCTGTGAATCAATCACGCGCCCAGCTGGGCTGAGCCATTCATCATAGTTTTCATCCCGGCGAGCCAGCCATTGCCGGTTGGTCTTTTTGAAGACTTCATTGAGGCGGTTGGATTTTGATTCGTCCGGACCGAAAATACGGAAATTATCAGGATTTGCTTCAACCAAATCAGCGGCATATTTCCCAAATTCGATCATGTCCTGCGCAACCACAGCACCTGGTTTTGCGGTATCAATGGCGAATTTTTTCCAGTCAGCCGTATTCATTGGCTTAAGGATACCTGCATTGGTGATTGGGTTGGTTGACATCCGCCGATCACCTTTTGGTGAAATAGCGGCAATCTCAGGAATCAACTGTCCTGCTTCATCAAACAGCTCTTCAGGCCGATAAGATTTCAGCCATTTCAAAAGAGCATCAACATGTTCCATGTGGTGGGCATCAACCGGAATAGGAACTTGGTGCGCACGGAAGCCCCCTTCGATAGGTGTTCCTTCCCATTCTTTAGGACCTGTCCAGCCCTTAGGAATGCGAGCAACAAGCACTGGCCATGCCGGCATAGCTGCCTCTTCCGCCGGATTTTTGCGGGCTTGAGTTTGAATAGCTTTAATCTTTTCAATAGCTTCATCAAGTTTTGCTGCCATAACCTGATGAGATTCTAGAGTAGGTTCCTTAACTTCAACAAAAATCGGATCCCAGCCCAAGCCTTGGAAGAATTGCTGCAGTTCTTCATCTGTACGGCGGGAAAGAATGGTCGGGTTGTGGATTTTTCCGCCGTTGAGGTAGAGAATTGGCAGAACAGCACCGTCATTAACAGGATTGATAAAGGTGTTGGACAGCCAGCCAGCCATTAAAGGACCTGTTTCGGCTTCGCCATCTCCGATAACCGTCGCAGCGATGACATCCGGATTATCCAGTACCGCACCGGTCGCATGTGACATGGCGTAACCCAATTCACCGCCTTCATGGATAGAGCCCGGTGTTTCAGGAGCCGCGTGCGAAGCAATGCCGCCTGGGAAAGAGAAGATTTTACAGAGCTTGGTAAAGCCTTCCTCTGTTTGAGTAATCTCAGGGTTTAATTCAGTGTAACTGCCGTCCAAATAGGAATTAGACACCATCACCTGTCCGCCGTGTCCAGGCCCTTCAATATAAAACATGTCTAAATCATACTTATTAATCGCCCGATTTAAATGAGCATAAATAAAGTTTTGCCCCGGAACAGTACCCCAGTGTCCGATAGGATGGACTTTGAGGTCATTTTGAACAAGTTCTCTTTTTAAAAGAGAATTATCCTTCAAATACATCTGAGCTGCTGATAGGTAATTGGCTGCACGCCACCACGCATCTACTTTTTTCAAATAGTCATCTGATTCAAAATTCATATTTCTTATTCTCTCCTTGTGATTTTATGAACATATACATTTGCAGAAAAAGAGTCTGGGAGTCAGTCATTTAAGAGGAAGAAGGTGTCTCATCTTCACAATCTAAGGATAGCTCAAAGATGAGATCAGCCAACTGTAACTCTATTTCCAGACCCTTTTTGTACCTTAGTCTAATTCTCCGGGATTAGAAGCAATGAGAACTTTCAGCTCTTTACCGGCCATCATTGCTTCAAAGGCATCACGCCAATGTTCCAAGTCAAAAACAGCAGTCACCATTTTATCTTCATTGATAGCGCCCTTGCTTTCCAAATGAATAGCAATCGGCCAGTCGTATGGATTTTGTGAACGTGAGCCTTGATAAGTGATTTCATGCTGAATGATCGTTCTTTCATCCAGTTCATTCAGATCTTTCGCGAAAAGTCCTACTTGCTGCAGCACACCGCCTTTACGAATCAGAGGGAGAGCCGCATTGACAGCAGGAATAGCACCTGAGCAGTCATAGACTTTATCCACTCCCACGCCGTTGGTCACATCTGCTACAATTTGAGCCAGGTCTTCTTCTTGTGTGTTGACAACAATATCTGCGCCTAACTCTTTAGCAATTTTCAGCCGGTCTGCATCCTTAGTCACACCTGAGACAATGGTAAAGGCTCCGATTTCCTTGGCAATCTGCAAGGACAGTAAGCCCATAGGTCCAGGACCGATAATCAAAACGGTATCATGAAAATCAAGCGGCGTCAATTGGTACATAGCATGTACGCAGGAAGCCAACGGTTCTGACATAGCAGCCAATTTATAGCTGACGTTATCGGGAAGAATATGCACGCTTTCTTCTCTGGTCAAAACATAATTAGCCATGCTGCCAAAAGCTTTGGTCCCGATTCCGGAGCGTTTTTCACATAGGTTGTATTGTTTTTCTTTGCAGTAAACACACTCGCCGCAGGTATCAAAGGTTGTTTCACTGGTAACGCGGTCACCCACTTTTACCTTGGTAACATCTTCGCCGACAGCCACAACCTGTCCGGAAAATTCATGTCCCAGCACCAAGGGAGTTACGGCATTTTTATATTCACCTTTATAGGTATGAATATCTGTTCCGCAAATCCCTGTGTAGGCTACTTTCATCAATACACGGTCCCCTTTGACCTCTGGAACATCGATTTCTTCCAGAGACATGTTATCAAAACCGGGGGCTGATTTTACTACAGCTTGCATTTTCTTAGGAATATTCATTTAAATGACCTCCATACTAATAATGATCTACATTAGAATACTGATTTAACTAATTCTGAGAGTTTTAAGAAAATCCAGTTAAGGAGATTTCCGCCTGTGTCAAAATTAGAAATTTGTGATGCTCCTTTAGGGAATTTGACAACCCCTTCTGCCATCTTAGTCATTACAGGGGCAAAGTCAGTTGCCATCCACAGAGCAAAGGTAATAACAACCGTCAAAGCAATAACAGAGTGCAGGATATTTCCTTTTCGAGTTGGTACAACCAAGGCAGCGAAGAAAGGAATCGTTGCTAGGTCGGCAAAAGGCAGTACGCGGTTGCCCGGCAGCAAAACAGCAATAAGCAGGGTAATTGGAACCATCAGCAGACCTGTTGACAGTGCTGCTGGAGAACCTGTTGCAAGAGCTGCGTCCATTCCCAAGAAGATTTCACGGTCAGCGTAACGTTTTTGCAGCATTGACTGAGCAGCTTCTTGAATTGGGATAAGTCCTTCCATGAGGATCTTAACCATCCGCGGCAGGATAAACATAACGGCACCCATAGCCATAGCTGTTTGAAGAATCTTCGTAATGTTATAACCACCTAAGATAGCAAGCGCTCCACCGATAATAATCCCCATGATCATTGGTTCACCAAAGATACCGAAGCGTTTTTGAATGATTTCAGGCTCAACATCAAGTTTGCCGATACCGGGAATTTTGCTGACAGCCCAAGCAATTGGAATACCCAGAATCGCATAGCCTTGAGCAGAACCTGTTGATATCGAAACCCCTTCAAGTCCATAGTATTCTTGAACATAAGGAGCTGTTTTATCAGCAATGATTTGAACAATAATCGTGTAGCCAATCCCGCAGACAATGCCCCAGAAGAAGCTTTTAGTGACAATGTAGCCAGTTGCTGCAGCAGCACTCATGTGCCAATAATTCCAAATATCAATATTGAGTGTCTTTGTCCAATTGAAGGCCAGCATGATTAAGTTAACAATCAAGATAACCGGTATCATCACCGCTGCAATCGGCTGAGCCCATGTTGCCGCCGAAACTGCCGGCCAGCCGGCATCCACAACGGTAAGCTCCAAACCAAACCTTTCAACCATGGCCTGCGCTGCAGGACCAACATTGTCGGATAAGAGTCCTAATACCAGACTAATCCCTAACATACCAATCCCTACAGTCAAGCCTGAAGTAATGGCATTGCGCATGGGAACTCTAAAGATAACTGCCAAAATAAAGATGATTATAGGGAGCACTACGCTCGATCCCATATTCAAAATCCCTTGAACAACAGTTGTTAATGTATCCATAACCGTCTCCTTTTAAATGATAATTAGGTATTACAAATTAATTATTAGCCTGTATTTTAGCTACTTCTTCTAAAATCTGAGCCTCAACCTTGTCCTGTCCGATTCCTGTTAAGAAAGCCATGGCTTTGATTGCAGGGATTCTATATTCTGTCGGCAGCATGGTTGTCGTAATCAATAAATCGTTTGCATCTTGCTTAGATGCGGCTTCGGCGATTTTAATCTGTGTAATTTGTGCATCAATATGATTGCGTGCAAACAAATCTTCAATCTTTTTCATAACAACGGTAGAAGTTGCTATGCCTGCTCCGCAGGCTACCAATACTTTAACTTTTGACATACTGACGTCTCCTTTAAATGTTATTTGTTTTTACAATAGTTATAATGTCATCTGCAGACTGCGCATTTCTTATTTGCGCCAATAATTCAGCATTCTGCAATAAGCCCATCAATGACTGAAGCATCTCAAGCTGGGCATGGGGCTCTTTCAAGCCTAAAACGAAGGCAATCTCAGCTGCTACCGATTGATTAAAATCTTCCATACTGACAAAAGAAATCGGCTGGGTGGTAACAATAGCGACAAACTCTTGTTTGATGCACTCAGCATCTGTATGAGGAATGGCAACACCCATTTTTTCAAGCTGCAGTCCTGTTGGAAAATTCTTTTCCCGTTCTATGATTTTGTCAAGAAAAGTGTCATGAACATAACCTAAATCAAAAGCTTTTTTATAGATCGTTTCAAACATATCACTGCTTGACTTAAAATTTTCATTAACAAAAATAAGTTCTGGTCTTATATAATCTTCAAGTTTCATTTTTTCAGCCATTATGCTAACCTCCTCCGTTATTATTAGCTGTTTTTTTACAATAACTCTATAAAGTCACTGACAGTCGGCGAACACCACAATTTATCAATGTATTCCGAACTGTCAATTTTAGAATAAATGCTTATCAAGGCATCCTTGTAAAAAAATTCATCTTCTTGGGACATTGAAATTAACATAATCACTTTAACCATGTTACTTCCCCAGCGAATGGGCTTTTTCAACGTCATAATCACCAATTGTGATTCACTCACAGCAACCGACAAAGCATGCGGAAGTGCTATTCCGGTATAAACACTGGTGCTCCCTAAGTCCTCACGGATCAATATCGACTTACGGTACAATGGATTTTGACGATTCTGAACGCTTGAGTGTTCAACCAGAAAGTCGATGCAGCCATTGACGGTTTTTTGGTCAACTTTTAAAAAGACACTCTTTCCAATCAGCTTGTGCACCAGCGATTTTGTATAAGCTTCCTTATTTTCAATGACAGACAAAACGCGCCTGTTTCCCTGCTGGAGCTGTAAGTACTGATTTTGCAGATTTTCCAGATCAGCATCAGTCAAAACCGGACTGATAAAAATGACTTTGGACTCATCCACACCTATATCTGACAGTGAAATGGAACTGATAATCATATCTGCCTGCTCTATCTTATCCGGCGTTAATTCGCTGGCATCAATTTTCACCAGATGGTCAAAATTAGAAATAACATGCGACAAAGATGTCATAATCAGCTCCGTTGTTGCTAAGCCCTGAGGACAGACAACATAGATCATCAGCGGTTTAGCCAGCTTTTCAATAGCTATTTCAAAATGTACCGTCAAAAAAGCCATTTCTCCGTCCGTCATATCAATCGAGAAAGCGTCTGACAATTCCCGGCAGGACAACCAAACAATATTGTAGAGAACACTGTACTTCTTTTTGATTTCTTCTGTGATATCACTGTTGACCATGATTTTATTTTTCAGACGAAAGATCATTGGCTGTACGTGACTGATCAGCATCTTAAACAAATGCCGATCGCCGCTCAAATCAATACTGAGCAGTTGGCTGACACGTTCAATCAGATTATTGATAATATTATTAATCTGATCGCCGACAATCAAATCATTGGTTTCATAACCAACGGACAGCAAGGTATAAGATAAATTGATAATCTCCAAGAGCGGTATGGGCTCATCTTTGAGCCCGACAAATTCTCTGAACAAATCCCCTGCAAAAGTATAAACTTCGTAGTAAGAAAGATCTTCAATAAAATGAACCATATCATTTGAGACAATCGTGCTGCCATTTAAATAGCGCATCTTTGCGACCAGCAAATCAACAATCAAATAAATGCTGTACTGCTCACTCAGAATAAAATGATAGGTCGAGGCATAGTGATTTAGAATGGAAATAACACGTTCTGTTTCTTCTTTTGAAAAAAAGTAGGCAAACTGGCTGTTATGTGTCACCGTATGCAGTCCCAGATGAAATTCTGTTATTAAGTAATTTCTGAGAAACTTTCTTATCTCCTGCTCCTGACCGACAATGCTGTATTTGCCGTTATGGCGCTCCATGTGAATCTTGTAATCTGTAAATTTATTTTCTAATTTATCAATATCCCTTCTGACGGATGTTTCACTGACAAAATACTGAACAGACCAATCAATAATGTCAATCTCCTTTTGATCAAAGAAAAGAGATTTCAGCAGCAGATACTCTCTGGAAATATCTTTAATTTCCTCAGCCTGAAAATGATTCAACAAGTCTGCCAACCGCTTTTTTTCATTGGCATTAACGGCTAAACGTATGCCGCGCCGAGGAATTTTTTCGATTTTATCAGACAGTTCTTCGATCTCTTGATTTAAGAAAGACAGGTCTGAATAGATGGTCTTTGTCGAGACGGAGTATTTATCAGCCAATGTTTTGCCGGCGATAAAATCATCGACTAAGAGTAAATCTCGTAAAATACTTATCTGTCTGTAATTCACACATCATTCCCCTTTCTTTGATATGTTTCATTATAAATGTTTGCGTTTACAAAACAAAGCCAAGTTACTTCTCTATTAATGTGGAAGTGCTGTTAACAGCGCTGTGACGACTTTAACGCAAGTTTATTCGATTTTCTCATAAATGTTTAATAAAATTAATAACGTAAAAATTTCCAATTCATTAAATCTGTTTTCTGCAAGTGTTATTTTCAAAAAAGCAGACAAAAACCACCCGTCAAACGGGTGGTTTGAAGCAGGGCTATAAGCCCAGATAACCAGCCAGCGCCTAAAGACGCTGGCTTTCACGTTGTTCAAGCCTCACTGCTCTTGACTCGTCACCAGCCTCTTAAAGAGGCATTCGCATTACTTGCCATTATCCCTAAAGGGATCTTCGTATTCTTTCACACTCAATTTATCAAGTGCGATGTCATGGTTTTCTTGATCCTGTATCTATTTCTTTATCGTGGCTTCGTTAAGTCCAACTGTACTGACATAGTAGCCTTCTGCCCAGAAATGGCGATTCCCAAATTTATATTTGAGGTTGGCGTGTTTGTCAAACATCATAAGAGCACTCTTACCTTTTAAATACCCCATGAAACTTGAAACGCTGATTCTAGGCGGAATACTAACCAACATATGAACATGATCAGGCATCAAATGCCCTTCAATAATCTCAACACCTTTGTAGCGACATAATCGGTGAAATATCTCACCTAAACTGCTACGATATTGATTATAGATTACTTTTCGTCTATACTTAGGGGTGAACACAATGTGGTATTTACACATCCACTTTGTGTGTGATAAATTATGCGCTTTTTGAGCCATACTTTTCTCCTTTCGCTTTACAATAGGCTTGAACACCTCTATTGTAGCGCGTTTGGAGTTTTTTTGGTATAACCGCAGATTGCGCACCCGCATAGCGGGTGGTTTATTTGTCTCGCACCAAAGGGCGCGAGACGGACTAAAAGTCACATAATAAAAAAGACCAAGAATTGCTCTCGGTCTTTAAACCTATAAAATTTATTCTGATAAAAAATTGACATTTGTTCTCTACTCTAATACATATAAATACTAAGCAGAACACTATATCATAAACTTGATTAATCCCTTAACTCCCCTTAATCTCCTCCACCATAAATTACATCATATAGAGTATTACTGTCATAGTTTTTTAAAACAATTATGTTATGAGAAAGTGAATTCTCTGGTAGACAACTTAGCTTCAGCCATCGCAGATCTTTTATTGACCTCTATCAACTTTTACTGTACCATTTCCAGAAGAAGAGTATCTAACACTTTTTTAAGTTGATTCACGACTGCAAACCTCTTGCCAGCCTCCTATTTTAAACTATTTTTTAGACTTTTGAAACCTGCAAGCCTTATATAACGAACGCACTGGAACTGAGCCACTCCAACGCTAGATTAGAGGAACTAACAAGCTCATCAAAAATATCAAGCGTCAGGACCTTGGTGATAGAAATTTCCCCAACTTCAAGAAACGAATTTCTCTAATTTTGAATATTAAAAAGAGAGAACCAACTGGGTTCTCTCCGGACTACAGCTTTTCATCACCCACTACAGTTGACAAAGTTCCGAATTTTTTCAATACACCATATTATTGGGCGCTTACTATTATTCCAAAAAATCTTAATTGTTAAAATGTATTATGCCTCAATTTGAATTTTCTACCATAAATTCGTATAATATCAATGAGGCTTTAAAATGTATAATGTGGAAAAAATAATTAAAAAGAACTCAGAACTAATGGCACTACTAGAGATTATTTATTCTTTTCAGCTTAATGACTGTTGGCTTTGTGCAGGAACTATACGCAATTATATTTGGGATTACCTAAGTACTGGAGATACATCTTCGAATATCAATTTTTCAGATATAGATGTCATTTTCTTTGATAAAAATATATCATATAAACAAACTGTTGCAATAGAAAATAAAATAAAAAAAAGATATCCTAAATATAACTGGGAAATAAAGAATCAGTATTATATGAATATACATAGTCCTAATACTGAAAAATATACTAGTTCTACAGATGCTGTTTCAAAATTTCCAGAAAAATGTACGGCAATAGCTGCTAGACTAAATAATAATCAGGATTTAGAGTTATTCACTCCTTATGGAATAGAAGATTTAATCAACTTTAAAATCTCACCGACACCACATTACTCTTCTGACAAAAAGCGACAAATAGTTTATAACGAAAGAATAAAAAAGAAAAATTGGATTAAATTTTGGCCTAATATTTCTATAGAATTAATTGAATAGATTAATTTATTTTTCTTAATACAATAAAGACAGAGAGGCTCTCTGTCTTTATTGTATTGTCTTTAGTTCAAAATTTAGTCAATATATTTGCTGTTACACTATTAACACAATCTTCAAGTTGTTCATTCAAGAAAACATCCCATCCTTTTTGATCAGATAAACTATCTAAAATACGTTTTACTCTTGTTTGATAATCAATAAATTTATCTGCTTTATCAGTTAATAATTTTTTGTTAGCGTCCATCTCACCGAATTCAGTTGGTAAAAATTCTGTTCTTCGGGATAGAATTGTCGAAAAATCTGCATTCAGATAATATACTAAATCTGGTTCAGGAACATTGAAGAATATATCATTCAAAACATTTTGATTATACTTCTCTTTAATAACAAAGCGTGAATAAAGCTTATAATACCAACCGTCAGTAATTACAAGATTCCCTTTACTCAATTCTTTTTTTATAGCATAATCGTACAAAGTTGAAAACCATGTAAGATTAAGATATAACCAATGATTATCACCTAAATCAAATAGCCTCTCCTCAGGATTGTAATCCCACAATACAGTTTTTATAGTCTTCATATGACTTCTAACATAATCCGATTCATATATATTAATATCCTTTTTATTAATATATATCACACTCATTCCTTGTTTTTTTAATTTATCGGCTACCTTTTTTGAAATAGTTGTCTTACCGACTCCATCAATTCCTTCAAATGTGATTAATTTCCCCTCCACGTAGTTACCTCCTATTAAAAAACAATTTGATTAATAACTTTAACCTTTGTAGTCAGCTCTCTCTTAATTTTTTCCATAATTCTATCAGGGCTTTCCTCACCTTTTGTAAGTAAATTTATCTCTTTGGAACAAGGAAGAACGATTTTATCACACCCTAAAGATTTTATTAAAAATAAATCAAATATTTCTGAACGATATGGCACCAATCTATTACCACTGCATGCTAAAATATCCGTGCAGAAAATGATTTCTTTCTTACCCATACACTCATTTACTATTTTTTTTATTGAACTCAAATAGTCTGATATTGTAACGTCAAGTACTAAATCTCCTCGCGCAATTAAAATTTCATCACTTTCCCTCACAATATTCCGAATATCTTCTATTGCTAATTTTGTTTCTATTTTAGGAATAATGCTTCCACTAATTTTCTGTGCCATGTCTCTAACTTCACTTGAATTTTCTATAAAGGAAAAAATATATTTCATATTAGGATAGTTAATTTGTCGAATAATATTTTCAAAATCTTTTCCGATTTCAATGTATCCACATTGTATTGACTTTCCAATGTATCCTTCAAATGAATTAATCGCTTCTACTTTAAGGTAATTATTATTCTTTTCACGAACTAAAAATCCACCTTCTCCATCTGAATAATATGTCAATTCTCCTTCTTCGGAACTAAAAATTGTGTTTTCATCAAGTAAGATACAATTGGGCTCTGTGTTATATATTCCTTTTGAAACTGTAATAGTATAGATTTCTCCTTTCTGAATTTCAAATTTAAATCCTGTATCATCACAAAAAGTTGTTTTTCTTATTCTTGCTTTACCTTTTGGATAAGGAAAATCTAAATAAATTTCTAAATTAGAATTATTCAAAATAGGATAAAGTTTTTTTATTTTTTTACTTATTTCATCTTGTGGTAATTTTGAAAGATTAATGCGCACACCATCAATGCCTAGACTTTTCAGCTCATATAGTAATCTCCCCAATCCCTCAGTATCTAGAATATGATTTATAGTTTGAATTATCATCCTTGAACTCCTCATTACCTTTTTATAGTTCCTCAGGCACTCTATAATTTTTGATATAGAATTGATTGAATTTCTTCCAGTAAATTTTTTCTCTTTACCCGGATATCTTCCCTTCGCTCATTTGACAAATTTTCCTCATGTCTTAATTCCAAATTATCTGAAATAATATGTAAAAAAGAAAATTGAATGTTTAGTTTATTTGCAGCTCTCGCCATATGACCTATTTCAGGATCTACAAAGTCGTAGTTCCCCTCTCTATTAATAAATTCTAACCAATTTTCCGTTTCCTGCAAAACAGATGGTAGCGTTACATGAACTCCTTCAAATATATATGGACTATCATCACTAGAAAAAATATTATCCCATTTAATTGTACCAATATTTGGGATAATGCTTATATTTCCTGTTGCAATACTTTCATTAGGAATAAAAACACCCTTCAAACCACCTAATTTCCCAACATAGATAACAGTATCTACACCCATACTAGCTAATTCTGAAACTAAGTATCCTGAAATATCACCCCAATAGGTATGTTCACATCCTAATAGTAAGGTAGATTTACCACTCCTTGTATCAAATTTTTTCCATTTAAATACCCCCTCTCCTTCCCAATCATAATTCAAATTTCCAATTGGATCTACATAACCTAAAATAACCGTTTTAACTTTTGGTAATTCTTTAAGATTTGATTCTTCTAATGTTTTAAAACATTCTTCACTTTTAGGAAGTCGGTAGTTTATATTAACGTTTTTATTTATTATCTCAAAGTATGATTTCAGAATACAAAAATAGTGAAATACATAATCAATTCCTGGATAACAGTGAACAATGTACTTCCCATCTTCCATAGTTACTGTAGGTCGCATATAGTTAAATAGTTTATCATTTTTTTCGACACTAGAAATCACAGCATCTCTACTGAAATCTGGAATAACTATTATTTCATTACTCTCTGCTATATTTTTAAATAAATGATGAACTTTTAATTCAAGATATTGTTTTAAATATTTTCCCATCGAATGATTTTTTACCATTAAGCTAGAATAATTTAAATTTTCTTTATATTTCTCAGATACAGTTAATATTTGTATTTTTTTCATAAATTCTCCTTATTAAAAAACTGTTGAATTAAGCATATCTTGAATTAATGAGAGCATGTTTTGGAGAACTGACTTCAAATTCTGCTTATTCACAGTAGAATAAATTTGAAGATTCATATACCTTTCGAGTAACTCTTGATTACCATATCCTCCATTATTAATATAAATCTTTGAAATCCATTTACTTTTTAGATTAGGCTTCCCATTTTTTGCATTTAATAACGAAGCGCATTCCCACAATGCTCGTCTTGCACAATCAAGTGCTAAAATGTACTCACCAACTTCAAACATCTTTAAGCTATCATCACAATATGATCTCGCTTCTAGAGAAATTCTATTTGTAATCAATTCAAGAAAATGGGATGTTTTAATTAAATAAAGTAACCTTTCACTTACTTTATTTTGATTAGTAAAAAATCCATGATAAATTCTCAAAAGTAATTTTAATTCCTCATAGCTACATGCTAGACCATTTGTAATTGTGAGTCGTTCTATTAAATCTTCAATTACGTTAATGGACCAATATTCAATATCAAGTTCAATATCCCCTACTCTGACCACCTCAACACCCAAGCAGTCCCCATATCTTCTCATTCCTTGATTATTAAAATTTTGATTATCCTCTAAAAAAACGTATATATCAATGTCAGAATTTTTATTACCAAGTCCTTCTAAAAATGATGTATACAATAAAATTCCAGAATTTTCAGTCATCTGAGATAGTTTATCAACAATTACTTTTAAACTTAAGTTTTTATCCGATAAGACTTTGTTAATAACTTTTTCTTTTACAATCATAACTATTCTTCCTCCTTATACTTTGATAAAAAGCGCTCGTATTTCCCAACTTTATTAGTAGGGTGATTAAAGTTAAATAACTTTAAAAAATCCGCTACAGTCTTTCTATCTTGAAACTCCAATTCAAGCTCAAAATCTACATTATCATAATAAAAATTTTTATCTAAACAAATTTTTATATCCTTATAATGTGCTATATACCTCTCAGTTTTTAATTTTCCTACTAATCCAATAATTGGGGGTAAATCTAAATATTTCACCTGAGCTCCTAATGTGTGTAAATTTATCTTATTAGGAATCTCTTTCAAAGGTAAATCAAAATGCTGTTCCAAACTTTCAATATAGGATCCAACTTTTTCTTTATTTTTTATCTGTAATTGTAAGTCTTCTTTCTTCCTAATTCGAACAGTCATATTGTGTTTAAAATATTCCAAATTTTCTGTATCAAAATAATAATTTTCTTGAACAACGAACTTCCTCGGATTTATTTTTTGTTTTAATGATAAAAATTCATCTTCGGTGATTAAATATTTATACTCTTTTTCAATCATTTTTGCTCTCCTAATCTTTGAAAATAAAGTTTTTATTTAGAAGAACTGAAACATAGTTTTTTACATCCTCTAACACCATCTCCTTATTTACCTCATATTTTTTAGCTAAAATAAATGCAATATCTTCCAATGTATTCTTACCATTACATAAATCAAAAATTCTAGCCCCAACTTCATTAACTTCATAAACATTAATAGTATCAGTAATAATAAATTTTCCATCAATCTTTGCTAAATAAACTTTCAAATTTCTTGAATACATATAACTAATCCTCTCTATTCTTTAACTAGTAAATAAATAATTTTCCAGTTACTTTATTTCTCCTATAAGCTTCATTAGAAATAATAGTAGTAATAATCACTAAGCATAATAAAATTATTATGAACCCTATCCAAATATCCAACGATACATGTTCTTTAAAAAATATTCCTCTAACCATATATAAGCAGTAAGTTGATGGAAAAACAAATGATACAGTTCTCCAGATTACTGGAAACGCACTTACTGGAATACTCGTTCCAGATAAAATTCGCATGGGCTCATCACAAATTGTAAACAAGTAATTTGAATCTCTAGAAGTTAAAAATAGTGAATTTATAAAAGCACCCCAAATAGTTGATGAAATAATAATCACTATTAATGATAGTAAACAAGAAAAGATTAACTCAACTGAAATTGATCCAACTATAACAAATAAAATAGTAATAAAAGATAGAAACATTCCAATATTCGTTAAAATCCCTCCTAAAGCTCGTCCAAGCAAAAAATTAGTTAAAGAGGTAGGAGTTATAAAAACTGCTTCTAAAGTTCCATTCTGCCGTTCAAACGTTAATAAAAAAGCACTTTGAACCATTGACCAAAAACAGTTATATACCAATGTACCCGTTATAAGAAATGTCAACAAGTCTGTTTGATTTTCTATTCCAAATTTTCTAAGGAAAGATAAATCAAAGGAATTATAAGTGTAAAAAGTCTGAAAAAAAATTATAATTGGCCAGACTATTAAAGACATAATATTACTTAGCGAATTTTGATAGTTTTTTCGTTGCTTTATAATTTCTGCTTTCAACATTATAAATTTTTCTTTAATATTTATCATGCCAAATCTCCATTAATGAATCTTCTAGTGATGGTTCAACTATACTTATGGATTCAATAGAAATACTATTATAATTACTGCATGCAGAGATAAATTCTTGGATAATATTTTTCCTTGATTTTAGAGTAAATGATTCATCATTATTCCAAACACATTTAACAGGAATTTCTAATTTATTAACTACGTTCTCCACATCTTTTTTGTCCTTTTTGCCAAATTCAACTTTTACAAGTTTTTCTGGACTGACACTTTTAACTATTTCGTATGGAGAACCCTCTCTTAAAATTTTTCCATTATCTAATAAGTAAATATAATCACATAATTCCTCTATCTCTTTTAAATAATGTGTTGTTAAAAGAATCCCTTTATTTAATTCTTTAGCGAGTTTTAAAATATAATGCCGTAATTCTTTTGCAATTATAATATCTAGTCCTAAAGTAGGTTCATCTAATAGAATATAATCTGGATTATTTATCAAACCTTTAGCAATCTGGAGCCTTTGCTTCATTCCTTTGGAATACTTTTCAACAGGAATATCTGACGAGTCCTCTAATTTAACAAGTCTTAAACACTCGTCGATTCGATTACTCAGTTCTTTTTTATCAATCCCATAAAGACTTCCAAAGTAGTCTAAATTCTCTCTTCCTGTCAATCTCCAATATAAATTTCGCTCTCCTCCAGAGATAACATTAATTCTTTTCTTTGTGAGTTTTTCATCGTTATTAATATTAATACCATCCATTAGTATTTCTCCATCACTAGGAGTTAGTAATGTTGATAGCATTCTAATAGTAGTTGTTTTCCCAGCACCATTTATACCAAGTAATCCAACTATTTTTCCCTTAGGAATTTGTATATCAATTCCCTTGATAACATCCTTTTTTTGCTTATCATTTCTAAAAAGTCTTTTGAAAAAGTTTTTTTCACTATTTTCATAATAGCTTTTATACACTTGTCTCATTTCTAACATTTATGAAAAAACCTCCTCAATTAGTTTTTTTTCTAATTTTTCAAACCATATATATCCTAGGTAAAAAATAGCCAGTCCTTCTATAATTGCTAAAATACTTGAAAATACTGTAGATTTACCCATATTTCCAGTTAATACATCTCGTAAAACATTAAGCGCATGAGTTAACGGTATTAAGTTACTAAAAAATTGTAGTTGCTTTGGAAGATAAGTAACTGGAAATGATACTCCTGATAAAAAACTTAATATAATAAAAAGTGTATTTTGACTTATAAATGTATCCCTTGTATACACCATAATATTGGAAAGAATCAGGGCCATTGAAAAACTTACCATTGCAATAAAAAACACTGGTAAAAACATACCGATAACATTTTCAAAATTATATTTAACTCCTAAAAATACCGAAAAAACAATTACTAAAAAAAACTCTATAAATGATCGTCCGAGCTGTTCTACAAAAGTTCCTAAAAAGTATCCTAACCTTGAGGCCGGAGATATGAGAAACGAATCAATAGTCCCTTCGCGAATTTCTGAAATAAGGCTTCGACCAACATTCATTAATGTTGCAATAGAAACTGCATAAGCTCCGTACCCTAATGAAACAAATAGTAAATAATTCATTCCCGAAGCTCCATCAGTAAATTCATTTTCTGTTTTCCCATTGAAAACAAAATAATATAGTAGTACTGGTGTTAATAAAGCCAAAATCGAACTTAAAACACGTTGAAGAATAAATGAGATAGGATATGCCCGTAACATTGAAACACGATTCTTCTTATATACAGATTTAATTATATTTAACATTTCTATAGCTCCTTATTTTACTAATAATCATCAAAGAATGCTCCATCATTTTCATAATGTAATTGCTGATATTTTAATCTTTTCAAAATCAGCCATATTTCCGGAAAATTGTATGCTATATGTAGTATCAAAGAATAGAATAGTGAATTTGTTACCAAAAAAATATTTCCAGAAAGCATACTCAAAATAAACTGAGATATATAATTTTTATAAGTAAACATTGACGCTGCCCATCTATTTAAATAGTGTGCACCAACAAATAAAAAACTAGAAAATACTAAAAATACAATTTTTAAATAATAGCTATAATCCTCCAACTCACTAAGAATAAAGAATCGAAAATACATCTCCTCTGTAAAAATACTATATACCATCCCTAAAATCGTTAAAAATACTTCTTTTTTTGAAATACTTAATTTTATAAAAGGGCTTGATGATTTCATCCTATAATCTTTGTGATGTAGTAGAAGCAAAACTACTGTTAAAAAAAGTAAATAAATTAAAAAAATTTCAAAATGTTTCAACTTTCCTATGGCAAAAGAAATAGTTTTTAGCTTAAACAAGAAAATTGGAAGTATCATTGGTAACCCAAAGAGAATTTCCTGTAACTTGTAAGAATAATTTATCTTCTGTCTTAAGAATGGTAAAAAAGTAATAGCTATAATCAGTACAAAATATGAAAATAGTATTCTTAAAAGATATTGAGTAGAATTAAGTATACCAACAATATTCAATAAGAGTAGTAATGTAAGAACTACTAGTGATACCTTTTGTTTTTTCAACATTTTATTAACCTCAAAATTACAAAAATATGGAACAAAAGCGCTTTTGTTCCATATTTCGTCCCGAAAAAAATTGAATGATATCTTAAGCTACAACTCTAGCAATAATCTTAGTATCTTCAATTTTTTCAATTGTTGGTTTTTGATACATAACATTTCCTCCATAAAAAATAAGACTGAGGTCGTCACCTCGGTCTTATTTTATAACTATTGTTGTATTACTTGTTATTTTTTACATATTCACAAAATCACTAATTGAACTAAGTAATTTTTCTGCAGCTCCTAAACAATCTAGTTTTTTTAACATTTCAATATATTCTAACATTAACTCCATTGAAGCTTCATCACCTCTTTTAAACGAATAGTAGGCCTTATTAAAACGATGTACGATTCTCTCAAACACATCTGCTTCTGATAATTGTAGAGAGTCTATACTATTCATAAATTTTAGTGCTTGAGCTAAATAATCATTTTCAATACAAATAGTAACTACATTTAAAAGCATTTGATAAATCTTTCTACGGTTTTCTAACAATTCATCATAAAATTGTACTCGACTAAGCATTTCTGACGATAAAGTTATCAATGTATTAATAGTAAAGACACTCGCACCATTAATAAACAACCACAGCTCATAACGTCCCCACTGTTCGACTGAAAAAAGATAATCCACCAAAAAAATTTAAATCTTTTTTAGAAACTTTTCTACTTTGATCACAGGTGTAGATAATTATTTTCACTATTATGCTATTCAAATAAAGAGATTTTTTATCAGGATATTTTACTTTTTCTATCTCTAAATCATTTAAAAATTTATCTAATTTTAAATAATCATTGTTCAAATATGCCTCAAACAACTCTTTATTAAACCTAATATCATCTGTTAACGTATAGTCATTATAAATAGACTGAAATTCATCTAATAACACATTTATATTATCTAAACATTGAAAAAAAGAATCAATAGATATACTACTCTGTCCTCGTTCAAACCTTGATAATTGTGCCATAGATATAACATCTTGTGAGGCCTCTCTTAAAGAAAGATTTTTTGACTCTCGTAATATTTTAAAAATTTTTCCAAATTCTTTCAAACTATAACCTCTCTTTTACAAATACACAAAAAATAAGACCTAAGTTTATTCATATGCTAAAGTATTCTTAATTATGAAAGAAGGAGTTGTCACTATGAAAAAGTTTATCAAGTTCACTACTATTATGCTTCTCATGTTTGTTACAATCTAAAATAATAAGCTCAGGGTCTTTCTGAAACCTGGGCTTATTATATCATTTTATTTTATTATCTTCATTTTTCTGGACTAGAAATTTTTACCACTTCTCATCAAATCTATCCAATTACGGATTTTCCATTAATAAATTAAATACAATTATTTGTTTTTTTGTAAGTCTGCTGTGTTTCTTTTTTGAAGAATAAAAAGCACCGAAATGCATGGTTCATAAAAGGTGGATGGTCTTTCCAGCTTTTATGAAGCTCATACAAAATCAATGCTTTTTCACATTTATAACATGATATTTAACAATTAATATTAAATATTAGCCCAGACACTGTCTAAGATATTGGTCTGATCGCGGTCCGGTCCCACAGAGAAAGTCGAGATACGGACTCCGACAAGTTCACTGACGCGGCGGACATAGTTGCGGGCATTTTCCGGCAGGTCTTCCAGACTGCGAACACCTGTAATGTCTTCTGACCAACCCGGCAGCTCCTCATAGATAGGCTTACAGCGCTTGAGCTGTTCAAGACTGGCCGGATAGTGGTCAATCCGCTGACCGTCCAGATCATAAGCGACACAGATCTTAACTGTTTCAAGCCCTGAGAGAACATCAATACAGTTGAGACTGAGGTTGGTAATGCCTGAGACCCGGCGGCTGTGGCGCATAACAACTGAGTCAAACCAGCCTACCCGGCGCGGACGCCCTGTCGTTGTGCCGTATTCATGGCCGATTTCACGGATACGCTCGCCAACTTCATCAAAGAGTTCGGTAGGAAACGGTCCGTCACCAACGCGGCTGGTATAAGCCTTGCAGACACCGACAACCTTGTTGATTTTACTTGGACCAACACCCGAGCCGATGGTTACACCGCCAGCAACCGGATTAGAAGAGGTCACGAAAGGATAGGTTCCCTGGTCGATATCCAGCATGACCCCTTGCGCCCCCTCAAACAGAACACGCTTGCCCTTATCCAAAGCATCATTCAAGATAACGGAAGTATCCGTCACATATTGTTTGATTTCCTGACCGTAGGCATAATATTCTTCAAAGATCTCTTCAAAAGCGATTTCTTCACATTCATACATCCTGCTAAAGAGACGGTTTTTCTCTTCTAAATTAGTACGCAGGCGCTCTGCAAAAATATCTTTATCCAGCAAATCAGCAATCCGAATGCCCACACGCGCTGCTTTGTCCATATAAGCCGGCCCGATGCCCTTGTTAGTTGTTCCAATTTTATTGTCGCCCTTGGCAGCTTCCTGCAGCTGATCAAGTTTAATATGATAAGGCAGGATGATATGTGCGCGGTCAGAAATACGCAGGCTGTCTGTCGTAATGCCTTCTTCGTGCAAATAAGTCAGCTCCTTAACCAAAGATTTAGGATTGACTACTACACCGTTGCCGATAACTGAAATTTTTTCCGGAAAGAAAATTCCTGACGGAATCAGGTGCAGTTTAAATTTCTTACCGTCGATAACAATCGTATGACCGGCATTGTCGCCGCCTTGATAGCGTGCAATTACTTCGGCATCGGCTGACAGAAAATCCGTGATTTTCCCCTTGCCTTCATCTCCCCACTGGGTTCCAACTACTACTACTGATGTCATATGCTGATACGAACTCTAACAAAGAGAGTCCTCATCCTTTCTTAAAAACTATAACCCCTAAAAAGCAGATTGCCTAAGCTCCGGCACTCCTCAGACATACTGAAAGCCAAAATAAAAGCAGAAACCAATGAAAATTTCTGCCAAAAGCAGGGTCTCAAACTTATTTAAGCAGCTATAACATGGCAGGAATTTCACCTGCAGGTTTGCCTTACAATTTATTATAAGAAATTTCTGACTGTTTTTCAATATTTCGTATCAGAATCATGCGTTTTTCCGAACATTCTTGTAAACTAGTACTAGAATATCTTTTAGGAGAAAGAATATGTCAACCATTGATCAGATTTTACAGCAAAGTCCGCAGAACCTCCCCGTCTTACAAGCTACTTTTGGACTGGAAAGAGAGAGCCTGCGTATTGATCAAAAGACGCAGCGCTTAGCACAGACCCCCCATCCTCACAAACTCGGTTCCCGCAGCCATCATCCGTACATTCAGACAGACTACAGCGAGCCTCAGTTAGAATTAATCACCCCCGTTGCTAAATCAAGCAAGGAAGTGCTGCGCTTTTTAGGAGCTATCACCGATGTCGCCCAGCGCAGCATAGATAATGATCAGTATCTATGGCCCTTATCCATGCCGCCGCAGCTTAGAGCAGATGAGATTGAAATTGCTCGGCTGGAAGACCCGTTTGAGGTCGCTTACCGGCAGCACCTGGCTGAAAAATACGGCAAGATCCTCCAATCTATGTCAGGCATTCATTACAATATTGAACTGGGGGCTGACCTCTTTAAAGCATTGTTTGAGCGCAGCGGCTATCAGTCTCTGATCGCCTTTAAAAACGATCTCTATTTAAAACTGGCACAAAATTTCCTGACCTATCGCTGGTTTTTGACTTATCTCTATGGCGCCAGCCCCTTGGCCGAACAAGGCTTCTTTGAAGAAGAATTAACCGCCCCTGTTCGTTCGCTCAGAAACAGTCATTTAGGCTATGTCAATACCTCAGATGTCAAGGTTCCTTTTGATCGGCTGGAAAATTACGTCTCAAGCATTGAACGTTATGTTGACACAGGCGCCTTATCTGCCGAGAAAGAATTTTACTCAGCTGTTCGCCTGCGCGGCAGCAAGTACAGCCGAGACTATCTCACCAAGGGCATTACTTACTTAGAATTCCGCTGCTTTGATCTGGATCCGTTTGATAACCGCGGGATTACACAGGAAACCATTGACAGCGTCCATCTCTTTACCCTGGCTATGCTTTGGCTCGACGCTCCTCAGGAAGTCAATCAGACAGTGGAGAAGGCTGCAGAACTTAACGAAAAAATCGCGCTCAGCCATCCTTTGGACAAACTGCCGCAAGAAGCTCCTTACCAAAATATCCTGACAGCTATGGAAGAACTTATTGAGCACTTCGGGCTGCCGGCTTATTATGAACAGCTTTTGACCGACATCAAGGAGCAAGTCAATAATCCCGAACTGACTGTCGGCGGCCGCCTTTTAGAACACATTGACAAGCTGTCCTTGGAAACATTCGGTCAGAAAAAAGGAAAGGAGTATCATGACTATGCTTGGGAGGCTTACTATGCGCTCAAAGGCTATGAAACCATGGAACTTTCCACACAAATGCTGCTTTTTGATGCTATCCAAAAAGGCATTCATTTTGATATCTTAGATGAGAGCGATCAGTTTCTCAAGCTCTGGCACGGTAGTCATACGGAATACGTCAAAAACGGCAACATGACCTCTAAAGATAATTATGTTGTTCCCTTAGCCATGGCTAACAAAGTCGTGACCAAAAAAATCCTAAGAGAGCACGGCTATCCGGTTCCTGCCGGAGCAGAATTTGACAGCAAAGATGAAGCTCTGCGCTATTATCAGCAAATTGAAAAGCAGGCAATCGTTGTCAAGCCCAAATCAACTAATTTCGGTCTGGGTATTTCCATTTTTGAAGCGCCGGCCAGCTTGACTGATTATGAAAAAGCTCTGGATATTGCCTTTCTTGAAGACTCTTCTGTTCTTGTTGAAGAATTTGTCGCCGGAACTGAATACCGCTTTTTTGTCCTTGACGGCAAATGCGAAGCTGTTCTGCTGCGGGTTGCCGCTAATGTAGTCGGTGACGGCCGACATACGATTCGGCAGCTGGTTGAGCAAAAAAATAAAAACCCGCTGCGGGGCCGAAATCACCGCTCACCGCTTGAAATCATCGAACTTGGAGATATTGAGCAGCTCATGCTGCAGCAGCAAGGCTACACACCGGAAAGTGTCTTACCAGCCGGGGTTAAGGTTAACCTGAGAGGTAACTCAAACATTTCAACAGGCGGCGATTCTATTGATATCACAGAAACTATGGACACCAGCTACAAGCAGCTGGCTGCTGACATGGCTAAAGCCATGGGGGCTTGGGCCTGCGGTGTTGATTTGATTATTCCGGATGCTGCTTTAAAAGCAAGCAAGGACAATCCGCATTGTACCTGCATTGAGCTCAATTTCAATCCTTCCATGTACATGCACACTTACTGTCAGGAAGGACCGGGGCAAATTATTACCGGAAAAATACTGGCTAAGCTGTTCCCTGAAGTTCCTATTCATTTCGACTAAAAATAAGAAGACAGCAAAAACGAGACCGACAAAAGTTCGGCCTCGTTTCATATATAGCAGTATTTAGCTCACGCTGTGGTCAAAGACAAGAAATGAAACTTGTAAAACAAGTGCCATCACTTACCTTCAGGCTCAGGTTCAGAAAGGAACCATGGTTGATTTCCGAGCAGCTTTCGATTTAGGCTCCGAAAACTTTGAAGCGGTCTTCGTCGGCTGCAAATTCTTTATCGCCTGCCGGAGCTTCAATAGAACCAAACGGTGCCTGAGCACGCAGTTTCCAATTAGCCGGCAGACCATACTTTTCAGCAACCTGAGCATCAACCAGAGGATTGTAGTGCTGAACACTCATGCCAATATTTTGCTCTGCCAAAGCCATCCAAGCTGCATAAAGGGCAATGCCGTGCGCTTGTTCAGACCATGGCTGGAAGTTATCGGCATAAAGCGGGAAGTTTTCTTCCAGATTTTTAACGATATCTTGATCTTCAAAGAAGAGAATGGTTCCGACACCGGCCGCAAAGCTTTCTAATTTAGCCTTTGTTCCTTCGAAAGCTTCAGCTGGCGTTACCTTTTCTAATTCACTGTAAGCAATCTTATTCCAGAAATTCTCAGATTCTTCACCAAACAGAATGACTGCTCGGCTAGTTTGGGAGTTAAAGGCTGAAGGTGCTTGTTTGATGGCATTTTTAATCAAGTCAGCCAGTTCAGCTTCTGATAAAGCAACATTTTTACCCAAGGCATAAATGCTGCGGCGTTGTTTTTGTAAATCTAAAAAATTTGACATATGATAATTGCCTCCATTTGTATTTGTAAGGCTATTATACATTTATTACTAATTAGTATCAATTAATTTGCTTATTCTTTTATAAAAGTACTGACAGCGTGTTTTACAGAGTTCCCATTCTGCCACTTCCCTCAATTTATGTTAAAATAAAAGGTATGGATAAACTTATTAAATCAATTTCACAATCAGGGGCTTTCCGTGCTTATGTGCTCGACAGCACTGAGACAGTTCGGACGGCGCAGGAAAAACATCAGACTCTTTCAAGCTCGACAGTTGCCTTGGGCCGTACACTGATTGCCAATCAAATTTTGGCAGCCAATCAAAAAGGAGACAGCAAGGTAACCGTCAAAGTCATTGGCGACTCTTCTTTTGGCCACGTCATCTCAGTAGCTGATACCATGGGCAATGTCAAGGGCTATATTCAAAATAAAGGGGTTGACATCAAAAAAACCGCAACTGGTGAAATAGTTGTCGGTCCTTTCATGGGAAATGGGCAGTTCGTCGTTATCACAGACTACGGTATCGGCAATCCCTATACCTCATCTACACCCTTGGTTTCCGGAGAAATCGGCGAAGATTTAGCCTACTATCTGACAGAAAGTGAACAGACACCTTCAGCAGTAGGGTTAAATGTGCTTTTGGATGACCAAGACAAGGTCAAAGTAGCCGGCGGTTTCATGCTGCAGGCTATGCCCGGCGCTTCTGATGAAGAAATCAGCCGCTACGAAAAACGCATTCAAGAGATGCCTGCCATTTCAAGCCTCTTAGAATCTGATAAACCGATTGAGGCTCTGCTTTTGGCACTTTACGGCGAAGACGGCTACAAGGTGCTCTCTGAAGAAGAAATCCGCTTTGCCTGCGACTGCTCGCGCAAGCGTTTTGAAGAGGCTCTTAAAACCCTGCCTGTTCACGATCTTCAAGAAATGAAAGAGCAAGATCAGGGAGCAGAAATTGTCTGCCAATTCTGCGGAAAAACGTACAACTTTACTGAAAATGATTTAGAGGAGATGATTCATGACCAAGCTTAACAGCTCATTTATGATTGACAACGTTGAAATCCCCCATCGCACTGTCTTAGCACCGATGGCCGGTGTCACAAATTCTGCTTTCCGCACGATTGCTAAGGAATTCGGAGCAGGACTTGTGGTGATGGAAATGGTCTCTGACAAGGGAATTCAGTACAACAATGAAAAAACACTGCACATGCTTCATATTGATGAGGAAGAGCACCCTGTTTCCATTCAGCTCTTTGGCAGCGACGGTGACAGCTTAGCGCGCGCAGCCGAATTCATTCAAGCTAACACTCAGGCTGACCTTGTTGACATTAACATGGGCTGTCCGGTCAATAAAATCGTTAAAAATGAAGCAGGAGCCATGTGGCTCAAGGATCCTGACAAGATCTATTCCGTTGTCTCAACGGTTAAGTCTGTCCTTGATATTCCCCTGACCGTCAAAATGCGGACAGGCTGGTCGGAGCCTTCCTTAGCCGTTGAAAATGCCTTAGCAGCTGAATCTGCAGGTGTTGCTGCCTTAGCCATGCACGGACGCACGCGCGAACAAATGTATACCGGCAAATGCGACCATGAAACACTGGCTAAAGTAGCCAAAGCTCTCACCAAGATTCCTTTCATTGCTAATGGAGATATTCGCTCTGTCGAAGATGCTAAATTTATGATTGAAGAAGTAGGTGCCGATGCTGTTATGGTAGGACGCGCTGCCAGAAGCAATCCGTATATCTTTACTCAGATAAACCATTATTTTGAAACCGGAGAAGTCTTAGACAACCTGCCTTTCAGCAAAATGCTGGACATTGCCCAAGACCATCTGAAACGCTTAGTCGATCTTAAAGGAGAAACCATTGCCGTCAGAGAATTCCGCGGCTTGGCACCGCACTATCTTCGCGGGACATCCGGTGCCGCTAAAATCAGATCTGCTGTATCCCGGGCAGAGACTCTTACTGAGGTGAAAAATATTTTCGCTCAGGTTCATTCTTGACACTGTAAGCTTTGCACTAAGTATAATATAAAATAAGGAGACTGGAATTTTCTTCCGGTCTCCTTTTCATAGATTAGACAATATCAAATTTAAGCTTATCTTTTTGAACACCGATTTTCAGCGTCTGACCGCCGGCCAGCTCTCCGGAAAGAACAAGCTCTGCCAGTTTATCTTCGACTTCGGTCTGAAGACTTCTGCGAAGCGGCCGCGCTCCCATTTCCGCATCATAGCCGATCTGCGCCAAATGTTTAAGCGCTGAGCTCTGGAATTTAAGGGTAATGCCTTGCTCGGCCAGATGAGAAATCAGCGGCTGCACCATAATTTTGACAACATCACGCATGTTTTCCTCAGTAAGATTATGGAAAACAACCTTTTCATCAATACGATTGATGAATTCAGGACGGTAAGCTTTTTTGAGTTCTTCTAAAATACGGCTTTCCATAGCCTGATAATCATGAGAAAAATCCTTAGCTCCAAAGCCGACAGTCTTATCATCCCGCAGGGCTGTTGCTCCAAGATTTGAGGTCATAATAATAATCGTATTTGAAAAATCAACTTTCCGCCCGCGGCTGTCAGTCAGAACTCCGTCATCCAGTACCTGCAAAAGGACATTAAAAATATCCGGATGAGCCTTTTCAACTTCGTCAAAAAGCAGCACAGAATAAGGTTTGTTGCGAACTTTTTCAGTCAGCTCTCCCCCTTCTTCATAGCCGACATAGCCCGGAGGAGCTCCGTTGAGGCGTGAGGCCGCAAATTTTTCCATGTACTCACTCATATCAAAACGAATGAGGGCTGACTCGTCATCAAAGAGAACTTCTGCCAAAGCTTTGGCCAGTTCTGTCTTTCCGACACCTGTAGGCCCCAGAAACATAAAGGATCCGATCGGACGCTTGCCGATTCGAATGCCCGACTGATTTCGGCGAATAGCACGGCTCACTGCAGAAATGGCCGTATCTTGACCGATCACCCGCTTATGCAGTTCCTTTTCTAAATTGAGATACTTTTTACTGTCTGCCTGAGTCATCTTGCTTACCGGAATTCCGGAAAGTTTGCTCAGGGTTTCTAAAATCGCATCTTCGCTGACTGCCACTCGTTTTTTAAGCAGAGGTTTTTCTTCTCTTTTCAAAAGGCGGCGGGCAGCAGCTATATCTTTATCAATAATGGCTTGATCCAAGTCCGTCAAAAAGGCAGGAGCCTCTTTTTTCACCGATCCCTGCACTGTAGCACTGGCCTCATCTAAGAGATCAATAGCTGAGTCGGGCAAATTCTTGCCGGTCAGGTAACGGTGCGCTGCTCTAACTGCCGTTTTGACAGCTCCATCAGAAATCGTCACATGGTGATAGTCTTCATAATTTTTCTTTAAGCCAAGCAAAATTTGGTAAGCCTCTTCTTCACTTGGCTCTTCAATAGTTACCTTGGCAAAGCGGCGGGACAGAGCAGAGTCCTTTTCGATATGCTTTTGATATTCTTCTTGGGTTGTTGCTCCAATTGTCCTAAGCGTGCCGCGCGCTAGAGCCGGTTTGAGAATATTGGCCGCATCAAGCGTACTGTCAATTCCGCTGCCGGAGCCCATAATGGTATGCAGCTCATCAATAAAGAGGATAATGTGACCGTCCGCCTCGATATCTGCAATAATCTGATTCATGCGCTCTTCAAAGTCCCCGCGAAAACGTGTTCCCGCTACAACACTCATCATATCCAGCTCTAAGACTTTCATATCTGCCAATTCAAAAGGCACTGCGCTGTCCACGATACGCTGAGCAAGACCGTAAGCCAGTGCTGTTTTACCAACTCCGGCATCACCGACTAAAACCGGATTGTTTTTTGTCTTACGGCTTAAAATCTGGATCATGCGCGAGATTTCCTTTTCCCGGCCGATAACAGGCTCTAAACGTCCTTTGCGGGCCAGATCGGTCAGATCCCGTGTGAAATCTGCCAGTTCACCTGTCATGCTGGGCGGTTTCATTAAATCTGAAAACTGACCGTTCGTCTTGTTTTTCTTAGGCTTGCGCATTTCAAAAATGGCTTTGATATCCTCTTTTGAAAAACCTGCATAGCGTTCAACAGCCTTGCGTAAATCAAGCAGACGGACAGATTCGCCATCGTCTTTGATTTGAAAGCCGACCAATTCTAAAATCCGCGTTGCCAGCAGATTGGGATTGAGCAGCATGGCAAATAAAACATGCTCTGTTCCCACTTCTTTGGCATGAGTTGCCTGACTGATAGCATAAGCCTCTGTCAAGGTTCGGCTCAGGGCATTGGATTGCTCCAGCAGCGTTATATCACCGCTTGGTTTTTTCGGTCTTCGTCCAACCGCCAAAACAGCTGCCGCCTGGTAATCTTCAAACTGGACATCGTCCCCAAATTCAGCAAAACTCAAGCCGGCTACTGAGCTGTCAATTTCAACCATAGCAAGGAGGACATGCCAGCTTTCAAGATAGGCACTTTCAAAGCGGGCAGCTTCAAACTGAGCCAGTCGGAAGACTTCCTGCATTTTCAATGAATAATCGGTCATAGATGGTATCCTTTTCTGTCTAAACGTTGTAGTATTTTACGAAGCATA
Source organism: Streptococcus sp. ELY_86 (assembly GCF_058314495.1). Lineage (NCBI taxonomy): Bacteria > Bacillati > Bacillota > Bacilli > Lactobacillales > Streptococcaceae > Streptococcus > Streptococcus sp. ELY_86. Next base: position 32,715 of record NZ_JBZFUK010000003.1, on the reverse strand, counting down.
CGGGCTCGGATTTTAGGGCTGTCTGCACCCAGAACGTCATCTCCGGCAGCCGACAGGATAATATTTCCCTCACGCTCACTGATAATTTTTTCATCAAAGAGGAGCTGGATAATATCGGTGAAAACCTGCTCACTGATCTGCTCGCCAATATTTGCTTCCAGATTATTAAGCATCTGATGCTGGTCTGAAAAACGAATTTTCGCAATGCGGATATAACCGCCGCCGCCTCGTTTGCTTTCGACAAGGTAGCCGCGGCTCTCGGTAAAACGTGTTTTAATCACATAGTTGATCTGACTGGGAACAACACTGAAACTGTCCGCTAAAGCACTTCTCTTAATTTCTGCAAAACCAGACTGAGCCAGTATTTTTTTGATATATTCTTCAATACTGTCAGACGTATTTTTTGATGTCATGATCTCGACTCCTTCCCAGTCACTTTGACTATAACTGACCTTATTATACCGAAAAATACTACATTTGGAAAGCAAGAGCCTTGAAAGTTCTAAATCTCTGATAAGGGCGCCTTTTAAGCAGCTTTGAGTGCAGTTAAAACTGCGCCCGCAACAGGATGACATTATAAAATCGGAATCCCATAGGGATCCCGATGTTTATTTCTGTTTCAAATTAACAGTTAGTCTTGATTATTCAAGGCAGCAGCCATTGTTGCAGCAACTTCGTTTTCAAAGTCATTGGCAGCTCTTTCGATACCTTCACCAACTTCAAAACGGACAAAGCTGATTGCTTTAGCGTTTACTGATTCAAGGTAAGCTTCAACAGTCTTGCTGTCATCCATGATGTAAACTTGGGACAGCAAGGTGTATTGTTGGTCAACCTTAGTGTTGTCAAGCATGAAGCGGCCCATTTTACCTGGAATAATCTTATCCCAAATTTTTTCTGGTTTCCCTTCAGCCTTAAGCTCAGCCTTGATATCTTCTTCGGCCTGAGCAATAACCTCATCGGTTAATTGCAGTTTTGAACCGTACTTAAGAAGTGGCAGCGCTGGTTTATCGACCATGGCACGGCTTTCGTTGTCTTGTTCGATCTTATGGTTCATTTGAGCCAATTCGTCATGGATAAATTCTTCGCTCAATTCTTGATAAGAAAGGACAGTCGGATTCATTGCCGCTACGTGCATAGCTACTTGTTTAGCAAGGGCTTCGTCTGCACCTTCAAGCACTGTTACAACACCGATTTTACCGCCATTATGCTGGTAAGCTCCAAAGACTTGGTCATCTGCTTTTTCAACAAGGGCAAAGCGGCGGAAAGAAATTTTTTCACCGATTGTTGCTGTCGCATTAACATAGGCAGCTTCCAATGTTTCACCTGAAGCCAAAGTCACTTTAAGAGCTTCGTCATTGTTGGCAGGTTTTTGTTCAGCAATAGCTTTTGCAGACTCATTAACTAATTCAACAAATTGAGCATTCTTTGCAACAAAGTCAGTTTCTGCATTGACTTCAACAATAGCTGCCACGTTGCCGTTAACATAAATGCCTGTCAAGCCTTCGGCAGCAACACGGTCAGCTTTTTTCGCTGCCTTAGCGATTCCTTTTTCGCGCAAAAGCTCAACCGCTTTGTCCATGTCTCCTTCAACTTCAACCAATGCTTTTTTGGCATCCATAACACCGGCACCGGTTTTTTCACGCAATTCTTTAACAAGAGCTGCAGTAATATTTGCCATGATTATTCCTCCAATTTTAATTATTAAAAGGGGAGGGCCAGGCCCCGCCCCTTAGGTTACATACGTTATTATGATGAACAAAGACCGGGCAAATAAGACTCTCTCGCTTATTTGACACAGCCATATCTGTTACTTAGTCTTCGTTTGAACCTTCAACAACTTCAACGATTTCTTCGATTGAATCAGCTTGTGTGTCGTCAGCAGCAAGTTCTGCTTCAACCGCTTCAACACTGTCTTCACCTTGACGGCCTTCAATCACAGCATCAGCCAGTTTACTTGTAATCAGTTTAACCGCGCGGATAGCGTCATCATTTGCCGGGATAATAACATCAATGTCATCCGGATCAGCGTTGGTATCAACCATTGCTACAACAGGAATACCAAGTTTCTTAGCTTCTTTAACAGCAATTTGTTCTTTATGCGGGTCAACGATGTAGATAACATCTGGAATGCGAGGCATATCTTCGATACCGCCCAAGAATTTTTCAAGACGTGCACGCTGTTTGTTCAACAGGGCAACTTCTTTCTTAGGAAGAACTTCAAAAGTTCCGTCAGCTTCCATTTGTTTGATTTCTTTAAGACGTGCAATACGTTTTTGGATAGTATCCCAGTTTGTCAATGTACCACCCAACCAACGGTGGTTGATGTAGTATTGACCAGCACGTTCTGCTTCTTCTTTAATAGCTTCTGAAGCTTGTTTTTTAGTACCGACAAACAAGATCACCGCATCGTTAGCTGCTGCATCACGAACAAAGTCGTAAGCTTGATCAGCCAATTTTACAGTTTGCTGAAGGTCGATAACGTGGATACCGTTACGTTCTGTAAAGATGTACTTAGCCATCTTAGGATTCCAGCGACGAGTTTGGTGACCAAAGTGAACACCAGCCTCAAGAAGTTGTTTCATTGAAATTACTGCCATGAGTATTTCTCCTTTGTTGTTTTTTCGCCTCTCTTAGAGTTCAGCTCGCAGCCCCACCACAAGGGCAACAGGGTCACAATCCGTCTAAGATGAGTATTATCGCCTAACTAGCGACCTTACTATCATAACAAAATAAACCAAAATTTGCAAGTGATTTTCACTTGACCTGACTGATTTTTTAAGGTAAAATAATGAATGTTACGGCGGTATAGCCAAGTGGTAAGGCACGGCTCTGCAAAAGCTTGATCGTCGGTTCAAATCCGTCTACCGCCTTAAAAAATACAAGTAAAACTGAGAGTTATCGTCTCGGTTTTTGTTTTGTCCAGAAAATTTCCCCCGTTCTGCTCAATGCTCTAAGGCCTGCCTGACAAACTGGTTTTAATATAACTAAACTTCAAATTCTCAAAAAACGTATCCCCAAATGGCCAACAAGATGATAAAATAGAAATAGACAAAACTGTTAATAGCTGAGATGAGTTTTTGCCTGCCGGGCAGCTTTTTTAGTCCTTGCCCCTAAGCAGGATTTCCAAAGATTTCTGACAAGGCCTTGATTCATCTGTCGCTGCTGCAAAAAATCGGATCAAGGAGCACTTGCGATGCTATCTTTGGCGATTTCATTAGCGATAGGGCAGTCAAAGGCCCTCAACAGTTTATCCTATACCGTCATTTGTCCAGGAAGGAAGATTTATGAAAAAACTAACCTATGGTGATCACATCAGAGTCCTCAGCCCCTCAAGCTCTATTGAGCTTTTAGGGGGCTTCAACGCTAATTTGTCCGCTAAAAGGACCTTGGAAAAATTGGGCTTTACCGTCTCCTTTTCCAATAATTATATGGAAAGCGACCTGCTCCATTCAAGCTCGATTGCCAGCCGCGTGGCTGACTTGCACGACGCCTTTCGCGAAGACCATGTTAATGCGATTTTGGCTACCATCGGAGGCTTTAATGCCAACGAACTGCTTCCTTATCTGGATTATGATCTGATAAAGCATCATCCTAAGATCATCTGCGGTTATTCTGATACCACAGCTCTTTTGAATGCCATCTATGCTAAAACCGGTATGGAAACCTACATGGGGCCTTCTTATTCAAGTTTTAAGATGAATGAAGGTCAAGACTACCAAAGCAGAATGTGGCTCAATGCTGTCACCAGACGTTCTTACAGCCTTGTTCCCAGCAGGGAATGGTCCGACGATGCTTGGTATGATCCCAGCCAGCCGCGCCATTTTAAGCCGACCGAGTGGAAAATTTACAATGACGGCAAGGCTCAGGGAACCATCATCGGCGGGAATCTGTCAACTTTCGGGCTCTTACGCGGAACAGAATTTGCACCTAAACCAGAAAACTATGTTCTTTTTTTAGAGGGAGCTCAAGAAGAGCATTATACCGAAATCGCCCGCAATCTGGCTGCTCTTTTGCAGGTCTACCCTGACCCGCAGGCAGTTGTCTTTGGACGTTTTCCTAAGGAAGCTCAAATGACTGAAGATATCTGGCGCTTTATTCTGGATAAACATCCGGTTTTAAAAAGGATTCCTGTTATGTATGACCTTGATTTTGCTCATACACAGCCGCTGTTTACCTTTACCATCGGTGCTCAGGTAACCATTGATACTGTCCGCAGGCAGCTGTCCGTGATGACTGAGTAGCTGCACAGTCTGGAATTTCTCCATGCTACCAAAACAAAATCTTCATCCGCAAATATCCCCAGATATACTTGCATAGCAGCTGATTTGCCGCCTGTCACTACTGCCGCTGTTTTAAGACACAAAAAACCCTTTTTCTGTTCACTTATAAAACAGAAAAAGGGTTTTGTTATGGTTCCAAATTTTAATTATTCCAAACAAGTCTCGTCATCATGGCTTGTTCCTAAGCTATTTCCGGACCTTTTGAAAAGTGTTCATCTTTATTGCTCTAAGCTGCCTGTCCAAGCAGCTGTTCCACCGCTGATGTTAGTAACATCATACCCCTTGCTGTCCAGAAAAGCACAGGCCTGTGCAGAACGGCCGCCCATTTGACAAATGATATGATAGGGCTTATCTGCTGCCAACTCTTGATAACGGCTGGCTAATTCACTCAAGGGCAGATTAACAGCACCCGGCACATGCCCTGCTGCAAACTCATCTGTCTCGCGCACATCAACCAGATTAAAAGCTTTTGCTTCTAATTCCTTTTCAATTTCTTTAATATCAACAACTTTAGTCATGAATAATCTCCTGTGGTCTAACCGTATTGTACAGTGAATAAGCTCCGTCCAGATTTTGTACTTTGAAACCATTTTGTTTCAAAATCCGCTCTGCAATGTAAGAACGCAGGCCGCTGTGACAGCTTACAATATAATCCCTATCTTTATCCAGCTCACCTAGACGTTCCCGCAGCTCATCAAGCGGAATCGTTACGGCATTAGGAAAACGTCCGTTGGCAATTTCAGAAGCTGTCCGAACATCAAGCAGAACTTTCCCTGCTGCCAATTCATCCTTGAGTTCATGCCATTGAACGCTGTCGCTCGTCCCTTCAGCCAAATTACTTGCCGCATAGCCAATCATATTGACCGGATCCTTGGCAGAACCAAATGGCGGAGCATAGGTGAACTCCAACTCGGGCAGATCAAAAACAGTCAATCCGGCCTTTATACCTGTTGACAAAATATCAATCCGCTTGTCAACTCCCTTTTGTCCGACAGCCTGTGCCCCATAAATAGCACCCGTTTTGGGATTGAAAACCAATTTTAGGGTAATAGATGTTGCTCCGGGGTAATAGCCTGCATGATCATTGCCGGTTGTATGGACAACTGCCACATCCTCAAAATGCTGGCGGGCCATTCGTTCACTCAAGCCGGCAGAAGCTGCTGCCAGACCAAAGACTCGGACAATCGCAGTGCCGATACTTCCCTTATTTTGACGCGGCAAACCAGCGATACTGTCTGCCACTTGCCGGCCCTGACGATTGGCCGGACTGGCTAAGGAAATCAAGGCATCTTCTCCTGTAATCTGCTGTTTCACAAGAATCGCATCACCGACGGCATAGATATCCGGCTGATTGGTTTGGTAATGCTCATCTACCAAGATACCTCCGCGCAGGCCTAAAGCAATCCCTGCTGACTTAGCCAAATCATTTTCGGGCTGTACACCGACAGAAAGAATGGTCACATCAGACTGCAGTTCTGTACCATCTTCTAAGACAATGACCTGACCCTTATCAGAAAAAGCCTGTGCGGATTGATTGGTATAAACAGCAACGCCTTTTTTAAGCAGTTCATCTTCCACAAAAGCGGCCATTTCTTCGTCCAATGGCGGCAAAACATGCGGTGCTTTTTCAACGATAGTTACTTTTAAGCCCTTTTTAGCCAGACTTTCGGCCATTTCAAGACCGATAAAACCAGCCCCGATGACGGTTGCTTTACGGGCATCTAGGCCATCAAGATGTGCCATAATTTTATCCAAATCAGGAATATTGCGGAGTACAAAGACATTTTCTGCCTCATCTAAACCTGCCATCGGCGGAACAAACGGTTTTGCCCCGGGGGACAAAATCAATTTGTCATAGCTTTCAGTATATTCCCGACCGTTTGACACAGCAACCACTTCTTTTTTAACCGGATCGATCGAGAGAACTTCTGTCTCAGGACGCACATCCAGTTCAAAACGCGCCTTTAATTGTTCCGGTGTCTGCACTAGCAAATTGGAACGCTCTGCTATTTCCCCGGAAACGTGAAAAGGCAGACCGCAGTTAGCAAAGGAGACATAAGGTCCCTTATCAAAAACGATGATTTCTGCATCTTCCATCAAGCGGCGTAAACGAGTTGCCGCTGACATTCCGCCGGCTACACCACCAACAATAACGATTTTCATAGGTTTAGCCTCCATTTATATAATTTTTCCTTTATAAGACATCATGCCGCCTTTGACATTGACGACATCATAGCCTTCTTTGCTTAACAGACTTGCTGCCCGCTTGCTCCGCATGCCGGATTGACAAATGACATAAATCGGATCAGCTTTCTTTCCTTTATAGGTATGAATATCTTGCAGCGGGAAATTCCGCGCTTCCTTGATATGCCCGCCCCGGTATTCTTTAGGTGTTCGAACATCCAATAAGGTAATTTTCTTTTTAGCTAAAATACTCTCTAATTCAGCAGTTGTAATACTTTTCCCCCAAGAGGGCAACAGTTTTTTGAACAATTCAAGCATGATTTCTCCTTTTTATCTATATACCCCGCAGGGTATGATTAGATAGTAACACAACCCCAAAATACTTGTCAACTATTTCACTTCTTGTTTTCACATTTGACAAAAATACCCCCAGTCAGTATAATAAAATCATGAAAAAAGAGCAAAAAGATATTATCAATCGTCTAAAACGAGCCGAAGGACAGTTACGAGGCATCCAAAAAATGATGGCAGAAGACCAAGAATGCATTGATATCATTACGCAGCTCTCTGCCGTCCGTTCCAGCATCAACCGCACGATGGGACTGGTCATTGCCAACAAAATGACTCAGATCATCGAAGAGCCCAGTGACAATCCTGCTTTGCAGGAAAAACGTATTCAAGAGGCTGTCAATCTTATTGTAAAGAAATAGCAAAAAACTCTAAGAACTTTACAGACTTTGGCTTCGCCTCTCTAATCAAGACACAAAAACACTTCTGCCGGCATCTTGTGTACCGGAGAACAGGAGTGTTTTTACTATGGTCAAAAAAGCATGCATCATCCACTGCAGTTGACAATGAGCTAATAAAAAAGACTTGCCTTCTGCAAAAGACAGAAAAACAAGTCTCCTTATGCTTTACTTTTGTCCTATTAACTAAAAGAACAATGCCTTATTTCACCTTTTTAACTCTTGCACACAGTTACTGCAATTTTTGACCATTGACCAATTCATAGTAGCGCGCAATAGCCGAATGATCGTCTGAACCATAGTCATGAGCTTTGAGCACTTGCAGAATTTCCATGGCCTGAGCGGTAAACGGCGTTGACACATTGTAAGAGTGTGATGCGTCCAGAGCATTTTGCAAGTCCTTGATATGCAAATCAATACGGAAGCCCGGAGTAAAGTCACCATCAAAGATCTTTTGTGATTTTTGATCCATAACAGTCGATCCGGCCAGACCGCCGCGAATGGCTTCGTAAACACGCGATGGGTCAACTCCGGCTTTCTTAGCCAACGAATACGCTTCAGATACCGCAGCAATATTGACCGCAACAATCATTTGATTAGCTAGTTTCGTCAAATTACCAGCACCGACTTCACCGACGAGCGTTACACTGCTGGCCATTGCTTGCAGAATATCCTTATATTGTTCAAAGACTTTTTCGTCACCGCCCACCATGACAGCGATAGTCCCGTCGATAGCCTTAGGCTCACCGCCGGATACCGGAGCATCTAGGAAGGAAACTGACAATTCTTTTAATTTATCATGAAATTCTTTGCTGGCTACCGGTGAAATAGAGCTCATGTCAATGACCGTTTGACCGACGCTTAAGCCCTCAGCAATCCCGTTTTCATTAAACAGAGCTGCTTTTACATGCGGTGAATTTGGCAGCATGGTGATCACAATATCACCTTTTTGCGCAGCATCCTTACCGCTCTCTGCGGCATGGCCGCCGGCTGCTACCAAGGCATCAATACTGGCTTGATTAAAGTCAAAGCCATGGACCTCATGACCGGCCTTTACCAAATTGATAGCCATTGGTTTTCCCATAATACCTAATCCGACAAATCCAATTTTCATTTTTACTTACATCCCTTTCTGAATTCTATACTTTACATTTTAACAGACCCTTATTTCAAGATAAATAGTCTGTATACCATAATTGCTAAGCGACAGCCTTTTTTATTTAGTCAGTGTACTAAATAATGTAATGAGGTTGCGGCTGGCTGATGCCACCAGAGTTTCGGTGTCAGCCATCGCTTCTTCCAAGGTCATCGGACGATTAACGATATCAAAAACACCTGCTATTCCTTGATGGTAGACTTCGTTCAACTCTAAAGAACGGCTGCCTACAATCGCTACTGTAGGAACATCGTATTTTTTAGCAATGGCTGCAATCCCGATAGGGGCTTTGCCGTTGATTGACTGGCCGTCCATGCGTCCTTCGCCGGTAATGACCAAGTCAGCTTTTTTAATATCCTCTTCAATGTGAATCATCTGAAGAATCTTATCAATGCCGCGCTGAGACTGGCCGTTTAAGAAAGCCATCAGACCTGCCCCCAGACCTCCTGCGGCTCCTGCGCCGGGAATATCCTTAATATCTTTGTGCAGAGTCTTCTTAATCACCTGTGCAAAATTAGCAAGCCCTTCATCCAAAACCTTTATCAAGTCCTCACTGGCTCCCTTTTGAGGGCCGTAAACAGCCGTTGCCCCATTGCTGCCGCAAAGCGGATTGGTAACATCAGACAAAATAATCAGCTCCACAGAATCAAAATGGCCTTCTGCAGCAGATGCGTCCAAACTGGCTACTTGGTTCAAATTTTCACCATTTGCAGCCAGTTCTTTTCCCTGGGCATCGAAGAACTTTACCCCAAGTGCTGCTGCCATCCCCATACCGCCATCATTGGTTGCTGAGCCACCAATACCGATATAGATCCGCTCAACACCATGCTCTAGGGCGCTCTTGATCATTTGACCGGTACCGTAGGTTGACGCCTTCATGACATCTAAAGCTCCCGGTTCAACTAATGTTATACCGGATGCTGCTGCCATTTCTAAAACAGCTGTTTTCCCACCATCAATAATAGCATAGGAAGCATTGACAGGGGAACCAAGCGGCCCTTGGACACAAACCGTAACCTTCTCACCCTGATTAACATCAAGGATAGCATCAACAGTTCCCTCACCGCCATCAGCGATGGAAAAAATCTTTGTTTCATAATCAGGATACAAGCTATGGATGCCCTCAGAAATATAGGTTCCAACTTCTTTAGAACTGGCACTGCCTTTAAAAGAATCCGATGCAATGACAATTCTTTTCCCCATACTCATACCTCCTGCTAATTCTTTACTCACCAGATGGAAGAAAACCGCCCTTACGCATTTCTTCTTTCATCTTTTCCAATACCGGTCCGGTCGTTGCTTCCGTCGGCAGAACAGACTTGCCCATGTCCATACCCATCAGATTTGCCATATCCTTGGTTGCTGCTGGGAAGCTTGCTGCATCCTGAGACAGACGAATCGGATTTAGTTTAAACTGAGCTTGCAGCGATTTTTCAAAATCTCCGGCAGCATAATAATCATAGATGCTGCTGACCAGCTGCGTGTACATATTGGCTGTAGAGCAGACACTGCCGACAGCGCCGACACAAAGACCCGGAAATACAACGGTATCTTTACCTGTCATCACTCGAAAATTGACATCCTGAGTCTGACGGACAAGTTCACTGCAAAAGGTGATATCCCCGCTTGATTCCTTGATACCGATAATATTTGGCACATCATGAGCCAAACGGACAATGATATCCAGCGGAATCGTATAGCCGGAGCGCCCCGGGTTATTATAGAGCAGCATAGCTGTATCAGGAACACTGTCAGCTATCGCTTTAAAGTGGTGGTACAGAGCCTCTGCTGTCGGCTTAATAAACATAGGATTAAGCACTGAAACCGCAGCTATATCCCGTTTGGCCGCTTCTTTGGCTAAAGCGATACATTTGCGAGTACGAATGGCTCCGATACCGAAATAAATAGGAACACGGCCGGCTGCTTCTTCCAGCATCACATCTAAAGCACGGAACATCTCGTCCGGTTCAAACATATAAAATTCTGAATTGCTGCCAAAGGCTAAAATGCCATGCACCCCGTTTTCAATGACATGATTGACGATTTTCCGCAGTCTGGTATCGTCAATATTTTCGTCATCATCAACAGGGGTGATGATCGGAACAACAATTCCTTTTACGTTTTCTCTTTTAAACACTGAGTTTCTCCTATCTTACTAAACTTGGCTTTTTATTGTCAAATGTCCAGCCCGGAATCAAATACTGCATGGCAGCAGCATCATCACGCGCACCAAGATTCTTATCAATATAGAGCTGGTGTGCTTTTTTGATCGCATTCAAATCAGGCTTGATTCCTAGACCGACAGAATCTTTGGCAATATGGATAACGCCATCCCTGATAATATGAGGATTTTCGGTCAGAGCCTGACCATCCTGCCAGATATAATGCGTGTCACAGGCATTGATTTCGCCCGGTGCTGCAGCTGCAGCATGAGCAACCATAGCCAGAGAAATATCAAAGTGGTTGTTGGAGTGAACGCCCCAAGTCATACCAAAGTCATGGCACATCTGAGCGACACGGACAGACCCCTGCATGGTCCAGAAATGCGGATCGGCAAGCGGAATAGTCACCGAATGCAGGGCAACCGAATGCTGCATCTGCCGCCAGTCTGTCGCAACCATATTAGTAGCTGTCGGAATGCCAGTCGCCTTGACAAACTCAGCCATAACCTCGCGGCCGCTAAAGCCGTCTTCAGCCCCGCAAGGGTCTTCAATATAAGCAGCAATGCCTTTTAAGTCCTTACCGATTTCAATGGCCTCTTTCAAGGACCAAGCACCGTTTGGATCAAGAGTGATACGGGCATTCGGAAATTCTTTTTTCAAAGCCTTAATGGCTTTTGCTTCTTCCTTGCCTTCCAAGACACCGCCTTTAAGCTTAAAGTCCTTGAAACCATAGCGCTTGTAGGCAGCCTTGGCCAGTTCAACAACAGCTTCAGGCGTCATGGCTTCCTTGCGGCGCAGACGGCCCCAATCATCTGAATCGTCATCTCCTTGCAAGTAAGGAAGATCCGTTTTATTAGGATCGGCAACATAGAAGAGATATCCTAGGAAAGGCACATCTTCGCGGACCTGTCCGTTTCCTAAGAGAGCAGCCACCGGCACTTGCAGATGCTGACCCAAAAGATCAAGGAGAGGTGTTTCTACTGCTGTCTGAACGTGGACAGTCGTCCGGAGGTCAAAGGTCTGGAGACCGCGGCCGCCTGAGTCAAGCTGTCCAAATTGCCGGCCGATTTCTTTAACAATGTTTTTATATTCTCCAATGCTGCGGCCAACGACTAATTCTTTAGCTCTTTCTAAAGTATCTGTAATTTTTTGGCCGCCCGGAACCTCACCGACACCCAGATTCCCCGAACTGTCTTCTAAAATGACAACATTACGCGTGAAATAAGGCCCGTGAGCTCCGCTCAGGTTTAATAGCATGGAATCATATCCGGCAACCGGATAAACATCCATTTTAACAACTGTAGGCACTGACATTTTTTATCCTCCCAAATCATTTTTTCATTTATTCTTTATTGAAACAGCTGAGCATCTACTTGTAAATCCGGCAAAACATCCTGATTGAGCGTCAGACCCAGACCCAGACGTGTCGGTACTTTCATCTTGCCGTCGACCAATTCTACCTTTTCCTCAAAGAGACCGATGGTTTCAAACCACTCAAAATGTTCCACCCAGGCATCGCCGCTGTAGCAGGCTGTTAATGGCAAGTGGAGCTCCATGCTGTAGTGCGGCGCCAAGACTAAATGATTTTCTTCTGCCCGCTGGAGCACCTTTTGAAACTGTGTGATTCCGCCGATACGCGGCGCATCAAGCTGGCAGACATCAAAGGCACGTTTTTCAAAGAAAGGAACCCCTTCTTCATAGCTGGTCAGCATTTCTCCTGTTGCAATCGGTGTGCCCAGAGCTTGTGACAGGCGCAGATGTCCTTCAACATCGTGGCAGGTCACAGGTTCTTCAAACCAAACCAGATTGTAGTCATCAAAATACTTGCCGGCCTTAAGGGCTGTTGAAACATCCCACTGCTGATTGGCATCAATCATAATGGGAACATCGTCCCCCAGAGCCTTTCTCAAAGCGGCGACACGTTTGACATCATCTTTGTAGTCGGGCTGACCGACCTTGATTTTTACACCGCCGACTCCCTGCTCGAGTACAGTCTGCGCATGGGCAATAACCTCTTCAATCGTGTCCTGCAGGAAACCGCCGGTTGTATTGTAACAAGGAACGTATTCCTTATGCTGACCCAGAAGTTTACTCAAAGGCAAGCCGGCACGTTTCGCCTTAATATCCCAAAGAGCGATATCAAAAGGCGTGATTCCCTGCACAGCAACACCCGTATTACCAATAGAAATACTGGACCACAATAATTTATTCCATAAGCGGCTGATATCGTTAGGATCCTGCCCCAGCAGCAAAGGTGCATATTCTTTTGACAGAGCGTACTGAGCTGGGCCGCCGTTACGCTTACAGTAGGTATACCCCATTCCCGTGTAGCCGCCTTCTGTCTCAATAATAGCTGCTGTGATCATCACTTCTTTGAGCGGTGTTTGCTTGCCTTGGATAACCTTGGCATCACTGACAGGCTTTTTGAGCGGAACACAAATTAATTTTACTTCAACTTTTGTAATCTTATCTATCATATAACTAAGCCCCCCATATTTAGCGGTGGCAAAAGACCGGCCGGTTAGGATCGAACTGCCAGCTTTCTTCCAGATACTGCATGGCAATGGTATCGTCGCGGTCTTTAAAATCCATTTGATGGTAGAGTTCGTTTTGGTTTCTTAGCTTGTCCAAATCAATATCAACACCTAAACCAGGTTTATCCGGAAGCTTGATCTTCCCATCAGTAAAGCTGAGTGGTTCTTTGAGCAAGGACTCGCCATCCTGCCAAATCCAGTGGGTATCAACCGGAGCAATGTTACCCGGCGCCGCTGCTGCAACCTGAACAAAGGTCGCAAGTGTAATGTCAAAATGATTATTGGAATGCGATCCCCAAGTCAGTCCCCACTCATTTAAGAGATAGGCCATGCGAACACTGCCATTTAGCGTCCAAAAATGCGGATCAGCTAAAACAATATTGACACTGCGCAGAGCCGCAGCATGGTGAAATTGACGCCAGTTGGTCGCAATCATATTGGTAGCCACAGGAATTCCTGTGGCATCGCGGTATTCCGCCATGATTTCACGGCTGGAGAAGCCCTGTTCCGGACCGCAAGGGTCCTCAATGTAAGTCAGCACATTTTTACGGTCTTGTGTCAGAGCAACCGCTTCTTCCAGCGTCCAGGCTCCGTTAGGATCAATGTTGATGCGAGCATCCGGAAAAGCCGCTTTCAAAGCGTCAACCGCCTTCATTTCTTCTGCACCGGCTAAAACACCGCCCTTTAATTTAAAATTATTAAAACCATATTTGTCTTTGAGCACGCGCGCTTGTTTGACAATCGCCTCAGGCGTCATCATTTCGGTTCGGCGCAGCGATTCCCAGCTGTCGCTGCCATCGCTTTTTTCATAAGGCAGATCAATTTGAGCAGAATCTGCCGAGTAAAAGAGATAGCCCAAAAATTCAACCTCGTCACGCTGAATACCGCCTTCACCCAAAAGAGCAGCAACAGGCAGCTCTAAGAACTTCCCAAGCAGATCCAGCATGGCACATTCAATAGCTGCTTCAGACTGAACCACAAATTTTAAATTGGAAATATTTAATTGCTGCAGGCCTTCACCAGTATCCTGTGCCGCTCTTTCACGGCTCCTGCGAATATTGGTCAGAACCTTGCGGTATTCACTGACACACTCACCGATGACAAAAGGTCTATAACTTTCAAGCTGTTTGGTGATGTGCTCTCCGCCGTGAATTTCTCCGATACCAAGATTGCCGCTGTCATCTTTTAAAACAACAACATTTCTCGTAAAATAGGGAGCATGACAGCCGCTCAGCGTTAGAAGCGGGCTGTCATGACCAGCTACCGGATAAACAGTCATCTCAATGACTTTTGGTGCTTTACCCATATGTTTCTCCTTTATTTAAGATACTAAGGGCGTTAAGAAATCCGTATAAAAATAGGAAACGGACGCTGTGTCGTCAAGACACAAGGACGTTTATCTTTTTTACTAGGATTTTAGCCCGTGTTCAATTACCAAGATACAAAGAGCGTCAGCGACACAAAGCAAAATAGGAGGTTCGACGAAGCGTCACAGGACGCTAGGAGAAACTATCTTTTTGCACAGTGTCGCAGCCGTGTTCAGTTACATAAGATACGGCAGAGGATTGTTATCGTTTTCTCGACGCTCCTTCAAATGCAATAATTGGCCTTAAACAACACCCATAGATGCAATAATGGCAATAAACACAGAGTTAAGCAGCGGGAAAGCAGCTCCCAGCCAGAATTCGTGGTAGTAGCCTTCTTTGTGTGTCAAATGCGTGTAGTTCAAACGGTTGATAACCGAACCGTTGTGCGGCAGGGAATCCAAACCGTAACAAGAGATATTAACCATACGGTGCAGGACATCTGCACTGATACCTTGTTTTAAGAAACGCGGAGCAAAGACATTGAGTGAGATCGCTTCACCGCCCGAAGCTGAACCGGTAATACCGGCAACCAAGTTAGTCGCAACGGCAAGCTGAATCAGCGGCGGACCAGGGATCTTATCCAAGTTGTCAACCAAGTATTCAAAGCCCGGCGCTGCTGCAACAATGCCGCCGAAACCTACAACAGCCGCAACATTCATAATAGATTTCATGGTTGAATTAACACCATCAGCCATGGTATTTTTGAAATTAGCAAATTTATTATAGTAGAACACAAAGCAAACCAAGCAGCCCATGGTCAAAGAAAGATAAGGAGCTACGTTAAAGACATTCATGGCAACAATCAAAGTGATAGACGGCAAAAGCGCTTTGACAAAGTCCCAGTTAGTCGTTTCTTTATCCATAGCTTTCAGTGCCAACACCTGTGAAGCTGCTTCCATCTTGTGACCGGTCTTTTCAAAACCTTCACCGCGTTTTTCATTGCGTTTGAGCATCCACCAGATATACCAGGCACCAAAAATGATAGATACTCCGGCAGCAATAATACCAAGCATTGGCGCTGCAGTCGGTTTTGTTCCCAGTGTTTCCATCGGAATCAAGTTTTGAATAGCCGGAGAACCCGGTAAAATAGCTGTCCACATCGAACCGCCGTAAACCGCAACAGCAATGATGAAATGCCAAGGAATATCCAATTCCTTAAAAATACGAAAACAGATTGGCGCAATGGTAAAGATAACAACGAAACCGCTTACACCGCCGAACGAAAGAATAGCCGTAATCAGCGAAAGTCCCATCAAAACCCAAAATTTGGCATTTTTATTGCCCATTTTCAGGGACCATTCGGCAATCTTATTGGCAATGTCCTGAGCAGCACCGCAATCCCCCAGCATAGAACCTAGAACGGTTGCCGGCAGGAAAATCAGAAAATTATCCTTAGCAAAGTCAGAAAAAGCCGGCGCATATTGTTCTGTCAGACTTTTTGTCAGCGGCAGGCCAGACAAGAGAATAACGATGATAGAGGCAGCGGGACCTAAAATAAGAATCGGAAACTGCTTATAAGATCCCCAAATCAAGAACCCCAGGGCAAGCAGGATGCCCAGTAAACTAATTAATCCACTGTCCATAATGAACTCCTTTTATAAAAATATAGTAGCATGAGAAAACACCAACTTGAGATGCTGAGCAGTTTGAAAATCAGCTGCCGTCAGCTCAATGTTGTTATTAACTCCCATCAATGAGTGCTTGCTAAGAACGAGAAGTCCCGAAAAGCAGACTGACGCTGGCTCCAATCCCGCTTTCGGATCTATCAGAAATTCTTTTTTCTGCCCGTCTTAGTATCGGCTGTTTCATAATAGCATATTCGTATTCTTATGTTCAACGTTTCACAAGCTATAGTTTGAGCCACTTTTAGCCGTCCTTTTATGGTATGTGTAACATATCACTGTATTTTACGGCATTTGTCCCTGCCATAAGATTAAAAGCGTCTGCCGATTCTTGCCTAGACCAATAATCTAAATACCAGAGAAAACTTTCTTATTGCTGAAGCCATCAGTTTCCTGCCTTCTTTAAAATCGGTCTAGTAAAAAACATCTTCTCCGCCCTAAAACAGGCAATTCGGTATTTTAATTTAAAACAAATATTTTTTATTACAAAAACCAAAGGAAAAAATAGTATAATGACTTTAGTGCTTACAGTTTAAGGGGGAAAGCTTTATGATTGAAGCAAGCGTCGTTCAGGACATTCTGACGCGAATGAAAGAAATTATTAATCAGGAATTAAATTTCTTTTCTACAGACGGCATTATCATTGCCAGCACTGATCCCAGCCGAATCGGACAGGTCAATCACGAAGGCGCTCAATTTGTTCTTGAAAATAATCAGCCTATCGTTATCGAATTTGATAATCAGTACGAGGGAGCCAAGCAAGGGATTAATCTGCCGGTTGACATTGACAAGCAGATTGTCGGTGTCATCGGGATTACCGGCAAAAAAGAGGAGGTTTCTCAATACGGCCAAATCATTAAGGAAATGACAAAAATCCTCATTCTTAACAATGCTGCTAAAGAATTGGTTTACAACAGACGTAATTCCCATAAAAACATTCTGGATTATATCCAGAGCGATGACAGTCCCAATGATAATTTTTCAGTTGAAATGCTTTACGGTATCAATCTCTCCTCAAAGGAATACACGGCTATTGTCGGTTTGCCCGAGGATAATCTGACGGAGCAGTATTTTGACGATATATCCAATGTCTACCTTGATTTGGAGCTCTTGTTAGGAGACGGCAAGACCATCTTTGAGGTTCGCGGCAATATGATTTTAGCACTCCTGCAGGACAAGCGCCCGCAGGCCGTTTCTAAGATTATCCGGCAAATCACCCAAATTATTGAGAAAAAATACAATACAACTCTCTTATTTGGCGTCGGCACCCCGGGACGGGGCAAAGAGGAGCTCAAGCAAAGCATCAATCAGGCAAAGACTGCGCTGAGCTGGAACAAGACCTTCCGCCAAAAAAGAGAACTGCTCTTTACAGACATGGAATACGGTCTGATTCTGCACAATGTCGCCGATATCAACAAAAACTATTTTCTGGATAAAATATTCGACCGCCTTTCCCAAAAAGAAATTGATGAGATGATCCCGCTTTTAGATACCTACGAAGCCTGCAACGGCAGCATCAAAAAATGCGCCGAAGCTCTGTTCATCCACAAAAACACGGTCCAATACAAACTCAATAAAATCACTGAAAAAACCGGACATGATCCAAGAAACCTTTCTGACTTTTTTGTTCTGAAGCTCGCCTCTATCCTTTATAAAATTCAAAAATAATTTTTAGTCTCTATACCATGCCCTTTGCAGAAAGAATGTGCTAGACTTGAGACATACCTATTAAATCGGCCCTAAAGTTTCCCAACATTTAAGCAATCATGCAGAAACTGACGGATAAAACAGCATTTCCCACAGGAAAAATCCTTATGTCTATTGAAGAGAGTGGGACTTTTGTCCCAGACACACTGATTGGAGGAATTCATCATGCCAAACAAATTATTATTGCAGCCAACCTTGGGAGTTGGTACTTGGTTTTTAGGAGAAAACCCTGCTGCTGAAAAAGAAGAGCTGGCAGCTCTGCAGTATGCTCTGGATAAGGGCATAACCATTATTGATACCGCAGAAATGTACGGCCATGGTCTGGCTGAGAAGCTGGTGGGCAAGGCTATCAAACCTTTTGATCGCGAGAAACTCTACCTCATTTCCAAAGTGCTGCCGACAAACGCCAACAAAAAACGAATGGAAGCAAGCCTTGATGCCTCTCTAAAAGCTCTGCAAACAGACTACTTAGACCTCTACCTCTACCACTGGCGCGGCGGTACACCGCTGGCCGAAACGGTTGAAGAATTAGAACGGCTGAAGGCTAAGGGGAAAATTCAAGCCTGGGGAGTGTCTAATTTTGATTTAGAAGACATGGAAGAACTGCTGGCCCTACCGGGCGGAGAAAATTGTCAGGCCAATGAAGTGCTCTATCATTTAGGCTCCCGCGGTATTGAATATTGCCTGAAACCTTTTCAGGATCAGCATAATATTCCCACGATTGCCTACTGCCCTTTAGCTCAGGCCGGAAGCCTGCAAAGAAAACTTCTTGATAACAAGGATCTGGCTGAACTGGCTGACGAACTAGGTATTAACATCTATCAGCTGCTGCTGGTCTTTACACTGGCTCAGCCCAATATGATTTCCATTCCAAGAACAGGACAGTTAAAACACATGAAAGAACTTGTCGCCTGCCGAGACATTCGCCTCAGCACCGAGCAGCTGGAGCGCCTTAATCAGCTGTTTCCGGCACCTAAACACCGAGTTCCTTTGGATATCGAATAAACGACTGATTGGCTTTAACTGCAAAAATGAGACCGGATGCATCCGGTCTCATTTAATAGGTGGGCTATTGCAGAGCTGTTAGGGCTCTGCTTTTTTACATACTCTCGCACAGAAAAAGCAAACAGATTTATCAGAATAAATCACCAAATAATCACGCGCTCAGATTGATCACGCCACATGCCGTCGCCTTCTTTGACATCAAAGGCTGCAAAGAAGTCATCAAAATTAGCCACCTGAACATTGGTTCTTAATTTACCCGGAGCATGGACATCAACTGTTGCCAGCATCTGCATGTATTCCGGACGGGCTTTCATCCGCCAGATGGTCGCAAAATTAACAAAGTAATCACGGGCTGAGAAGTCAGCCTCTTTTTTAGCCGCTTCCAAAGCACAGGCTAAACCGCCCAAGTCAGCAACATTTTCCGATACCGTCAGCTGCCCGTTTACCTTAGCACCATAGGAGTCAAGCCCGTCAAATTGTTCAACCACTTTGTCAGTACGCTCTTTAAAGGCCTTATAATCCTCATCTGTCCACCAGTTATTAAGGCTGCCGTTTTCATCAAAGGAAGCCCCATTCGTATCAAAGGCATGGGAAATTTCATGAGCAATGACCGCGCCAATACCGCCGTAATTGGCAGATGAAGATTGTTCCAAGGAATAAAACGGTGCCTGTAAAATTGCCGCCGGAAAAACGATTTGATTTTGCTGCGGATCATAATAGGCATTGACCATGTGAGCAGGCATGTGCCATTCTTTGCGGTCCACAGGTTTGTTCCACTTGCTCCAGCTGTAAGCGATGGAAATCTTAGCCAAATTTTGGGCATTTTCCACCAGACTCAGCTTGTCATCAATGATTTTCTGCGCATAAGTTTTAGGCAGCTCCTCTGGATAGCCGATATGCGGTGTGATGACATTGAGTTTGGTAATGGCCTTGTCACGTGTTTCAGGCGCAAGCCAGTCAGTTTTGCGCAGGCGTTCTTTATAAACGTCAATCATGGTCGCCACTTTTGCTTCCACATCAGCCTTAGCTTCCGGAGAGAATTTCTCACCGGCATACCAAAGACCCAAGGCTTGATTGTAAGGTCCCTGTGCCAGATAAAAGGCTGCTTTTTTCTTGTCCATAGGCTGAGGCGTTCCCGACAGAGCCCGGCTGTAGCTGCCAGAGAGTATGCGAATATCATCTGTCAGATAAGCATTCCAAGCTCCGGCTGCGCTGAGAACCAGATTTGCTTTCAGCAGCTCCCAGTTGCTTTCAGAATAAAATTCTTTAGCAAAATTCGTCCAGAACCGCTCTTCAGGAACAATCACCTTATCCGGAACCTGCCCCAAAATAGCTGTAAAGATTGCATCTAAAGGCAATTCCGGAGCTAATTTTGTAAAGTCAGCCCAGTCATAGGGGTGGTAAAGCTTGACATATTCAGAAGACTCTTCGCTTGACAGCACATACTGAGCCAATTTGGCATCCAGCTCAATAACCTTATCTAAAAGGTCCTTAACGTCGTCCTGAGCAAAACCAAATTTTGGCAGCAGTTCTTCCTGCATCGCCCGCCACTTAGCCAGCAGCTCTTTCCCGTTTTCATTATCCTTAGCATAATAAGTCGTATCCGGTAAAATCAAACTAGGCGCTTCTGCCCAAAGAACATTTACCTGTGCATTCATAAAATCCGGCGCCACACCAAACGGCAGCAGATTAGGTTTGCCGGCCATCTCATAATCAGCGATTTTAGAGGCAAATTCGGCAAAAGACGACAGATTTTGGTATTCTTCAATGAGCGGCAAAGCCGGCGCCACACCTACTGTTTCACGCTTATCATAATCCGCCACCTGACGGTGAAACTTAACAAAGTTTTGCAAAATACTGTCTTCAGGCACATTTTCTCCTGCCAGCCACTGATCCGTAGCCGCAAGCATCAAATCCTCAATCTCATCCGACAAATCCGAAAAGCCGCCGGTGCGCGGTTTATCATCCGGAATAACAGCGGTTTTTTCCCACTCACCATTGACAGCATCATAAAAATCATCTTGTAATCGTACCATAAACACTCTCCATTTCTATACGACTTCTATTGTAACAAAAAAGTCCGATTTAAGCAGAATCGGACCTTAGACTAGCAGACAAGCTAGGAGTTGTTATAAGCACAGCAATGCGATTGCAAACTTCAGCTCCTTTTAAAAAAGGGCTGCAATGGAACTGAACAAGAAAGGAGAGACAGCAAGCAAAGCTGTTTTTAGACTATCATTCCTATAATAATTGATAGAAAACATAATGATAATAGAAATAAATGCTGTCAACTTAAAAACACTTAAAAGATCGTATGTTGGATGGATTAAAAGTAGAACACAGTCAACCAACAACATGATAGTTCTGGATAGCAGTACATCAAAAAGAAAGATTTTCCCATCCTCAATAAATAAGGTTATAAGAAATTTTGCAAGAAAGTAGCCAACCACTGCACTAACAATATTACTAACAACGGAAATGGCAAATACCAGCTTTTGAGGAGAAACTGTTATAACACTCTTTAATTCGTTTAATGCTGATAGTCTTTTGTCTAAAACCCCTGTTTTCAGCAATAAATCTACAAATAAAAACAAGATAAAAAGATGGCAAAGAAAGTTTCCTAACGAAAAAATAAGCGCATTATACTTCATGAACCTTTCCTCCTTCTATATGAAGAGTGCGGCTGTTTTGTTCCAGCAATAGACAGGACAGATTGTGAAAAACGTAAATAATTGTGGATGTTTTAGACAGTTTGACTAGCTGTTTCGCCACCATTTTTAAGCTATCATTATCAATTGTAGATAAAGTTTCATCAATAAAAATATAGTCCCAATCCTTAATAAATAATAACGATAAACCTAACTTTAGTTTGGTACCAACTGAAGCATGCAGGTAGTCATCATTATAGGAATCGCTAAAAAAGGCCTCTACATCAGCTTCTAATTCTGGAGTCAGCTTAACCTGATAAGTCTTACACAATAAATAAAAGTTATCCTTAATAGAAGACGGTGCCAGACCAATTGGATTCAAATCAAGAAATAGTATATCTCCTTCAAGCTTTAATCTTTTCTCATTATCAAATGCAGACAGTCCTGATAATAAGCGAATGAGAGTACTCTTTCCACTGCCATTTTTACCTGTCAAACGATACAATCCCTTGTGAATCTGAAAGGAAATATCATCGAAAAGAACTTTATGACGAATTGTCTTTGACACATGTTCTAATTTCATCCTATATACCCTTCTAAAAAAGCTGCACAAATCAATAGAAAATATGATCCAAGATAATATTTCCAAAAAGACAGTTGCTTTTTCAATCCTTTCTTAAAACTTTTTTCCTTGATCGAGTAATACAAAAGATATTGACTTAAGCCTTGATAAAATAAAAAATTGGGCAATTCAATAACACCATGCGGCGTCAGCTTGCTTAGTGTATAACCTACTCCATTTAACTGTATTCCCATACTGATTTGAAAAGTAGTAGTCAAAAGATCAAAAAATTGTAATATGGGAGAAATAGCAAAAAACAAAATATAAACTACAAAATTACCCGTATTATTTATTAAAACAGTAACAAATAACTGATGACTAACTGGCAGAATACTAGACTTAAAAAGCGAAGATTTAACTGCAAGACTCAGCATTACTCCTATAAAAATAGTACTAAAAATAAAGATAATATAATAACTTTTAAACATTTTATCAGACACTGTTATCCTCCCAAACTCATACAAATGATACAAATAAGATATAACAGAAGGAAAGAATATCTTAAAATATGATTCCTTTCTTCATATACCAAATAATCCAGTTTTCTGAAATAGGTAAAGGCAATCAAGAAATTTAAGAATAATAAAATAACCGCTTTAACAGTTACAATAAACGAAGAACTTACAACAAGTGCAGGCAAGGCAGTAAGATGTATAAAATTGGCATAAACTGTCCACAAATACAAACCACTGACTTTGAATCTGTCATAAAGCGTTAAATGATTATTGAGAATCAGCAAACGATGCCGTGTTGAGTCAATGTCTATATCTTGACTTTGATTGCCGACAAGAAGTTCCAGCAATGCCAAATAAATAGAAGTATACAAAAAAGTAACCGGAACCAATACCGTCCTATTCAGGTGATTAAACAAAAGCTGACCAAAATAGGTTATCAATAAATTAAAAATGATAATTAAAAAGAGCAGAAAAAGATTATTTTTAAAAATAGTTAGCTGTAACTTTAACAAAGATGCATCGGAAAAAGTACTCCTCTCATACTTGATAAAGCGAAATAAGAAATCGTCAATTCTAAAATGAAAAAGAATATAAGCTACAAGGACAAGCAAGGATGCTAATAAATTTAGAAGCAATAAGGCAGTATTTCCTTGATTCAGACAAAGTAAAGAAATTAAGAATAAAATTTGATTAACAACTGCTAAAACACCAGATAGCAAATGAGATAGAAGATTTATAACAATGATAACACAGCTGAAAAAAGCCATAGCTAAACTAACAGAATGATTGCTGATTAAGTAACATAAAGCCGCTATAGTAAGGATAAACTGTACTCTGTAAATATAATAGACGGATAAAAAAATATGCCTTAAAATATAACGACTCTTGACAAAAAAAGTCCCCAACCTTTGCTGATGATAAGGAAAAAGAACACTTGAATGCTTCATTGTCCCAAATAGACTAATGGATACAAGTAAAATTTGTTCTTGCATCCTCAAATTGATTGAATTATTGTTGGGGATTACTAAAATAACGATTAAGAATAAAAAGATCATCCCTATTGTATTGAGATGACCTAAAAAATCAGAATCCACATGCAGAAACCTTTTTTTCATAACTACCTCTTAATACAGAGCCGCTGCTGCTTTTCCTTTTTTCTTTAGAATATAGAGAACTGCTGCCGCTACTCCTGAACCAATGGGGCCGACACCCGTTACAAAACCAACATAAAAATAATACCCTTCATTAGTCTTTAAAAAATGAATTTTGAATGCTTCTTTAATTGACCTCATTCCGATTGATAAACAGTTTCAATTAGACTTCTTTTCTTTTTATAAAACTCATAAACGGTATTATCACTGTTAACAAGCAATCTTAATAATTCATTCGGCAAAGTAGATTGACTAAGATCAATTTCAAGATGATTCTCATCTACTATTCTTTTAGTGAACTTAATGGAAGCATCATTAAATAGTTTTTGGCTATCTAGACAGTGAATAATGTAAACTTCTTTTTCTGTAGAGTCTGGATTTATTAAATCCTTAACTGTTCCGCTGTCAATAATTTCACCACTGTCAATAATATAGATATAATCTGATACACGTTCCAATTCGTCTATGTTATGTGATGTGAGTAAAATAGCTGCACCAGTAGTTTTTAAACGCTTTATAATATCCATCATGATTAGTGCAGACGGAACATCCACTCCTGAAGTGGGTTCATCAAAAATATAAGCATCAAAATCCCCAATGGCACATTGGATGAAAGAAAGCTTCTTTTTCATTCCAAAAGAATAACCAGAAATCTTACCTTTTAAGTTTTTGTAAAGACCTAATTCTTTAGACAGGTTTATCGCATAGGATACATCTGTCTTTTTTAGTTGAGCAATGAATTTCAAAAATTCTAAACCCGTCCAGTCAGAATACATGTTATCAGCATCAGGCATAACAGACACTGCTCCTTTTTTGACCTCTCCAGAATCACACCTGTAGTAGTCCATTATTAATCCAATTAAGGTCGACTTGCCTGCACCATTTCTGCCTATAAGAGATGTAACCTTCCTATCTGATATTTGTAAACTCACTCCTCTTATAACATCATTCTTCCCAAATGATTTGATTAAATTATGACATTGAATCATTCTATATCTCCCTTTTCTCAAATATGAGTTGCCCAGCAAAAACCAATACGGCAGATAAAAAGTATAAAATTATTATTTCCCAAGTCTTGGATAAATAATGATAAGGAAATAACCAGCGAAACGGTTCTAATATTGGCCAACTTTTAAGCAAAGAAGCTGTATAAAGTATTGGGAATAGAATACTGAGCATCAAATTTATCAAATTTGATAAACGTTCACTACCCGCAGATACCGAAACCAACATTACTAAACTCTGAATATAAAGGTAGAATCCCAAAATCGCTAATAAAGAATAAAAAGGAATATTAACGGTACCCTTAGTAATAAATAAGATAAGCAAAGAAATAAAGGTTAATACTAAAAAGTAGCTTGTTGATGCTAGGTATTTAAAAAGATAGATACTACGCCGAGACAGATAAGGTGTTAAAAATCTCATCGTCTGAGATTCAATTTCCCCAGCAAGTAAACCTGAAAATAAAACAGATGAAAAAAGATAACCCAAAAGGGCATAAAGAACGAATAATGAATCAGTCAGTTCACCATCTAATAAAGAGCTCATCGAAGATGAGTATCTGCCTATAAGATAAGAAGATATTAGAAAAAAAGCACTAACAAAAAGAGATTTTTTAGAAAAAATTTCTTTTTTAAGAGTTGTTAAAAATAATACCACTAGTTGCCTCCTAATCGATTCATTTTACGACCTTTTCAAAAGTAAATTTCTAAAAAATAAACAGAGAAAATAAACGTAATATGGAAATAACAAGTGTTATGCACGACACCACACTTTTAAGCATATCTTTAAAAGTGATTATTCGCGAATCTTTTCTCTTCTCTATATTAATTGGAATTAAAGAATTAACAACATAAAATGATATTATTACTGTAAGATAATTAATCCCATAAACCAATATCTGATTCGTAATGACTCCTAAAACTACTATCATTGGTAAAAATACTAAAGAAAGTTTTAAGGTCGATTGTATTGCATAATATCTTAGTTCACTTAATGTTTGACTATTATAAAAAAAATGTATTTTTTTCCTTTGATTTTTAAGATATTCAAAATAAGCTAAATACATAAATCCTAATATGGTAAAGATTAAAGTTAATAAATAATCACGCTGATTATCTATTATAAAACTAGACAAAGCTAAAAAGTAAATAATAATCAAGTCATATAAAACACTTGTCCTAAGGATAAATAAAAAAAATCTTCCCTTCATTTCATCCTTCTTTTCTAGGATGCAGAATCCATAAATTAATAACACATAATACCAAATAAATTAACAACAATCCCCAATTACTTATACTGAGAAACAAAGAAAAAATATTAATAGATAGCATTCCACGAATACTGAGGGCAAGTAATCCACAATAAAGAATTTTCATCATTGTATAAATCATCTCTTTTTTACTATTTGACAAATATCTTGTACTCAACGAATTAATTAATGTCAAAAAAGAAAGTAAGTTAATAAAAATCAAGAAATATTTCAACGTATCATTTGTCACTTCTAATGGAACAAGTAGATAAAATATTAATAGAATTGATAATATCAATTTTCGATATCTATAATAACTTCTAGCCTTTTCAATTTCTATAACTGGGAAAAAGCCTCTTAGTAAACCTAATTTTTTAAATATCTTATCTTCTGGAATAGCCACATTACACAGGCCTATCAAGAGTAAAATTAAGGAAACAATAGGAGCTAGTTTAGGATAATTTCCTAGGGAAAAAATCAGGAATTTCCCTCCTATTAATAAAGAGAGAATAACTAATAATAAACTCAAAGTATTAAAGACCCCATATATTTGGAATCTTTTTCTAATTAAATCAATTTCTAAAAAAAATACTTTACTCAAATAACTCACGCTCCAACAAATCAACTTCGCCGCTGTTTTTAAATCGCTTTTTCACTTTTCCATCTTCTAAATAAATAAATTCATCACAAAGATCACTCAAAGTATCTAAAATATGGGATGAAACAATAATTATAGATTTCTTTTTTAACTCAGAAAGTAATTTCTTAAGTTGGTAAATATATTTAATATCTACACTATTAAATGGCTCATCTAAAACAATTAATTTGTAATCATGCAAAAAGACATTAATTAATGACAGTTTTTTTCTCATTCCCTGAGATAACTCGCTAATCAAGACATTTCCCTTTCCTTCAAGATTCAATTTTTTTAGAATATTAAGATTAGTTTGAGAAACTTTTGAATATTTTCTAATAATATCAATAAACTCTATAACTGTCATATAGTCAAAAGGCTCTAGATCTGAAGGAACATACAAGATGCTACTACTATCTAAATCAGATACCTCAAAAGAGACGTTAGATTTCTTGAGTCCAGACAGTAAATCCATGAATGTAGTCTTACCAGCACCATTTTCACCTATGAGACCAATAATATTGTTTTTCTTAATATCAAGAGTACTGATATTTAATTTAAAATTTGGATATTCATGAACAATTTTATTAATTTTCAAAGTCATCTAACCTCCTAAATAAGATTTGTGAAATCTAATTAGATTTCACAAACCAACAACTAACTAACCACCCCAAATGGAACGGATATAGTCAAACACAGACTCTCCTAATGAGAGGAGGAACCATTTGTTCTTCCAAGCCCATTGGATTGCTTTTGTACCGTATTTTGCAACAAATGCTAAAATTCTACCCCACATAATAAAGTTCTCCTTCCCATCAATTATTATAAAACTAAATATTAGCTAGCTTAACGCTTTATAAGTAATTGAACAAAATGTATTGTAGATATTTACGCAATGATTATAACATTGATTATTTCAACAATAACTTATTCGCAAATATGAAAATTATTGTTAATATTTTTTCTTATTTGAGAAAAACAGTGTTCTGATAAGTTGACTGTTATAATAAGTATAAAATACAGAAAGAGGTGCTTAATATGTTTGATTGGCTCGTTAAATTATTTACTGGTGGAGGCAGTGGCGGCGGAGGTGCTTTCTAATTTATTAAGATTCATAGGAGGTCTATTTATGTTAAAAAGATTGTTTACATTAGCTCTCATAATTCCATACTTTTTATTGCCACTTTTATAGATAAAAAGCAAGACTTTACATTTTATATAATAACTCCAAAAAAGGCTATCAGGAAAAACATTGATAGCCTTTTTATTTGTTACTATCAAAATTCAGCAGCAACTGCTCCATATTCGCTCTGAGGAACATAGCCATTGTTGGGTTCCCTAGCTTCTCAACCATGTTAACATAATATTCTAATTCAGCTTTATCAGTTATTTCTCCTTGCAAATATGCAATTATTTGTTTCAAAAAATTGAGTGATACTATAACAAACATATCTTGATAAGTTAGAAGTTTTTCTAAATGATTTATAAAATAGGCTGCATAGTAAAACTCCTTTCTCTCAATTAGAATCATAATTAAGTTTAAAAGAGCAACTTGTGCATTTTTCTTATTAGTAGGAATGGCAATATATAGCTTATTACGCTCAACAAAAGCTTTACCCAAGAAGATTAAATCCTCAACTGATAAGATAATCATAGTATTGCCAAAGAGATTGAGTTCATACTCGGTCCACTCTTCGATATTATAAAGATATGTCGTAAGGAACTCTTTATCCTCCTCTGATATTGTATAGCTATGATCCAAGGTATGAATAGCCACGCGGACAACTAATCTATTTAACCGGTTATAAGTGTCAAAACTTTCATAATCTCCATAAGTGTCTAAAATTTTCTTTAAGCCCTCAATATCACGCTTTGACTGAAATTCTACAATCTTATTTCCTATTTTGAAAAAATCATTTTCTTCATAATTATTTAAAGCATGAGCAAACTCAGAAAAATTCATATGAATGCCCTCAATAGCTAAGATCAGCTTGTCCGCTGCCAACATAGTCTGCCCATTTTCAAACTTTGATAATTGCGACACCGACAAATTATCTCGTGCTATATCCTTCAGTTTAAGTCCTCTTGCAATCCTGAGTTCGCGATAGAGTTCTCCCAATTCCATGGATTTTTTTGCTTCCAATATATTCCCTCTTTATCTCTTTTAGGCAGTTATTACAACTGTACTATTTGTCTCTACCTTAACAAAAACATATTACAGTTTTATTAACACATTTCCAATATAGTATTCGTGTTTATAGACCACAGCACCCAGGCAAGCATAAAGGCGGCCGGCATAAGTACCAGTGCTTGTCGTCTTTGATTTCCTTTTTTCATTTTCAAACTTGATTTATTCCTTAAAAATATCTATCATCTCAAACAAGAGTAAAGAGCGGCGTAGCACCAGCGGCTGCAGATGCCAAACAAGCTCTCGTGCCTCTGCCGTCAATTCCAGAAAGCACTCCTTATCCATGATTTCAAACTGCTTAAATGCTTGTATTTTCATAATATTTAATGTTAGCTGCTTGACCAACCGACGATATTAGTATAGCCTAATTTTTAAGCTGTGCACGTCTATGTCATGAGCGGTCGTTATTTTGTTGTGAATGGTAAAAGGGGAGTTTTTTATAACCTAAATTGTACAAATACCTTAGGAAAATAAGATATATTAAAAGAAATTCTATTAATTTCTACCGTTCAAATAATTCCTCCAAAAAAGAGGACTCAAAAATTGGTCCTCTTAAACATTTTACGGCATTTGAGAATCAATCCAACCCGCATAAACTCCTGCACCCGCTGCACATGCTAATGTCACATACGGAATAGCTGCCGCACAAGCTGATGCCCCTCTACAGCACCAGCCATGCCCGCCATAACATGTCTGTACAATCTTTGATTTCCACCTTGGATAACTTCCAAATCTAGCATATCAAGATTATCAAATTTTTTAATACTTCGAAATTCATACATAATAACACCTAATCTTTCTTTATCCTAATGAAACTTAGTATAGCTAATATTGAGAAAAAAACTACTGTAAAATGGATATATAAATAAATTAAAATATCTGAATAACTTCCCTGACAAATATTAATAATGGGAGAGATACTGGTTATCGCGATAACAATCAATGTTTTCCTAGAAAACAAATAGCTAAGAAAATTAAGAGCAAAATCAATCCATCTCATATTTTCAACTTTATCTTTGATAAGAGTTAAAAATAACAGATAAATCATAAACTCGAATATAACACTTCCTATAATTAGAACTAAACTTTTTTCGATCTTAATATCAAGGAACAAGCCATTTAAAAAATTTAAAATCGTTGATATACAAATTACAGTAAGTAACTTAAAGATTTTTTTATTCTGCATAATCTTACTGCGCCAATGCCCAGAGCGTTGCTGCCCCACAATACTGAGCACCTAAAATAGCTCCAGGGAGGAAACCGGCACCACCAGTAGCAAATCCGCCAACAGCTGCACCTTGTATAGCACAGCCACCAATAGCTGTTGCTGCTTCCCCAAATGAAACTTTACTTCCTCCTTCAACAGCAGAAAGCACTTCCTTATCCATTGCTTCAAATTGTTCAAATGCTTGTGTATGCATAATAAATCTCCTTTTATCATATTTATTTTGTCTGGTTGGCCAACCGACGATATTAGTATACCCTAATTTTTAAACTGTGCACGTCTATGTCATAAATGGTCGTTATTTTGTCGTAAACGGTCATTTTTTGTTCCATTTACACAATTTTTAACCAGTCACGACAAAAAATGAGTGTCTCATGCTTTAAGCACATCTAGCCGTTATTCCCTGTCACAATATTTCTAATCAGTCCCATGAAAGAAAATAATGTAGAACTAACTAATAATAAAAAGGTGCAGTCGCTGATATCCCCCAGCAGTCGCACCTTTTGTTATAAACTTACCCCATCTCTAAAATTTGCTGGAAACGACCCGGTCTGGTGCTTGTCTTGAGATTGGTATGAGGATAGCTACTCAGTATTTCTCTGACATTAGCCAGTCCCCACCCTCTGTCAAGTCCTTTAGAGGAATTGCCGCGCTCATAAAGGCCGGCCAGATTAATATTTTGATGAGACATGCTGTTTTCAATGATGAGAACAGTATTTCTTTGATGTTTAAAGTAGGACACCTGTAATTCTCTATCGTTGGATTCGACAGCTCCTTCTATGGCATTATCCAATAAAATAGAAAGCAGCCGGATAAAATCAAGGGGAGCTAGATTGGGCCTGCCAACTTCCTCCGGAATCTCTATTTTGACTTGAATACCAGACTCAGCAGCCTGAGACAGTTTGGCGGAGAATATGCTCTTAATCGCATCATCTCTGATAAGTGAGAGGTTGCCAATTTCAAAATGATCCGACTGTAAGAAATTAGCAGACCCTGCTGTCACTTCTTCAAAGGTTTGACGGACACTGGCCATATCATTGTGCTCAATACCATAGCGAAAACTGGCTAAAACATTAGCATAATCATGCCGAAAAGAGCGGATATCCCTGTACAAGCGCTCTATCTCATGGCTGTAGTTTGTTAAATGCCTCAATTCTTTTTCTTTCTGCTTTAACAGAACCAGCTCAAGGTGACTGGTCATTTTTTGATTTAAAGAAGCTATAAAAACAGGTACCGAAACCATGAAAATTAAGCTAAGATATTTTCGGATATCCATTGCTGAATCTCTTGGAATTAAACTAAGGTAAGTGAGGTTGTAGGACAGCCACTGAATAAAGGAATATAAGCCCAGTGTAATGATCGTCGGTCTGATGATTGAATGGATAACTGTTTGATCGGTAATCTCAAAAAGACGTTTAAAATCTACTCGCATAATACGCAGAATTAATTCATTGATAAAAATAGCCCCCAGACATTGCAAACAAGTTACCAAGCTTAACAATAATCCATCGTTACTATTAACTATATTAGGATAAAAGATACTAAAAATATTAAAAACTAAAAAACGTGCGGGAAGTTCAAACATAACCTTGGGGTAAAGGGCATAAAACCATCTTAGCCAAGCTCCTTTAGAAAGGTTTCCAAATTTGACTGCCAAAAAATAAAGCAGAGCAATATCCAACAAATAATCTGAGTAAAATAACATTCTTGCAGGGAAGTAAACAACAACCCCTATAGATAAAGCAATAAATCTATATTTGGCAGGTATTTTTATGCGAGTTACTCTTTCAAATATTATTAGGATAGTAACTAAAATGGCTGTACGAGAAATGATATAGCTAAAAAGAGTAGTTAAAGTATTTACCAGCACTATTTCCCTCCTTCATGCAAAGCTTCAATCGCCCTGATTAATTCTTTTATTTTTGGTCTGGCAACGATGCAAGTCTCACCATTTGGAAAATGGGCTAAACGCTGGCTATAATCTAATTTTGCGACATTAGCCGGATTAACAACATAGGAACGGTGAACCCTTAAAAAATGCGGATCACCTTCAATTTCAGCCAGAGTTCCATAAAACTCCATATAGTCATACTGACCGTGAAGAATCAGTTTATGAGGAGTGACCGACACTTCAATATAATAAATATCTTTGTAGGGCATCTGAATGCGAGAATAGTCATTTTCAAGAAGAAAAGTCTTGTCGGCAGCAGGCTGATCCAAGTTAGCGGCCACATAATCCAAGGCCGCCTTTATTCGTTCAGAAAACTTTTCTTCTGAAAAATTTTTATCAATAAAATCAAAGGCAGACACTTGATACTGAAAAGTCAGGGGCATTAGTTCAGAGTGCGTTGTCACAAAAACGATAACCGCCTGATTGTCTTTTTCGCGGATGCGGCGCGCTATTTCCAGTCCTTTCTTTTCCTCATTTTTGATTTCAATATCTAAGAAAAAGATTTGATGGTTACCCTTTTCTTTAACCTCAGCTAAGAGCTGGTCAGGTTTCCCGTAAGGCGAAATCTTACTTTCCAAGATATGCTGGTCTTGCAGATAATGAGTGATGATGTTTTCTAGACGTGACTGCTGCTTGAAATCATCTTCTAAAATATAAACCTGTATCACTAGTTTACTCCTATCATTTTAAAGGTGAGACTCATGCAGATTTCCAAAAAAATACTAGAGATTTTTCTCCGGCACAGTGTCAAGTCAAGTGCAACAAGTTCATGGATAGACTAGGATGCCATTGTTTAGGCTGTTTGGGCTAGCCCAAACAGAAATTTT
>NZ_JBZFUK010000002.1:354433-520688 GCF_058314495.1 Streptococcus sp. ELY_86 | reverse complement strand
CCGCATGAGGGATAGGCCGGCTTAGCTCAGTTGGTAGAGCATCTGATTTGTAATCAGAGGGTCGCGTGTTCAAGTCATGTAGCCGGCATTGTATCTGCTTAGTCAGTACAGTATTTATATGATAATCTATTAAGCGTTTTGGGCGCGTAGCTCAGCTGGTTAGAGCGCACGCCTGATAAGCGTGAGGTCGGTGGTTCGAGTCCACTCGTGCCCATAAAGAATGGTCCGTTGGTCAAGGGGTTAAGACACCGCCTTTTCACGGCGGTAACACGGGTTCGAATCCCGTACGGACTATTATGAATCTCTATTTATGAGGTTCTTTTTTAGTTGCATTATCATTTTCTAATTATTATTTTAAGATTGCTGATAAGAAACACCTGCTTTGCTGGAGTGTTTTCTGACTGGATCATAACATAAAAAAGCATGATAGCAAAATAATCTAGGGATTATTTTGCTATCATGCTTTTAATTATATAGGAATAACTCTTAAAGATTGGTGTCTAGTTCATGGGGCAGAAGAATGGTTTCCCTGCCGTTATTGTCAACAATTTGGACGATTTCCGGATAAAAAGGATCATATTTAGCTGCATAATCAGACACGATAGCCGTCTGACTGTACTTATCATAATATTTGAAGCTCAGCTGGCCATGATTATTGAGCAGCTGAAAGGTTAAGATATCATCCAGTGTAAAGACGTCTTTTAAATTATTATCAAGAATTTCCCAGAAAACATCAATCAATTCCGGCGGCAGGCTGGTGACAACTCCAAAACTTGCATACCGCCCTTTTGTATTTGCAAATGCCATAATACGAAGCCTCCCTGTTTGGTTCTATAAAAAGAAAGCACTGTGCAGTGCTTTTTTGACAACCTTAACGATTCTTAAGTTCAAGATAACGTTTGTACCAAATATTGATATAGGATTGTGAAAAAGGTCCCTTACCATTGTTAATCCAATCAACTAAAATTTTAACATTTTCCTTTAAAATATAGTCAATGTTAGCAGAATAGCCCATTTTTTGTTTGTGTGTCTCGTATTCATCAACGTCCAGAAGTTTTTTTTCACCATCAGCGAAAACCTTAACATCTAAATCGTAGTCAATATACTTCAGTGCCTCTTGATCCAGTACATGGGGGCTGGCCAAGTTGCAGTAGTAAGAAACGCCATTATCTCGGATCATTG
Source organism: Streptococcus sp. ELY_86 (assembly GCF_058314495.1). Classification (NCBI taxonomy): domain Bacteria; kingdom Bacillati; phylum Bacillota; class Bacilli; order Lactobacillales; family Streptococcaceae; genus Streptococcus; species Streptococcus sp. ELY_86. The sequence goes on along the minus strand of NZ_JBZFUK010000002.1, from coordinate 519,506 downwards.
CAATGATATTGAACCAAAATTTTTTATGAAAATAAACAATCGCCGGTTCGCGGGTTACCCAGCGTCTGCCGTCGCTTTCAGTGACGAGGGTATGATCATTCACACCAATAACAGCATTTTCTGTTGTTTTTAGTACCATAGTGTCGCGCCAAGTTCGGTGCAAACTACCATCATGCTTATAACTTTGAATTGTAATAAAGTCGCCTTCCTTAGGTAATTTCATTGCCTTACCAACTTCCTACAATTAAGTTTGTCTTTTACAGTTTATCATAATTTTTTGAAAAAATCACTCTTTCTGTCATGAAGTTTACAAATACTCGCGCAAGGCGCTTCTAATCTGATCGAAGTCAAATCCCTTTCTGGCTAGGCTCTGTGTCAGGCGCTGCTTGAGTTCATAGCCATCGTATTTTTTACTGTACTTGCGGTACTGCTTATCCAACTCTTTGTAAATCAGTTCCTCTTCATTTTCAGAAAATTCTTCCAAAGGGAATTCAGCGATTGCTGCTTTAGCCTCCTGATAGGAGAATCCTTTGTTTGTTAATGTTTGGCTGAGCTTGTCTCTCAGTGCCCTTTGCGGAAGTTTGCCCTGGTATTTTTTTAATATTTTTTCAGCAGCTTTTCTGCAAATGTTTGAAAAGTCAGCTTTTTCCAGAGCAGAGTCAATCAGTTTGCGGTCAATGCCTTTTTGCAGTAACTTTTGCTTTAATACATAAGCTCCTTTGTCACCAGAATGAAGATTTTGCTGAAGAACCGTTTCAATGTACTGCAGGTCGTCAATCCATCTTTCTTCTTTAAGTGGCTTAATGACCTGTGCAATACTGTCTGGATCAATGTCATGTTTTGCCAGATAATCCCTGATTTCTTTTTCAGAGCGCTGCTTGAAAGACAGATAATAAAGCGCTAAGTTTTTACCGTAAGAAAACTGGGCAAAAGTTTTGATTTGCTCTAAGTCATTTGATGTGATTTCTTTGTCCTTGCTCAGCATGAAGCGAACGATTGTATCTTCTGTGACATAAAGCTTGTCGGTTTCATCTATTTCAATCAGATAAAGTCTTTTTTTCTTTTCAATTTTGGTAATTTTCATGCCTTTATTATAGCAGAAAATGATAAAATAGTAGTATGAATTTACGAGTGAAACAAAAGATTCCCCTGAAGATTAAAAGAATGGGGATTAACGGTGAAGGAATCGGTTTTTATAAAAAGACTTTGGTTTTTGTTCCCGGAGCTTTAAAAGGTGAGGATATTTTCTGCCAAATAACCAGTGTCAAGCCAAATTTTGCGCAGGGCCGGCTGCTTGTGATTAATAAGAAGTCTAAATTCCGTGTGCAGCCAAACTGTCCGATTTATGCTGAATGCGGCGGCTGCCAGATTATGCATCTGCGCTATGACAAACAACTGCATTTTAAAGAGGATTTGCTCAGACAGGCTTTGAAAAAATTCAAACCGCAGGGTTATGAATATTATGATATCCGTCCGACAATAGGAATGGATGAGCCTTGGCATTACCGAGCAAAGCTGCAGTTTCAGACTCGAAGAATCGGCGGCGTAACTAAGGCGGGTCTCTTTCAGGAAGGAAGCCACCGTTTAGTTGATATCAAGGACTGCTTGGTGCAGGATGAGCTGACACAAAAAATTGTCAACCAGGCCTGCAAGCTGTTGGACAAGTACAAAGTGCCAATCCATAATGAGCGCAAGCTTTCCGGTATTCGGACGATTATGGTTAGAAAAGCGCAGGCGACAAAGCAAGTCCAGCTGATTTTTGTAACGAGCAAAGCGGTTAATCTGGCACCAGTTATTCGTGACCTGACTGAGGCATTTTCAGAAATTAAGACGGCTGCGGTTAATTTTAATTCAAGTAAGTCCAGCAGTATTTATGGCGATAAAACAGAGATTCTCTGGGGTCCTGATACCATATCTGAGAAGGTCTTGGACTATTCGTTTTCTTTGTCACCGCGGGCCTTTTATCAGCTCAATCCCGAGCAGACACAGGTTCTTTATGCGCAAGCCATCAAAGCGCTTGATGTCAATGAAAGGGATGAGCTGATTGATGCCTACTGCGGGGTTGGCAGCATTGGTTTGGCTTTTGCAGGGAAAGTAAAATCAGTCAGAGGCATGGATATTATACCCGAAGCTATTGACGATGCTAAGGAAAATGCCAGACAGATGGGATTTTCTAACATGCACTATGAAGTCGGGAAAGCAGAGACGGTTATTCCCAGGTGGTATAATGATGGCTATAGGGCAACAGCGCTCCTTGTTGATCCGCCGCGGACAGGGCTGGATGATAAACTTTTAAAGGTTATTAACCGCTACCAGCCTGAAAAAATGGTTTATGTGTCCTGCAATGTATCAACGCTGGCGAGAGACTTGGTTAAGCTGGCGAAGCATTATGACGTTGTCTATATTCAGTCAGTCGACATGTTTCCGCATACAGCAAGAACCGAGGCGGTGGTTAAATTAATCAAGCGTCAGAAAGATTTATCGTAAAGGGGAAAAGATGGCATCATCAATTAATTTAGTTTATATCAGTCTGAGCGGCAATACGCAAAGCTTTGTCAAACGTTTAAAAGACTATTTGGAATCAAAGACAGATCTGCCAATCAAGACTATTAATGTGAAAGATATGGTCAAAGATCAAGAAGATTTTTTCGCCATGACAGATTATTTTGTGGCTTTTCTGCCTACCTATCTTGAGGGGGGAAACGGTCTTGACAGCGGCGATGTTGAAATCCTGACAACACCGCTGAGGGATTTTATTACTTTTGCGGATAATTATCGCTATTGTTACGGTGTTGTCGGTTCGGGCAATAAAAATTTCAACAATCAATACTGTCTGACAGCCAAACAGTATTCTGAGCATTTCGGTTTTCCTATGATTGATGATTTTGAACTGCGCGGCCTGACTGATGACATTGAGCGTATCGGCAATAAGATTTTGAAGCTGTATACGGCACAATAAATTTAAAACTCCGAACAAGAACGGTTTTCCTGAATTTACTGTTTCTTGTTCGGAGTTTTAGTATGAATTTATCGGTAAATAGCTTATTAATCAATCCACCAAAGAATGCTGTCAGCATTTTCGAAAGAAACAGGCTGTCCCTTTGCATTCGCTTACAAAAAATATTTTTTTGATGTATAATAGAGGCGAGATATTAGCTGATAAGGAGGTCTTTTAAATGAAATTAGCTGGCATTGTTGGAACCAATTCGGACCGTTCCACCAATCGTAAATTATTGCAGTTTATGGCAAAACATTTTGCAGACAAGGCAGATATTGAAATCTTGGAAATCAAGGATTTACCAGCCTTTAACGAACCTGAGGACAAAACTGCTCCGGCAGCGGTGGCCGCTTTCAGTCAAAAAATTGCTGAAGCAGATGCTGTCATTATCGCTACTCCGGAGTATGACCACACGATTCCGGCTCCGCTTGCTTCGGCCTTGGAATGGATTGCCTACACCAGCCGAGTGCTGATCAATAAACCTGTTATGATTGTAGGAGCTTCTCTGGGGGCTCTGGGAACATCAAGAGCGCAAGGGCATCTGCGCCAGATTTTGGATGCACCGGAAATAAAAGCGCGTGTTATGCCGGGAACCGAATTTCTCTTGGGACATTCTGAGCAGGTTTTAGATGATCAGTCTAATCTTGATAATCCCGAAAAAGTAGCAGAATTAGAAGAGCACTTTGAGGAATTTCAAGAATTTGTCAGCCTGACCAAACAGCTGGTCAAACCGTCTGACACTGAGCGCAAGAAATCATTCATCTGGGAAGACTGGCTGAAAGCATAAAGCGATAAAACTGGTGCAGATCTTTTCAGACAGCATTAACAGAAAAAAACGGCTTTAGGAATCTTTAAATCCTGTGTATTGTTGCTGAGATAAAACACTCTTTGGCAAGTACAGCCAGTGTTTCTAAAGTCTGAGAAGAGTCTGTTGTAAAAATCAGCCACAGCAGTTAGTCTGGCAATGCTTGACAATTTAAATCAAAGTTAATTGCTGCGGCCTTTACAGATGAAAAGAAGTAAGAAAGAAAGGAATGAAACACGAGCGAAGAAGTTAAAAGCCGATAACGAATTTTAAAAATGGTCATTTTTAATTTTAGCTGTTTTCGCTGCGGCGGTGAGCCCGTCTCGCCTTCTTTTGCCGCTTGAAGTGTCTCACAGGCACTTTCAACGTTTTTTGGTATCTTAATGATGAAATTAGTTGGTATTGTTGGTACAAATGCTGCTAAATCCTACAACCGCATGCTGCTGCAGTTCATGCAGAAACATTTTGCTGCTAAAGCGGCGATTGATATTTTAGAAATTACAGATGTACCGATGTTTAATGAAACAAATGATCAAACCAATACACCTGTTATTCAAGACTTTAATACGAAAATCACGGCTGCTGACGGCGTCATCATTGCAACGCCTGAGCACAATCACTCCATCCCTTCAAGTTTGAACAGTCTTTTGGAATGGCTGTCTTTCACCATTCATCCGCTTGACGGTAAACCTGTTATGATTGTAGGGGCTTCCTATGATGTTCAGGGGTCATCCAGAGCGCAGCTCCACCTGCGTCAGGTTCTGGATGCTCCCGGTGTTAATGCGACTGTTATGCCGGGCAGTGAATTCTTACTTGGCCGTGCTCACCGTGCTTTTGATGAGAAGGGTGATCTAAAAGATGAAGGAACAGTAGATTTTCTGGATAGCTGTTTTTTGCGTTTCCTGCGTTTTGTGGATGTGGCCAATCAGCTTAATCTGCCGGAAGATGTCCGCTTTGAACCGGGAACCTATCAAGTAACGACAGAAGGCCACAATGGCAAGCTGCCTATGGCAGTGACCTTATCCGAAGAAAAAATCGAAAAAATTGATATTGACAGTTCCGGAGAAACATCCGGTATTTCAGATATTGTCTTCACCCGTATTCCTAATGAGATTTTGGAAGGTCAAACGCTTAATGTAGATGCCATATCCGGCGCTTCGGTGACCAGTCAAGGTGTTTTAGACGGCGTTGCCCGTGCCGTTAAGCTTGCGGGAGGCAATCCTGATGTACTGCGCAAGCGTCCCAAAGCACCGTCAGCTCTGGACAAAGAAGACAGAGAATACACAGCTGATGTTGTGATTGTTGGCGGAGGCGGTGCTGGCTTGGCAGCGGCAGCAACTGTTCTTCAGCAAGGGAAAACAGCTGTTGTTGTTGAAAAATTCCCGGCACTTGGCGGCAATACTGTCCGCGCCGGCGGCCCAATCAATGCGCCTTGGCCTGAATGGCAAAACAGCTTTGCAGCGCATCCTGGTGAGGCTCAGAATCTTCAAAATCTCCATGACACTGATGAAGCTGATATTGATCCGGAATATTTGGAGGATTTCCGTGCTTTGAAGCTAGAGCTGGAAAATTATCTTAAAGACCCAAGCTATCTCTTTGATTCAAAATTACTCTACCGTATTCAAACCTACATCGGCGGTAAGCGGACAGACCTGCAAAGACATGAAATCCACGGCAATTATGATCTGGTCAAAATTTTGACAGAGCGGGCGCTGGAATCTGTCAAGTGGCTGGAGGATGTTGGTGTAGAATTTGACCGCAGTGAAGTCACCATGCCGGTTGGAGCCCTATGGCGCCGCGGCCATAAGCCAAAAATGCCCATGGGTTATGCTTACATCTCTGTCCTGGATGATTATGTGCGTGCAAACGGCGGAACTATCCTGACGGACACCCCAGTCAAAGAACTTATTGTAGAAGACGGTGTTGTTCGGGGTGTGATCGGTACCGGCCGCAACGGTCAAAAAATTACAGTTCATGCCAAGGCTGTGGTGCTGGCTTCCGGCGGTTTTGGTGCCAATACGAAGATGCTGCAGAAGTACAACACCTATTGGACAGAAATTGATGATGATATTAAAACGTCTAACTCACCGGCCATTACCGGAGATGGCATTGTCCTTGGACAAAGTGTCGGAGCAGATCTTGTCGGCATGGGCTTCACGCAGATGATGCCGGTATCCGATCCCGAAACAGGTGCACTCTTTTCAGGTCTTCAGGTACCTCCTGCGAACTTTATCATGGTTAATAAAGAAGGCAAACGCTTCGTTGACGAGTATGGCAGTCGGGATAAACTGTCACAGGCAGCGATTGATAATGGGGGACTTTTCTATCTGATTGCTGATGATAATATCAAGCAAACAGCCTACAATACCAGTGATGAAAAGATTGAAGCGCAGGTCGCAGCAGGCACCCTCTACCGCGCCGATACGCTGGAAGAATTGGCAGAGCAAATTGCGATCGATCCAAAAGTTTTGACTGAGACCATTGCAAATTACAACAGTTATGTTGATGCCGGCTATGATCCTGAGTTCAACAAAGGCAGCTTTGATCTTAAGTGTGAAAAGGCACCGTTTTATGCAACGCCGCGCAAACCGGCGGTTCACCATACGATGGGCGGCCTTAAAATTGATACGAAAACCCATGTTATCAATGGAAATGGACAAACGATTCCAGGTCTTTATGCAGCAGGCGAAGTTGCCGGCGGTCTTCATGCAGGCAATCGCCTCGGAGGCAATTCGCTGACCGATATTTTCACGTTTGGCCGTATTGCAGCTGACAGTGCCATTGAAGAATGTGTTAATTAAACGGCAAGACATCCTGCTTGTTTTAAAACAGGATGTCTTTTTATGATTAGAAATGAAAAAAGAAGTCCGATCGGACTTCTTTAAAACTGCCACCACCGAGAATCGAACTCGGAACGGAGCATTACCATTGCTCTATTATACCATTTAACTATAGCGGCGACTTTTATATGATACTATAAAATAGAAAAGAATGCAAGCTTGAAAGAAAAAATACTTGCTGGTTTATCAATAAGTAGTTTTCCTTTTATTTTTGGAAAGAAAGAGCTATAATATAGGAAATTTCTAAGGAGGATGACGATGAAAATTTTTGTCGCAGGGGCAACCGGACGTGTTGCTGAGCAATTAATTCAACAGTTAGCTGAAAAACATTCCGTATATGCGGGTGCCAGAAAACCTGAAAATGTCATTAAGCATCAAAATGTTACGGCAGTACCTTTTGATCTTCATGATGATCTGCCGGTTTTGGCGGAACGGCTCAAAGGTATGGATGCGGTGTACTTTACAGCAGGTTCCCGCGGTCAGGATTTGCTGCAGGTTGATGCCTTCGGAGCTGTCAAATTGGCCCAAGCTGCCGAGCAGGCCGGCATCAAGCGTTTTATTCTTCTGAGCTCTATTTTTGCTCTGGAGCCGGATAAGTGGCATCTGCCAGGTTTAGATAAGCTGACCAATTATAATATTGCTAAGTTCTTTGCCGATAATTATGTGGTTCATCAGACAAATCTAGACTATACGATTATTCAGCCAACCGGGCTGACAGAAGATACTGCCAGCGGGAAAATAGCTCTCAATCCCGCTAAACCCGGAACTAACAGCATTGCTGATGTGGCCCATGTTTTGGCGGCAGTTTTAGAACGTCCGAATACTTACGGCAAGGTCATCAAAATGTCTGCCGGCGATGAAGTAATCGAAAGCGCCCTTGAACATCTTTGAGTTTTATAGATTTTTGGCTGTCTTTTGCCTGTCATCTTGAATTCCCTTGATTTTTAAGCTATAATGTTTACTGATTGATTAATGCCTTTTATTTAGGAGGAAAAATGTCTTACGAACAAGAGTTTTTAAAGGATTTTGAAACTTGGATTAATACGCAGGTGACGGTCAATGAAATGGCCATGCAACAAAGCCAAAAGATTGCCCGGGAAAGTAAAGATGAGCACGCAGCAGATGCTTATATTCGTTATGAGAGTAAGCTGGATGCTTATAAATTTATTCAGGGAAAATTTGAAAACTATAAAAATGGCAAGAGTTTTCACGACATGCCGGATGGTTTATTAGGTTCACGTGAGTATTAATGGGAAGAGGACAAAATGGCAAAGAAGAAGAATCGTAAAAAAGCACTGAAATTACAAATGAAACGTCAAGGACTGCTGTCTAAGGCTAAACAAGCTGTAGAAGAAGCTGCTGCCAGTGTTGCAGAAACAGCCAAAACAGTCACAAAAGATGTTAAGGACTCGCTTAAAAAGCCGAGCTTAGAGGAATTTTCTGCACTGCCGGAATTGGCTGATATTCGGGCGAATCTGGCGGAAACACTGTACAATGAAGGCATTGTTTCGGTACAGGATTTTGCTGACTGGACGGAAAAAGACCTGCTTGCTCTTAAAGGCATCGGTCCTGCAACTGTTAAGAAGCTGCAGGAAAACGGCGTCAGCCTGAAAGCATAAGATAGTGTCAGTTGCTTTGCAGCTGAAATTTTGCTAGAATAAAACCATTCAGAGGAATGCTGAAGTCTATCTGTTACAGAAAGCGGTGCTGCTGAGAAATCCGCACAGATATCGGTATGGGTTGCTGATGGTCCTTAAAGAAAAATAAAGAGCAGCGGGTAGACTATGCGGAAATTTCTTTGCTTCAGCTGGAGCGTTTTCCAAGACCCGAATGTGGGTGGTACCGCGGATTTAGAAATAAGTTCGTCCCTGTCTTTTGACGGGGGCGTTTTTCTTTTTAATTGTAAGTTTTAGATAAAAGGTGAGGAAAGAATGATTAAGATACATGGAGAAATCAGCAATGCTAGCTTGCCTGATATCGAAACCGACCGCTTAATCTTGTGTCAGCGGACAGTTGCGGACGCTGCGGATGTTTTTGCCTATGCCAGTTTGCCGGAAGTTAGCTATCCGGCAGGCTTTCCGCCGGTCGAAACGGTTGAGGATGAGGCTTATTATTTGGAACATATTCTGCCTCAAAATCAGGCGGAGCAGCAGCTGCCTTCTGGCTACGGTATAAAGCTGAAAGGACAGGACAAGGTGATTGGCTCTGTGGATTTTAATCACCGCCATGCAGATGATGTGTTAGAAATCGGCTATACGCTGCATCCGGATTGCTGGGGACAAGGAATTGTGCCGGAGGCAGCAGCTGCCTTGATTGAGCTTGGTTTTACCCTCCTCAACCTTCATAAGATTGAATTGAACTGCTACGACACCAATAAGCAAAGTCAGCGCGTGGCGGAGAAATTGGGTTTTACTTTAGAGGCACGGATTCGGGATCGCAAAGATGCCTTGGGCAATCGCTGTGATGACCTGAGATACGGTCTGCTCAGAAGTGAGTGGGAGGCAGATCATGGATAAGGAAAAGATTCTTGCCAGCACGCGCCAGTTCGTGAAAGCTACTTTAGCTGGCGAGGCCAGCGGTCATGATTGGTGGCATATTGCGCGTGTCACGAAGACTGCTCTGGCCATTGCAAAAGCCGAAGAAGCAGATCTCTTTATCTGTGAAATGGCTGCGCTGCTGCATGATATGGCCGACAGCAAGCTTTTCGATGAAGACAAGGCTCTGGCTGAAGTGGAGTATTTCCTAACTGAGCAAGGTTTGTCACAAGCTCAAATTACTGAAATCACCAGTATCATGACAGGCATTTCTTATAAAGGTGGGCACAACACCGCCAAGCTCTCCTTAGAGGGGCAAGTGGTTCAAGATGCCGATCGCCTCGATGCCATCGGCGCTATCGGCATTGCCAGAGCCATGGCTTATTCGGGCCATAAAGGCCGATTGATTCACGACCCGACTATGGCACCCCGAGAAAACCTGACCCTAGAGGATTACCGCAAAGGCGAGGACACAGCCATCATGCACTTCTACGAAAAACTCCTCAAACTCAAAGACCTCATGAACACAGCAGAAGGTAAACGCCTGGCGCAAGGACGCCATGAGTTTATGGAAAGCTATCTCCAGCAGTTCTATGCCGAGTGGGAAGGGGAGAGGTGAGAAAGAGAAAATTATGGCTAAAAAGAAGAATCGTAAGAAAGAATTGAAACAGAAGCAGAAACGGGAAAGCAACAACATTATTGATTTTGCTTCCTTTGCAGAAAAAACCGACTATCCGCTATTTTCTCAAGGATCTTCTGATGAAGCATCGATCAATAGACTTATTGAAGAATTTGAACGAACTGGTAATCCTGACATTTTGGATCAATTAGATTCTGTCTTAGATTTTGAAGATTTGGAAATGGATGAAGCAGACGAGCTCTTTTATCAGGCGATGGAAGAGGAAGATGAAAATGTTCAACTCCGTTTGATTACTAAGCTGTTAGCAAGATATCCGGACCACTTTGAAGCAAGATTTCAATCCTTGCTGTTAAGAAGCACAGAATTTTCAGCTGACTACTTAAAAGAACTGCAGGGTTTTTATCAAGTGGCTTTGGCAGAGTGGAAGAAAACTGATTATGCATCTTGGTATAGTTTGGAAGCCCGTAGTCCCTTGACAGTCATCACTTTTGTGACAGAGACTTATCTGCAAGAAGGGCTGGTCGGGCTAGCTGGTCAAGTAGTGGATTTTGTACGCTCTAAAATTGCTGCTGATGATAGATTTCCGCCTGGATTTATTTATTTGATGTTGAGTGCTTATAACGCTCTTTATAAAACAGAGGAAATTACTGATTTTTATGAAGAACAGCTTGGGCAAGAGTGGCAGGATGATGGCGTCATAGTACATATGCTTATTGCCATGATACTTATAGGTGACATGGATGCGGCTAAAGAATTATTTAGGTATTTAGCAAACGTCAATAAAGAAGCCGTACAAGTTTTTGATAACCCTTACTGGGTTCAGCAGCTTGATATAGCAAATGAAGTTTCTACCTACCGTCCTAACTCAGCTTTATCTCTCCAGATTACCTTGCACCCCCTACAGACCTTTTTGGTCACCAAACCCTTTGTTATCCATCAAATGGTTGCTTTAGCAGAAGAGTATCAGGACAGTCTGCCTGATTCTCCGCGCAAACGATTAGAATTTTTTAATTCCCCCTGCATGAAAGGGATTAAGATTGATAAAGGCCGATATCTATGCGATGCTAGCATTATGAGCAAGGAAGATTTGGAAAAGCATACCGAAAAAGAAATCCTAGCCATTTCAGGTATCGGCCCTGCCACGATTAAAAAGCTAAAAGAAAACGGTGTGAGGTTTAAGAAAGGATAGGAGATGGTGTGAAATTTGCACAGGTTGAACTGTTCGGAAAAATCGAACAGTTTGGAAGAATTATGCTAAGTAGTGAAAGGAAACTGATGGCAACAGAACAAAATGAAATAATGTCACAACAAGGCAACTCACCTTCACCAATGAGAAAACGTGCATTTAATGTCGAATTATATAATCACCAAAAAGAAAACTTATTGGCGAAAAAAATTAGGGCACAACTAAATAATGCACCTCAGTTTTTTGAAGAATTGCAGAAAAAATCGCGATATGAATTAGACATGACTCAGTTTTCGGAAAAGATTGCTACAGGTGCGCTTCGATTTATGAGAAAAAATAAAACTGGGGAACCTTTGGCAACATTAGTAGATTCTAATACAGGTAAAATGTTTGCTCAAGTACCAATAAAATCAGTACCTGTAGAACTTGGAGCAAGTATAGCTACCGCTGGTCTTACTCAGAAACTAGAAGAACTATCAGCAAAATTGGATTTATTAGAAACTAAAATAAATCAAGTTAATAGGAATTTTGACTTAAATAGATATGCTGAAGTATTGTCTGCCAAAGAAAAATATGAGACAGCTCTTCTTATACAAAATTCGGAAACAAGAAAACAATTGTTCAGGGAAGCTTATTCTCAAGCAACTAATGCTAAAAATTTATTGTTACAACAGATTTATGATTCTAAGTACAAAATTGAAAAACGATATAAAGATGAAAAAAATAAAAATCAGCTTCAAAAAGTTGTTTCCAGAAGTAACACTAAAGAAGATCGTGAATTAGCAGAAACAACTTTAATGAACTTACAGTATTTAAAAGATGCTTTTAGTTTTCAAATTGGTAGTTTAACTGAATTACAGGAATATGAAGCGTTAAATTATTGTCTACTTGATTTTGAAAATATTATTTTAGATGATTTTTCAGGGAATAACGCTCTTCTATTAGACGAATTTACTAAGAACTCAAAAAATCCATTTAAGTATTTTTCAAATGAGATACTTGAAACAACGCAGTCATTAACAAAGTTTATTGCTAACAATGATGATTTCTTAGGAGTACATTTTATTCCTAAACAACTTATAATCTCTCAAAACAAGGAGGAAATTGATAATGGAAACTAATATTTGCAACAAATGTGGTAGAGAAATAAGTGATAGCAGAGAAATGTGTCATGACTGCCAGAGTAAAAAGGATGACAAACAAAGAAAAATTGGAAGAGGAATTTTGGGAGTAATGTTGCTAGCAGCCGTTGCAGTAGCTAACTATTTTTCTGGATTAAGTGACAAATCAGATAATGACGAACTTTAAATACTTGACCGGTTCCTAAAACATATTGCAAATTCTATTTTAAAAAATAAAGTTGAATAATAGAATATAATATAAGGAGGTTATTAAACTGAATTCTTTAGTTTCAATAATAGCGCTTATTATAAGTATTATTGCTTTATACAGACAAATTAAGCGAGATAATAAAAATTTTGAATTTCAAGACTATCAGAGAGAGTTTGAAATATATAAAGAGAAACAGCGTATTCAAGAGAAGCGTTCAGACGATTTACAAGAACAAATTAATAGGCGATCTGAATTATTGCCATATTTCCATATTGACTATGCTAAATCAAATTTAAATTCTGAAAATATGGTAGTCGAGCTATTTTTAATTAATGTGGGTAGAGAGTCTGCCACCAATATTGGTTTAGTTCCAATGAGAGAGGGAAAATATAATAGTCAAATTTATTTCGATGCAGATTTTGTAACAAATGATATACCGACTCATAATGTGTATGAATATTTTAGTGAATATTTCACTATGCCAGGTGATTCTATTTCTCTTAAAATATCAGATAATCTTACTAATAAACAAAAATTATATTTTATAAATTTCAAAATTCAATTTCAGGATTTAATAAATAGGGTCTACGAACAAGAATTTAGATTTGGCTATGATAATCAATTTATTAATGGAATTAATAAAAATTTCACAGTCTATCCTCCAAAATTAATAAAAGATGTCGAAAAGGAGCAAAATTAATGTCAAAACAACTTTCACCAAAATACAATCCAGCTGAGGTTGAAGCTGGGCGTTATCAAAAATGGCTTGACGAGGATGTGTTCAAGCCGTCAGGCGACAAGAAAGCACACCCTTACTCAATCGTGATTCCGCCGCCAAATGTGACGGGAAAACTGCACCTGGGTCATGCTTGGGACACGACTTTGCAGGATATTATTATCCGTCAGAAGCGCATGCAGGGCTTTGATACCCTTTGGCTGCCAGGGATGGACCACGCAGGTATCGCTACACAGGCCAAGGTCGAAGCGCGCTTGGCAGAAGATGGCATTTCCCGCTACGACCTCGGCCGTGAAAAATTCTTGGACAAGGTCTGGGAATGGAAGGACGAGTATGCCGCAACCATCAAGGAACAGTGGGGCAAGATGGGAATTTCTGTCGATTACTCACGCGAGCGATTCACCCTTGACGAGGGGCTTTCTAAGGCTGTTCGTAAGGTCTTTGTTGACCTCTACAAGAAGGGCTGGATCTACCGCGGTGAATTCATCATCAACTGGGATCCTAAGGCTCGGACAGCTTTGTCTGACATCGAAGTCATCCACAAGGACGTGGAGGGTGCTTTCTACCACATGAACTACATGCTGGAAGATGGCTCACGCGCCCTTGAAGTCGCAACCACCCGTCCGGAAACTATGTTTGGTGATACAGCTGTCGCAGTCAATCCAGAAGATTCCCGTTATAAAGATCTGATTGGTAAAAATGTTATTCTGCCAATCGTTAATAAGCCAATCCCAATCGTGGCTGATGAACACGCGGATCCAGAGTTTGGAACCGGTGTCGTTAAAATCACACCGGCTCATGATCCTAACGACTTCTTGGTCGGTCAGCGCCACAATCTGCCGCAAGTCGATGTCATGAACGACGATGGAACCATGAATGAATTGGCTGGTGAATTTGCCGGCATGGATCGTTTCCAAGCCCGCAAGGCAACGGTTGCCAAGTTAAAAGAAATCGGCGCCCTTGTCAAAGTTGAAAAGATGACCCACTCGGTCGGTCACTCAGAACGTACCGGTGTCATGGTTGAACCGCGCCTGTCAACCCAATGGTTTGTCAAGATGGACCAATTGGCCAAGAATGCCATTGCCAACCAAGAGACTGATGACTGCGTGGACTTTTACCCGCCACGTTTCAATGATACTTTCCTCCAATGGATGGAAAACGTCCACGACTGGGTGATTTCCCGTCAGCTTTGGTGGGGCCACCAAATCCCTGCTTGGTATAATGCCGATGGTGAAATGTATGTCGGAGAAGAAGCACCGGAAGGCGATGGCTGGACACAAGATGAAGATGTCCTTGATACTTGGTTCAGCTCTGCCCTTTGGCCATTTTCAACCATGGGCTGGCCTGATACAGATAGCGAAGACTTCAAGCGCTACTTTCCAACGTCAACTTTGGTAACAGGGTACGACATCATCTTCTTCTGGGTGTCCCGCATGATTTTCCAATCCTTGGAATTCACAGGCCGTCAGCCCTTTAAGAATGTCTTAATCCACGGTCTTATTCGCGATGAGCAGGGACGTAAGATGTCCAAATCCCTCGGAAACGGTATCGACCCCATGGATGTCGTCGATAAATACGGTGCCGATGCCCTGCGCTGGTTCCTTTCAAACGGCTCTGCGCCGGGTCAAGACGTGCGTTTCTCTTACGAAAAAATGGATGCTGCCTGGAATTTCATTAACAAGATTTGGAACATCTCCCGCTACATCCTTATGAACAATGAAGGCCTGACTCTCGACCAAGCGACAGCCAATGTCGATAAGGTTGCTGCTGGTACAGCAGGTAATGTCACGGACAAGTGGATTCTCCACAATCTCAATGAAACGATTAGCAAGGTTACTGAAAACTTTGACAAGTTTGAGTTTGGTGTGGCTGGTCATCTTCTCTACAACTTCATCTGGGATGAATTCGCCGACTGGTACGTGGAGTTGACCAAGGAAGTCCTTTACAGCGACAATGAAGATGAGAAGGTGATTACCCGCTCTGTTCTTCTTTATACCTTAGACAAGATTCTGCGTCTGCTGCATCCAATCATGCCGTTTGTGACGGAGGAAATTTTTGGACAATATGCTGAGGGCTCAATCGTCACAGCAGCCTATCCAACGGTTAATCCTGCTTTTGAAAATAAGGCTGCGCACAAAGGCGTGGAGAGTCTCAAAGACCTGATCCGTTCAGTGCGAAATAGCAGAGCTGAAGTCAACGTAGCGCCAAGCAAACCAATCACTATCCTTGTCAAAACCAGCGACAGCGACTTGGAAAGCTTCTTTAATAGCAATGTCAACTACATCAAGCGTTTTACCAACCCTGAAAAACTTGAAATCTCAAGTGATATCGATACGCCAGACCTTGCCATGTCAGCCGTCATCACAGGTGCCGAAATCTTCCTGCCGCTTGCTGACCTGCTCAATGTCGAAGAAGAACTGGCTCGCCTCAACAAAGAGCTGAAAAAGTGGGCTCAAGAACTGGACATGGTTGCCAAAAAACTCGGCAACGAAAAATTTGTCACCCATGCCAAACCAGAAATCGTTCAAAAAGAACGCGACAAACAAACCGACTACCAAGCCAAATACGATGCGACAGTAGAGCGGATTAAAGAGATGGAGAAGCTTGCTAAATAAACAATACAACACAGTCGAAAGGCTGTGTTTTTTGGTATAATAATACAAAAGTTATTTGTTCAAATGGAGGAAATTTTATTTATGTTGTTAAAAGTAATTTTATTATTGCTCATTTCATTATCATGTTCTTCTCTATTATATTTTATTCCTTATTGCATAAAAAACTATTTTCGAAAAAGGAAAAGTATTGTAATAAAGAATGTGAATAATATCTTTGATCGAGGGATTGGAAATCTACCTAGATCAAAATTTGAAAAATTTCTATTGAACTACAATAGAGTATCTAATAAAATTTATGATATTTATGAGTCACATTGGCAGAATAATTTACGGCATATAATTAAAATATTCATAATTTGTTACTATTTTTCATCTGTTTTAATTCAAAAACCGCTTAAGATTAAGTCTATAAATCTCGTCTCACTATCTTTCCTTGACATTTTTTCTTTTATCGTTGGAATATTAGGGATGTATGGTATTTATATAGGTTTTTTACAATATACCACGGAGAATAATGAACATAGGAAATATCTCGGTAAAAATAAAACAAGTTATTTGTTGAAAGATTTTTTCTGGTATCGTTTTAGCCAAAGTAATGGTTTTATATTTTCATTATTTGTTACGATAATGGTTCCGATTGTTATAAAATTATCTCTGTCAATTAATGCAGTAAATTTATATTTAGTTTATCTATGGCAGAGTTCAATATTTTTATTATTAATTGCTTTTATATTTCTTCTGAAGATGAGTTTGTTTTTGATTAGTATCATGTCAACAATAAATTCTGGCTCAGACTATAACTTGCGAAGTATTATACGAGAAAGAATCAAAAAGGAGTATATTCAAAAATTTTGGGTACAATTCAAAAAAGAACTGCGTAGTGCAAAATTTAATGAGATAGATTGGCAAGCTAGTTCCATCAAACGATTATTTTTTAAAATGAAGCTCTTTCGGAATCATTATTACATGAAGCAACAATTACTTTATGATGATTTAGAACCTAATTTTTTATATAAATGGCTGAGTTATGATACAAATAACTTATCGGAAACAGAGAAACAAGAATATATAGAATTAGTATTTTCGGGAATGCAGAAGGATGTATATGATAAAATAGACAATAATAACAAGTTAGTAATAAACAACCTTGGAGAATTTCATCAATTTTATAGTTCTTTTGTCAGAAAAAAATGGAATCTATTTTTACCGAAAGATGATAAGTATAAATTTTTTACAAAAAAACCAGATAATTTAGATTTTGATATGCCATTTGAATCATGGTATATCTTGTTAAATTTTGAAATTAAAATATTTAATTTATTACTTGAAAAATCTAATAAGGAAGAACTTTGGGACAACTATTATATAAAGGAAAGCACGATATATCAAGGACTTGGTACTAGAAATCAACATTATTGGAAGTATTCTGATAATACAGTGGAAAATTTTTTATGGATAACAATCTTAAAACATCCTAAGTTAGATGTACAAAAGATATATGATGATTTAGTAGTTTCAACTCAAAAATTGATTACTGACAATATCTTTAATAAGGTAATTATTAAAAAGAATAGAAATGCTAGAGTATCCAAAATATATGGGGATGACTGTAATAAGCTTATGGAGGGAAAAAATAGACAAAATATCAAAAGTCGTAAAAAGTATATTAGCTATAAGAAGTATATAAAAAAATATTTTGAAGAATCTAAATGGAGAATATTCTGGGATCAGGATCAAAAAAATTTAGATAGTCTATCCTGTGATGGCATTGATTGGGCGAACTCACAAAAGGCATTTGATAAGTATTCGGGTATACTATTTAAATCATTAGAACATTCCAGAAAAATATTTACTAAAAGTCAGAAAAGTTGTATCTTAAGCCTGAATGAAGAATACCGATTAGCTTTTATGCTATATCAACTATTCTATACAGACCGCATTCAATGGGATGATAATCTTGAGTTTTATGATACGGAAATAAAAAAAATAATGAATTATGATAAGCAGTACCACGATTATTTATTTAATCAAGCTAAGAATATAATATTAACAACTAATATTAAGCATCGTATTACTGAAGACTTCTTACACAAGCTATGGAATAAACGTAGTGACATAATTGAAGATTTTTCTTGGTTTGATCAATTTGGTGAACAGCATTTAATGTCAGATTTTAAAATTTTTTACGCTCAATGCTTGTTAGCAGGAAAAGAATATTCACATTCGAATAGTAGATTTAATATTGAAAGAAACTTTCCTAAAGAAGAAAGAATTGGTTATTTTTGTCGAGAGTATTTAATCCTTACTGATAAATTAGATTCAATTTTTGAAAAACCCCGTTCCTATGGTAAACAAAATAACGTACAAGTTTCAGTTGAATATCTTTTGCATAGTGGTAAAGTAAATTTATCAGATGTCATAGATAATATATCTGTAACCAGTTTACTTCGTTTGGAATGGATTTTAAGATGGAACTATTATCATTATACTAGGAAGCCTAATTACACTAGTAGAACATTTTTTGATACGAAGACTTCTAATAGCCGCTATTATTGGTCTGGTGGAGATGGGATATTAGAATTTTATATTGTTAAAATTATTGATAATTTTTATTATGATTTATATCAAGATAGGGAGTTTATGGATGGTTTTAAATGTCATTTAGAATCGCAACTAAATTCATTGAATAAAACTGTTGAAGAATATGTAGAGTCAATTGATGAAAAAGTGTCTGGAATAGATAATATTTCAATTCTGCAGAAGGGGCATATAGTTTCTAGCTTGAATGATATTTTATCAAGATAAACAACTTGAATCAAAAGTAAGAAAAAATATCGGTATAAATGATGGATTCATACACTAAATCATAAATTAAGCACCTCACCCAACTTGTTTCCTATCTCAAACGTAGTCAAACACAACTACAAAATAAAAATTCTAAAGAGAGTGATTTCATGGCTGTTCCAACTTCAGTTCGTTTGTCCGATGAGTTAAATGAAAAACTGACTTTGTGGACAAATTCTCACAACATCAGCAAGTCTGAATTTATTGCGCAGGTTTTGGCAGAAAAATAGGAAAATCTCTATGATATCAAGAAGCTGATGTGACTATGCACTCAGATGTTTATAATTTAAAGAGAAGGACCTAAAGTTAAGTTTTCTTCAAGAATTCTTTCAGCTTGCTTTAAGCTAGGATAGATATACTATACCCATCCTAGCAATAGGAATCCCAAAACTTTTCTTTTTCATAATCTCCTAGACAAGTCCAGCCATATATATGGTTGGGCTTGTTTTTTGGTATAATTAGGATTCATCCAAGGTCAAGGAGAAAATAATGAAAAACAGACGTTTAAGTTTACTGTATAATTTGCAGAATTTATACCATTCCAGTGATTTGGGAAGTGTGGCTTATCAGCTTTCCTGCTATTTGATTGATAATTATCAAGAGCTACGGTAAGACGCTTTTGTCAACATTTAGGTGACGATACTTTAAAGAATTCCCATCATTGCAAGTCAAAAATCAACAAGCAATTCTGACTAATTTTGCTAAGACTGTAGTATAATAGAGGTAGTTAAAGTCGTCTGAAATAAAAATAAGTGATTGAAGAGATTGATTTCTTCTATTATCTCGATTTCTGATTTTTAGGAAGGAGGTCACTCAAAGGAAAGTAGGAGGGTATGCTATTTTTATAAAGGAGAGGAGCTTGTTATGAAAAAGAAATTAGTAACCATTTTTTTGGCTTTCTTGTCCATTTTGCTTTTGTCGGCTTGCCGCAATAATAAGACAGAGACGTCGCAGCAAGCTTCCAGTCAAGCAAAATCTGAGCAGACTGAAAAAAAGACAGAAAAACAGTCCACTTCAAGCAGTTCGTCCGAAGCAGTTACTGAAGCGGAAACGTCTGATGAGACTGCTTCCACTGATGTCAGTCAAAAGGATTTAAATATTGATGAGATTAATAACGGCAACTTTCAATCTTTGGTTGGCACTTGGAAAAACGGCAGAGGTGATACTTTAGAAATTACTTCTGACGGTACAGTAAACGGCAAGATGACCTTACAGGGAATTAAAGATTCTGCTAACAGAAACGGTATTCCTTATGCCAGCTTAAGAGCAGGCAATAATACGGGTGCGGCCTTGGCTTTGTTTAAGATTGGTTTTAAAAATCCTCAAGGGGATCAATCAGATGCAAGCAAACCTCGTATTTTGATAACGCAAAGTGACGGCAACTATCCTGCAGAGGACTATTATTATCGTCAATAGCAGCTGTCTAAGGCTATTCCAGTCGGATTATACGCCCCTTAAAATTAAATATCTGAGACTTTTGAGCTGCACTCCAAGCGTTAGGCTAAAAATCTAAGGTTTGGGGTGCTTTTCATGTTCTCTTTGTCACAGGTTTTTGAGGTTGCCATATTATGTTTTAAAAACAAAAACTTATAAAAACTTAAAAAGACTTATCTTTGCTTAAAATGTGTTATAATAGATTTAAGCAAAGGAGGGGTGTTATGTACCGGGAAAAACGACTGCAGGAAATCCTGAGGTTGGTTGAAGAAAGAGGGGAGCTGTCTTCCAAAGATGCGCGTGCGCTGCTGAATGTTTCTCGCGATACGGTGCGGCGGGATTTTGCTTTTCTAGCGGCTGATAAGCAGGTTATTCGGACGCATGGCGGGATTTTGCCTCTGCAGAAATCGCAGAACGTTCTGTCTTTTGAAGAGCGTCTGCACCGTCTGACTGAAAGCAAAGATGCCATAGCTCAAAAGGCTTATCAGCTGATAGCACCGGGGCAGCTCTACTTTTTTGATGTGTCAACGTCGGTGCTGCGCTTAGCGCAGCTGATTGATAAGGACGTGACCATCTATTCGCATTCTTTGGATAATGCCATTGTTCTGGCTCAGCATGAAACGGTTGATTTTCACCTTCTGGGCGGCCAGTTTCAGCCTAAGAACCGCTTTTATTATGCTTTAAATGAAGCAGAGCTGCTCAAGGACATTCATTTTGATGCAGCTATCATTGCAGCTGCAGGTCTCAAGAAAGGGCAAGTGTCTTTTGAAGATGCGGCCGATACCTACCTGAAGAAATTGGTTTTGAAAAATGCCAAGACCAAGATACTGCTGGCCGAGGAAGATAAATTTGAAAAGGAAGCCAGTTATGTGCTGGCTGATATTAACGACTTTGATTATTTTATCACGGATAAAAAACCGACAAAAGCTATCCAAAAACTGCTGTCGCAAGATTTGAAACTTATTTTTTAGGAGGTTACTATGGCAGAAGCGATTCGATTGATTTTAAGTGATATTGACGGGACTATTTTAGATGACAAGCACCAGCTTGACTCTGAACTGAGTGAGGCTGTGGCTGCTTTAAAGGCAAAGAACATTCCCTTTGTGCTGGCTTCTGCCAGATCGCCTCACGGCATGTTTCCCCTTGCCCGGGAGCTTCATCTAAATGACAGTCCTCTTGCCTGCTATAACGGTGCACTTATTGTTGAGGGAAGTCAAGAACACTTTCAAACTTTAATGGAACACAGTCTCGATAAAACAGATGTTAAAAGGGTTGTTGATGTGGTGCGCAGGGAGTTTTCTCATATTGCTCTTAATGTGTATTCGGGCGGTGATTGGATTGTTGACAAGAGAAATAAATGGGTGGAGATTGAGGCTGATATTACCAAAGAAACGCCGCTTGTCGGTGAACTGGATAAGCTTTTGGCAGACAGCAAAAGACCCGTTCATAAACTTCTTTTGATTGCTGAGGCTGATGACATTAAAGAACTGCTTGCTCATCTCAAAACCCTGTCATTTGCGGATGCCTCCTTTTACCTGTCTAAGGCTAACTACTTAGAGGTCATCTCAAAATCAGTCTCCAAAGAAAATGCTCTCACGGAAATTGCCGCTTACTATCATGTGCCTCTGACAGCTGCTATGACAATCGGTGATAATTTCAATGATCTGCCGATGTTAAAATTAGCCGGTTTGGGAGTGGCTATGGGCAACGCACCGCAGGCTGTCAAAGACGAGGCCGACCAAGAAACAGCCTCTAATAACGATAACGGCGCTTCTAAGGCGATTATGGACTATGTACTGAATTAATTTGTTTTGTATGTGCATCTTGGAAAGGAAAATAGGATGTCTCTTGAATCAGATTTTTTTAAGAAGAAACGTGTGCTGTTTGACAAGCTTCTTCCCTATGGCTTTTCAAAAGAAGGAGACGGTTATCTCTACAAAGAAAGCTTCATGAACGGTGACTTTGAGGCGCTGATAAGGATTTCTGCTGAAGGCTTGGTATCCGGCCGTGTGCTTGATAGGGATACTGGAGATGATTACCTGGCTCTGCGGGTAGAGCGCCAAACAGGCAGCTTTGTCGGTCAGATCAGAGAAGCTTATGCTGAGATTTTAGGAAAACTAGCAGATACTTGCTTTGAAGCTCTGCCATTTATAGAGGAGCAGACCAACCGCTTAGCTCAAAGGCTGGAGCAGGTTTACGGGGATCAATATGACCACCCCTTTAAAAAATATCCCTCCTTTTCTTCTTACCGTTATCCTCTTAACCGTAAATGGTACGGACTCATCATGGTGATTGAGCGCGGCAAGCTGGATCTGGGAAAAGAAGTGTGGGAACAAGAGAAGCTCAAGCAGGAAGTAGAGATTATCAATCTCAAGGTCGAGCCTTATGATCTGGCAGGTCTTCTTGATCTTCCGGGAATTTATCCTTCCTATCACATGAATAAGAAATCTTGGATTTCGGTTGTTTTGGACGGCACTGTGACCGATGATCTGCTGTTTTCTCTGGTGGATAAGAGCAGAGCTTTGGTCAGCGGGAAAAGTCTGGGAAATCCGGACGGCCCTGATTTTTGGATTATTCCGGCAAATCTCAAGTATTATGATATTGATGCTGAATTTGCGGCGCATAAAATCAATATTTGGCCGCAAAAAGCCAGTATCCAGACAGGAGATTACCTTTTTGTTTACATTACAGCGCCGACACGCGCGCTTCGCTATGCCTGCCGGGTGCTCGAAGCGGGTATTAAACAGCCCCATTCAGACAGAAAGTCCATGAAATTGGAGTTACTTAAAAAATATGATGACAGCGACTTTCCCATTGAGCGGCTGAAAGAGCACGGCGTTACCAATATCCGCGGACCCAGACGGATGACTGCCAGTTTGATAAGTGAGATAAAGCCAAGTTTAAAAGCCGGTAAATCCTGACGGCTGCTTTCAAAGGATTGTTTACCTGTCATATCATTAATAACAGTCCGGCCTCTTATGTTTAGAGGCCGGGCTTTTTCGTCTTACCGCCAAAGCCTAGCAGCACTATCTCAGACTGACAATTTAGTTAAAAGCTTAGTTTTTTTCCGTAAGAAATGGCAAAAATATCTACTACCAATTAGCTGTTTTTCACTTTATACTAATAAGTAAGAAAGGAGTAAGAAATTGATGAAAGAATGTTCTGTCAGTATTTTAAACCGTATTTTAGTATCGGCATTGCCTGTTCGCACAGATAGTCTGCAAAAAGAATTCAAGGTCAGTTCCAGAACTATCAGAAATGACTGGATTTTTAAAAATTGACAAAATAATTGGAAGTGACAAAACAGATTTCAGAAAACTTTTTGTTGTTAAAGTATTTGCACAGCTGCCAACATCATAAGACACCACAAGGTCGGAACAAATTTGTTCCGACCTTGTGGTGTTTGTTGTGCTATCAAATTCTATTTATTCTGTTAAAGAGTGTCGTTTCCCAGCAGCAAGAGCTTCTGATTCTTTCATCTGAATAATGTTATTCATATTAGTATTCCATGGCATCCTATCCGTGCTATACCAATAAACATCAGATTTTCCTCCTCCAGTAACGTATACAATACGATCCTCTTGAGCAACAACTGTGCTTTCAGAAGTTACTGCTGCTTTGACAGAAATAGCATTTTCGACAAGGGCGATACGATATTCTAGATTTGCCTTAGTTCCCTCGTCTGTAACTAAAGCCGTTTTATTTTTAGCATTGGCAACATTATTGCTAGATTGATTATCTTCTAAATATTTAACAGCTGCTTGAGCTTCTTTAATGATAATTGCTTGTTCTACTAAATTAATGCGATTTTGCAGAGTTGCTTTTTTATTTGTATCGGTGACAGCATCAACTTTCTTTTGAGCTTTGGCTAGATTTTTTCTAGTTTGATTGTCTTCTAGCTTTTTAACGGCTCTCTCGGCTTTAGTGATTTCGTTAGTTGGTACCATAGTTGCCGATACTATTGAGGTATTAGAAAAATTGATATTGGTACTAAGTAATGGAAGATTTTGAAATCCCCAAATGATAATAAATGTAATAATTAATAATAGTGACCTATTCTTTTTCATACTTAATGGAACCTCTCTTTATATGATGTAACGTAATCATTATAACATATTTCGTAATCGTTATGTAAATATTCAAAATAATTTCTTTTTTAATTTGTTGATGAAAGAATGTTAGAAATACAAAGAGAACTAGTCTCTATTTGAGAAAATTATATTAAATTTTGCTATAATACTTTCTATGAGAATTGTTTCTGGCAGTTATGGCGGGCGGCCATTAAAGACTTTGGAAGGAAAGACAACACGTCCGACCTCAGATAAGGTGAGGGGAGCTGTTTTTAATATGATTGGCCCCTACTTTAGCGGCGGCCGTGTTTTGGATCTTTTTGCCGGCAGCGGCGGTCTTGCGATTGAAGCTGTTTCACGGGGGATGGACAGTGCTGTCTTGGTGGAGAGAAACCGCAAGGCTCAGGCTATTGTTCAGGCCAATATAAAAATGACCAAGGAAGAGAGCCGGTTTCAGCTTTTGAAAATGGAAGCTGCGCGTGCTTTGGAGCGCCTGAGTGGGGAATTCGATCTGGTTTTCTTGGATCCTCCCTACGCCCAGGAAGAAATTGTCAAGACTGTTGAAGAGCTTTGCCGGCGTAAGCTCCTGTCAGACGACGTCATAGTGGTCTGTGAAACGGACAAGGCTGTTCATTTGCCTGAGGAAATTGCAGAGCTGGGCATTTGGAAACAAAAAATTTATGGGATATCAAAGGTGACGGTTTATGTCAGATAAAATTGGACTTTTTGCGGGATCGTTTGATCCTGTGACAAATGGGCATGTGGATATTATTGAACGTGCCGGAAAACTTTTTGACAAGCTTTATGTCGGTATTTTTTACAATAAAGATAAGACAGGGCTGTTTGATATAGACAGCCGTCAGAAAATGCTGGAAGAGGCTGTGGCTGGTTTGGGAAATGTCAGTGTGATAAGGGCGCGTGATTCTCTGGCTGTTGATGTGGCCAGAGATCTGCAAGCAACTCATCTGGTTCGGGGTCTGCGCGGCTCTGAGGATTTGGAACACGAAGCCCGTTTAGACTTTTTTAATCGGGAATTGGCACCGGAATTAGAGACGGTTTACCTGCTGACCAAATTAGACATGAAGTATATTAACTCAACACATGTGCGTGAGCTGATTTATTTTAAGTCAGATATTAAAAAATATGTGCCGGTAAGTGTTGCTAAAGAAGTGGAGAAAATGTTTGAAAACAATCAAAAAATATAAATGGTGGCTAATTAGCTGTTTAGGTGTTCTTTTACTTTTAGGCTGTTTTTTTATCCCTCTGCCCTACTACATGGAGATGCCGGGCGGGGCTTATGATATCCGTACGGTTTTGACGGTTAATGATCAAGAAGACAAAGAAAAAGGTTCCTACAATTTTGTAGCCGTCGGGGTGAGCAGGGCAACGGTCTTTCAAGTTGTTTATGCCTGGCTGACACCCTTTACTGAAATTACCAGTGCTCAGGAAACGACCGGCGGTGTCAGTGATGCAGACTACATGCGTATTAACCAGTTTTACATGGAAACCTCGCAAAATGGTGCTATTTATGAAGCCCTCAATTTAGCTGATAAAAAAGCCAGCCTTGATTACATGGGGGTCTATGTCCTGAATGTCAGTAAAAATTCGACCTTTAAGGGCATTTTAAACATTGCGGACACGGTCACCGGTGTTAACGGCCGTACTTTCTCTAGCTCCAAAGAACTGATCAAATACGTCTCCGGTCAAAAATTAGGCAGCAAGGTCAGTGTCCAGTACACCTCTGAAAACAAGAAGAAAACGGCTAAAGGCAAGATTGTCAAATTATCAAACGGCAAAAACGGTATCGGTATCGGCTTGGTTGACCATACCAAAGTGTCTTCTGATGATAAGATTGAATTCAGTACCGACGGCGTAGGCGGGCCAAGTGCCGGCTTGATGTTTACTTTGGATATTTACGATCAGCTGGTGGATGAGGATCTTCGCAAGGGCCGTATTATCGCAGGAACAGGGACTATTGAGGAAGACGGCAAGGTCGGAGATATTGGTGGAGCCGGTCTGAAAGTTGCAGCGGCAGATAAAATTGATGCCGATATTTTCTTTGTACCCGACAATCCTCTGGATAAGGCTGTCTTAAAAGAAAATCCTAAGGCTCTTACCAACTATCAGGAAGCTAAACAGGCTGCCAAAAAATTGGACACCAAAATGAAAATTGTTCCCGTTAAAAGCGTGGAAGATGCTATCGACTATCTGAGAAAACATGATTAAAGGCGGGATAAGGTGTACCTTCTGAATTTTTAACCTAAGTGCAAAGAGTCCAGATTAGATTGATTTAAGGTCTGCTTTATGTGTGAGCAGACCTTTTAGTGTACCCCTGTAAGGCAGGGGCGGACTCGTCCGGCATGGCTTATCTTTTTATATCTGCTGTGAAAGTGTTAAAATAGAAACATGAAAGAAAGTATTCGAATTCTGCATATCAATGATTTACATTCGCATTTCGAGGCTTATCCCAAGATCAAGCGTTTTTTTGATGAGCAGTCACAGACAGATAAGGAAGTGCTGAGATGCGACCTCGGCGACAATGTTGACAAGAGCCATCCTTTGACAGATGCGACAGGCGGAAAAGCTAATGTAGCCTTGATGAATGATTTAAAAATAGACCTTGCCACGATCGGCAATAATGAAGGCATCGGCTTAGCTAAGTCTGAGATGAATCATCTCTATGACAAGGCTGATTTTCGAGTCATCTTGGGCAATCTTACTGACAGGCACGGGCGTCCAAGCTGGGCTCATCCTTATGTGATTTATGAAACCAAGGCGAAAACGAAAATCGCTTTTTTGGCTTACACTTTCCCTTATTACAAAACCTATCAGCCAAACGGCTGGCAGGTTCATGATGCTGTGTCCTGTCTCAAGCGGGATTTAAAAGTGCCGGAGGTGCAGGCAGCAGACTTTCGGATTTTACTGAGCCATCTGGGCATTCGTTTGGATGAGCAAATAGCGCGTGAAATACCTGAAATTGATTTGATTATCGGTGCTCATACCCATCATGTGTTTGAAGAAGGAGAGACTGTTGAGGGGACCTATCTGGCAGCAGCAGGGCGCTACGGGGATCATGTCGGTCAGATAGACCTTGATTTTGACCATCATGGTTTAACGGATATCCACATTGAAGCTTTGCCGCTCAGCGATCTGGAGGCTCAAAAAAGCGATGCGGATTTTGCCCATACCCTCTTTCAAGAAGGAGAAGGCCGACTGGCAGAACAGCTGGTTTGCAAGCTTTCGCGAAAACCGACTCAAAAAGAATGCACAGAAATAGTCATGGAAGCTATGATTAGCTCAGCAGCTGCAGATGTGGCCATCATTAATACCGGCTTAGTTGTTGAACCTTTTGAGCAGACAGTGACCAAAGCCGGCCTTCATCTCTCCCTTCCGCATCAGATGCGTCTAGTGACCTTTGAAATAAGCAGGGCAGAACTTTTAGAAATCTGTCGGGATATTTTTTCCCAGGCTGACCTGCTGGCTAATCAGCAGATTCGCGGTATGGGCTTTCGCGGCTGTCAGTTTGGTGAGGTTATGACGAATGGATTTACTTACAAAAATGGAAAAATAGTGTATAATAATAAGGTTACCAGTAAAAAAGATAAATTGCGCCTAGTTTTAGTGGATCAGTATTATTTTGCCCCTTACTTTAGCAGCATTACTTCACGTAAGGGCCGGCTGCTGTTTCCTGATTTGCTGAGACAGACAGTAGAAAAATATCTGAGAGGAGACTTATGAGAAAAGACATCTCCCCGGACATGTATAATTACAACAAATTTCCCGGGCCTCAGTTTATAACTTTTGACAATCATGTTAAGAGTGATGAGATAGACTTATTGATTTTAGAAAATGTCAAGAATGCTTTTAATGCGACCGTTTTCAGCCAGCGTTTTTCAGAAATCCTGCTGAAATATGATTATATTGTCGGCGATTGGGGCAATGAACAGCTGCGGCTCAAAGGCTTCTACAAGGAAGAGTCCAAAGCTAAAAACAGACAACCTTACATCGGCCGTCTGGACGATTATCTCAAGGAATACTGCAATTTTGGCTGTGCCTATTTTGTTTTGGAAAATCCAAACCCTAGGGAAATCAAAGCTGAAGAAGATAATACTCAAAGGCGCAGGCGCCGCGATAATCGCCGGAAAAAACGCTTTAACAAAAATACTAGGACGAATCCCGACAGGCTTCGCCAAGAAAAAACACAAGAGCGTGATGCCTTGCGGGAAATTCATGAGGCAAAGAAAAATTTTGTCATCAGAAAAAAGGAAAAGTAGAAAGGACAAAGAACCGGACAGGTACTTGGCTGCCGCAAAAACTTTTAATAGTAAGACAGTCAGCAATTTTTAACAACTGACTGAATGTTGTCAGGTTCTTGATAATAATTATGAAACCATCTATTTACGGGCTGACTCGTGATGAATTGATTGACTGGGCAGTAGAACACGGCGAGAAGAAATTCCGAGCTGCGCAAATTTGGGATTGGCTCTACCGCAAGCGTGTTCAGTCTTTTGAAGAAATGACGAATATTTCCAAAGATTTTGTAGCTGTTTTAAAGGAAAATTTTTGCCTGAATCCGCTTAAACAGCGCATTGTTCAGGAATCTGCCGACGGAACAGTCAAATATCTTTTTGAACTGCCTGACGGTATGCTGATTGAAACGGTACTTATGCGCCAGCATTACGGGCTTTCGGTCTGTGTTACGACACAGGTTGGCTGCAATATCGGCTGTACCTTCTGCGCCAGCGGCTTGATCAAAAAACAGCGGGATCTCAATAACGGAGAAATCACTGCTCAAATTATGCTGGTTCAGAAATATTTTGACGAACGCGGTCAGGGCGAGCGTGTCAGCCACGTTGTGGTCATGGGAATCGGCGAACCTTTTGACAATTACGATAATGTTATTAAATTCTTACGAACCATCAACGATGACAAGGGCCTTGCAATCGGTGCCCGCCATATCACGGTATCAACATCAGGTTTGGCTCATAAAATCAGAGAATTTGCCAATGAAGGCGTTCAGGTTAATCTGGCAGTGTCGCTCCATGCACCCAACAATGAGCTGCGCTCCAGCATCATGCGGATCAACCGTTCTTTCCCATTAGAAAAACTGTTTGCGGCTATTGAATACTATATTGAAACGACCAACCGCCGCGTGACTTTTGAGTATATCATGCTTAACGGCGTCAATGATACTCCTGAAAACGCACAAGAGCTGGCCGATTTAACCAAGAAAATCCGCAAGCTGTCTTATATCAATCTCATTCCTTACAACCCCGTGACCGAGCACGATCAATACAGCCGCAGTCCTAAGGAGAGCGTAGATGCCTTTTATGACGTGCTTAAGAAAAACGGCGTTAACTGTGTTGTCCGGCAGGAGCATGGAACGGATATTGATGCAGCCTGCGGTCAGCTGCGTTCCAATACAATGAAGCGCGACCGCCAAAAAGCTATCGCTGAGGCTGCTCAGTAGTGTCACGATTTTGGGAGAAAAACGGCGAGCTGACACCTTGGGGCAAAAGTGCAGTCAGATGTTTGCTCTGCCTCTATGTACTGGCTGTCTGTGCTATGTGCTTTCTGCCGCAGCCTTTTAGTCAGGTTAAAACACCGGGGGTTCAGCACTTCGGGCGTCTTGTTGTTCTTTTGACTCCCTTTAATTCGCTCGTCAGTCTGGGAAAGATAAAGAGCTTATGGCAGCTCTTTTGGGGCATAGGGCAAAACATCAGCAATATTTTGTTGCTGTATCCCCTTATTTTATGTTTACTTTTGCTGAACAAAAATGTCCGCAGTTTAAAAAGGACTGCGATGCTCAGTTTTAGTGTCAGCCTCTTTATTGAAATAAGTCAGCTTCTTTTGGATTGGTTTTTCAATGTCAACCGCGTTTTTGAAATTGACGACTTATGGACAAATACCCTGGGCAGTGTTCTTGCTTTTTACACTTATCAAGGGTTGCAAAGAAAATTGCAACAGTAAATCACAATCAGATTGCTTGACTTAGAGTCGGCTCCAAGGTTTATAATAGTAATGTGATTTTCCCTCATTCTGGGGGATTTTTCTTATGATGATTAAAAGAAAGGGCAAAGATGTCTGTTATTAAAAATTTATGGTGGTTTTTTAAACTGGAAAAGCGCCGCTATTTGATTGGGATACTGGCCCTCAGCTTGGTCAGTGTTCTCAATCTGATTCCGCCTAAGGTCATGGGGCATGTGATTGACCATATTACCCGTAAAAGTCTGACAAGAGAAACGCTTTTGTGGGATCTTTTTTACCTGCTGCTGTCCGCCTTTGCCATGTATGGGCTGCGCTATGTCTGGCGCATTTATATTTTAGGAACTTCTTATCGTTTGGGACAGATCATGCGTTCCCGTCTTTTTGAACATTTTACGAAAATGTCTCCTTCTTTTTATCAAAAATACCGGACAGGTGATTTGATGGCGCATGCGACCAATGATATTAACTCTCTGACGCGTCTGGCAGGGGGCGGTGTTATGTCGGCTGTTGATGCTTCGATTACAGCTCTGGTAACCTTGATGACCATGTTTTTCAGCATTTCCTGGCAGATGACGCTGATTGCGGTAATTCCTCTGCCTTTGATGGCTTTTGCGACCAGCCGTCTGGGACGCAGGACGCATGAGAGCTTCAAACATTCTCAGGCAGCCTTCTCAGAGCTTAATAATAAGGTTCAAGAAAGTGTCTCAGGCATCAAGGTAACCAAGTCATTCGGCTATCAGGCAGATGAATTAGCTGCTTTTCAGGAAACAAACGAGATGACCTTTGCTAAAAACATGACGACCATGAAATATGATAGCATGCTTGATCCTTTGGTACTCTTGTTTGTAGGGGCTTCTTATACGCTAACGCTTTTGGTCGGTGCCTTTTTTGTGAAAAATAATCAGGTAACGGTCGGCAGTCTGGTGACTTTTGTGACTTATTTGGATATGTTGGTCTGGCCTTTGATGGCGATAGGTTTTCTCTTTAATATTGTGCAGCGCGGAGCTGTTTCTTATGAGCGGATCATGAGCCTTTTATCGCAGACATCTGATATTAAAGATCCTGAAAATCCTCTGCCTGAGATTCAAAATGGCCGCTTGGAATATGCCATTGAGCACTTCACCTATGATAATGAAGAGACGCTCAGCAACATCCATTTCACCTTGGAAAAAGGACAGACTTTGGGAATTGTCGGGCAGACAGGTTCAGGCAAAACCAGCCTTCTTAAGCTCCTTTTGCGTGAATATGATGTTAACCAAGGCGCTATCTATCTCAACGGTCACGATATTCGAAACTACCGTTTGGCAGATTTGCGCAGTCTTATCGGTTATGTACCGCAGGATCAGGTTCTCTTTGCCATGTCCATTTTAGAGAATATCCGCTTTGGCAATCCTCAGCTGAGTATGGCATCGGTTGAAGAAGCTACCAAGCTGTCTCAGGTTTACGATGATATTGCAGCTATGCCCCAGGGCTTTGACACCCTTATCGGTGAAAAAGGGGTCTCCTTATCAGGCGGTCAAAAGCAGCGTATTGCTATGAGCCGGGCCATGATTTTAAATCCGGATATCCTTATTTTGGATGATTCCTTGTCAGCGGTTGATGCTAAGACTGAGCATGCGATTATTGATAACCTCAAAGAGACCCGCCGGGATAAAACAACTCTCATAACAGCCCACCGGCTGAGTGCAGTCGTGCATGCTGATCTTATCTTGGTGATGCAGGACGGCCACATTATTGAACGCGGACGCCATGATGACCTCATCCAGTCAGGCGGCTGGTATGCAAGAACCTATGAGGCTCAGCAATTGGAAATGAAAGGAGACAGTGATGAAGAATAACGAACACCAAGGCCGTGTTTTTCTGCGCTTGATGTCTTATTTGAAACCTTATAAGTGGCTGACCTTTTTCGCGCTGTTCTTTCTTCTTTCAACAACAGTGGTTAAAAGTATCGTTCCTTTGGTTGCCTCTTATTTTATTGATCATTTTCTGACTGACTTTAATCAGGCGGCCGCTTTCTTGCTGCTGGGCTATTATCTTCTTTATGTCTTGCAGACTATTTTACAGTATTTGGGAAATCTGCTCTTTGCCCGTGTTTCTTTCAGTGTTGTGCGCGATATTCGTAAAGATGCTTTTGCCAATATGGAAAGATTGGGGATGTCTTATTTTGACAAGACACCGGCAGGGTCCATTGTCTCACGGCTGACCAATGATACAGAAAGCATCAGTGAAATGTTTTCAGGGATTCTGTCCAGTTTTATTTCTGCCATCTTTATTTTCAGCGTAACCCTCTATACCATGCTGATGCTCAATTACCGTCTGACTTTTCTCGTCATACTCTTTCTTCCCTTTATTTTTATTTTGGTCAATCTCTATCGCAAAAAATCGGTCAGCGTCATTGCTAAGACCCGCAGCCTTTTGAGCGATATCAATACCAATCTGTCTGAAAGTATTGAAGGTATCAGTATTATTCAGGCTTTCGGTCAGGAAGAGCGCTTAAAAGCGGAATTTGAAGACATCAATGAAGAGCATTTTAATTATGCCAATCGTTCAATGGCGCTGGACAGTCTGTTTCTGCGCCCGGCTATGTCGCTCTTAAAACTGCTGGCCTATGCTCTGCTGATGGCTTACTTCGGCTTTAACTGGCAGACGATTGGTATTTCAGCCGGGATAATGTATGCCTTCATTCAGTATATTAACCGTCTGTTTGATCCCTTAATCGAAGTCACACAAAATTTTTCGACTTTACAAACCTCTATGATTTCGGCAGGCCGTGTTTTTGATCTGATTGATGAACAAGGCTATGAGCCCAGTCAGGAAGAAAGTGAGGCTGAAATAACTGCCGGAAATATTGAATTTAAAGATGTTTCTTTTTCTTACGACGGGGAAAATCAAATTTTAGACCGCATTTCATTTAAGGTCGGTCAAGGCCAGACGATTGCCTTTGTCGGCTCAACCGGTTCAGGAAAATCATCAATCATCAATGTGTTCATGCGTTTTTACGAATTTCAAAAGGGCCAAGTCACAATTGACGGAACTAATATCAGAAAATACAGTCAAGAGGAACTGCGAAAAAATGTCGGATTGGTGCTGCAGGAACCATTCCTTTATCACGGGACTGTAAAATCCAATATCAAGATGTATCAGGATTTGAGCGATGAAGACGTTAAAGCCGCGGCCCAGTTTGTTGATGCCGATCAGTTTATCCAAAAACTGCCCCAGAAATATGATGAGCCTGTCAGTGAGCGCGGTTCCAGCTTTTCAACCGGACAGCGCCAGCTTCTGGCTTTTGCCAGAACGGTTGCCAGTGCTCCGAAAATTTTGATTCTTGATGAGGCGACTGCTAATATTGACTCAGAAACGGAGCAGATTGTTCAAAATTCCTTAGCCAAAATGCGCCAAGGGCGTACCACGATTGCCATTGCCCATCGGCTGTCAACCATCCAGGATGCCAACTGTATTTATGTTCTTGATAAGGGCAGAATTATCGAATTCGGAACTCATGATGAGCTGCTGGCCAAAGAAGGCACCTACTATAAAATGTACCAGCTGCAGGCAGGTATGATGGACTGACCGTCAGAAATTAAAAAGAGAAGGACAAGTGATTTTGTTCTTCTCTTTTTACATCTTTTTACTAATCTGCCACCTTAATCACAGGGTCGGCTGTGCTGTAATCTTTTAAATGGTCCATTAACTGAAGAAAGTGCGGATTGGTGTTGTGCTGGTCAATGGCAGCTTGGTTTTCCCATTCTTCAACCATGACAAATTGATTGGGCAAATCCAAAGCTTCATAAAGCTGGTAACCGTGATTCCCGGCTTCTGCGCGCGAGGAGTTAATCAAAGGAGTGATATCGGCTAAAAATGCTTCTCTTTTGTCAGCTTTAATAAAAAATACGGCATTGATGATTTTCATTGGTAAACTCCTTTCTTAAGGGACTGTTGCTGTCGCTTACATTATACCATTTTTAAAGACTGCAGGCTTTTTAAAAAGGTTATCTTTGCAAACAAAAACAAGGAAGCCGCCGGACTTCCTTGTGGTGAATATATACTGTTTTTGAAAGGCTAAGCCGATACAGCAGCAGTTTGGCTTGTATTATTGGCGAGCGGTGCTGAAGCGGAAGTTTCTTTTAAATTTTGGTAATAAGCAGCAGCTGTTGTCTCTATATAAGGAATTAACCACAGATAACCAATACCGAGTGTTAAATTGGCTAAGATGGCCCAGCCAATGAAACTTAACTGAAGGACAAAGTATTCCCATTTGTGCCCGTTCATCAACTGCCGACTTTCAGTGATAGCCTGAGTGAGAGTCAATGCTTCGCCTTTTTCTAGTTTATCTTTGATAATGTAATTGGTCATTGCATAGCTGCAGCTTTTAATGATTCCCGGAATAATAAAGAGAAATGACCATAAATAGATAAAAGCCACCATGACCAGATCGGTCCAGAAAAATTTTCCAAAGCGCTCTTCTCTTAAAAGATAAGTACTGGCTTGGGTATAGGTTGGTTTTTTTCCTCTGAAAAAGTCCAGAAATCCCAAAGTAATGCCAACCTCCACAGTCAGTGTACAGACAAAGAAGGCAAGGCCGATAAGTATCAACAAGGGTGCTGCTGCCCAGATGGCAGCTTCTTCACTGATAGCTACCGCTAGTGATCCGGCAAGCACGGCAACTATCAGTGCACAACCCCAGACAATGGCTGAGACAGTGAGAGTTGGCAGGGCGTATAGGCCGACAGCATAGCCCCAATTGCCTTGAAGACGCTGTTTCGCCTCCGTTTTTAATTCAGCTCTGGTTTTGGACATAATAAAAATCTCCTTAGCAGTTTAAGATAAAGTAGTTTTACTATAGCATATTTTGAAGGGAAAGACAATTTCACCTATCAAAGTATTGGTGCTTGAAAACTTTTCACATAGAAAAATTCTGATTTTTTGGAAATTTGGCAAAAAAAGCTTATAATAGGGCTTGCATTTGTTTTTTAGAAAGTGTATAATCATAAACAAATCAGAAAAGTACCTCTCAGAGGTTTTCAGAGAGCTTGTGGCGGTTGTGAACAAGCAGCTGATGGGAGTGAAATTGGGCTGATTGTTTAGAATTGGAAATAAGCAATAGTTTTCAGGTGAGCACTCCTTATTGTGCGGCTCCTTGTTAGAGGAGATAGAGATGGCAGAAAGATTGTGGATTTTCTGTCAACTGAGGTGGCACCGCGTTATTGGTATAATGCCCTCACACAGATGTTTTTTCTGTGTGAGGTTTTTTATTACAATTCTAATAGGTGGAGATAAAACATAGTCTTCAGGTTGGCACTCCTTACCGTGCAGCTCCTTGTTGGAGGAGATAGAGATGACGGGGAAAGACTGTCTGTCCCGTTAATTGAGGTGGCACCGTGTTAGCTAGATTTAACGCCCTCACACAGATTTTTCTGTGTGGGGGCTTTTTCGTGTCTGGGAAATACTGGTGTTTGTCTTCTTTTTATGATTTATTCAAAAATGTAAAAAACAGGTGATAGTTATGGCAAGTATTCAGAAACTCAGAAATCAAATTGATCAGCTAGATCATCAATTATTAGTTTTATTGGCAGAGCGCCAGCAGATGGTTGAAAAGATTGGGCGGTTAAAGCCTGTCAGAAACACAGCGGCTGTCGCTGCCCCTAAACGAGTAAAACAAGTTCTTCAAAGCAGACAGCAGGAGGCAGAAACCTTAGGCCTATCAGCAGATGTTGTGCTTGCTGTCTGGCAAGTTATGATTGAATCTTTTACAGCTTTAGAACTTAAAGTCAATAGCAATCAGGAAGTGAACAAAAAAGGAGACTTATCGTGAAAAAGATATTAAATGCTGATATTTTGACTCCAATCCTTGCTTACATGCGCGTGCAGGGTGAGCACAAGGTGATTTTGGAGTCCATCCCCAGAGAAAAAGAGAATGCCCGTTTTTCAATCGTCGCTTACAATCCTGTTTTTGAAGTTAAGTTTGAAAACGGCAGCCTGACAGAAAACGGCCAAGTTGTTGAAGGCGATCCTTTAGATTACTTCAGTCAGCTGACAGTCAAAGCGCAAAAATCTCAGGACCTGCCTTTTAACGGCGGAGCCATTGGTTTTGTTGGTTACGATATGATCAGCCTGTATGAGAATATCGGTCAGATTCCCAAGGACAGTATAGGCACGCCGGATATGCACTTTTTTGTTTATGAATCTTATTTGATTTTCGATCATAAAAAAGAAAAAGTGGCTGTTGTTGAGGAGAATATCTACAGCCACAGAAGCCAAGCCGCTCAGAAAGCTGCTCTTGAGAGGATTCTGACAGATTTGAAAACACAGTCTGACGATGAATTTTCAGAACGTGATCTGCATCCGCTGACCTTTAAGAATCATTTGAAAGAAAGTGAGTTTAAGGAGATGGTGACAAAGGCCAAGCAGCTTATCCGCCAGGGAGATATGTTTCAGTGCGTGCTCAGTCAGTCCTTTACAGCTGACCTTAAGGGCAAGCCCTTTGATTTTTATCGAAATCTGCGCGTGACCAATCCTTCCAATTACCTCTATTTCTATGATTTTGGCGATTATCAGATTATCGGTGCCAGTCCTGAGAGTTTAGTCTCTGTCAAAAACAGGGTAGTGACGACCAATCCTATCGCTGGGACACGCCCGCGGGGAGCAGACGAACAAGAAGATGGAAGGCTGGCAGAGGATTTACAGTCAGATGCCAAAGAGACTGCCGAACATCGGATGCTGGTGGATCTTGGCCGCAATGATATTGGGAAGATTGCTGAGGTTGGCACTGTGGAAGTGACCAAGTATATGGACGTTGAATTGTTTCGTTATGTCATGCATTTAACCAGTGTGGTTAAGGGAAGACTGCTGCCGGAAT
Organism: Streptococcus sp. ELY_86; assembly: GCF_058314495.1. Taxonomy (NCBI): domain Bacteria; kingdom Bacillati; phylum Bacillota; class Bacilli; order Lactobacillales; family Streptococcaceae; genus Streptococcus; species Streptococcus sp. ELY_86. The sequence goes on along the minus strand of NZ_JBZFUK010000002.1, from coordinate 482,628 downwards.
TAAGCGCCATGGATGCCCTCAAATCAACACTTCCGGCAGGGACAGTTTCGGGGGCTCCAAAAATCCGTGCGATGAACCGTATTTACGAATTGGAAAAGGAAAAACGCGGTATTTACGCCGGTGCGATCGGCTATCTGTCAGCAAGCGGTGATATGGATTTTGCCATTGCCATCCGGACAATGATTGTTAAAAATCATAAGGCCTATGTTCAGGCCGGTGCCGGAATTGTGTATGACAGCATCCCTGAAAATGAGTACTATGAGACTATTAACAAAGCCAAAGCTATGACGAGAATAGGAGAAGTTCTATGATTTTACTGGTTGATAATTATGATTCTTTTACTTATAACTTAGCTCAGTACTTAGGACAGTTTGCCCATGTCAAAGTCCTGAGAAATGATGCTGCAGAGCTTTATCAAATGGCTGATGAAGCGCATGCCCTAGTCCTGTCTCCGGGTCCCGGCTGGCCGGCCGCTGCCGGTAAAATGGAAAATGTAATTAAAGATTTTGCGGGAAAGAAACCGATTTTAGGCATTTGTTTAGGGCATCAGGCTATTGCTGAAAGTTTTGGCGGCCGATTGGGCTTGGCTCATCAAGTTATGCACGGCAAACAAAGTCAGATGGTTCTTGCAGCTCCTTGTCCGATTTTTGATGGATTGCCAAATCAGCTTGATATTATGCGCTATCATTCTATTGTGGTTGAGGAGCTGCCAAAGGATTTTGAGGTTGTTGCCAAAACCACAGATGATGCAGAAATTATGGCTATCCAGCACAAGACGCTGCCGGTCTACGGCCTGCAGTACCATCCGGAATCTATCGGAACTCCTCAAGGTTTGAAAATGATTGAGAATTTTGTCAAGATAGCAGGAACCATTTAGAAGGGATATACAATGAAAGAAATCTTTGAAAAATTAGCTGTTCAAGCAGATTTATCAGAAAATCAGATGACAGCCGTCGCTGAAAAAATTTTAAGAGGTCAGCTGTCGGAGGCTCAGATTGCAGCATTTTTGATGGCTTTAAAAATCAAAGGGGAAACCCCCGAGGAAATTTTAGGCTTGGTCAAGGCGATCAAGGAAAACGCTGTTTTTATTCCCAGCCAGACAGGAAATGTCATGGATAACTGCGGCACGGGCGGTGACAGATCTTTTAGTTTTAATATTTCAACTACCTGCAGTTTTATTCTTGCCGGCGGCGGTATCCGCCTTGCTAAACACGGCAACCGCTCTATTTCTTCAAAATCAGGCTCTGCTGATGTGCTGGAGGCCTTAGGAATCAGTGTTGATCTGCCGCCTGAAAAACTGGCTCAGGTTTTAGATGAGACAGGGATTGCCTTTCTCTTCGCACAGAAGATGCATCCGGCTATGCGCTATATTTCTCCTGCCAGACAGGCCTTAGGTATTCCGACCATTATGAATCTCATCGGTCCTTTGACCCATCCGATGAATCTGGACACGCAGCTCATGGGGCTCTATCAGGCTGATTTACAGCATGATCTTGCTCAGGTCTTAAAACTTCTCGGCCGCAGACGGGCCGTCATTATCACGGGGCCTGACAATATGGATGAGGCTGCGCTTTACGGGGTTAATCATTATACCTTGCTGGACAAAGGAAACATTTCGCAGGGCAGTTTTAGTTTTAAGGATTTGGGTTTGCCCGAGGTCAGTCTGGATGATATCAGGGGCGGTGATGCTCAGGAAAATGCTCAGATTCTTATCAGCGTTTTAAAAAATGAACCCAGTCCCTACCTTGAAACAGCTGTTCTTAATGCCGGTCTTGGCTTTTTTGCCAATGGCAAAGCAGATTCTCTGGCAGAAGGGGTTGATTTGGCACGGGAGGTTATCGCATCAGGGAAAGCTTATGCTAAGCTGCAGGCATTACAGGAGGCGCAAGTTGACTAAAGAATTTCTACCAACCATTTTAAAACAAAAAAAGGAAGAAGTGGCAGCATTGACGATGCCTGAGCTAAAGCCTCTTCGCAAAACTTATCGGCTGTTTGATTTTTTAAAGGAACACGCTCATCAGCTGCAGATTATTGCTGAAGTCAAAAAGGCCAGCCCCAGCATGGGAGATATCAATCTCGATGTGGATATTGTCAAGCAGGCAGCAGCCTATGAGAGAGCCGGTGCTGCAATGATTTCCGTTCTGACAGATCAGGTCTTTTTCAAAGGTAATATTGACTATTTAAGAGATATTTCGCAAAAAGTGCAGATTCCAACTCTGGCAAAAGATTTCATTATTGATGAGAAACAGATTGTGCGCAGCCGCAATGCCGGTGCGACGGTGGTTCTGCTCATTGCTGCAGCTCTGTCTGAGCAGCGTCTCAAAGAACTGTATGACTTTGCGACCGGCTTAGGTTTAGAAGTGCTGGTCGAAACACATAATTTGCCTGAATTAGAAAGAGCTCACAAAATCGGTGCTCAAATTATCGGTGTTAACAATCGCAATTTGGTCACCTTTGAAGTTGATATCAATACCAGTCTGGAACTATCAGCTTATTTTCGCGATGACCGGGTCTACGTGTCAGAGTCTGGTATTTTCAGTCGCCAAGACAGCGAGCTGCTTGCGCCGTATTTCAATGCTGTTCTTGTCGGTACGGCTTTGATGCAGGCAGATAGTATTGCAGATAAGATAAAGGAGCTGGCTATTGACAAAAGTTAAAATTTGCGGTTTATCCAGCCGGGACACTGTGCTTGCAGCAGTCAGCGGCGGAGCGGATTATATTGGTTTTGTTTTTGCTCCCAGCAAGCGTCAGGTCAGTTTTGAGACAGCTAACAAATTAGCGGGAGATATTCCAGAGACAGTCAAAAAAGTCGGCGTTTTTGTCAGCCCGAGTTTAAAGGAACTGGAAGAAGCTGTCCGGACAGTTCCGCTGGATTTGGTGCAGGTGCACGGAGACTTTGATGAAGAACTGATAAATCAGATTTCAGTTCCAATGATCCGCGCAGTCCAAGTGACCAATGAAGAAGCTCTTGTATCAAGCAAGGCTCGGTATCTGCTCTTTGATGCTCCCTTGGCAGGGAGCGGTCAAACCTTTAACTGGCAGCTGCTCCAAAATAAATGTATTAAGCAGCCTTTCTTTATTGCAGGCGGTTTAAGTGCAGACAATGTCAAGGAGTGTATCCGCTGCTTTTCTCCCTATGCTGTTGATGTATCTTCGGGTGTTGAAACAGACGGTCAAAAAGACAGCCGAAAGATTATAAAATTTATAGAAAGTGTGAAAAAATGACTTATAATCAGCCAAATGAAAAAGGATTTTATGGAAATTTTGGAGGCCAGTTCATTCCTGAAACCCTGATGACAGCGGTTATTGAATTGGACGAAGCTTACCGTGAAGCCAAAGCTAATCCTGATTTTCAAAAAGAACTATCGGCCCTTCTTAAAGATTACGTGGGACGTGAGACCCCCTTATATTTTGCCAAACGTTTAACAGACCATATCGGAGGCGCCAAAATTTATCTGAAACGCGAAGATCTCAATCATACCGGCGCCCATAAAATTAACAATGCTCTCGGTCAGGTGCTGCTGGCTAAACGCATGGGCAAGAAGAAAATTATTGCCGAAACAGGTGCAGGACAGCACGGTGTTGCCACTGCAACGGCAGCTGCGCTCTTTGATATGGAATGCACTATCTACATGGGAGAAGAAGATGTCAAACGCCAGGCACTCAATGTTTTTCGCATGGAACTGCTTGGTGCCAAGGTTCATTCGGTGACAGACGGCTCGCGTGTCCTTAAAGATGCGGTCAATGCTGCGCTTCGTTCGTGGGTAGCTAATATTGATGATACACATTATATTATGGGATCGGCTTTAGGACCGGCACCTTTTCCGGAAATTGTTCGGGATTTTCAGTCAGTTATTGGCAAAGAGGCTAAACGCCAGTATGCCGATATTTCAGGCGGCAAGCTGCCGGACGCTGTCTTAGCCTGTATTGGCGGAGGGTCAAATGCTATCGGGCTCTTCTATCCTTTCGTCAATGATAAGAGTGTAGCTATGTATGGGGCAGAAGCCTCCGGACTTGGACTTGATACCGATAAGCATGCGGCTACCTTTGCCAAGGGGCGTCCCGGAATTCTTCACGGTGCTCTGATGGATGTCCTTCAAGATGAACACGGTCAGATTATGGAAGCCTTCTCTATTTCGGCCGGTCTTGACTATCCGGGTGTAGGACCTGAGCATTCCTATTTCAATGAAATTGGCAGGGCAACCTATGATTCTATTACTGATGAAGAAGCTTTGGAAGCTTTTAAACTGCTGTCTCGTTTGGAAGGAATCATTCCCGCTCTTGAATCCAGCCATGCTATTGCATTAGCGCAAAAAGTTGCCAAAGAACTGGGGCCGAATAAAGCGATTATTGTCTGTCTGTCAGGACGCGGAGACAAAGATGTTATGCAGGTCAAAGAACGTTTTGAGCAGGAAGGAAAATAAAATCATGGCAAAAACATTAACAGCACATTTACAGGAAATTAAAGCAAACGGCCGGGGACTTTTTGTTCCCTACATCATGGCAGGGGATTATCCCCAAGGTCTTGGCGGTCTTTTTGAGACCATTTCTTTTCTGGAAGAACAAGGAGTATCAGCTATTGAAATAGGTATCCCTTGGTCTGATCCCGTAGCTGATGGTCCTGTCATTGAGCTGGCCGGTCAGCGCAGCTTAGCTAAGGGAACATCGCTGTCAGCGATTGTCAGTCTGCTTCAAGAAAAAAAGACTGAGGTCCCGCTTGTTATCATGACTTACTTCAACCCTGTTTTCCAATACGGTGTTGAGCGCTTTATTGAAGAGCTAAAAAAGACTTCGGTTAAAGGCTTGATTGTCCCTGATTTACCGCATGAACAGGAAGATTTTATCAAACCCTATCTTAAAAACACAGACATTGCTCTAGTGCCCCTCGTTAGCCTGACAACCGGTTTGGATCGTCAAAAAGAGCTGATTGAGGATGCTCAAGGATTTATCTATGCTGTTGCCGTCAACGGTGTGACCGGTAAGGCAGGCAGCTACCGTGAAGATTTGGATCAGCATTTAAAACGGCTGAGCAGTCTTTCTCCGATCCCTGTCTTAACAGGTTTTGGTGTTTCCAGTCCTGCTGATATTGAACGTTTTAATAAGGTTTCAGACGGCGTTATTGTAGGTTCCAAAATTGTTAAGGCTCTGCATGACGGGCAAAAGCAGGAAATAGCAGATTTTATCAAATTCGGCAGTCATTATCAAAAATAAGAATAAAAAGCGGAAAGAGTATTTATTATTGATGCGGTCAAAATGATGTCTCATTTCCGCTTTTTTGTGTCCTTTGATTTTTAATAAAATAAGAAATTTGTTAGTTTTTTCTCAGCTAAAAAAGATCAGAAGTCGTATAATAAAGATGAAAGCGTTTTATCTTTATTTAGAAAGGAAGTCAAAAACATGGTAGAAAAAACAGTAAAAGGCGCAGCTCTGGGCTTTCACGGACCATTAAAGGTTACTGTCGGTCTGGAAGACGGTAAAATTAAGACTTTAGACAGTGAACACAGCAGCAAAGCTTTGGTTGGAGATCTGGGAATTGCCCAAATGAAAGCAGCCATGCTTGCACAGGGAACCGCCGATGTTGATGCTGTATCAGGTGCAACTTTTTCAAGCCTTGCTTTTAAGAATGCCGTTCAAAAAGCTTTGGCTGCTGACGCAGGAAAAATCAGTCAGGAAGAAGCTCTCAATCCTGAATCAGACAATCCCTATGCCGTTCAGCCTGACGTTGATGCTGTGACAAGTCCGTCTCTGGCCGTTATTCAGGAAGTGAAAAACACCTCATCGGCTCAGCCTGTCACTCCTTTGGATCAGGTTTCAGAATACGATGCCAGCTATGATTTGGTGATTGTCGGTTCCGGCGGTGCCGGTCTGTCGGCAGCAGTTGAGGCAGCACGCGGCGGCTTGTCTGTTCTGATTTGTGAGAAGGCCGGTATTGCCGGCGGCACAACGAATTATTCCGGCGGTGTGGTTCAGGCAGCAGGAACGCCTTATCAAAAAGCGCTCACGTCTTATCAGGAAGATACTCCTGAAAAACATGCCGAATTGTGGATTAAAGCGGGCGAAAATGTCATAGATGCTGATTTGGTAAGGGACTTAGCCCAAGGTGCGCCAAAAAATATCGAATGGCTCAGCCAGATGGGAATCAAGTGGACTTCTGTCTATGGGCACAGTCATATTCCTTATATTAAGGATGATATTTTTGCGGACCGTATCCACGTCTATGAAAACGGCGGTCAGGGCGGAGACGGTGTCGTTCTGACTCAGGCACTCTTCAAAGAAGCTCTTAAAGCCGGTGCCGAGATAGAATATAATACAACAGTAGTCTCTTTAATTCAGGATCAAGAAAGTAAGGCTGTCCATGGTGTTGCTGCTCTTGTTGGCGGAAAGAAAAAGCTGATCGCTGCAAAGAAGGGAGTTCTTTTGGCAACAGCCAGTGTTGATCATAACCCAGCTTTGGCTAAGGCTTACAATCCTCAGCAGTTCAACGATTTGGCCTTTAACACGGTTTTGACTGCTAAAACAAATACCGGCGACGGTATTTTAATGGGACTTTCTGCCGGTGCAGCAGTAACCGGTATGGGCGGCTGCATTGATTTTTGCGGTAAGACAGGCAATGCTACCAACAACCAAATTCCAACAATTCCTTTGATTTTTATCAATGGAGCAGGCAAGCGTTTTGTCTGTGAGGATGCGACCTATGCCTATCAATACCGGGCTATTTTCCAACAGGAAAAGCAGTTTATGGCTCCTACTTATATGATTTTTGATGACAATTCAATCAAGGAAGCAGGCAGTGCCTGGACAGCAGAAAGCTTAGCAGAGGATGTTGCTGCCGGACATGTGATCAAGGCTGATTCAGCAGAAGAATTGGCAGATCTGCTCCGCGTTCCTAAGGACAGCCTTGCTGAAACAATTCAGGAATGGAATAAAGCAATGGAAACAGGTACTGATCAGGCATTTGGACGCCGTACGGGTTTGAAAGCTCTAAAGGCTCCATTCTATGCTTATAAGAACTCTGCCAGCAATCTTGGTTCTATCGGCGGTCTTAAAATTAATGTTGACTGTCAGGTTTTAGACCCGTTTGACAAAGCTATTCCGCATCTGTACGCAGCTGGTCTGAATGCGGGCGGCTGGATTGCCGGATATTATCCGGGATCAGGTACAGCTATTTCCGGTATTGTGCACCAAGGACGTAAGGCTGCACAGCACCTATTGCACAGTTAGCTCAAATAGTAACATTGACAGAAAAAAAGCAGCGAAATCAGGCGCCATGGCTCTCAAGCACAGGCAGCCTGTGCTTCGCTGTTTTTTATTGCTGTACAAAGTATCAAACTGAGATTATTTGATGCAGCAAAATAACGCTGTAGGCCAGAAAAATAAAGGGCACAAAAGGCAGACTCTCTGCTTGCTTTTTACAGAAAAAATAAGAAGCGATCCCTGCCAGGCTGGCAAACTGAATCAGCCAAATCATCTCCTGAAAACTGAGCGATAAGGACAGGGTTGCCAGATAAAGAAAATCACCGCTGCCCATACTGATGTTTTTTAGAGCAGCAACAATCCCGAACAAAAAGAGGATGATGCTGATAAGCTTTAAAGGATAAAAAAAGAGCAGCAAACCAGTAAATACCAGCCATACAATAAGAGGATAGGTCTGCTCTTTCAGATCGTAAAGGGACAGAAGAATCCCCATCAAAAGCAGGCACACTTGTGAAAATGCCAGCAGACTGAGTCCCAAACCTAGACCGATGAGACCGCAGAAAAATTCCGTGAAGGCGTACCTTAAAGGGATGGCACAGCCGCAAAAGCGGCAGCGGCTTTTATTGAAAATTTGTGACAAGACAGGAATCAAATCCCGCACGGCTAAGTATCTGTGACAGTTATTGCAGTGGCTGCGGGGACAAATAATTGACTCTTGCGGGAAGCGGTCAAAAACTAAGCCCAAAAAAGATCCCAATGAAGCACCGGAGATAAAGAATAAAAAAAGTTTCATATCTGATTATTCGTCAAAAAGGAAGCAAAATAGTTGCCTTTTAATTAGAATCGTTCTAAAATAGAGATGTAAATGAAATAAGTTACAAGGAGGACTTACTATGACTAAGACAGACACACTTGTTGAAAATATCTATGCATCTATTACGCATCAAGTTGAACAGAAAGGAACGTCAGGCAAAGAAAAGACAAAGGCTGTGCTCAATCAGGCGGTAGCCGACTTGTCAAAGGCAGCTTCTATTGTGCATCAAGTACACTGGTACATGCGCGGAGCTGGTTTTCTTTACCTTCATCCGAAAATGGATGAGTTGATGGACGACTTAAACGGGCATCTGGATGAAATCAGCGAACGCTTGATTACTATTGGCGGCAGTCCGTTTTCAACTTTAAAGGAATTTGATGAAAATTCTAAGCTGGAAGAAGAAGCAGGAAGCTGGGATAAATCAATGGCTGATCATTTGAGCCGTCTTGTAGAGGTTTATGGCTATCTGTCCACTCTTTATCAAGTGGGACTTGATGTGACCGATGAAGAAGGGGACGCTGTTTCTAACGATATCTTTACTGCTGCTCAAACGCAGGCACAAAAGACAATCTGGATGCTGCAGGCTGAACTGGGACAAGCACCGGGACTTTAAAATGATAATCTGAATACGCTGCACAGCTATTCCCGAACAAAAAGAACCTGAGATTTATGTCTTAGGTTTTTTGCTTGCGGTAAAGGCAAACGTTTGCAAAAATATATTGAAAAAACGGCCTTTTTTTGGTAAAATTTGAGAGATGAAAACATTATATGATGTGCAGCAGCTGTTGAAACAGTTTGGCATCTATGTTTATTTGGGGAAGCGGCTTTACGACATCGAAATGATGAAAATTGAGCTGGAGAGGCTCTATGAAAACGGGCTGATTTCAAAAAATGACTACTTACAGGCTGAACTGATTTTGCGCAGAGAGCACAGGATAGAAAAGGAAAAAGAAGATGAGTAAAAAGCTTTTAGGCATTGATCTTGGCGGAACAAGTGTTAAATTCGGCATTCTGACCTTGGACGGCCAGGTTCAGGAAAAGTGGGCTATTGAAACCAATATCTTGGAAGACGGCAAACATATCGTTCCCGACATTATTGCATCCATCAAACACCGTTTAGACCTTTATGGATTGTCCAAAGACGATTTTGCAGGTATCGGTATGGGATCGCCGGGAGCAGTGGACCGCGCTCAAAAGACTGTTACAGGAGCTTTTAACCTGAATTGGGCTGAAACACAAGAAGTCGGAGCAGCTATTGAAGCAGAGCTGGGCATTCCTTTTGCCATTGATAATGACGCCAATGTTGCGGCCTTAGGTGAACGCTGGGTTGGTGCCGGTGACAATAATCCGGATGTCGTTTTTGTGACCTTGGGAACAGGTGTCGGCGGCGGTATCATTGCGGACGGCAACCTTATCCATGGAGTTGCTGGAGCCGGCGGAGAAATCGGCCATATTGTTGTTGAGCCGGACGATGGTTTTGAGTGTACCTGCGGCAATAAGGGCTGTCTTGAAACAGTTGCCTCAGCGACAGGTGTTGTCCGCCTGAGCCGTCTTTTGGCAGAAAGTTATGAGGGTACATCAAGTATTAAAGCCGCTATTGATAACGGTGACAGCGTGACGAGCAAGGATATTTTTACTGCAGCGGCAGCCGGTGATAAGTTTGCGGATTCTGTGGTTGAAAAGGTCGGGTTTTATTTAGGTCTTGCCACGGCCAATATCAGTAATATTTTGAACCCTGACTCGGTTATTGTTGGCGGCGGTGTGTCTGCAGCCGGTGAATTTTTACGTTTACGCATCGAAAAGTATTTCCAGCAATTTGCTTTTCCGCAAGTTAAAAAATCTACCAAGATTAAAATTGCAGAACTGGGAAATGATGCCGGTATTATCGGAGCAGCCAGTCTTGCCCGTCAGTTTATTGAAGAATGAGAAATAAAGGAGTCATATGTCAACTGTAACAATTATTTTATGGATTATTATTTTTGCCTTTCTTGCTTTCTTTGCCTGGAATTATTTTCGTGTCCGCCGTGCGGCTAAGTATATTCCCAACGCAGAATTTGAAAGTATGATGAGAAAAGCGCAGGTTGTAGATTTACGCTCTCCTAATGAATTTCGCCGCAAGCATATTTTAGGCGCACGCAATCTGCCGTCGGAACAGTTTAAAGAGTCTTTATCAGCTCTTCGCAAGGATAAACCGGTTCTGCTTTATGACAATACTCGCGGGCAGTTAGTCGCCCGTGCCGTTTTAACGCTCAAAAAAGCAGGCTACAAGGATCTTTATGTCCTGAAAAACGGACTTGATTACTGGAACGGAAAAGTGAAAGAACAAGAGTAATTTTCTTGGAGCTTTAGCTATTATCAAACATGCTTTCGAGTATGTTTTTTCTTATTTTAAACGTTTACAGCTATCTTTCCTGCGCTTTTTCTCAAAAATTATGCTATAATTGGTAAGTTGAAATAAAATAATTATAAGAGGAATCATGACAAAATTTAGAGAAGATATTAGAAATGTTGCGATTATTGCCCACGTTGACCATGGGAAAACGACTCTTGTTGATGAGCTTTTGAAGCAATCGCACACACTTGATGAGCATAAGCAGTTAGAAGAACGGGCTATGGATTCTAACGATCTTGAAAAAGAACGCGGAATCACTATTCTGGCTAAAAATACGGCTGTTGCCTATAACGGAACACGCATTAATATCATGGATACACCGGGACACGCGGATTTTGGCGGTGAAGTCGAACGTATCATGAAAATGGTAGATGGCGTTGTTTTGGTTGTTGATGCCTATGAAGGAACAATGCCGCAGACGCGTTTTGTTCTGAAAAAGGCTTTGGAGCAGAATTTGGTACCAATCGTTGTTGTTAACAAGATTGACAAACCGTCTGCCCGCCCAGAAGAAGTGGTTGACGAAGTGCTGGAGCTTTTCATTGAACTGGGAGCAGATGATGACCAGCTGGAATTTCCTGTTGTCTATGCGTCAGCGATTAACGGAACCTCATCTCTTTCAGATGATCCGGCAGATCAAGAGCACACAATGGCACCGATTTTTGATACGATTATTGACCACATTCCGGCACCGGTTGATAACTCAGGTGAGCCTTTGCAGTTCCAAGTGTCGCTTCTTGATTACAATGATTTTGTCGGACGTATCGGTATCGGCCGTGTTTTCCGCGGGTCGATAAAAGTCGGTGATCAGGTGACTCTTTCAAAACTTGATGGTACTAGCAAGAACTTTCGTGTGACAAAGCTCTTTGGATTTTTCGGTCTTGAACGCCGTGAAATCAAAGAAGCCAAGGCAGGTGATTTGATTGCGGTTTCCGGGATGGAAGATATTTTCGTTGGTGAAACGATTACACCGACTGATGCTGTTGAATCGCTGCCAATTCTTCATATTGACGAGCCGACACTGCAGATGACTTTCTTAGCAAATAATTCGCCCTTTGCAGGACGTGAGGGCAAATTTGTCACATCCCGCAAAGTTGAAGAGCGGCTTTTAGCAGAGCTGCAGACGGATGTTTCCCTCCGCGTTGAGGCCACTGATTCTCCTGACAAATGGACAGTTTCAGGGCGCGGGGAATTACATTTGTCAATTCTTATTGAGACTATGCGCCGTGAAGGCTATGAGCTGCAAGTATCGCGTCCGGAAGTTATCATTAAAGAAATTGACGGCGTGAAAATGGAACCTTTCGAGCGTGTACAGATCGATACGCCGGAAGAATACCAAGGTGCAGTTATCCAGTCACTGTCAGAACGCAAAGGTGAAATGCTTGATATGCAGTCAACCGGCAACGGTCAGACTCGTTTGATTTTCTTGGCACCGGCTCGCGGGCTTATCGGTTATCCGACAGAATTTCTGTCAATGACACGCGGTTACGGTATCATGAACCACACTTTTGATAAATACATGCCAGTTATCAATGCTGAAATCGGCGGCCGTCACCGCGGTGCTCTTGTCTCTATTGATACAGGCAAGGCAACGACTTACTCGATCATGTCCATCGAAGAACGCGGAACAATCTTTGTTAATCCGGGAACAGAAGTGTATGAAGGTATGATTATCGGCGAAAATTCACGCGAGAATGATTTGACGGTAAACATCACCAAAGCTAAGCAGATGACCAACGTTCGCTCGGCTACCAAAGACCAGACAGCGGTTATTAAAACACCGCGCATCCTGACCCTTGAAGAGTCGCTTGAATTCCTCAATGATGATGAGTACATGGAAGTGACACCTGAGTCTATCCGTCTGCGCAAGCAGATTTTGGATAAAAATGCGCGGGCCAAGGCTGCTAAGAAGAAAAAATCTGCTGACGATTAAAATATCCGATCAGAAAGAAAGGAGAAAAAATGTTTTATGCCATTATTGCCGTACTGCTTTTAATGTATTACATTTTTATCGCTCCTAAAACGGTCAAAAATACCATGAATATGATTTCTCTGGTAGCAGTAGTGGCCTTTTTAATGGTACTGACCGGAATGACTTTTATCAAGATTATGCAGTCACCTCCTGAAATCTTTGTCGGTATAGGAATGATTGCTGTCGGCTACTGTGCTCTAAAGGATGTGCTGCAGCTAACGACCAAACCTAAAAGTAAAAAGTATCATAACTAAAATGTGGAGACCGGGACAAAAGTTCCGGTCTTTTAACTATGTTTAGCTAATCGTTAAATGAACTGCTGTGTGTGCCGGACGTTATCTCCTTGCTTCTTTGATGAGAAAGAAAGTCTTTGTCTTACTTTAAAATCTTGAAAAAGTCTCCTATTCAGGGTAAAATATTAGAGTATATAGTTAATGAGAAAGTCAGAATTATCAAAATGAAACAAGTTAAAAAATTTGAAAATAAAAAAGTCTTGGTGCTGGGCTTAGCGCGATCAGGCCAAGCAGCTGCCCGCCTCTTGGCAAAACTGGGTGCCATTGTAACCGTCAATGACGGCAAACCTTTTGATGAAAATCCTTCTGCGCAGGCGCTCTTGGAAGAAGGGATCAAGGTTATTTGCGGCAGCCATCCTTTGGAACTTCTGGATGAGGAATTTGCTTACATGGTTAAAAATCCGGGAATTCCTTATACCAATCCGATGGTTGTCAGGGCATTGGAGAAAAATATTCCTGTCATTACAGAGGTTGAACTGGCCTATTTGGTTTCTGAAGCACCTATTATTGGCATTACAGGTTCTAACGGCAAGACAACAACCACTACCATGATTGCAGAGGTCTTAAATCACGGCGGACATTCAGCACTGTTATCCGGGAATATTGGCTATCCGGCCAGTGAAGTAGCACAGTCAGCAGTTGCTGCGGACACTTTGGTTATGGAATTATCCTCTTTTCAGTTAATGGGAACGGAAGAATTTCATCCGCATCTTGCTGTGATTACTAATCTGATGCCAACGCATATTGACTATCACGGTTCCTTTGAGAATTATGTTGAGGCCAAGTGGAATATTCAAAAGAATATGACTGCAGATGATACTGTCATCCTTAATTTCAATCAGAAGATCGCTGAAACTCTGGCGGCACAAACTAAGGCTACGGTTGTTCCTTTTTCAACAGAGAAAAAAGTTGATGGTGCTTATTTAGAGGACGGGATGCTTTGTTTCAAGGGCCAAGCCGTCATGAAAGCAGATGAGCTCGGTGTTCCGGGCAGTCATAATGTCGAAAATGCTTTAGCAACAATCGCCGTGGCAAAATTGTCCGGTGTGCCGGATGAAGCCATCAGAGAAACTCTGGCTCATTTTGGCGGGGTTAAGCACCGTTTGCAGTATTTGGGCGAAGTCAATGACGTTAAATTTTATAATGACAGCAAGTCAACCAATATCTTAGCAACTCAGAAGGCCTTATCTGGCTTTGATAATAAAAAAGTTATCCTGATTGCAGGCGGTCTTGACCGGGGCAATGAATTTGATGAGCTTGTGCCGGATCTTGCAGGACTGAAAAAAATGATTATTCTGGGAGAATCAGCTCCTCGGGTTAAACGGGCTGCAGATAAGGCACATGTACCTTATCTGGATGCTAAAAATGTTGCCGATGCTGCTAAGGTCGCCTTTGACAATGCTGAAAGCGGCGATGTTATCCTTTTGAGCCCGGCCAACGCCAGCTGGGATATGTACAAAAATTTTGAAGTGCGCGGAGATGAATTTATCGCAGCCTTTGAAGCGATCAAGGGAGAATAAGCATGGCAAAAAAGAAAATTGTCTTTACTGGCGGCGGCACTGTCGGTCATGTTACTCTCAATTTGATTTTGATTCCTCGGTTTTTAAAGGACGGCTGGGAAGTTCACTATATTGGTGACAAGCATGGGATTGAGCACGAGCAGATTAAGCAGTCAGGTCTTGATGTCAGCTTTCATTCGATTGCTACCGGCAAGCTGCGGCGCTATTTTTCCTGGCAGAATCTGCTGGACGCCTTTAAGGTCGGCTGGGGAATTTTACAGTCTTTAGCTATCATTGCCAAAATCCGTCCGCAGTTACTCTTCTCCAAAGGGGGCTTCGTATCGGTTCCGCCTGTAATAGCGGCCAAATTTTTAAGAGTACCGGTTTTTGTTCATGAGTCCGATTTATCAATGGGACTGGCTAATAAGATTGCTTATAAATTTGCTACAACCATGTATACCACTTTTGAACAGGCTGATGCGCTGACTAAAACAAAACATGTCGGAGCCATTACTAAAATTGCTGCCAAAAGCCTGAGCCTGGAAACAGCAGAGCAGATTGAAGCTGTCAAAGAGCAGTTTGATTCTGATTTGAAAACGCTGCTGTTTATCGGCGGATCAGCCGGAGCCAAGGTTTTTAACCGTTTCATCAGCGCGTCGCCTGAACTGCTGAAAAGATATAATATTATTAACATTTCAGGAGATAAGCAGCTCAACAGCCTGAGCCCCAATCTTTATCGGGTAGATTATGTAACAGATCTTTATCAGCCCCTCATGGATCTGGCCGATGTTGTTGTTACGCGCGGCGGATCCAATACTATTTTTGAACTTCTTGCCATGAATAAACTGCATGTGATTGTTCCCTTGGGGAAAGAAGCCAGCCGCGGCGATCAGCTGGAAAATGCTGCTTATTTTGAAAAAAAAGGCTATGCTCAGCAATTGCCTGAAGAACAATTAGATGTTGCTCATTTGACGGAAAAAGTCGAACATTTATTGGCAAATCAGGAATTTTATAAGAAGAATATGGCATCATCAACCGAGATTACCTCTCCGGACAATTTTTACAGTCTTTTGTTAAAAGATATAGGAATTGAAAAAAAGGAAAATAATGGCAAAAGATAAAAAAGATACAGAGAAACAGGAAGTCCCTTTAACAGAGTGGCAGCAGCGAAATCTGGAATTTCTCAGGAAAAAACAGGAAGAAAAGCTTGAAAAAGAAAAACTAAACGAAAAAAAGATGGCTGAGAAAAAGGCTCAGTTTCAGGCTGAAAAAGAAGGTTCTAATTCTAAAGATAAAACAGCGGAACCAAAGGCAGCAGAGCAGTCTTCTTTTGACCGAGATTCTAAGCAGGAAAAGCCTAAAGAAAAGCAGGCTAAAGTAAAAAAGCCCAAGAAGAAAAAAACACGGGTTATTCCCCGCAAAGACTTCTGGCAGGCCTTTTTAGTAATCACTGTTTCAATGGTGGTTTTGCTGGTTTCTTTATTTATGATCAGTCCGTTCAGCCGTCAAAAAAATATAAACGTTTCAGGCCACAAAAATGCGATTGAAGCGCAGCTGATTGAAAAATCAGGCATCAAGAAATCCGATTATCTGACCGCTTTGATTTTTGAAAAGAGCCGTTTTGAAAATACTTTAAAAGCCAAGGACAAATGGATTAAAGAAGCTCATCTGATTTACCGTTTTCCGAACAATTTTACGCTGAAAGTAAAAGAGCGCAGTATTATTGCTTATACGCAGGCAGATAACGGCTATATCCCGATTTTAGAAAACGGTACACAGGCTGACCCGGTCAATGCTTCAGAGCTGCCTGAGTCCTTTATGACCATCAATCTTCCTAAGGCGCAGGATGTGCAGACACTTGTCAAAAAATTAGCAAAATTAGATCAAGCCTTGGTTAAGAGCATTAAAACAATCTCCTCGGCTGACTCAAAATCTACAAACGATTTGCTTTTATTGGAGATGACAGACGGCAACACAGTCCGTGTCCCTCTGTCGGAAATTGACAGCAAGCTGCCTTATTATCCTAAAATCAAAAAGGATTTGGCAGACGGCAGCATTGTTGACATGGAAGTAGGTCTTTACAGCACTAATTCAGACATTGAAGCTGCGCTTGCCGAACACAAGGCCTCTGCCACAACAGAAAGTTCTTCTGAGACAGAGCCAAGCGAGTCATCAGAAGACGGCAATTCTGCCTCAGCAGATTCTTCAGCTGCCGAGTCAGAAGAAAATGCTCAGTCGGTTACAGAAGCGACTGCTGCTCCGTGATTTTTATGAGAATCAAGAAATTAAGTTTCTATAACAAAAAACGTAAAAAGCTTAACATTTTACGTTTTTTTATGGTATAATATTCTCTGAATAATTCTGTTTTTGACAGTAATAGAATGGAAAGATAGAGAGGTCGAGTGAATGGCTAGAGATGGCTTTTTTACAGGATTAGATATAGGAACAAGCTCGATTAAAGTTTTGGTTGCTGAATTTATTGACGGCAGTATGAATGTTATCGGTGTCAGTAATGTTAAAAGTTCGGGTGTGAAAGATGGTATTATCATTGATATAGACACTGCGGCAGAAGCTATTAAAACAGCGATTGAAGAAGCAGAAGAAAAGGCAGGAATGTCAATCAGCAAGGTTAATGTCGGTCTGCCGGCAAATCTGCTGCAGATTGAGCCTACCCAAGGAATGATTCCTGTTCCTAGCGAATCTAAAGAAATCAAAGATGAAGATGTTGACAGTGTAGTTCGCTCAGCTTTGACCAAGAGCATCACACCGGAGCGTGAGGTCATTTCTCTGATTCCGGAAGAGTTCATTGTCGATGGCTTTCAGGGCATCCGTGATCCCCGCGGAATGATGGGGATTCGTTTGGAAATGCGCGGCTTGATTTATACCGGACCGAGTACGATTTTGCATAATCTTCGTAAAACAGTGGAGCGTGCCGGCATTGAGGTTGAAAATATTATTATTTCGCCGCTGGCTCTTGCAAAATCAGTTCTAAACGAAGGAGAACGCGAGTTTGGTGCTACTGTCATTGATATGGGAGGCGGTCAGACAACCGTTGCTTCAATGCGTGCCCAAGAACTGCAGTTTACAAATACTTATGCCGAAGGCGGCGATTACGTTACTAAGGACATTTCCAAAGTCCTTAAGACATCGCATCAAGTTGCCGAAGCACTTAAATTTAATTTCGGAGAAGCTAATGTTTCTGAAGCCAGTTCGACAGAAACTGTGCAGGTAGAAGTAGTCGGGGAAAGAAATCCGATAGAGGTTACTGAACGTTACCTTTCAGAAATTATTTCGGCACGCGTTCGCCACTTGCTGGATCGCATCAAGCAGGACTTGGAACGCGGCAGGCTGCTGGATCTGCCCGGCGGTATTGTGATTGTCGGCGGTGCCGCAATTATGCCCGGTGTTGTTGAGGTTGCTCAGGAAATCTTTGGTGCCAATGTTAAGCTTCATGTTCCCAACCAAGTTGGTATCAGAAATCCTATGTTTGCTAACATCATCAGTATTGTTGAATATGTAGGAACGCTGACCGAAGTTGATATTTTGGCACAGGGAGCTGTTTCCGGTGATGAAAAATTGAGAAGAAAACCAATTGATATTAAGCCGACAGGTGTTGCTCCTAAAACTAGAAGTTTCGCTCAAACACAAGAATCTGCCACTCTTGAGTCACAGCTGGAAGAGCTGCCTCCTCAAAAAGGAGAACCAGCCAAACCAAAACAAAAGATGAGTGACCGTGTACGTGGTATCTTTGGCAGTATGTTTGATTAAAATTAAAGTGAGGAAAGATTAAAATGGCATTTTCATTCGATGCAGCATCTGTACAGGGTGCAGTAATTAAAGTAATTGGAGTCGGCGGCGGCGGCGGGAACGCCATCAACCGCATGATTGACGAGGGCGTTTCCGGTGTTGAATTCATCGCAGCCAATACCGACATCCAAGCTCTGAGCAGCTCTAAAGCTGAAACGGTGATTCAGCTCGGTCCTAAACTGACTCGCGGACTGGGTGCCGGCGGTCAGCCTGAAATCGGCCGCAAAGCCGCAGAGGAAAGCGAAGAAGCATTAACAGAAGCTCTTAGCGGTGCTGATATGGTCTTTATCACCGCTGGTATGGGCGGCGGTTCCGGCACAGGAGCTGCTCCGGTCATTGCCCGCATTGCTAAGGGAGTCGGTGCTCTGACAGTTGCTGTTGTTACAAGACCTTTTGGTTTTGAAGGCAGCAAACGCGGCAATTATGCCATTGAAGGTATTGATGAACTTCGTGATGAGGTAGATACTCTTCTTATTATTTCAAATAATAATTTGCTTGAAATTGTTGATAAGAAAACACCGCTTCTTGAAGCGCTCAGTGAAGCTGACAATGTACTCCGCCAAGGTGTACAGGGAATTACCGATTTGATTACCAGTCCCGGTTTGATCAACCTTGACTTTGCTGATGTTAAAACTGTTATGGCAAACAAAGGAAATGCCTTGATGGGAATCGGTGTCGGAACCGGTGAAGAACGGGTCGTTGAAGCAGCTCGCAAAGCAACCTATTCGCCGCTTCTTGAAACAACAATTGATGGGGCAGAAGATGTCATTGTCAATGTTACCGGCGGTCTTGATATGACCCTGACCGAAGCTGAAGAAGCTTCTGAAATTGTTAATCAGGCTGCGGGACACGGTGTAAACATCTGGCTCGGTACAGCAATTGATGAGTCTATGAAAGATGAGATTCGCGTAACCGTAGTTGCTACCGGTGTTCGCCCTGACCGTGTTGAGCAGGTATCCGGCATTCGCCGCCAGGCACAGCCTTACAAGCAGCCGAGACCTCAGCAGCAGGCTCCTTCTGCAAATGCTTCACAGCCAAATTTTGAACGCCGTCAAAATTTTGATTTCGATTTGAATGAATCGCATGAAATGCCGGCTGCAGAGCCACGGCAAACACCAGCAGAGGCACAGCCTCAGCAGTCTGCATTCGGTGACTGGGATCTTCGCCGTGAGAGCATTGCCCGCCCGACTGAAGGTGAAATTGACAGTCAGTTAAAAATGAGCAGTTTTTCAGCTGATACAGACGATGATGATGAATTGGAAACACCTCCTTTCTTTAAAAACCGTTAACAATGAACTTACAAGCAAATAAAGATCGCATTTTTCAGGAAGTCGCTGCCTGTGCTCAGGCGGCCGGACGCAGTAAAGATGATGTTACTGTCGTTGCAGTGACTAAATATGTTGACAGTGATACGGCAGAAAAACTTGTACAAACAGGAGTTAAGCATATTGCCGAAAACAGGGTTGACAAGTTTCTCGACAAATATCATGCTTTACAGGCCTATGATTTGACATGGCACCTGATTGGCAGTTTGCAGCGGCGTAAGGTTAAGGATGTTATCAACTTGGTTGATTATTTCCATGCCCTTGATTCTGTAAAGTTAGCTGCTGAAATTCAAAAACGTGCCGAACATGATGTTAAATGCTTTTTGCAAGTTAATATTTCTGGCGAAGAAAGCAAGCATGGTTTCAAAGTGTCAGAAGTTGATAATGTACTTGAAGAAATTCAAAAATTTGATAAGATTAAAGTTGTTGGGTTGATGACCATGGCGCCGATAGATGCTTCTGAGCAGGAATTGGCAAAAATTTTCAGCCAAACCAACGAATTGAGAAAAAATCTAAAAGAAAGAAACTTAAAGAATATGCCTTTGGATGAATTGAGCATGGGGATGAGCGGTGATTTTCCGATTGCAGTTCAAAATGGTGCAACCTTCATCCGAATAGGCAGCGCATTCTTTAAATGAAACGGAGATACGTATGGCACTTAGAGATAGCTTTAACAGAATTATTTCTTACTTTGACACTGATGAGGTCAGCGAAGTAGAAGAACCTGTTGCTGTACCGGCTCGACAGCAGGAGTCTGCTAAACGTCCTGCTGCTCAGCAGACACAGCAAAATGCAAAGAAAGGTCATCAGCCTAATCAAGAGGCTTCGCGGCCAAACCAAGGGCAGCCCCGCCGCCCATCAGGTGAAGAAAATATTCACCCGCTCCCAACCCGCCGCAATAATGCTCAGCAGTCTGCACAGGATAAGACAACAATCGCACTTAAATTTCCTCGTAAGTATGAGGATGCAGAAGAAATTGTTGATTTGCTGATTCGCAACGAATGTGTGCTGATTGATTTTCAATACATGCTTGAAGCACAGGCTAGGCGCTGCTTAGACTTCATTGACGGAGCGAGCAAGGTTCTGGCAGGAAATCTGCAAAAGGTCGGTGCCTCAATGTATCTGCTAACGCCAATCAATGTTATTGTGGATGTTGAAGAAATGAGTCTTGCAGCCAATGGCCAGGATGTCAGCTTTAACTACGACATGAAGAGACGTTAAATGATGTTAGCGTATATTGTGGTAATTCTGGCAAGAGTGATTGAGGTCTATTCCTTCTTGCTGGTGGTTTATGCTCTCTTATCATGGTTTCCCGGCGCTTATGATACTTGGCTTGGGAGACTGTTAGTTGATATTGTGGAACCAGTCATTAAACCGTTCAGGCGTTTCAATCTGCAGTTTGCAGGACTTGATTTTACAATTATTATCATTATTTTGCTTTTGAATTTATTGAAACAGTTTTTATTTAATCTTCTTATTTAATATGGCAAAACAAGAGATTTATCAGCACTTTAGGTTAGAAGAGCAAGAATTAATTGAAAAGGCTTATGATTTAATTAAACAAGCAGAAGATACCTACAGTTTTTGCCTTACGGATTTTTTAAATCCCAGACAAATTGCAGTTATGAAGAGTATTGCAGGGCAGACAGAGCTAAAGTGTTATGTCAGCTCGGATTTTATTCCTTCCGAATATGCTCGGCTCTTGATAGCGCCGGCTTACTACAATTTGGATTTGGCAGACTTTGGTATTAGTTTGCTGGAAATTAAATACAACAGTAAATTTAATCACTTGACGCATGCTCAGATTATGGGAACCCTGATTAATAAATTAGGCATTGAACGTCATATTTTAGGTGATATTTTAGTTCAGGAAAATCGCGCACAGGTTTTTGTTGAAAAAAGCATGGTTTCTTATTTAAATACTCAGGTGAGTAAAATAGGAAGGGCAGCGGTTGCCTTTGAAGAAATACCCTTTGAAAAACAGCTGGAAAATCAATCGAATACTAAAGAGATTGATATTTTGGCATCAAGTATGCGATTAGATAAAATTATTGCAGCTGTTCTGAATATTTCTCGGGGAACGGCCAGCAAGTTAATCGAAAGCGAAAAGGTGAAGCTGGATTACCTCATTCAGCCCAAGGTATCTCATTTGGTTGAAGTTGGCGATTTAATCAGCGTCAGAGGTTACGGAAGGTTTACCGTAAAACGAGATAACGGTTTTTCAAAGCATGGAAAACATAAACTGACCATTGACCGAATCATACATAAATAAGGAGAATAAAATGGCAATTACAGCACTTGAAATTAAAGATAAAACCTTTGGAACAAAAATGTTCGGCTACAATACTCAGGAAGTGGAAGAGTTCTTGGATATTGTTGTTGACGACTATGAAGAGTTGGTACGCACTAACCGTGAAAAAGACAACCGTATCAAGGAGTTAGAAGACAAACTGGGTTACTTTGATGAAATGAAAGAATCACTCAGCCAGTCTGTGATTTTAGCTCAGGAAACGGCTGAGAAAGTTAAGGCATCAGCAAATACAGAGTCAACTAATATTTTAAATAAGGCTACGTATGAGTCTCAGCAATTGGTTGATGCAGCTAAAGCGAAAGCCAATGAAATTCTGCGTGATGCTACGGATGAGGCTAAGCGCATCGCTGTTGAAACAGAAGAACTCAAACGCCAAAGCCGTGTGTTCCATCAGCATCTCTTATCTGTGGTAGAAGGCCAGCTGGCGCTTGCCAATTCTCCGGAATGGACGGAACTTTTGCAGCCGACAGCAGTTTATCTGCAAAATTCAGATGCAGCTTTTAAAGAAGTTGTTGAGCAGGTTTTAGGTGAACATGTACCGGATACTGCAGATACAGAACCTATTGATGTCACTCGTCAGTTTACTCCGGAAGAGATGGAAGATTTGCACCGCCGTGTTGCTGAAAGCAATAAAAAATTAGAAGAAACGCAAGCGGATAATGAGCAGCCGATTATTATTGAAGCAGCTCATGAAACTGCAGCGGATACGCCTGAAGAGCTCAATCTGAACGAGACACAAACCTTTAAATTGAATATTAACGAATAACAAAAACACAGGCCTGATGAACAGATTCAGCGAGCAGGTGATGGTGGAAGACCTGCACTCCCTTGATTGGGGCTTATCATTTTGTTCGTTTCTATCTGAATCATTAAGATAGAAGGCTCAGCTTACCTTACAAGCTAAGAGGGACAGACAACAGTCTGTCTGAACTAAGGTGGTACCACGAACTTTCGTCCTTTGATGAAGGTTTTTTTTATGTTTATCTGGATGACAGACAGTGTCTTTGCTGCTGCAGATAGCTGTCCCTGTAATAATTTAAGAATGAGATAAGGAGTTATAATGAAATTAAAAGAAACGCTTAACCTCGGTAAAACACCTTTTCCTATGCGTGCGGGACTGCCCAATAAAGAACCGCAGTGGCAAAAACAATGGGACGAAGCAGATATTTATGCTAAACGTCAGGAATTAAATGCCAATAAGCCGTCTTTCTTCCTGCATGACGGCCCTCCCTATGCGAACGGCAACATTCATTTAGGACATGCCCTCAATAAAATTTCGAAAGATATTATCGTACGTGCTAAATCAATGTCCGGTTTCAGGGCACCGTATGTTCCGGGATGGGATACCCATGGTCTGCCAATTGAGCAGGTGCTGGCTAAAAAAGGTGTTAAGCGTAAAGAACTTGATCTGGCTGAGTATTTGGAGATGTGCCGTGACTATGCTCTAAGTCAGGTTGATAAACAGCGTGAAGACTTTAAACGATTGGGAGTGTCCGGTGACTGGAAGAATCCTTATGTGACCTTGGTACCGGAATATGAAGCCGCTCAGATTCGTGTTTTTGGTGCTATGGCTGATAAGGGCTACATTTATCGCGGTGCCAAACCGGTTTATTGGTCTTGGTCGTCTGAATCTGCACTGGCAGAGGCAGAAATCGAGTACCACGATATTGAATCAACATCGCTTTACTATGCCAACCGTGTTAAAGATGGCAAGGGAGTGCTGGACACAGATACCTATATCGTTGTCTGGACAACAACACCTTTTACCATCACAGCTTCCCGCGGTCTGACCGTCGGTCCGGATATGGATTATGCCGTGGTCAAACCAGCCAATGATGAACGTAAATTCGTGGTTGCGCAGGCTCTGCTTGTGGAATTGTCAGAACGTTTTGGCTGGGAAAATCCAGAAACCTTAGCTGTTTATAAAGGAAGTGAACTTGATCGCATCGTTACAGCCCATCCATGGGATGATGATGTAGAAGAATTGGTTATGAATGGCGACCATGTTACGCTTGATTCCGGTACCGGAATTGTTCATACGGCGCCCGGCTTTGGTGAAGACGACTACAATGTAGGGATTAAATACGGTCTTGAAGTGGTCGTTACTGTTGATGAGCGCGGTATCATGATGGAAAACGCCGGTTCTGATTTTCAAGGGCAATTCTATGACAAGGTTCTGCCGACAGTCAAAGAAAAACTGGGTGACCTGCTGCTTGCGTCTGAAGTCATCACTCACTCCTATCCATTTGACTGGAGAACGAAAAAACCGATTATCTGGCGGGCAGTACCGCAGTGGTTTGCTTCGGTTTCAAAATTCCGTCAGGATATTCTTGATGAAATTGACAAGGTTGATTTCTATCCTTCTTGGGGTAAGACACGTCTGTACAATATGATCCGAGACCGCGGCGACTGGGTTATTTCCCGCCAGCGTGCCTGGGGTGTGCCGCTTCCAATCTTTTATGCAGAGGACGGAACAGCTATTATGACCAAGGAAGTTACGGATTATGTTGCTGATCTGTTTGAAAAATACGGTTCGATTGTGTGGTGGCAGCGCGATGCCAAAGATTTGCTGCCTCAAGGATTTACCCATCCGGGATCGCCTAATGGCGAGTTCACCAAAGAAACGGATATCATGGACGTTTGGTTTGACTCAGGCTCATCTTGGAATGGTGTCCTAAATACACGTCAGGAACTTGCTTACCCTGCTGATCTTTATTTGGAAGGGAGCGATCAGTATCGCGGCTGGTTTAATTCATCCTTGATTACTTCTGTTGCCGTTAATGGACATGCTCCTTATAAATCAGTCCTGTCTCAAGGCTTTGTGCTTGATGGCAAGGGTGAAAAGATGTCCAAATCAAAGGGTAATATCATTTCACCAAGTGACGTAGCTAAGCAATACGGTGCTGAAATTCTTCGTTTGTGGGCAGCTTCTGTTGATACTGACAGCGATGTGCGGGTATCTATGGAAATATTAGGTCAGGTATCAGAAACCTACCGTAAAATCAGAAATACCCTTCGTTTCTTGCTGGCCAATACAGCTGATTTTAACCCACATACAGATGCGGTAGCCTTTGAAAACCTTCGTTCTGTTGACAAATACATGACCATCAAGTTTAACAAACTTGTAGCGGCTGTCAATCAAGCTTACAAGGATTATGATTTCATGGCTATTTATAAGGCTGTTGTTAATTTTGTGACGGTTGACCTGTCAGCTTTCTACCTTGATTTTGCCAAAGATGTCGTCTATATTGAGGCAGCAGACAGCTTGGCTCGCCGGCAAATGCAGACTGTTTTCTATGATATTTTAGTCAAGATTACAAAACTGCTGACACCGATTCTCCCGCATACCAGCGAAGAAATCTGGTCTTATCTGGAACATGAAGAGGAAGAGTTTGTACAGTTGGCAGAAATGCCGGAGGCACAACATTTTGTTAATCAAGATGAAATTTTGGATACCTGGGATGCCTTCATGTCACTTCGCGACCAAGCTCAAAAAGCTCTTGAAGAAGCCCGCAATGCGAAGATTATTGGTAAATCGCTTGAAGCGCATTTGACTGTCTATGCAGGTGAAGAAGTTTATGCTCTTCTTACGGCTCTCGACAGTGATGTGGCTCAATTGCTTATTGTATCGCAATTAACCGTGACACAGGAAGCAGCACCGGAGTCAGCCCTTGCTTTTGAGGATGTTGCATTTACTGTTGAGCATGCTCATGGTGACGTCTGCGATCGCTGCCGCCGTGTGGACGAAAGTGTTAAAGAACGCTCTTATAATGCTGTTGTTTGTGATCACTGTGCAGCCATCTTGGAAGAACATTTCCCAGAAGCTATCGCTCAAGGGTTTGAAAGTAAATAATGAAAAAGACTTGGAGCTTATCTTCAGTTAATGAAGCTGAGAACCAAGTCTTTTTTTATCTAAATGTGCCGTTGCAGTCCCAAAGAAAAAAGCCAGAAACAGCTGTTTCTGACTTGACTAGCTAATTATCGGAATGGAAATCTCAATCAGATTTGCTGTATGCAGGGTTTTTAACTGATCTAAAAGAATAATATTTTTATCGATTTTACGCTTGAGGAAAAATTCTCGGATAGCTTCAATTTCACTGTCTTTAATAGCACGATGTTTATTTGAAATTAAGAGTTCATAATGTTTAGGGGCCTGGGTAAAAATAACATCAGTATTGCCGGCTGAATAAGTTTCAACAAGTGTCGCATCTGTATGCTGCAGCTGATTTTTTACCAAGCGCTGGTGGCTGCTGGTCGTGTTGATCAATCTCATAACTTTCCTCCTGTAGTAGTG
Source organism: Streptococcus sp. ELY_86 (assembly GCF_058314495.1). NCBI lineage: Bacteria > Bacillati > Bacillota > Bacilli > Lactobacillales > Streptococcaceae > Streptococcus > Streptococcus sp. ELY_86. The sequence goes on along the minus strand of NZ_JBZFUK010000002.1, from coordinate 456,730 downwards.
TCGTAATAATATTATAGCATGATTTGAGGCGAAATGTTATCTGAATTTAGTTTTTCTGGTGCTCTTTTTGCCAGCAGTCAATGCCCCATTTGTGGCTGCCGCGTTTTAATTTTTCCCTGGCTTCTGCCAGAGAAAACCAGGCCAGATGATTGAAATCTTCAAGAGGCTTGCCAACCTTGTTAAAACTTGTTACCTCATAAATATAAGCAGGATTGTAAAAATAAGTGTTCCTGTGACTGGAATAAAAATATTCATCTGCCTGACCATAGTACCGGCCGATAACAGCGGTAAATCCCAATTCTTCAAGGAGTTCTCGTTCCAAAGCCTGCAGCTGATTTTCTCCTTTTTCGATTTCACCGCCCGGTAAAAACCAAGCTCCGTTTGGCGCCTGAACAAGAATAATTTTCTCTTGACTGGGATCAGCAATCACTGCATAAACCCCAAAGCGTTCTTTGTAATGGACGTCTGCTTTTTTTTCGCCGAAAGTTGGATGGTTCATGTTGTCTCCCTCCAAATAATCATGTCAATATTGCTTATTATTATACTAAAAAACGATTTTTTTGCCTAGTGCGTTTGGAAAAGAAAGATCAAGATAGTGAGAAATTCAAGAAAAGACCAGAAGCCGCAAGCTATTCCCTATAAAATAAGAGGCTGGGATTTTGTCTGACCCCAGCCTCTTATGACGTTATTCCGATTCTGAAGCAGTATTAGCGACTGTTTCAACTTTATTATTGGCAGGCTTGATGCTGATAGCGCCTTTGCTGGTCAGAACAGCTTTCAGATTCTTTTGGTCAGGGTTTTCAAGGTAGAAATCGGTAATAGCGTCTTCAATATGATCTTGAATGGTTCTGCGAAGCGGTCTTGCACCCATTTTTGGATCATAACCGAGATCAACCAGTTTTTCCTTAACCTTATCAGTAACATCAAGGTGAATGTCATTGACTGACAAACGATTATTAACATCATCCAGCATCAGGTCAACGATCTTAAGCAGGTTGTCCTTGCTCAGTGCTTGGAACTCAATGATACCGTCGAAGCGGTTCATAAATTCAGGACTGAAGAAGTTGCCCAATTCACCCAGAACAGAGTTTGTCCGGCCTTCTCGGCTGGCACCAAAACCAACACTGGCTTCGGCTGTACCTGTACCGGCATTAGAGGTCATGATAATAATCGTATCTTTGAAGCTGACCGTGCGGCCTTGACCATCGGTCAAACGACCGTCATCCAAGACTTGCAGGAACATGTGCATGACATCCGGATGGGCTTTTTCAACTTCATCAAGCAAGATGAGAGAGTAAGGATTGCGGCGGACTTTTTCAGTCAGCTGCCCGGCTTCCTCATAACCGACATATCCCGGAGGCGCTCCGACAAGTTTTGCAACAGCGTGTTTTTCCATATATTCACTCATGTCAAAGCGAATCATGCTGTCAGCAGATCCAAAGAGCTCAATAGCTAATTGTTTAGACAGCTCGGTCTTACCAACACCGGTAGGTCCTACAAAGAGGAAGCTGCCGATTGGCCGGTTAGGAGTACCCAATCCTACGCGGTTGCGGCGAATGGCCTTAGCAATCTTATCAACAGCTGCATCCTGTCCGATGACATGCTGTTTTAAATCATCCGCCAGATGGATTAATTGAGACTGTTCTTTTTCTTTGAGCTCACCAACCGGAATGTTTGTCTTTTGCTCAACGATGGCTTCAATATTTTTTTCTGTGATGATTGGTGTATTTTGCTCATCAATCTTAGCAGACTGCATTTCCTTATATTTAGCGATCTGATCGCGGAAGTAGGCTGCTTTTTCATAATCTTCATCACGGGTTGCCTGAGCCTTGAGATTTTCAGCTTCAGCCAAGCGGTGATCGATTTCTTTAGGATCTACAAAATTAAGGGTCAAATTCATCTTAGAACCGGATTCGTCCAGCAGGTCAATGGCCTTGTCCGGCAGGAAGCGGTCCTGAATGTAGCGGTTGGACAGATTAGCAGCTGCTTCAATGGCCTCGTCAGTATATTTGACATGGTGATAATCTTCATATTTAGGCTGGATGCCTTTGAGGATAGTGATTGTTTCTTCAACACTAGGTTCATCAACCTTGACAGGCTGCATCCGACGTTCCAGAGCCGCATCTTTTTCAATGATTCGGTATTCATTGAGTGTCGTAGCACCGACAAGCTGAAGATCACCGCGAGCCAAAGCAGGCTTCAAAATGTTACCGGCATCCATATTGCCGTCACCGGCAGAACCGGCTCCGACAATTTCATGGATTTCATCAATGAAGAGGATGACATCTTTGCGCTGACGGATTTCTTCCATTAATTTTTGCATGCGTTCTTCAAACTGTCCTCTGATGCCGGTACCTTGGACCAGGCTGACAACATCAAGGCGGATAACATTTTTGCCTTGTAGTTTTTGAGGAACATCATTGTCAACAATTTTTTGAGCTAATCCCTCAACAACAGCAGTCTTACCGACACCGGGTTCTCCGATGAGAACTGGATTATTTTTGGTTCGGCGGTTAAGAATTTCAATAACCCGCGTAATTTCTTCATCACGGCCGATGACAGGATCAATTTCGCCTTTGCGGGCAATATCGGTTAAATTGATTCCAAATTCTTCAAGCAGGCCGTTTGGCCGTTGAGGAGTCTGCTGGCGAGGGCCACCGGGACGCCGATTGTTTCCGTTGCCGCCATTGCCACCGCCGGACTGAGTCTGCGGAGAATTAGGCAGGTCCTGATTGAAGGCTCGGAAATTATTTAAATCCCCAAAGAAATCATCAAAGAAAGGATTCATTGATGAAGAATTTTGCTGGGAAAGATTATTCAAAAAGCTGTTTTCAGGATCTGTTTTCATAATTTGATAGCAATTTTGGCAGAGATCAACCTGCTTTTGCTGACCGTTAACACTTGTGTACAAGTGAATGGTCGCTTCATTTAAATTACAATTTTGACAGAGCATCATTACTACCTCTTTCGTTGTAGAATACAAGATTTGACTATTAAAACATTTGGTCAATAATGGTCAAACTTTATATGTTAATTATAGCACCATTCAGACATAAATCAAGTAAAAAGATTGAAAGTCAGACCTTTGATAAGGTTTGGACAAGGGACTGCAGTGTAGTGGCTGCTGATATCGGACATTCTGCAAAAAGACTTGACAATTATGAATAAAAATGTAAAAATATAGTATAAAAATGCAAGGAGATACAAATGACAGCCACAAAATCATTTTTAAAAGAGATAGATTATACAAAAGAAGAATTGGAAGCTCTTATTGACCTTTCTCTGCAATTTAAAAAATTAAAAAAAGAAAGAGTTCTTCATAACTATTTGGACGGTTTAAATATTGCTCTTATTTTTGAGAAAACCTCAACGCGAACCAGAAGTGCCTTCACTGTTGCCGGTCAGGATCTGGGCATGAATGTGACCTATCTTGGGAGCAATGAAATACAATTAGGAAAAAAAGAGTCGGTTGTTGATACGGCTAAAGTTTTGGGCTCCATGTTTGACGGCATCGAATACCGCGGTTTTAAGCAGGAACATGTGGAGATGCTGGCTGAATTTTCAGGAGTTCCTGTGTGGAATGGCTTGACAGATACCTGGCACCCCACTCAGATGATAGCTGATTTTATGACGGTCAAGGAACATTTTGGAAAATTGGACGGGCTGACACTGGCTTATTTGGGAGACGGCCGCAATAATGTTGCCAATTCTCTGCTGGTGACTGCGGCTATTTTAGGGATTAATGTAAAGATTATTGCTCCTAAAGCCTTGCAGCCTAAAAAAGAGATTGCTGCCTTGGCTAAGCAGCACCAAACAGGAGGAACCATTACCATTACAGATGATACTGGAGCAGTCAAAGGTGCTGATATACTTTATACTGATGTTTGGGTCTCAATGGGAGAAGAGGTGGATTTCAAGGCAAGAATTGATTTGCTGATGGACTACCAGATTAACCAATCGTTGCTCGATAAGGCGGCTAATCCTGAAGCGATTGTTTTACATTGCCTGCCTGCTTTTCATGATACCAATACCGAAATAGGTCAGACTATTTATGAGCAGTATGGCTATAAAGAACTTGAGATTACAGATGCTCTTTTCCAGAAATACAGCTCGGTTATTTTTCAGGAAGCCGAAAATCGTCTTCATTCTATCAAAGCCATCATGTATCAATCCCTAAAAAATATCTAAAATGAATGATTTTACTGTTTTTTTGCCTTATTTGTGTTAAAATAAGAAGAGTTAAAAAACGAATAGGAGAATATCATGGAATCACATTTAGTGAGAATTATTAATCGTTTAGAATTGATGACGACTGATGACAGTAATTTGAAACGCCATTTTGAGCGTGACGGCGCTGTTGTTGCTGAAGTTTCATTTAATAATGATCCGGAAAACGGTCCTGTGTTTACCCTGCGGGATGTTGCAGCGCGTGAGACTTATACGTTTGACAGTATTGATCTCATCGCTATGGAAATTTACGATTTACTCTACTAATCATACAATCACAAAGAGAGGTTGGGAGACAATTCCTAACCTCTTAATTTGTATTTAGCAGGAATAACTGCAGCTAAAAGCAAGGGGTTCTTACAATAGATCCGGCTAAGCTTTGTTTTTCCTGCTCAATTAAGAAAGCAGGGACCTGTATAAAAACTATCGGTCTGTTTTTTAGTTTTTACTAGTCTGCTTTGCGGCAGCTGCTGATATTTGGCAAAAGCGCCGGAAGATGGCTTGTATTTTTATTCAAATTATAATATAATATTTCATATCATTTTAGAGGAGTAATCAATGGATTTTTCATTTTTACCCAAGTATTGGGCTTATTTTAATTATGGGGTGCTTGTTACCATCATGATCTCGGCATGCGTAGTATTTTTCGGGACCATTATCGGTGTTTTGGTGGCCTTGATTAAACGCAGCAATATTAAATTTTTAAATTGGCTGGTGTCCTTTTATGTCTGGATTTTCCGCGGAACGCCTATGGTTGTTCAGATCATGATTTCTTTTGTCGTTTTGCACTTTGCCAATATGCCTATTGTTAAATTCGGTGTTTTGGATTTGGATTTTTCGCGGCTTTTGCCGGGGATTATCGTTTTATCGCTGAACAGTGGTGCTTATATTTCAGAAATTGTCCGTGCCGGTATCGAAGCGGTGCCCAAAGGTCAGCTGGAAGCTGCGTATTCGCTGGGAATTAAACCGGTTAATGCTATGCGTTATGTTATTTTGCCGCAGGCTTTTAAAAATATCCTGCCGGCCTTGGGGAATGAATTTATCACCATTATCAAGGACAGCTCACTTTTACAAACCATCGGTGTCATGGAGCTGTGGAACGGTGCTCAGTCAGTTGTGACGGCAACCTATCTGCCTTTGACCCCGCTTTTATTTGGAGCCTTTTATTATTTGATGGTGACGACATTGATGTCAGCACTGGTCAAATCACTTGAAAACCGCTTTGGTAAAGGAGACAGCTAATGTCAGAAACACTCATCAGTATTAAAAATCTGCACAAATCTTTCGGTAAAAATGAAGTCCTCAAAGGAATTGACCTTGATATCAAACAAGGAGAAGTTCTGGTGATCATTGGTCCGTCGGGTTCCGGGAAATCAACGTTTTTGCGGACCATGAATCTTTTGGAAATACCAACTAAGGGACATATTACCTTTGAGGGTGTGGATATCACAGATAAGACCAATGATATTTTCAAAATGCGTGAGAAGATGGGAATGGTCTTTCAGCAGTTTAACCTCTTTCCTAATATGACTGTTCTTGGCAATATCACATTGTCTCCGATTAAAACGAGAGGACTCAGCAAGGCTGAAGCCGAAGAGAAAGCCTATCAGCTCTTGGATAAGGTCGGCTTGCGGGACAAGGCTGATGCCTACCCTTCAAGTCTTTCAGGAGGGCAGCAGCAGCGTATTGCTATCGCGCGCGGATTAGCTATGGATCCGGATGTCCTTTTATTTGATGAACCGACTTCAGCCCTTGATCCGGAAATGGTTGGTGAAGTGCTGGGTGTTATGCAGGATTTGGCTAAATCAGGCATGACCATGGCAATCGTTACGCATGAGATGGGCTTTGCACGAGAAGTTGCTGACCGTGTTATCTTCATGGATGACGGTGTTATCGTTGAGGAAGGATCGCCTGAGGCTGTCTTTGAAAATACTAAAGAAGAACGCACCAAGGATTTCTTGGGAAAAGTCTTATAAATCAAGCAGGAGCTGGAAGATACATCTTCCGGCTTTTTTCATTTCCCTAAAGGCGGCAAAGGGGCAGATAAATGAGAATTGGCAGCAGCACTTTTTCGCTTTTTTAGCAGATGCAAACCATATAAAAGTACCTTCTTTTTACTGTCACTGCAGCCCTTCGGGTCTGTTTTGGGGTGTCAGAAATTGCCAAATTATGATATACTGAATGAGTAAAATTGTTGATTTTATCAAGAATATTAATGGAGGTCAAGAAATTTGATTCTACAAGATGCACGTCTCAATGTTCCTTATAACATTGTCAGTATCAATCTGCCGGAAGCCAGCATAAGGCATCTTTCTAATCTGGGCTTAAAGGTTGGCAGCCGTGTTGAGCTGATTTCAAAGACAAAATCCAGTGCTATTGTCATGTTAAAATCAAGCCGCCTTGCTTTTGATGACTCCATTTTAGCTCAAATAGATGTCAGTGAGGATAAGGAAACGATAGAAACCCTTCCCTTATCAGAGCTGCCGGTAGGACAGTTTGCCTGTATTGATAACATTTTTGCTGTCAATGAGGCCAAACGCCGTTTGATGGATATGGGGCTGACGCGCCATACCAAGGTTTATCTTCGCAAGGTGGCCCCTTTGGGAGATCCGATAGAGATTAGCCTGCGCGGCTATGAGCTGACGCTTAGAAAATCTGAAGCGCAAATGATCAGCGTTGTCAAGATAGATGAATAGGAGGAAAGATGACAGAAATTGCTTTGATTGGCAATCCCAACAGCGGAAAGACCAGTCTTTTTAATTTGCTGACAGGAACCCGTCAGCATGTCGGAAACTGGCCCGGCGTAACGGTTGAACGCAAAAGCGGACAAGTCAGAAAACTAAAAGCTGTCACTGTACAGGATTTACCGGGGATTTATTCCATGTCTCCTTACAGTCCGGAAGAAAAGGTGGCGCGTGATTACCTGCTCAGCAATCAGGCAGATTCTATTTTGAATGTGGTTGATGCGACCAATTTGGAAAGAAATCTGTATCTGACAACCCAGCTGATTGAGACGGGTATTCCTGTGACGATCGCTCTTAATATGAGTGATGTTTTAAAAAGTCAGGGAAAACTAATCAGTGTCGAAAAATTAGCTTATCAGATGGGAGTTCCGGTTGTTGCTACCAGTGCTTTGAAAAATACTGGTATTGACAAGGCTCTTAAAAAAGCCGGCCAAACAACTAAAGCCAGTGTTGACAGCATTCAGTACCCAACCTATGATGCTAAATTTGAAGCGGCCATTGCTCAGATTACAGAAGTTCTCGGCCAGACAGTCCCAGAGCGTTCTGGGCGCTTCTACGCCATAAAGTTATTTGAACGTGACCGCTTGGTTGAAGAAGAACTGGATTTGTCTGCTTTTCAGAAGAAAGAAATTGAAGATATTATCCATATTACGGAGGAAATCTTCACAGAGGACTCAGAATCGATTGTTATCAATCAGCGCTATGCCTTTATTGAACGTGTCAGCCAAATGGCACAAAGTCAGGACAGTGACTTTAAGATGTCTGTATCTGACAAGATTGACAAGGTCGTAACCAATCGGATCTTGGCACTGCCGATCTTTGCAGGCGTCATGTTTTTGGTTTACTACCTCTCCATCCAGACAGTCGGAACTATTGGCACCGATTGGGTCAATGATGTGCTCTTTGGTCAATATGTGCCTGATTTTGCAACCGGGATTCTGGAGAGTTTAAAAGTAGAAGCTTGGCTGCAGTCGCTGATTATTGACGGTATTGTAGCCGGTGTTGGGACAGTGCTCGGTTTTCTGCCGCAAATATTTGTTCTTTTTGTCTGTCTGGGAATTTTAGAAGATATCGGCTATATGAGCCGGATTGCCTTTGTTATGGACCGGATTTTCAGGCGTTTCGGCCTTTCGGGCAAATCGTTTATTCCCATGTTGATTTCAACAGGCTGCGGAGTTCCCGGGATCATGGCCAGCCGAACCATTGAAAATGAACGTGATCGGCGTATCACCATCATAACAGCAACTTTCATGCCCTGTTCGGCCAAGCTGTCCATTATCGCCTTGATTGCAGGAGCCTTTTTCCCGCATAATCCTTGGATTGCTCCCAGTGCTTATTTCCTGGGAATGGCTGCTATTATTTTATCAGGGATTGCGCTTAAGAAAACGAGTTTTCTCGGCGGCTATACCAGTCCTTTCATTATGGAGCTGCCCGGTTATCACCTGCCAAAAGCTGACGCTGTCCTGCGCTATGCTTTTGGCAAAGCCATGAGCTTCATCAAGCGTGCAGGGACCATTATTTTCAGTTTAACGGTCTTAATCTGGTTTATGAGTTCTTATAATTTTGCCTTTCAGGCCGTTGATACGGAAAACAGTATTTTGGCCTATCTGGGCCATTTGCTGGCATGGATTTTCACACCGCTTGGTTTTGGCAACTGGAAGGCAGCAGTAGCGGCTATTACCGGTCTTGCAGCTAAGGAAACGGTTGTAGCAACCTTTGGCATTCTCTACCATAATCCTAATGCGACAGAAACCACACACGCGCTTTGGACCAGTCTTCAAGGGGATTACACAGCTCTTGCTGCCTATTCCTTTTTAACCTTTAATCTGCTGTGTGCGCCGTGCTTTGCGGCTATCGGAGCGATCCGGCGGGAAATGGGGAATCTCAAGTGGACCTTAGCGGCAATTGGTTTTCAAACAGGTCTTGCCTATCTGGTCAGTCTCCTTATTTACCAAGTAGGTCTTGTGGCTTTTTATGGCAAGCCTTTCTCCCTTTGGACCGGCGTAGCTGCTGCAGTGTTTGCAGTCATGCTTTACTTCATTATGAGAAAACCGCGTCAAATTAAAGAAGAAATCATTACTTTGGACAATTTAGGTCTCATTCACGACTGATAAAGGAGAATCAGATGTCAACGATTATTATTGCCCTGCTGATTGCAGGCGGTGCTTTTTTGGGCATGCGTCATTATCTTAAACAAAAAGGCTCTTGCGGAGACTGCAGCTGTGCCTGCCCCATCAAAGAGGAAATGAAGAAATCAGCTAAATCGAACTAGCAGAATCTTCTGCCGGGAAAAGTAATCCTTTGAACGGCCTATAAGAATTAAATATAAGAAAAAGAGAGGCTGCGGCTCTCTTTTTTTGATATAATAGATTTAGTTTTATTTCAGGAGAGAAAGATGACAGATATTATTGACGGTAAAGCCTTAGCACAGCAGATGCAGACGCAGCTGGCTGAGAAAGTTGCGCGCATGCAGGAAAAATACAATCTTGTTCCGGGGCTGGCAGTGATTTTAGTTGGAGATAATCCGGCCAGCCAGGTCTATGTCCGCAACAAAGAACGCGCCGCTAAGAAAGCGGGTTTTAAAAGCGAGACAGTGCGCCTGTCAGATGCCATCAGCGAAGAAGAACTAATTGATGTGATCGACAATTATAATCAAGATCCGTCTATTCACGGTATTTTGGTTCAGCTGCCGCTTCCTGCTCATATTAATGACAAAAAAATAATTTTGGCTATTGATCCGCATAAGGATGTTGATGGTTTTCATCCCATGAATACGGGGCATTTGTGGAGCGGCAGACCGGTTATGGTGCCTTGTACGCCGGCGGGCATCATGGAAATGCTGAGCGCTTATCAGGTGGATCTTGAAGGCAAGCATGCGGTGATTATCGGCCGCTCAAATATTGTCGGAAAACCGATGGCACAATTATTGCTGGATAAAAATGCAACAGTTACTTTAACGCATTCACGGACACGGCACCTTGCTCAGGTAGCAAGACAAGCAGATGTGCTGATCGTTGCTATCGGTCAGGGCAATTTTGTAAGCAAGGATTTTGTCAAAGATGGCGCAGTCGTGATTGATGTCGGCATGAACCGTGATGATGAGGGCAAGTTAGTTGGGGATGTTAAATTTGATGAAGTCGCCCAAGCTGCCAGTCTGATTACGCCGGTTCCGGGAGGTGTGGGTCCTATGACCATCACTATGCTTTTGGAACAAACCTATCAAGCTGCCCTTAGAAGTGTGGGAAAATGATAATTGATGAAAAACTAGCTCGAAAAATTATTCAGCCGCGTCCTCTTGAAAGTCACAAGGGGACTTTTGGCCGTGTTCTTTTAATTGGCGGCAACTATCCTTACGGCGGTGCCATCATCATGGCAGCTCTTGCCTGTGTTAACAGCGGAGCTGGCTTGGTTACGGCTGCGACACATAAGGATAATATCACAGCCCTGCACAGTCATCTGCCTGAGGCTATGGCTTTTGATATGGCAGAAAAAAGCCGCCTGTCAGAACAGACAGCTGCGGCTGATGTGATTCTTATCGGATCGGGCTTGGCTGAGGATACTCTTGCTCATCAAACCTTTGACTTAGTCTGGCAGTCTCTCAAAGAGCATCAGATCCTGATTATTGACGGCTCTGCTTTAAACCTGCTGGCTAAGAAAGACAGCATTCAATGGCCGACGAAAAATATTATTCTCACTCCCCACCAAAAAGAATGGGAAAGGCTGTCAGGTCTTGTTATTTCAGAACAGACTGAGGCTAAAACAAAAACAGCGCTAGCCCGTTTTCCAAAAGGAACCACCCTAGTCGCTAAATCCCATCAAACGAAAATTTATCAAGGCAACCGTGTCGGAGAGCTGCATGTCGGCGGTCCCTATCAAGCAACGGGCGGTATGGGAGATACCTTGGCAGGTATGATAGCGGGCTTTACTGCTCAATTTAAATTCGATCTTTTTGAAACTGTCGCAGCAGCAGCCTATCTTCACTCTGCTGTTGCTGAGGCGCTGGCCCGGACTGCTTATGTTGTTTTACCCACAAGGATCAGCAAAGAACTGCCAAAGTGGATGAAGGAGCTGAGCAAGGGCTCTCTGCCGTTGTAAAAAATCAGCACAGCTTATTTCTTTAGATACTGGTAAATGTCACTGTAGTCTGTAATCAGCTGATCAGCTGCGCTTAAATCCTGAGCGGGATAATCTGGGTTGGCAAATCCAAAACAATACATACCGGCAGCTTTGGCCGCCCGAGTACCATTTTTAGTGTCTTCTATGACGATGCATTCAGTCGGCTGGGCTTTTAAGAGCTGAGCCGCATACAAGAAAACATCCGGAGCTGGTTTTGAATGGGGCACCTCTTCGCTGGTTACCATATAATCAAAACAGTCTGCCAGCTGAAGTTCTGCCAAGGCACGCTTGATTTCTTTCAAGGGTGACGATGATGCTACTGCTAAGCGATAGCTATGGTCTTTCAGCCAGCGGATTAGGGTTTGAACGCCCTTGATTGGCCGTACGCCGTCCCGTACTATCAAAGCATCACGGCGCGCATTCATATCGGCTATGTATTCGGCCACTGATTTTGGCAGGTTAAACTCATCTTTCATTTGCTGCCACATGAATTCAAAAGTTGTTCCCATGTATTGATACTGATGAGATTCATCTACGTCAATTCCTTCATCGCGCAGGATCTGTGTTTTAGTTTCAAAAAAGGTGTATTCTGAGTCAACAATGACACCGTCCATATCAAAAATAATAACTTTTTCCATATAACCATCCATTTCTACCTTATATTGTAAACGTTTTCTCCCGTGTTTTCAAGTTCAGCATCAACAATGCAGCAATACTGAAGGTAATTCATTAATCTTACAGGCAAAAGGGCTGCCACAGTGTTTTTCTGACAGCTCTTTTTTCCTGTCTAAGATCTGCTAAATTCTGTATTTTTTGCTATAATTGTAGTACTATGCAGTTTGGATAGCAGATGCAGTTCCGCGGCGTGATATTTTAGGAAAGGAGTTCCATGGCTGAGTATTTATCGGTGTCATCTTTGACCAAGTATTTGAAGCTGAAATTTGACCGCGATCCTTATTTGGAGCGGGTGTACTTAACTGGACAGGTTTCTAATTTCAGAAAACGGCCTAAACATCAGTATTTTTCGCTGAAAGATGAAAAGGCTGTCATTCAGGCAACCATGTGGAGCGGGATTTATCAAAAACTGGGTTTTGAGCTGGAAGAAGGCATGAAGATCAATGTCATTGGGCGTGTGCAGCTTTATGAACCATCGGGTTCTTATTCCATTATCATTGAAAAAGCAGAGCCGGACGGTATCGGAGCCTTAGCTGTTCAGTTTGAGCAGCTCAAGAAAAAGCTGACAGAGGCCGGTTATTTTGATGAGCGCCATAAAAAGCCTCTGCCGCGCTTTGTGAAAAAAATCGGTGTTGTCACCAGTCCCAGCGGTGCGGTCATTAGAGATATTATTACGACAGTTTCGCGCCGCTTTCCCGGAGTGGAGATTTTGCTTTTTCCAACCAAGGTGCAAGGAGAAGGTGCCAGCCAAGAAGTGGCGGCTAATATTCGGCTGGCAAATGAGCATGCAGATTTAGACTTGCTGATTGTCGGCCGCGGCGGCGGATCTATTGAGGACCTCTGGGCTTTTAACGAAGAAACAGTGGTTCAGGCTATCTTTGATTCTCATTTGCCCATCATCTCCAGTGTCGGGCATGAAACAGATACAACTTTGGCCGATTTTGCAGCAGACCGCAGGGCAGCTACTCCTACGGCAGCAGCAGAATTAGCCACTCCGGTGACCAAGGCTGATTTGTTCGCCTTTCTTCAGGAAAGGCAGATGCGGTCCTATCAGGCGGTCATGCGGCTGATTCGGCAAAAAGATGAGAAAGTCAGAAAACTTCAGCAGTCAGTTATCTTTAGGCAGCCGGAAAGGCTCTATGATGCCTATGTGCAAAAATTAGACCATTTAAAAACGAGACTGTTGACACAAACGCAGCAGACCTACGATTATTACGATCGGGAAGAAAGGCTGCTGAGACAGCGATTGCAGTCGGTTGATCTGTCGGGAACGATAAATCGTTATCAAGATCAGCTAAAGCAGACCCAGCGTTTGCTTTTGAGCCATATGACCAGTCAGTATGACAGTAAATTAGCCCGCTTTGAAAAGGCACAGGATGCGCTTTTGTCTCTGGATACCAAGCGGATTGTCGCACGGGGTTATGCGATTGTTCAAAAAGACAGCCATATTATTCAGTCCGCCAAGGAGATAAAAAAAGGCGACCGTCTCAGTCTGGCAATGAAGGACGGACACGTTCAAGTGGAGGTAGAAGATGTCGAACAAGAAGAAAACATTTGAAGAAAATTTGCAGGAATTAGAGGAAATTGTCGGGAAACTCGAAAACGGTGATGTTCCTCTCGAAGAAGCCATTGCTGAATTTCAAAAGGGAATGGTGCTTTCCAAGGATCTGCAAAAGACTCTGGAATCAGCAGAAAAAACGCTGGTCAAGGTGATGCAGGCTGACGGCAGCCAAGCGGAAATGGACTGATGGTGGATAAGAAAATAAAAAAAATTGATCAAGCCCTGCAGGACTACTATGGGCAAAAAGCTGTCTCCAAGGACCTTGTTGATGCTGTTTTATATTCCATTCATGCTGGCGGCAAGCGGATCAGACCCTTGCTGTTTCTGGAACTTTTGCAGGGGTTCGGCCTAAGTTTGCAGGATGCGCATTATCAAGTAGCAGCCTGTCTGGAGATGATCCACACAGGCAGCCTCATTCATGATGATCTGCCTGCCATGGATAATGATGACTACAGGCGGGGACAGCTGACCAGCCATAAAAAATTTGATGAAGCAACAGCCATTTTAGCAGGTGACAGTCTTTTTCTGGATCCTTTTGGTTTGCTGGCCAAGGCTGACTTAGCTGACAAGATCAAAATACGCTTAGTAGCCGAACTGTCAGAAGCTTCAGGAACCTATGGCATGGTGGGCGGTCAGATGCTGGATATTAAGGGCGAACAGGCTCAGCTGGATTTAGCTGATTTAGCCCAAATTCATGCTAATAAAACCGGAAAACTCTTGACTTTTCCTTTTGTTGCTGCCGGTCTGATTGCAGAGCTGTCCGAAAAAGATTTGGCTGCCCTGCGCCGTGCGGGTGAACTGATTGGTCTGGCTTTTCAGGTGCGTGATGATATTTTGGATGTGACAGCTGATTTTGCTCAGCTGGGCAAGACACCGCAAAAGGATATAACTGCCGAAAAATCAACCTATCCCAGTCTTTTAGGCTTAGATAAGTCATATGACATTTTAAACGATGCTCTCGATCAGGCGCAGGCCATTTTTCAAACATTTGCTGCACAAAGCTCCTTTGACAGCAGTCAGATTGAGATGATGATAGAAAGGTTGCGTCTTCATGCCTAAGGAAAGAGTAGATGTGTTAGCTTACAAGCAAGGCCTCTTTGAGACGAGAGAGCAGGCCAAGCGCGGAGTTATGGCAGGCTTGGTCGTTGCTGTTTTAAACGGTCAGCGCTATGATAAACCCGGCGAAAAAATTGATGCAGCAACTGAATTGAAATTAAAAGGTGACAAGCTCAAATATGTCAGTCGCGGCGGGCTTAAACTGGAAAAGGCTTTGACTGTTTTTTCGCTTTCGGTAGACGGCCTGGTAACACTTGATATAGGCGCTTCTACAGGCGGTTTTACGGACGTTATGCTGCAAAATGGAGCTAAACTGGTCTATGCGGTTGATGTCGGAACCAATCAGTTAGTATGGAAGCTGCGTCAGGATGAGCGCGTGCTGAGTATGGAACAATATAATTTTCGCTATGCAGAACCAAAGGATTTTACAAACGGTCAGCCGGCTTTTGCGTCTATTGACGTCAGTTTTATTTCCCTGTCTTTGATATTGCCGGCCCTGTTTAAGATTTTAGAGGATAAAGGGCAGGTTGTTGCACTGATTAAACCTCAGTTTGAAGCCGGCCGGGAGCTGATTGGCAAACACGGGATTGTTAGGGACAGGCAGGTTCATAGAAGTGTCTTAGAAAATGTGAGCGCTTTTGCGACAGATTGCGGATTTACAGTTAAAGGCCTGGATTTTTCACCGATTCAAGGCGGGCACGGCAATATTGAATTTTTAGCCCATTTAGAAAAGTCGGACCATCCTGAAAATCAGATTGCACCGGATATTGAGACTATTGTAGATCAAGCACACGAGGAATTTAAAAAGAATGAAAAAACGTGAACGGTTAGAACTAATCAAAAAAATTGTTTTAGAAAATGAGATTGAAACCCAAAATGAATTGGTCGGGCTGTTAGAAAAAGAAGGTTTGCAGGCAACACAGGCAACCATCTCCCGAGATATTAACGAAGTTGGAATTATTAAGGTACCGACGGCAAACGGCCGCTATATTTACGGTCTGTCTAAGGGAAATACCCGAAAAGAAGCCGCTGCGCCCAAGCCAGCAGAAAATTCTGTTCAAGCTGTGTCGGAAAAAATTTCAGGTTTGGACCATTTCCTGCACATTAATGTTGTCCCGGGCACCAGCTACCTGCTCAAACGTTTCTTGCTCGAACGGTTTGAGGGGCTTATTTTCAGCTTGATTGCTGATGATGACAGCCTGCTTTTGCTTGCGAAAAGTCCTGAAGACAGCGACCGAATCCGCCGGGAAATCAAGTCTTGGATGAAAGAATAAACTAAAAAAGGAGGGAGCATGCTTTTAGAAATTGCCATAAAAAACTTTGCTATTATTAAAGAAATTTCACTCAGCTTTGAGCAGGGTATGACTGTTTTGACTGGTGAAACAGGTGCGGGGAAATCCATTATCATTGATGCTATGAACATGATGCTGGGGAGCAGAGCCAGTACTGATGTTATCCGCCACGGCAGTTCTAAGGCAGAAATCGAGGGTTTTTTTTCCATTGATGCCAATCCGTTTTTAGAGGAGCTGTTGCAGGATAATGGCATAGAGTGTTCCGATGAATTGATTATCCGCCGGGAAATTTTGCAAAACGGCCGCAGTATCAGCCGCATCAACGGTCAGATGGTGAATCTTGCAACCCTGCGTGCAGTTGGGCAGTATCTGGTTGATATTCACGGTCAGCATGATCAAGAAGAACTCATGCGTCCGCAAAAGCACATCCAGCTTTTAGATGCCTTTGGCGATGAGGCTTTTCAAACAGCTAAAAAGACCTATCAGGAGCTGTTTGACCGCTATAAAAGTCTGCGTAAACGTGTCCTTGATAAGCGCAGAAATGAAAAAGAACATCAAGCCCGAATTGAGATGCTGGAGTATCAGATTGCTGAAATTGAAGCAGCCGCTCTCAAATCAGGCGAAGATCTGAAGCTGCAAAAAGAGCGGGACAAGCTGATGAATCACAAACTCATCGTGGATACCCTGACCAATGCTTATGTCCTGCTGGATAATGACGATTTTTCCAGTCTTGCCAATGTCCGCTCTGCCATGAACGATCTGCAAAGCCTGGAAGAATACGATGCTGATTATAAGGAATTATCCGACAGTCTCAGCGAATCTTACTATATTTTGGAAGATGTCAGCAAGCGTTTGGGAGATATTCTGGACAGTCTGGACTTTGATGCCGGTGCCTTAGCTCAGATTGAAGCGCGGCTGGATACGATTAACGCGATTACCCGCAAGTACGGGGGGACAGTAGATGATGTCTTGGATTATTTTACCAATATTGCCAAGGAATATGACCATCTAACAGGAAATGATTTGTCTTTTGACGATATTGAAAAAGAATTAAAATCATTGGAACAGTCCTTAGTTGCATCTGCAGCAGAGCTGAGTCAAAAGCGCCATGCTATTGCAGAGCACCTATCCAAAGAAATCAAGCAGGAATTAAAGGACCTCTACATGGATAAGGCTGATTTCAAAGTGGTTTTCACTAAGGGCAAGTTCAACCGTGAAGGAAATGAGGCTATCGAGTTTTATATTTCCACAAATCCGGGAGAAGGCTTCAAACCTTTGGTTAAAGTGGCTTCCGGCGGAGAACTGTCCCGGCTGATGCTGGCGATTAAATCAACTTTTTCCCGCCGTGAAGATAAGACCAGCATTGTTTTTGATGAGGTTGATACCGGTGTATCAGGCCGTGTGGCGCAGGCCATAGCGCAAAAGATTTATAAAATTGGCTGGCACGGTCAGGTTCTGGCCATTTCTCATCTCCCTCAGGTCATTGCCATCAGTGACTATCAGTATTTCATTGAAAAACAAAGCAACGAGGATTCAACTGTTTCGACTGTCCGTCTTCTGACCCCAGATGAAAGAGTTGAAGAGATTGCCAAGATGCTGGCAGGAGACAATGTTACACCGGCTGCCCGTGAGCAGGCTAAAGAGTTGCTGAGGAAATAAACAGCAGTTCTAAAAAGCTCTCAGGCAGGGAAAATGGACCATTAAAAAACAGCGAGTGCTTTTCTGACTTTTTGTGCCGTAAAACTTCCCCTAAAAGGCTATTATCTGGTATAATAAAAGCGATACTATAAAAATAGAAAGCTTAAATGAAGCAGGATATAACATGAGCAAAATTAAAATTGTCACCGATTCATCTATTACGATCGAACCTGAATTGGTCAAGGAACTGGATATTACGGTCGTCCCTTTAACGGTTATGGTTGACGGTGAAATTTATTCCGATAATAACCTTAAGGAGGAAGGCAAATTTCGCACGCTGGCTAAAAACAGCAAGACACTTCCTAAAACCAGCCAGCCGCCTGTGGGCTTATTTGCTGAGACGTATGAGCATCTTCTAAAAGAAGGTGCAGAGCATATTGTTGCCATCCATATTACTCACGCCTTATCGGGAACCGTTGAAGCATCGCGTCAGGGAGCCAATATTGCCGGGGCAGATGTTACTGTTTTGGACTCTTCTTTTACGGATCAGGCTATGAAATTCCAGGTTGTTGCAGCAGCGCGGGCGGCTAAAAGCGGCAGCAGTCTGGAAGAGGTTCTAGCCAAGATTGAAGAGGTTAAAAAGAAAACAGAGCTGTTCATTGGCGTCTCAACATTGGAGAACCTTGTCAAAGGCGGCAGAATCGGCCGTGTAACAGGTCTGATCACTTCCTTGCTTAATATCAGAGTTGTCATGGAGCTTAAAGACCATGTTCTAAATCCGGTTGCCAAAGGGCGGGGCAATAAGACTTTCAACAAATGGCTGGATAGTTTCATTAGCCATATCAAAAACCGGAAAGTTGCTGAGATTGGTATTTCGTATGCGGGAACGGCAGAACTTGCCAACGGTCTCAGAGACAAGCTGCAGGCCTATGTTGAAAAGGAAATTGCTGTTTTTGAAACTGGCTCAGTCATTCAGACTCACACAGGTGAAGGAGCTTTTGCGGTGATGGTGCACTATGAATAAAAAACTTCCTAAAGGACTTGCTTTTTTTCTTGCAAGCCTTCTTATTTTCGGTCTCTTATTTTACTTTTTAATCCCAACTCAAGAAGCTAGTTTAAAAAATGTGGGAAACAAGCTGTCCATAAAGAAATCGGCGACGTTTAATTATGTGGCAATCGGTGATTCGCTGACAGAAGGCGTCGGGGACACGACAGAGCAGGGCGGCTTTATTCCGCTGCTGTCACATGAGCTGCAGACGAGCTACCATTATGATGTGGCCAGCAATAATTACGGGGTTTCAGGCAATACCAGCCAGCAGATTTTGGCACGGATGTCAGAAGAAGAACAAATTCAAAAAAGCCTTACAAGGGCTAATTTGATGACGCTGACAGTCGGGGGCAATGATGTTATGGCTGTTATCCGCAAGGATTTAGCTAATTTGAAAGCATCGTCTTTTACAAAACCGGCTCAGATTTATCAGAAACATCTGAGAAAAATTATTGAGCTGGCCAGACAGGACAATAAAGACCTGCCTATTTATGTGGTCGGCATCTACAATCCCTACTATCTAAATTTTCCTGATTTGACACAAATGCAGGAAATTATTGATAAGTGGAATGAAGGAACGCAGAAAGTCACTGCAGAATATAAAAATGTTTATTTTGTCTCGATTAATGAATTACTTTATAAGGGTGTTGACGGCGGTCAGACGGCTGTTGAAGCACCAAGCAGTGAGAGTGATTCCGGCCAGATAACCAACAATCTTCTTTCCGAAGATGATCGTTTCCATCCCAATAATGTCGGTTATCAGATTATGTCAAAAGCAGTAATGGAGAAAATCAGTGAAACAAAGAAAAATTGGAACTAAAAGGAACTGGTGGAAGTGGGCTTTCCTGCTTTTGTTGGCTGTTAATATTGCTTTTTGGAGCATTATTATCATCCGAGTAACGGGGGGCTCCGCAAGTGATACTAAGAGCAGTCAAACAGTAAAAAATCCGATTAAGGTCGGCACTATTACGACGACTAAAGAAGAGCTCAACCAGACCCTGACCAGCTATT
Source organism: Streptococcus sp. ELY_86 (assembly GCF_058314495.1). Lineage (NCBI taxonomy): Bacteria > Bacillati > Bacillota > Bacilli > Lactobacillales > Streptococcaceae > Streptococcus > Streptococcus sp. ELY_86. Next base: position 437,362 of record NZ_JBZFUK010000002.1, on the reverse strand, counting down.
TAGATGATTATCAGTCCGAAGATATGGGCTACAATGTGCGTCTGACATCCACGAACATTGAATTTCAGGGAAGCTATAAACTTCTGGGAACGGAAGTGCCGCTTTACATCTATTTTGAGCCTTATCATCTAAAAAGCGGAGCTATTCAGCTTAAAGTAACATCAATGTCGGTGGGCAACCTGCCTTTACCGGAAGCTGAGGTGCTCAGCTATATCAAATCCAGCTACAAGCTGCCGGACTTTGTTGAAATTCTTCCTAAGAAATCTGTTGTCAACATTAATCTGCAAGCGATTGACAATGACAGCGGCCTTTATTTGAAATCGACAGCCATCAATCTAGCGACTGATGAAATAAACTTTGATATTTTAAAGAAAAATCGGTAAAAAGGCATTAAATACTTGACCTATCTAGGTTTTTTAGGTATGATAGAATCTGTTAAAGCCTATAAGGCTTATAAAATTATTGGAGGATTTGTTAAATGGCTAACAAACAAGATTTGATCGCAAAAGTTGCTGAAGCTACTGAATTGACTAAGAAAGATTCAGCTGCAGCAGTTGATGCTGTATTTTCAGCAGTATCTGAATACCTTGCAAAAGGTGAAAAAGTGCAACTTATCGGTTTTGGTAACTTCGAAGTTCGCGAACGTGCAGCACGCAAAGGTCGCAACCCTCAAACAGGTGAAGAAATCGAAATTAAAGCTTCTAAAGTTCCGGCATTCAAAGCTGGTAAAGCTCTTAAAGACGCTGTAAAATAATTATAGCCCAGTCTAAAAACCCTGCCCATACGGGCAGGGTTTTTGCTGCCGCTTTGATCTGACATCAAAACAACAGCCGTCAGATACTGTTAAAATGAGCTGGCACTGTGCCATTATCCTGCTGTTTGAGCTTTCTATTTTCGCCTTTAAGCGAAAATAGTGTATAATAGAAAAAGATAAAGCAGAAAGGAGCTGGGATTAAGAATGGCACTGCATGTCTATGACAATGATCCAAAACAGGCGGCATATAATCGTGTGCTGACACATCTTAAAAGAAAGCATATCCGTATTACAGAGACCCGGAAGGCCGTTATTGTTTATATGATTAATGCTCACCATCATCCGAGCGCAGAACAGATTTACCGCGACCTTCTTCCTCAGTATCCCAGCATGAGTTTAGCGACCGTCTATAACAATCTCAAAGTCTTGATAGATGAAGGGTTTGTTGCAGAGCTCAAACTCAGCAATGACAATACGGCTTATTTTGACTTTATGGGGGATGATCATCTGCATGTTGTCTGTGAGTCTTGCGGCAAGATTACAGATTTTGCAGATGCCGACCTTTCTTTAATTGAGAGGGAAGCGCACCAGCAGACGGGTTACGACATCACACGGACACAGCTTCTGATGTACGGTCTTTGCCCGGACTGCCAAAAAAGAGAAAAAATGAAATAAAAGCTTAAAAAATCAGGTGGTATGATTCCATTTTCTGAAGAGACGGAGCTAGCCATTTTTTGATATATTCTAATAAAAGAAAAAAGGAGCTGTTATGGAAAAAATTTTTCTCATTTTTTTGATGGTCTTTTCCCTTGCCAAAATAATTAGTGCTGTCGTTATCAGCAAAACAATGACGGCTTCTGGAACAAGGACACAAAAGGATTCGGCAGTCTCAGCCGATAAACAAGAAGACATTTAAAAAGCACCCACGGTTTAACTTTTACTGTTGGTGCTTTTTGCATTTATTTTATCTGTCCGCGTTGATAAGAATTGTTGTAAGGCTTAAACTGGTGATCGTGCAAAACACTGGCGGCGTCACTCAGCCAGTTAACGTTTCGAATCAGGCCGCGGCCGATTTCAATCAAATCTGCCTGCTTAGTTTGCAAGAGGTATTCATCTAATTCCGGAGAATTCAGCAGCCCAACAGCAGTAGCAGGAATGGAGACAGCTTCCTTCATTAGGCTGGTGTAGGGTGCTTGATAGCCGCCATAAATGGGAATGTTTGGGCGAACGTCGAGCAGCCCGCCTGTTGAAACATCAATACAGCTGATCCCATCACGCTCAAGCCACTGTCCGATGGTCTGCCAGTCTTCAATAGTATTTTGCTGCTGTGTATCATCATAAGCAGTCAAGGATAAACGCATCCAGACAGGCCCCTTAAAAGCATCTTTTATATGAGGCAGCATCTCTTGAACAAAGCGATAACGATTTTCCAAGCTGCCGCCGTAACGATCCTTGCGGTGGTTGGTCAGAGGTTCCAAAAATTGATTGATGAGATAGCCATGAGCCCCGTGCAGCTCAACCATATCAAAGCCGGCTTTATGGGCGCGCCCGGCTGCGGCAGCAAAAGATTTTTGAACCCGTTCAATATCTGTGAGTGTCATTTCGCGCGGGACTCCATAGTCCTGATTGTAGGCAGTAGGACTGGGAGCAATCTTATCCTTGGCATCAGCCGCTTTTCGGCCGCCATGCCCTAACTGTACTCCGACTTTGGCTCCGAAAGCATGCAGCTCATCTACCAAACTTTTGAGTCCCGGAATATGTTCATCACTCCAAATACCTAAGTCATTATTAGTTAAACGGCCGTCGGGCTCTACAGCTGTTGCTTCTAAAATAATCAAGCCGACCTGCCCGATTGCACGGGCACCGTAATGCGCATGGTGAAACGGTGTGACTTTTCCGTCTTCTTTGTCAACAACATACATACACATGGGCGGCATAACGACTCGGTTTTTCAGTGAAAGACCTGCAACGTGAGCAGGTGATAATAATTTTGACATGTAACCCCTCCTTTAGATTCTTGCTTCCATTATAGCAGAAGTGCTGCCGAAAGAGGCAAATAAAAAGAGAGTGGGACAAAAATCGGTAAATCGTCATGAAATGGCGATTTCGATTTTCCTCGCTCTCCTATTTTAAGGCTCAGGTAGAAATCATCCACTGGATAATTTCTATCCCACCTCCGCACAGTTTATTAGCTCAAAAGGTCTCCCAGACCTTTTGAGAGTGATAATAAAGCTAACTAAGTTAGCTTCAAATATCCGCTATCACTTGCGTAGCAAGGGATAAGGACTTCCAATTAGCAGTGGTTCATTGGTGCTAAAGCATCTAATGAACTGTGCAGGGGTAAGACTAAGTCGGCTAAGCCAACAAGTCTTACTCACAACCACTGCGTTAAATATGTGATACTTTATAAATTGAAAGAGTTTGGGACTTTTGGTCCAAACTCTTCTTGAAAAAATTAGTCGATATAGGTCAGCTTGCCGCGGAAATCTTCTAAGCTGTCATAACCTTTGGCAGCCATGATGTCTTTTAGTTCTTTGGTAATGCGTTCGAAAACTTCCGGGCCTTCCTGATGAAGGGCAGTTCCGATCTGTACCATGCTGGCACCGCAGAGAATATGTTCAAAAGCATCGCGGCCGGTTTTGACGCCGCCTGTTCCGATGATTTGAATAGACGGATTCAGCCGTTTGTAAAAGGCATGGACATTTGCCAAGGCTGTTGGTTTGACATAGTCACCGCCAAGACCGCCAAAGCCGTTCTTAGGCTTGATAACAACTGCTTCATCTTCAATGACTAAGCCATTGCCGATAGAATTGATACAGTTAACAAAGGTTAAAGGATATTTATTGAAAATAGCGGCTGCCTGATCAAAATGCACAATATCAAAATAGGGCGGCAGTTTAATCCCCAAAGGTTTTGTAAAATAGGAGAAAACGTCTGAGAGGATTTGGTCAGTCGTTTCAAAATCATAAGCAATCTGCGGTTTGCCGGGAACATTTGGGCAGGAAAGATTGAGCTCGATCAAGCCTTGATAGTCAGAAGCTTGGACCGCTTTTAAGATGGTATGGGTCTCTTCAGGAGACATACCAACGAGGGAAAGAAAATGATTTTTACTGTCAGGCTCGTGCTGCAGTTCAATAACATAGTCTAAATAATACCGGAAGCCTTTGTTAGGCAGACCCATGGAATTAATAGAACCCAGAGCTGTATCTGCATAGCGGGGTTCAGGGTTGCCGGCACGCTCTTCAAGAGTGCCGGTCTTAGTCACAAATGACCCTGCTGCAGACTGTTCAATAGCGTCTAATTCCTCGCGTGTCATGCAGTAGACACCTGCGGCATTCATAAGACAGTTGTCAAAGGTAAAGGAACCAATTGTTGTATGAGTTGAAACCATAGAGCCTCCAAAAAGATGATTTTTTCTATTGTAACACTAGATATGAGCAGCTGCAAGCTTATTTGAGAATCTTCTTATGATTTTATGGCTTCCTTATGGGTGTCGGTTTCTTTTTATTACCATATTTTTTCGGAAAATTTACGTTTTTTCATAGACTATACAGTTATGTTAAATTCGGTCAAATAGTATTGATTTAGAAACATCAAATGTTAAAATAATTTTCAAATACTAAATTAACGCTTCAAGAGCTTGCTGCAAGCTGATAGAAGCTTAGATATGGTAACTTTGGATTCAATGGCCTTTGACAACTTTGAGGTAGCAGATATGACTGTCCTTTCGAATGCTGAAGGGGGAGGCTTGTTACTCGGCCTTGCGGGAGCTACTTTTGGATTCATTGGCGGAGCGGCTGTAGGTGCAGGGCTTGGTACGGTAACTGTGCCTATCTTCGGAACAGTATCTGGAGCAGGAGCTGTAGGTGCGAGTACTGGCTTTGCCTGTATGATGGCCGGATTAAGTTATGATAAATGTGGGCCATTGATTTAATAGGATTGCTTATGTTTTTAGAGAAATATCGACGCTATATATTTTTAAGTTATATATTCCTAGCTTTATTGTGTGTATTGATTCCCAACAATGACGCCAAGTTAATTATATTTACTTTGCTCATATTGCAATCTCTTTTTGTTATTGTCATATACTTAAAAAGTAATAGGTGAATGAAATTTTTAATAAGATAGGCTTATAAATATGGAATATTATATTATTGGAGCCATTGGAGGCCTTGTTTTCATAATGCTTCTAAGTCTAATGAATTGTAAAAAATAATAAATTGGATTGCTGCTGCACTGCTTAAAGTAGGTGTATACTAGCACTGGTTTCTTACCGCAGTAAAAACATTATTATTTCATTTATATGTGTCATTGTATTGCTTGCTTGGTTTGCTTATTCTCTTTTGCATTAGTAAAAGCAGTCAGTACTCGTTATCTGTAAGCAATACCTGCTCAGACTTTTCTGTGCTTTTAATGCTAAATGTTTTTCTTTTGGTGTCTGCATCTCAGAGGCTTTCTAATTGTTGTTGTGGTGATTACAATTGTAGCTCTCTGAGATGTTTTTGTCTGATCTCATGCGGCTAACTTCATTTTAGAACTTTCATTTGCTTTTGAAACAGGAGATTTCAATCTTTTTCGAAAATGCAGTAGATTTTTTCACGATATTTTTGTAAAATAAAACAGTAAACTATTTGACATTGGTCAAAAATAAAGGAGAACATTAATGGTAAAATTAGTATTTGCTCGTCACGGTGAATCAGAATGGAACAAGGCTAACCTTTTCACTGGCTGGGCTGATGTTGACCTTTCAGATAAAGGAACTCAGCAGGCGATTGATGCCGGTAAATTGATCAAAGAAGCAGGCATTGAATTTGACCTCGCTTTCACGTCAGTTTTGACACGTGCCATCAAAACAACTAACTTAGCTCTTGAATATTCTGATCAGCTTTGGGTGCCTGTTGAAAAATCATGGCGCTTGAATGAACGCCACTACGGTGGTTTGACTGGTAAAAATAAGGCTGAAGCTGCTGAACAATTCGGTGATGAACAAGTTCACATTTGGCGTCGTTCTTATGATGTTTTGCCTCCGGCTATGGCTAAAGACGATCAATACTCTGCACACACTGACCGCCGTTATGCAAACCTTGATGATACGATTGTTCCGGACGCTGAAAACCTGAAAGTAACGCTTGAACGTGCTCTGCCATTCTGGGAAGATAAAATTGCTCCGGCACTTAAAGACGGCAAAAATGTTTTTGTCGGTGCACACGGTAATTCGATTCGTGCCCTTGTTAAGCACATCAAACAATTATCAGATGATGATATTATGAGTGTTGAAATCCCTAATTTCCCACCATTGGTATTTGAATTTGATGAAAATCTGAACGTGACTGCTGAGTACTACTTGGGAGAATAAGTTCGGCATTGTTTGTCTAATGAGAAACAAGTGAGATTGGCTGAAGTCCAATCTCATTTTCTATAGGGAATACCCCTTTTACCCGCAGCGCAAAAAGTAAGACAGGTATGACAAAATCAGCTTTGCTCAGTTCCTGTCTTGCTTTTTCTTTGCAGGAATTTTGCCCTGTTTGAAGAAAAGTCATAAGTTTTTAGCTAAATTATGATAAAATAAAAGACGTAGTTTCATCAAAATAGGAGGAAAAATGGTACGTAAACTCAAGAAACCTAAAAAGAATCAGTCCAGAACTTTTGTTCTTATCTCAAACAGAATCAATCTCCTATTTTTCTTTATTGTAGCTCTGTTTACAATCTTGCTGTTACGATTGGCACAGATGCAGATCTACGATGCTAAATTTTACAAGGCCAAGTTAACGGAATCAACGAATTATACGATTAAAACGTCAAGCCCGAGAGGCCAGATTTATGATGCTAAGGGTGTTCCTCTGGTTGAAAATGAGGTCAAGGAAGTTGTTGCCTTCACCAGAAGCAATACGATGACTGCTGAAGACATCAAAAAGAATTCTCAAAAATTGGGAGGCATGGTTACGCTGACGGAAAGCAAGGTCACTAAGCGTCAGAAAAAAGATTATTATTTGGCGGATCCTAAGATCTATCAAAAAGTGGTTAAGAAGCTGCCGGATAAGAAAAAGTATGATAATTTCGGCAATAATCTGAAAGAATCAGATATTTATGCCAATGCTGTCAAAGCTGTTCCGGACAGTGCGATTAATTATTCTGAGGATGAAGAAAAAATCATTTATATTTTCAGCCAGATGAATGCAACATCAGTCTTTAACACGGCCTCTTTGACAACGGGAGATCTGACGGCCGAACAAATCGCTGTGCTGGCAACCAGCAAGTCAGATTTGGAAGGGATATCTGTTAAGACGGACTGGGAGCGCAAGGCCGATAAAAATTCAATTACCTCCATTATTGGTAAGGTTTCCAGCCAGAAAACCGGTCTGCCTGCTGAGGAAGCAAGTGACTATGTCAAAAAAGGCTATTCGCTGAATGACCGTGTCGGAACTTCTTATTTGGAAAAACAATATGAGGATTATCTGCAGGGCAGCCGAACTATTCAGTCCATTAAAGTGAATAAAGAAGGCAAGATTGTCAGCAATAAAACCACTGCCAAGGGAACCAAGGGCAAAAATTTGAAACTAACCATTGATCTGGAATTTCAAAAGGGTGTTGAACAGATTCTCAGCCGATATTTTAAATCAGAATTAGCGGCCGGAAACACCAAGTATTCTGAAGGTGTCTATGCGGTTGTTTTAAATCCTAATACGGGTGCTGTTTTGTCTATGGCTGGTTTAGAACATGATCTGAAATCAGGAGAAGTTTCATCCAATGCACTGGGGACCATTACAGAAGTTTTCACACCCGGTTCTGTAGTTAAGGGAGCGACCTTAACTGCCGGCTGGGAAAATAGTGTCTTATCAGGCAATCAGGTTATCAATGACCAGGCCATCCAGTTTGCAGGGTCTAATCCCATCAAATCGTGGTTTACCAATGGCTCAATTCCGCTGACTGCCAGCCAGTCTTTGGAATATTCGTCCAATACCTATATGGTTCAGCTGGCTTTAAAACTGATGGGGCAGGATTACCACAGCGGGATGACCTTGTCTTCAGACGGTTATGAAAGTGCTATGGAAAAACTGCGGACAGCTTATGCCCAGTACGGTCTTGGTGTGGCAACTGAAATTGACCTTCCGGGAGAATCAAAAGGCTACACGCCGGATAAGTTTGATGCTGCCAATGTCTTGACAGAATCATTCGGCCAGTTTGACAACTATACGGCCATGCAGCTGGCTCAGTATGCTGCGACTGTCGCTAACGGCGGCAAACGCATTGCGCCTCATTTAGTTGAGGGTATATACGGCAATAACAAGACCGGCGGTTTGGGCAGTCTGGTTCAGTCTGTCGATACCAAGGTCTTAAATGAAGTGCCGATTTCCAGTGATAATATGGCCATCATTAAAGACGGTTTCTATAATGTTGTTAATGGCGGCAGTTATGCAACGGGTAAAACGCTTGCCAATGGAGCCAGTGTTCCGATTTCTGCTAAAACAGGGACAGCTGAAGCCTATGTTACCGGTGAAGACGGCAAATCTGTTTACACATCCAATCTGAACGTTGTCGCCTATGCGCCAAGCAGCAACCCGCAGGTGGCGGTAGCCGTAGTTCTGCCGCATGAAACAGACCTGCACGGGACAACCAGCCATGCTATTACACGGGATATTATCAATCTTTATCAGAAAATGAATCCGATGAAACAGTGAGGAAGAAAGAATGCTCTACCCAACTCCCATAGCTAAATTGATTGAAAGCTTTACCAAGCTGCCCGGAATTGGGATCAAAACGGCGACACGTTTAGCTTTTTATACTATTGGTATGAGTGATGAGGATGTCAATGACTTTGCAAAAAATCTTCTGGCTGCTAAGCGGGAGCTGACCTATTGTTCAGTCTGCGGCAATCTGACCGATGATGATCCTTGCAGTATCTGTACAGACGATAGCAGAGATCACTCAACCATTCTTGTGGTAGAAGACAGCAAGGATGTGTCAGCCATGGAAAAAATTCAGGAATACCACGGACTTTATCACGTTTTACAGGGGCTTATTTCTCCGATGAATGGTGTCGGTCCGGATGACATTAATCTGAAAAGCCTTCTTATGCGTCTGCGGGATGACAGCAGTATTACTGAAGTTATCATTGCCACCAATGCGACAGCAGATGGAGAAGCAACTGCTATGTATATTTCCAGAGTACTAAAGCCGGCAGGAATCAAGGTGACCCGTCTGGCTCGGGGCTTAGCAGTAGGATCGGATATTGAATACGCTGACGAAGTGACCCTCCTGCGCGCCATCGAAAACAGGACAGAGTTATAAAATAAGGGTGCTGCCTGCCGCAGATAATCTGACAGCAGGAGCAGAACTTATGCCTATTTTCCATAAAATGGACCAATTGGAATCAGCCAATTGGTTTTTTGCTGGATTGGGATGAACGGATGCCGAGTTTTGAAATATCAGTCTGCGGCGGGCTTTCCAATATTTTTTGAAAATGCTTCCTAATTATGATATGATTAAAAAGAAATTACTGAAAAATAGAAAAGGATACTTATGTCTAAAGAAACGCTTGTTTTATTGTATGGCGGCCGTTCTGCTGAGCGTGACGTTTCAGTGCTCTCGGCTGAAAGTGTTATGCGGGCAGTGAATTACGATAAATTCTTGGTCAAAACCTATTTTATCACTCAAGAAGGTGATTTTATAAAGACTCAGGAGTTTAGCGGTCAGCCTGCAGACTCAGAAAAATTGATGACTAATGAAACAGTTGTTCCTTCTCAGAAAATTAAGCCTAGCGATATTTACGAAGATGGCGCTGTCGTTTTTCCTGTCCTTCACGGACCGATGGGTGAAGATGGTTCTGTTCAGGGCTTTTTAGAAGTTTTAAAGATGCCTTATGTAGGAACAAATGTGCTGACTTCAAGTGTCGCTATGGACAAGATTACAACCAAGCAAGTCTTAGAAAGCGCTGCTATTCCTCAAGTTGCTTATGTAAGCTTCGTTGAAGGGGAAGATTTAGAAGCTAAGCTGGCTGAAATTGAGGCGAAACTGTCTTATCCTGTATTTGTAAAGCCTGCCAATATGGGATCAAGTGTGGGTATTTCTAAGGCGGATCATCAGGCCGAGCTGAAAGCAGCTATTGAGCTTGCTTTGAAGTATGACAGCCGCATCTTAATTGAACAAGGTGTCAATGCGCGTGAAATTGAAGTCGGTATTTTGGGGAACAAGGATATCCAAACAACCCTACCGGGAGAAGTTGTCAAAGATGTCGCCTTTTATGATTATGAAGCTAAGTATATTGATAACAAAATCACCATGGCTATTCCGGCAGCGGTCGATGATACTGCCGCTGAAAAAATGCGAGCATACGCTGCGGCAGCTTTCAGGACTTTAGGCGGCTGTGGTTTATCACGCTGTGATTTCTTTTTGACCGCAGAAGGCGATGTTTTTCTCAATGAGCTCAATACTATGCCCGGTTTTACTCAGTGGTCCATGTACCCTCTGCTTTGGGAGAATATGGGCCTCAGCTACCCGGAATTAATTGAAAAATTAGTTCAGCTGGCAAAAGAAATGTTTGCCAAGCGGGAAAGTCATTTAATCTAAGGATAAAAGAGAGTGCTCTGCTCTCTTTTTTTATTGCCTTGCAGCTGGACAAGCAAAACAATTTTTCGGAAAATATTCAGAAAAAATAAAAGAATTTTTTGAAAATTTCAAAAAAGAGGACTATAATGGAGGTGATTATTATATAGGAGGATTTTTTATGAAAAAGTTTCAGCAATTTAGCACTTGGATCAGTAAGTGGTTTACCTTGGTTGTTGTCCTATGGGCAGTGTTTAATTATTTTTTGCCGCAGACCAGCACCTGGGTTATTCCTAATACGTCTTACCTTTTAGGAATCATTCTCTTTGGCATGGGGCTGACCCTGACAACTGAGGATTTCCTGAGAATTTCTAAACGTCCGGTACCTGTAGTATTGGGGACAGTGGCTCATTACGTCATTATGCCCGGTCTGGCCTGGCTGCTTTGCTTGATTTTTCACTTAAAAGGAGCTGCCGCTGCCGGTGTTATTTTGGTTGGTTCCTGTCCCAGCGGAACGTCATCAAGTGTCATGGCCTTTCTTGCGGGCGGTGATGTTGCTTTAGATGTTTCTATTGAAGTCCTGTCTACCCTGCTTGCACCTGTCATGCTGCCGCTGCTTTTGTCAGTACTGGCAGGACAGTATATTGCAGTGCCGGCAGCCAGTCTTTTTCTGTCAACTTTGCGGATTGTTGTCGTGCCAATCATTCTGGGTGTCATTGTTCATACACTCTTTGGCAGAAAGATCAACGCTGTGATTCAGCTAATGCCTTTGATATCGCAAATGGCTATTCTTTTAATCATCGGTGCAGTGGTTTCAGCAAACCATGCCAATATTTTTACTGCCGCAACAGCGCTGGTTATTCCGGTTGTTATGCTGCATAATTTATGCGGTTACGGCCTGGGCTTTTTGTTTTCAAAATTACTGCATTTGGAAGAACCGCAGCAAAAGGCGATTACCTTTGAAGTTGGTATGCAGGATTCCAGCTTGGGTGCAACCTTGGCAATGAAATATTTTCTTCCTCAGGCAGCTATCCCGTCAACGATTTTTTCCATCTGGCACAATATTTCAGGGTCTATTCTGTCATCATGGTGGCGCAGGCATTCTGGAATAAATTCGGCAGAAGAAGCAAATTAAGGACAAAACCCCGCTTAGTTTTATGTTATAATGAAATGAAGAAAACTTTATCCCGAACTCACCGTTGGAATTCACTATTTTGATTTTAGCGGTTCAAGAAGTCTGCCAAAAGGTCAGTGACATCGCTGGTGATTGCTGCACATTTTGCAGATAGGTTTAAGTGGATAGCCCGTAAGAGGTGGGAGCGAAAGCTCCAGCCTTTTAACTCTGTTGAGCAGCAGCGGCTAAGCCGAAAGCTGATTGGGGCTGGTCATAAGCTAACGGACCTTCACTGCAATCAGCCTTTGGGATATAGGGCAGCAAAGCCGATTTTTCATAAATCACAGCCAAGGCCTGCTCCCTTATTTAGGAGAATAACTATGAAACTAACATTGCATGAAATTGCCTCGGTTGTCGGCAGTCAAAATGACATCAGCTCTTTTGAAGATATTCCTGTCCGACAGATTGAATTTGACAGCCGTAAAATTGCAGAAGGCGATCTTTTCTTACCGCTTCAGGGTGCGCGTGACGGTCACGACTTCATTGAAACAGCTTTTGCAAATGGAGCGGCGGCAGCTTTTTCCGAAAAAAAATTAGACGGCAGCAAACCTTATATTTTGGTTGATGACTGTTTGAAAGCATTTCAGGTTCTGGCCCGGTATTATTTGGAAAAAATGCGTGTCGATGTTATTGCAGTAACCGGATCAAACGGCAAAACAACGACTAAAGATATGATTGCAGAGATTTTGGCGGCGACCTATAAAACCTATAAAACCCAAGGCAATTACAACAATGAAATCGGTCTTCCTTATACTGTTTTGCACATGCCGGATGATACCGAAAAAATCGTTCTTGAAATGGGGCAGGATCACCTCGGTGATATTGCGCTGCTGTCCGATTTGGCTCATCCGCATATCGCTGTGGTGACCTTAATTGGTGAGGCACACTTAGAATTTTTTGGCAGCCGGGAAAAAATTGCCCAAGGAAAAATGCAGATTACGCAAGGAATGGACGGACATGGTATCTTGATTGCACCGGCAGACAAGATTATCAACCGTTTCCTGCCGGATAATCAAAAGGTTATTCGCTTTGGCCCTGATGCAGATATTTATGTGACGGCATTGGAAGAGCACAAAGATTTTCTGACTTTTGCTACGAATTTTTTAGAAGAGAAGGTTACATTGCCTGTCACCGGCAAGTACAATGCGGCCAATGCCATGATTGCCGCTTATGTCGGTAAGCTGCTCAATGTTCCGGAAAAAAAGATTATTGCTTCTTTGTCTGAGCTTCAGCTGACCCGCAATCGTACAGAATGGAAAAAGGCAGCCAACGGAGCTGATATCCTTTCAGATGTTTACAATGCCAACCCTACGGCCATGCGTTTGATTTTGGAGACTTTTTCGGCTATTCCAGGCAATGAGGGCGGTAAAAAAATCGCTGTTTTGGCCGATATGAAAGAGTTAGGACCTGATTCTGTTCAAATGCATAAGGATCTGATTACCAGTCTGAATCCTGATGTTTTAGATACCGTCATTTTTTACGGGGAGGACATTGCTGGTTTAGCTCAGTTAGCCGGTCAGATATTTCCGCTGGGTAAGGTTTATTATTTCAAAAAGACAAAAGACCAAAATCAGTTTGAAGAGCTGCTTGAGCGGCTTAAAGAAATCCTTCAGCCTGAGGATCAAATCCTTCTTAAAGGGTCAAATTCGATGAATTTAGGCAAGGCTGTAGAGCTTTTAGAAGCAAAACCGGATTAGCTGCCTTTGGTTTTTGGGTCAGCCGGCCAATGCTTTTGACATGTAATATTTTGGAGAAGAAGAATGGATTTAATGAAGGAAGAGTGGCACTTTTTCCTGGAAAACAAAGGCAATAGGGTTTACCAGTGTTTTTACAGTATTGCTTTTATCGTTGCAGTTTATACTTATTTTATCAAGCGCTTTGTGCCGGAGGATTCTTATATAGGGTTCAGTATGTTTTCTCTGCTGCTGAGCCTTGTGACCTTTATCTGGCACCTTTATTTAACAAGGCTGTCAAAGGAAAAACTATTTGCGGCAGCTGCGGTAGCAATCTGCTTGGTTTTGCTCCCTTATCAGTTTTATCTGTTAGATTTTGTTCCGGATTTTTCCCTGCTGTCTTTCTTTTTGCTGTCGGTTTCGGTTGATCCTAAGCAGTCTAATTTGGTTGCGATTATTTTTTATGCCAAAATACTTTTAGCCATAGGGGTTTTGCTCTTTTATATCAGCGGCAAAATACCAGATGCTACTCTTTACAGGCCTGCAAAGCATCTGCTTCGCCATTCTTACGGTTTTATGCATCCCAATTCTTTGAGTATGTTTATCATGAGTCTGTTTTATGACTTTTCACTCATGCGTAAGAAAACAGTGCCTTTGTCTGAAGTGTTGTGGCTGATTATGCTGGGTCTTCTGGTCTATTCAATAACAGATTCAAGGACAGGCTTTCTTACTTTTGCAGTTATCCTGATAGTTTCCTTGTTTAAAAAGCGATTGATGATGTATAAGGTATCGGGAAAAGTTGTTTTTCGCTCTATTTTGCTCATCTTTGTGCTTGGCACTCTGCTGTCGTATTTTTATAAGCCTGAGTCATCTGTTTTTGATTCTTTAAATTCGATGTTCTCCGGCCGTTTGAGAAATGCTCATGCTTATATCAAGGCTTACGGTTTTAAGCTCCTGCCCAGACGGGTTCCGGATCTGCACTATGCCAACGGAGGCAGAATTTTTAACGAGAATTACTATGTTGACTCTCTCATGCGTCAGGGCATTTTAGTTTATCTGCTCTTTCCAATTATGATTGGCTTTCAGACGCTGAAAAAGAAATTCACTCTTTATCATTTTATCTTTATTTTATCCGCTTTTTTGACAGCTATGATCGAAGACTACGGTGTCAGCCTTAGTATCTGCACGATTTTACTCTTTAACTATTTTGCCCTTCCTGATGAAAGGTCCGAAAGGTCCGGCAGGTCAGAAAGGGTTGAAGAGCTCAGTCAATCAGAAATCTAAGAAATCAGCGCAAGCCTTTATAAAAGATACATAGAAAGGACAGGATGAAGGCATTTTTAACCTCTCAGCAGACTCAGCCGCCCGAGATTTCTCTTTTGTGGTATCTTGTGATGATGGCAGTGCTGTTTGCATTGATTTATATTTCTGTTAAGTATTATCAAAATCCTATTTACACTAAGGCTTTTATACTCCTTCAGGCTTTTCAGCTGATAGCTCTTTATGCCTGGTATGGGTTTGCGGCTGTTCCGCTTTCCAACAGTCTGCCGCTCTACCACTGCAGGCTGGCAATGTTTGCTCTGTTGCTGCTGCCTGATAGGACAAAGCTCAAACAGTATTTTGCTTTGATGGGGACAAGCGGAGCCATTTTTGCTTTGGGCTATCCCATCATGGATGCCTATGATTTTCCCCATATTACCGCTTTTTCTTTTATTGCCGGACATTATGCGCTATTGGTTAATGGTTTGGTTTATCTGCTCAGTCACTATGACAGCCGCTTGCTCAGCCGGCGCAGTATAACTGTTTATACGCTGGTGCTCAATCTCTTCTTGGTTCTGGTCAATAAAGTAACCGGTGGTAACTACGGGATTCTGCGCTATACCCCTTTCATCACTCAGAGTGCTCTATGGGTGCGCTACACAGCAGTGTCTCTGGTTTTAATTGCCATGCTGCTCCTGATTGATGAGATTTTCAAAAGGGTAAAGGAAAAGACAGCCGTTTT
Organism: Streptococcus sp. ELY_86; assembly: GCF_058314495.1. Taxonomy (NCBI): domain Bacteria; kingdom Bacillati; phylum Bacillota; class Bacilli; order Lactobacillales; family Streptococcaceae; genus Streptococcus; species Streptococcus sp. ELY_86. The sequence goes on along the minus strand of NZ_JBZFUK010000002.1, from coordinate 422,216 downwards.
TTAAAGAATGTACAAAAGAGTTGATTAAAACAGCTCTTTTGTTTTTTACAGCCGCCGGATTTTGAAGATGATTGAAAAAAAGCTGAAAATTAAGTATACTAGTAGGGTTGGTATGCTTGGAAACAGCAGAGAGATTATCATTAAAAATGCATCTCTGATAAGCATCAAAGAATTGTGTACAATTAACTAAAAAGAGGACTTATGAATTTACAAGAAGAAATCAAAAAACGCCGAACGTTTGCCATCATCAGCCACCCGGATGCGGGGAAAACGACAATTACCGAGCAGCTGCTTTATTTTGGCGGTGAAATTCGTGAAGCAGGAACGGTTAAAGGGAAAAAAACAGGAACCTTTGCGAAATCAGACTGGATGGATATTGAAAAGCAGCGCGGTATTTCAGTAACATCATCTGTTATGCAGTTTGATTATGCCGGCAAGCGCGTCAACATCCTTGATACACCGGGGCATGAGGATTTCTCAGAAGATACCTACCGGACACTTATGGCCGTAGATGCAGCCGTTATGGTTGTGGATTCGGCTAAGGGGATCGAGGCGCAGACCAAAAAGCTGTTTGAAGTTGTTAAACATCGCGGCATTCCGGTCTTTACCTTTATGAACAAATTGGACCGTGACGGCCGAGAGCCGCTCGATCTCTTGGAAGAATTAGAAGATGTGCTTGGGATCGCCAGCTACCCTATGAATTGGCCGATTGGAATGGGAAAATCTTTTGAAGGCCTTTATGACCTGTATAATAAGCGTTTAGAACTCTATAAGGGTGATGAACGTTTTGCGGATTTTGACAAAGGAGCCAAGCTTTTTGCCAATAATCCTTTTTATGAGCAGGTCTTAGAAGATGTCGAACTGCTGCAGGAAGCCGGCAATGAATTTTCAAGAGAAGCCGTTTTAAAAGGAGAGCTGACCCCTGTCTTCTTTGGCTCTGCCCTGACTAATTTCGGCGTTCAGACATTCTTAGATACCTTTTTGGAATTTGCGCCTGAACCGCATGGGCACAAAACAACCGAAGGAAGTGTGATTGATCCGCTCAATAAGGATTTTTCCGGCTTTGTCTTTAAAATTCAGGCGAACATGGATCCAAGACACCGTGACCGGATCGCCTTTGTCCGTATTGTATCCGGAGAATTTGAACGCGGTATGTCAGTGAACCTTAGCAGAACCGGCAAAAGTGTCAAACTGTCAAATGTTACTCAATTCATGGCAGAAAGCAGGGAAAATGTTACCAATGCCGTTGCCGGTGATATTATCGGGGTTTATGATACAGGCACCTATCAGGTTGGCGATACTTTGACAGTCGGTAAGAACAAATTTGAGTTTGAACCGCTGCCAACCTTTACACCGGAATTATTTATGAAAGTAGCAGCTAAAAATGTCATGAAGCAAAAGTCCTTTCATAAAGGGATTGAACAGCTGGTGCAGGAAGGAGCTATCCAGCTTTATACAAATTACCAGACAGGTGAATATATGCTGGGAGCGGTCGGCCAGCTGCAGTTTGAAGTTTTTAAACACCGGATGGAGAACGAATACAATGCAGAAGTTGTCATGACATCAATGGGCAAAAAGACTGTTCGCTGGATTAAGGAAGAAGATCTGGATGAGCGGATGTCTTCCAGCCGCAATATCTTGGCGCGTGACCGTTTTGATCAGCCCGTCTTCCTCTTTGAAAATGACTTTGCCTTGCGCTGGTTTGCTGATAAATATCCGGATGTTGAATTGGAAGAAAAGATGTAAAGCAATCTTTAAGGATAAAACTTCTGATTATTCTTACATCAAAAGTTAAGAACTGATATGTTCAGTTCTTTTTTTGTCAAAATGAATTTGAGCTAAAAAATCTCATCCGCTGCCGGTCTTGACAGGATAAATCTGCTGATTTTGATTTTGCCTAGAGAACACACAACAGGTTTGTTCAGTTTATGTTATGTAACAATAATAAGGCCGGCCGGCAGCTTTACAGTTTGTAGATGTATTTTCATTATATACACCATTTTTCTTCTTTTCTGATATAATAATTCAAGAAAAAATTAATTTTAGAAAGGAGCAAAATGAAACAGTCCGTACAATTCAGCGATGCCATCCATATCATGGTTTATGTGTCCTGTACCAACAATCCTGATTTTTTAAAAAGTGAAATGATTGCAGCCAGCGTTCAAACCAATGCTTCCAATGTCCGTAAAATCATGGGCAACCTGAGAAGAGCAGGCTTGATTGTCAGCCAGCGCGGCAAGGCTCAGCCACGGTTGGCAAAAGACAGTTCAGAGATTACCCTGTTAGATATTTTTGACAGCCTGCCGGCCAATAATACCCTGCTGCAGGTAGACAGAAATACCAATGCCGACTGTGTCATCGCAAGTGGTGTTCAAGAAGTTTTGACTGCCAGATATCAAGAAATACAAGAAGCGGCTGAAAAGGCCATGGCTAATATTACCTTATCCGATATTATGGCTGATTTTTCGCAGATTGCTGTGCAAAGATATCCTCATTTTGCTGAGGAACTAAGCCGATTTTTGCCCGATTAAGCAGCAGGACTGAGATGATAAGGTACTAACTATTTTGGAGGATTTATGACTGCACTTATTAAGCACAAAAAAGTTGAACTGACAGAGCTCTTTTATGACTTGGTTTTTGTCTATGGAATCAGCAAGGAGACAGCTCTGATTCACCATGTTCATGGAGGAATTGTTCCTTTTGCGTCCTTTTGGGCTTTTGCCATCGGTATGGTGATTATGATTAATTCATGGATGGTTCAGACCGTCTTTACCAACCGTTTCGGTAAAAACTCACTGACCAATATTTTATTTATGTTTGCGCAGATGAGCATGCTCTTGATTTCTTTAACTTCGATAACAGGTGAGTTTAATCATCGAAGCTTTCTTTATTTTTACGGGCCTTTTGCGGTTATTTCTTTTTTGCTTTTGCTGCAGTACGTTACCCAGTATTTTAAGACTGACAATCCGGCAGACAAAGCCTTGATTATACGCTTTTTTTATATTTTGAGCAGCCGTTCGCTGGGACTGCTGATTGCCTTATTTCTTCCTTACAGGTTTGGTTTAATCGTTGCTGCAGTCAGTGTAATTGCAACATGGATTTTGCCGGGAATTCTGGCAAACAATAAAACGGAAGTCATCAACGAACGGGTTACGCCTGTCAGTTTTCCTCACCTTGCTGAGCGCCTGTCTCTTCTGGTTATCATCACTTTTGGTGAAATGATTATCGGTATTGCAGATTACTTTGCTCCCAATCACCTTGGTTTGTCATCTTTCTTAATCTTTGTCTCTGTTGCCAGTCTTTTTATGGTCTATATTGTGGAGATTGACCACATGCTGGATTTGGAAACGCAGGAATATGCTGTTAATAGTTTGATTTACTGGCACTATCCTATCTTTTTTGGATTGAGTTTTGTGACAGTGTCGCTTGGTTTTCTGGAGCGTCAGGAGGCTCAGAACAGTTTTGCTGTCTGCTTGCTTTATCTGGGTATTTTTCTGCTGCTGCTTGGCATTTACGGTATTCAAAAATTTAATAAGACCAGCCACAGCTTTACCAAGTCCTTAGTCATTGCTCTTCTGGGAGTGCTGGCGGCAGGTTTTTTGCTCAGCTGGCCGGCAATAGCAGACAGTCAGCTGCTGATTGTTATTTTATTTGCAGTCAGTTTGGCTTTAGCCGTGCTGCTGGTCAGATTCAATCTCTCCAGACAGCCTTAGCAGCAGACATTTTGTATGATAAATTCTTGGTTCAAGATATTCCGTCTTTTTTAAGTTATAGATTGTTAGCTTATTTTTATATGATAGTTAATTTCATAGAAAAGCGCCTCAATCGTTAGAGTTTGTGTCTAATTTTTGGAATATCACATCGACTAAAGCGCAAATGGCTATGCAGGAGATTCATGACAGCCTGAAAAAAGAGCGCAAATCGCAAAGCAAAGAGGAACGCGATGCTGCAAAAACTCTTAAATATCAGCAAAAGCAAGAAAAGCACCGTCAAAAGAAACAAGGACACTGATGTGTCTTAAATAAAGGACCGAGACAAATGTTTCGGTTTTTTATTTAGTGACATGTGGCTAAAAAGGTTCTTCTACTGATGAGCACGCTGAGAAAGAGCGCTGCAAAAGCGTACAGAGGTTTTAGTCTTGCTTGTTATTGGTGAGATTAGGTCAAACAATATTTCATTTATATTACGTTTATATTGCATTATATTTCTTTTATGTTACAATTAAGTTGTAAAAAATGATTTGAAAACTTGTTTTCTTAAAAAGCTGGACAGTTTTGCTTAGCAGCAGCAGCCTTCGCAGATATTCAAGTGAATAAAAGGAGAAAATCATGAAAAGAAATTATTTAGATCATCAGGCACAGCGTTTTTCAATCCGTAAATATTCGTTTGGAGCGGCTTCTGTTCTTATTGGCTGTCTCTTGTTTCTGGGTGCTCAAAATATTTCTGCAGATGAAGTGACAAGTCCGCTTTCAACAGCTGAAACGACGGTGACTCAGCCAGCTGTTTCTGAAACTGAAGCTAATCAAGACAGTCAGACAGCATCAGTTGCTGCTGTTCAGCCTGAAAATGAACCTGTCAGGACAGCTGAAGCAGAAACCAACATGCAAACAGCCGAGGTTCCTGCAGCTAACACGAGCACTGCTGTTAACCCCGCTCCTGAAAATCCTTCTGCTGTCTCCTCAAAACCAGTCAGCGAAGTCAAAGCTTCTGCTGTGACAAGCGAGGTTAAACCTGCTGCTCAGACAGTAGAAAAGCCTGCTCCTGTAAGCAGCAAGTCTTCGGTCAGCACTCCAGCTCGCACTAGCAGTAAGGTCAGTGTCAAAGCAGTTCAGCAGCCTGTGAAAAAAACGACAATCGCTTCAGCAGTTTCTCTTGCGCCCCAAGGCAACTATACCTTTAAAAAACAAACGCCCGTCAAAAATCAACCTAAAATGTCCAGTCCAACCCAGTTCTTCTTTAATGCGGGAGATAAGGTCTATTATGACAAAGTTCTGAATACTGACGGACATCAATGGTTAAGTTATATTTCCTACAGCGGCACTCGCCGCTACGCTCCAATCGGGGTAACGTCTTCTGTACCTGCAGTGCCAAAACCTGCAGATACGAAACCATCTCTTCCGGCTTCCGGAACTTATCATTTTACCAAGCAAGCAGATGTGAAAAATCAGCCTAAAATGTCCAGTCCGACCCAATTCTCCTTTTATAAGGGTGACCAAGTTTATTATGATAAAGTTCTGACTGCGGATAATCACCAATGGATCAGCTACATTTCTTACAGCGGTATCCGCCGCTATGTGGTTATTGCTTCACTGACCTCACCAGCCAAACCGCAGCCAAAACCAGCAGCTCCGCAAGCAGCCGGCAGCATTAACATTCAAAATAAGACCGCTCAGCAGTTTGATGTTCTGATTTCTAAGGTTTCAAGCAATCAAACCATTAAAGAAGTCAGAGTTCCTGTCTGGTCAGATCAAAGCGGTCAGGATGATATTGTTTGGTATAAGGCAGCCAAAGCAGCAGATGGCAATTATAAGGTTACTGTAAAAATCAGCGAACATAAAAATAACACTGGTAAATATCATGTTCACCTCTACTACCTGCTGGGCAGCGGTCAGCAGATTGGCGTCGGAACTGCTGCAACGACTATTGAAACAGCTAAGCCATCTCCATCAGCACCGGCTAAGTCAACTCTTCCGGCTTCCGGAACCTACACTTTCACAGCCAAGACAGATGTTAAAAATGAAGCCAGAATGTCCAGCCCAACCCAATTCTTCTTTAATAAGGGAGATAAGGTCTTTTATGACAAGGTCTTAGAAACTGACGGGCATCAATGGATCAGCTACGTATCCTACAGCGGTATTCGCCGTTATGCTCCAATAGCTGTACTTTCGTCAAAGAATGGCGGCCAATCCAGTCAGCCGGCACCAGCAAAACCAAATCTTCCTGCTCAAGGTACCTATACCTTTACCAAGGAAGTCAGTGTGAAAAATGCAGCTAAAATGTCTAGCCCGACCCAATTCACATTTAGAGCAGGTGAAAGCATTAATTACGATAAGGTTCTGACCGCAGACGGTCATCAATGGCTCAGCTATGTATCTTACAGCGGTATTCGCCGCTATGTTCTCTTTGCTTAATAACAGGCCTCCGGAAAGCAGCGCAGTAAAGACGGCGTCACTTTCCGGAGGTTTTTGTTTTGAAAACGTGTTATTGCTTCATTCTAAAATAAAAAACTATCAATTTATGCTATTTATGTTATAATAATTAGGTTGCACATACTAATAAGTTTAATGAGGCAGCTTCGCACTGCCTTTTAGAAAGAGAAACCATTGAAATTTACAGAATTAAACCTAACAGAAGACATTCTTTCGGCTGTTGAAAAAGCCGGCTTTACTGAGCCCTCACCTATCCAAGAATTGACTATTCCTCTGGCTTTGGAAGGAAAAGATGTTATTGGTCAGGCTCAGACAGGAACCGGGAAAACAGCGGCTTTTGGCCTGCCGACTTTAAATAAGATTGATATTGCCAGCAACTTGGTACAGGCGCTTGTAATTGCTCCGACACGTGAGCTGGCTGTTCAAAGTCAGGAAGAGCTGTTTCGTTTTGGCCGTGAAAAGGGTGTTAAGGTGCGTTCGGTTTACGGCGGCTCCAGTATTGAAAAGCAGATTAAAGCTCTGAAATCAGGTGCCCATATTGTTGTCGGTACGCCGGGACGCCTGCTTGATTTGATTAAGCGCAAGGCGCTTAAACTGGATCATGTTGAAACCTTAATCCTTGATGAAGCCGATGAAATGCTTAATATGGGCTTTTTAGAGGATATTGAGGCAATTATCTACCGTGTTCCGGAGACACGTCAGACTCTCTTATTTTCAGCAACCATGCCGGAGGCTATTAAGCGCATCGGCGTGCAGTTTATGAAAAATCCAGAGCATGTCAGAATTGCCGCTAAGGAACTGACAACCGATCTTGTTGACCAATATTATGTCCGTGTCAAGGAACAGGAAAAATTTGACACCATGACCCGCCTTATAGATGTAGAGCAGCCGGATCTTGCCATTGTTTTTGGCCGCACCAAGCGCCGGGTAGATGAGCTGACTCGCGGCTTAAAACTGCGCGGCTACCGTGCAGAAGGAATTCATGGGGATTTGGATCAGGGGAAACGCCTGCGTGTGCTCCGTGATTTTAAAAATGACAACCTTGATATCTTGGTTGCAACAGACGTGGCTGCACGCGGTCTCGATATTTCAGGTGTGACCCACGTTTACAATTATGATATTCCGCAGGATCCAGAAAGCTATGTTCACCGGATCGGCCGCACGGGCCGTGCCGGCAAGCATGGTCAGTCCATCACTTTTGTCTCTCCAAATGAAATGGGCTACCTGCAAATCATTGAAAATCTGACCAAAAAACGCATGAAGGGGATGAAACCGGCTACTGCCGAGGAAGCCTTTCGTGCTACTAAGAAAGTTGCTCTTAAGAAAATTGAACGTGACTTTGAAGATGATAAAATCCGTTCTAATTTTGAAAAATTCACAGATGATGCTCAAAAATTAGCTGCTGAATTTTCATCGGAAGAGCTGGCGCAGTATATCCTGACTCTGACCGTTCAAGATCCGGAAATGATGCCTAAGGTCGAAATTGCCAAAGAAAAGCCGCTACCCTTTAAATTTGGCGGCGGCAAGGGCGGCAGCGGACGCCGCCGTGATGACCGCCGCGGAGGCCGGCGCAGCCGCAACGATGGCCGCAATCGAGATAAGAATCGCCGTGAATTCAAGCGCGTATCCAACAAGAACCGCAAGGATTTTGAAAACAAGAGCAATAAACGTCCGCATCGTACTTCCAGCGAAAAACAAAGCGGCTTCACCATTCGCAATAAGGGTGACAGATAAGCAGTCAAACTCTCTTGAAACGTGTATTTCAGGAGAGTTTTTTGATAAATTTCAAATTAAGTTAATAGCTTAAGAAAATAGTCTGAAAATTTGCTCTTTTTTTATGGTTTATTATCGATTTCATTAAATAAGCCAAATTCCCTTGAATAAGAGAAAATTAAGCACTAGAATAGATGTGTAGTTTTCACAGGGAAACTTTTAGAAACATTTCATGCTTCCTTAGGAATCTTGTGAAAATAAAAAACTTGTAAGCTGATAAGCTTATGTGAAATTTTAGGAGGACATTTTATGAACACAGTAACATTAGATTCAGCGGCCTTTGATAACTTTGAGGCAGTAGGTCAAACTGAGCTTTCAGAAGTTGATGGTGGGGGATATGTCATAGCTGCACTTGCTGGGATTGCAGTTGGAGTTGCTGCGGTAGCAGCTGCACCAGAAACAGCTGGCTCTTCTATTGGAGTTGGAGTTAAAGCTGGTGTTCCCGTAGCTCTTGCAGGATTGGCAATTCATTGTCCCGGACTTCCAGCTTGGGTCTAATGTGGTAAGGAGTTGTTTTTATGAACTCATTAGCGTTTGAACGATTTGAAAATTTAAAATCAGACCAACTTTCTGAAATTGATGGAGAAGGATATATCTTGGCTGCACTTGCTGGGATTGGGGTTGGAGTTGGAGCGGCATTAGCCGCACCGGAAACAGGTGGTATTTCTATTGCAGTTGGGGTAAAGTACGGTGTTCCTGCAGCCCTCGCAGGTCTGGCAACTCACCTTCCAGGACTTCCAGCTTGGATCTAAAAGATAAGGAGTGATTTTATGTCTTTAAAAAAATTACAGCATCTATTATTAGACAGTTTACCTTTTATGCTGTTAATTCCTATAATCTTTCCTTTTAAATATATGAATCTTATTATTTTTATTGTGATGTTGATTCAGAGTTTCGCTGGTATCATGATTATGGCAAAAATAAAGCATTCTGAGAATTAGGAAGAACAATGTCATGGAAAGATTTTCTGGACTTCTATTGATGCTGGTTCTCTGTGCTTTAGCAGTTATTTCTTACCGCAGTAAACATATTATTGTTTCATTTATTTGCCTGTTTCTTTTTCTCGGCCTTTGTATCTACAGCATTTTACACTAAAAAACAGAAGCAGCAGGTATTATTAACGGTGCCGTTGCAAGCGGAAGTTGGTATTTAATAACGGGAGGCGATTGAGATTAATTATGAAGTATATTGTACTTATAATCATCGGTGCTATATCAGCAATTATAGGGCGAATTATTTTGAATAAAAGAAATAAAAAATAAAAACATGGTAACAAAGTGATGAAGTCTCCTCCTATCGGAGGTTTTGTTACTATTTCCTTGATGATTTTGTGGCAGTGGATATCGCTTATCTTTCTGAATCAGACGGAGGCGGTTTGATACTTGGTATTACCAGTGCTATCGCAGGTGGTGTAATTAGTGCTGTGCTTGCTGGCAGATTTGCCGGACTTGCAATCACAGCCCCTAGTTTACCAATTTAAATGAATAAGAGATTGGAGATGCTCAGAATGCAATCCATAATTTTGGGTTTAGTTGAACTGGTTTTTGGAGCTTTAGGAGTTGGTCTGCTATGCTATAGTTTGTCAGGCAGCTAGATGGAGACTCGGCGGTGCTTATTTACTTACATGTGCTGCTGCAGGTGGAATGATAGGTTACGGTGCAGCAACATTAGATTAAAATGATTTGATGATAGTATTTTCAATCATTTGAGGTATATAGATAATGACAAAAAAATGGTCGTTTATTTTTTGTTCATCTTTAAATGTTATAGTTAATTTATTAATGATTTGGCCGTTTAATAATGGAGAAGAAACATTTTCTAATTTATTTTTGATTATTATTACTTTACTGTTGCTTCCTGGCTTTTTACGAACAGTTGACAATCAACTGACTTCCTTGATTAGAATTGAATCCTCGCTGCTGATTATACTTACAGTCGTTTCAATTATGCGGTTGCTATATAGAATTGATGCTATATCTGGGACAGTTGCCAGTACAGCAGCACTTATAGCTTGTGGTTTAATAACAGTATTGCTGATTGCTGGTATTGTCAGGTGGATAAAGAAAGATAAAAATCATTGATGGCTATCTTCTTTTTCATGACTTCTGAAAAGAAAAGCGGCTTCACTATTCGCAATAAGGGTGACTGGTAAATAGGCAAACTTTCCTGAAACATGTGTTTCAGGAGGTTTTTTATGTGATAATTTGTGCGCTGGAAAAACTCGTTCACGTTTAGGCCTCTGATTTTGTGAGTGCATTTTTTTCAAAATTTTTCTGGAAAAGATGTACCCAATTAAGAAAGAAACAGGCGTAGTGCGCCTGTTCTAGTCTTATTTAGTATGTTTTGCGATATAATCCAGCTTTTCCTGACGTGTTTTGCGCTTGAATTTGGCTTCAGCACTCATAGCCGCATTTTTATGATTGAAGGTCTCATAATAGAGGAGTTTGACGGGAAGCCTGGATTTAGTGTACTTGGCGCCTTTGCCGGCATTGTGCGTGGCTAAGCGTTTGTCTAAATCGGTTGTATAGCCGGTGTAGAGACTGCCGTCAGCACATTCAAGCACATACATATAGGCCTTGTGTTCCCTGCCAAAGTAAATATGATGAATCTCATCGGTGTAGTCGCCATTATCCTTATGGACAATCAAAGGCGGTAAAAATTTCATGCCATCAGGAGAGCCGTCTTTAATGGCTTCAATCAAAAGCATATTGGCATCTTTATTAGCCTTGGGGTAGACAAACTGGATGCGTTTTGGCGCTAACTTGTATCTTTTCAAAGTATCAATGATTTCAAGAAAGCGATCAGGACGATGTACAATCGCCAGCCGTCCCTTGGTTTTAAGCGCCTGCTGGCTGATGCGGCAAATCTCATCAAGATTAGTTGTGATTTCATGGCGAGCTAAAAGGTAATGTTTGCTGGCATTCTTTTTAGATGTTTCGCTTGCTTTAAAATAAGGCGGATTGCAAAGGATAAGATCAACCTTGGAGCGGGGAACATGGTTCATGAGATTTTTTAAGTCGTCGTTAATCATGCTGACTTGGCTCTGCAGCTGGTTGAGCTCGATTGAACGCTGGCCCATATCAGCCAGACGTTTTTGAATTTCAATTTCAACAATTTTAGCCTTGGTTTTAGTTGAGGCAAATAGTCCGACGGCTCCATTGCCTGAGCAAAGATCGACAATCAGACCTTTGGCGGGAAATTTTGGAAAACGAGAGAGCAGGACGCTGTCAATAGAATAAGAAAAGACGTCTTTATTTTGAATAATTTTGACATCGGTAGAAAAGAGCTGATCAATCCGCTCTTTTTTCTTTAAAAGAGGAGTTTTCATAGGAATTATTATAGCAAAAAAATAATGCCCTGTCTGTCGCTTCAATCTGACACGGGTGTTGAAATTCTTGCCATACGCAATAATTTTTCAGAAGTCTGACAAATAGTTTAACGATAAATCAAATGGCAGCTCTGGAATAATTCTTCTGTCAAAAATGTTAAATTTTGATATAATGAAATCATTACTGTGTTATCAAAATTGAATACGGGCTAAAAGCGTCGAGAAAAAGACAGCCTGCCTGATGCGCCAGCGCATGGCGCTAGGGTTCTATTTTCTTCTCGCTTTCTTCACGCCCTTTGTATCTTAAATAAAGGAGAATTTTCAGTGCTTTACACGTATCTGCGCTCTCTGCTGGTCTTTTTAATTTGGGCAGCTAACGGCAACATTCACTATCATCATCGGAATAAGCTTTTGCCTCAAGATGAAAATTATGTTTTGGTGGCGCCTCACCGTACGCTGTGGGATCCTATTTTTCTGGCTTTTGCAGCTCGTCCCAAGCAATTTATTTTCATGGCCAAAAAGGAACTCTTTAGAAATCGTGCCTTTGGCTGGTGGATTCGCATGTGCGGAGCTTTTCCTATTGATCGGGAAAATCCGGGAACGGAAGCCATTCGCTATCCTGTGAAAATGCTTAGAAAGAGCGATCGTTCTCTTATTATGTTTCCAAGCGGCAGCCGCCACTCTTCTGATGTCAAGGGAGGTGTTGCTGTTATTGCAAAAACCAGCAAGGTCAAAATCATGCCGGCAGCCTATGCCGGTCCTACTTCAATCAAGGGTCTTCTTAAGCACGATAGGATTGATGTGACTTTTGGAAATCCTATTGATATTTCGGATATCAAGCGCATGAATGACGACGGAATTGAAAAGGTTTCGCATCGTATTGAAAAAGAATTTGCTCAGATGGATGCCGAAACTGCATCTTTCAAGGATGACAGCCGTCCAAGCTGGTGGAGCTTGATTTACCGCCTGCCTGCGATGCTGTTGGTAGTCGTTATACTGGGGTTGACTTATATCTTTTCTTGGTTTGCAAGTTTTGTCTGGAATCCTGAAAAACATCGGGAAAAAAATTTAAAATAATGTAAAAAACTTACCTTAAGGTAGGTTTTTTCTTTATTCTGCGAATAAAGAAGTAAGGAGGATTATATGATAGAAGAAATGCTGGATAAATTCAGAGACAATAAGTGGCTTCTTACGGCAGTCGCTGTTTTTGCTGCTCTGGGACTGGGTTTTTATTTTCTTTCTTCAAGCGAAAAAGAGGAACAAAGCAATTGGCCGCAGTCACAGGAGCAGACTTTTTCAGCAACAAGTGTACCAGCCCATTCGAAAAATAAAAGGAAGGCGCAAGCAGCTTCAACAATAATGGTTGATGTCAAGGGTGCAGTAAAAAACCAAGGAGTCTACCGCCTGCCGGCTGACAGCCGAGTTAATGAGCTTATTGAGAGGGCCGGCGGTTTTTCTGAAAAAGCAGACCGCAAATCAGTCAACCTTGCGCAAAAGCTGCAGGATGAGGCTGTTATTTACGTCGCATCAGTCGGAGAAAACATCAGTGTCGTTGGCAATCCTCAGAAAGAAGCAGCCAGTCAGGCAAGCAGCTCTGAGGCCGCAGCAAATGATAAGATTAATCTAAACACAGCCAGCCTTGCTGATCTGCAGACCATATCCGGTATCGGTGAAAAACGGGCGCAGGACATTATTGATTATCGTGAGACAAACGGCAGTTTTCAGTCCATAGAAGATCTGAAAAATATTTCCGGCATTGGAGACAAAACCTTTGAAAAACTGAAAGACATGGTGAGTGTTGATTAAATTACCGTTAAAGCCTGTGTATCTAGCATTTTTAACTATTTTGATTTATTTTTTAATCTATCGTTTTTCGTTCATAACAGCTCTTTTGCTTTGTTTAAGCGGTATTTTCCTCATTAGCCAGTATGACCGAAAAACCTGCTTAAGAACTTTCTTCTTCCTATTGTTTTTTGGATTTTATTTTTACTTGTCTTATCAAAAAATAGAATCTGACTATCAAAATGCTCCTAAGCAGGTTGAGGAGCTCAGAATTATTCCGGATACTATCAGTATTAATGGCGACAGCCTTAGTTTTCAAGGCAAATCAGGACATCGCATCTATCAAGCCTTTTACACCTTAAAATCTCAGAAAGAAAAGCAATACTTTGAGAACCTCTGGAAAACAAGTCTTATTAAGGTTGCTGCTGATGTGCATAAAGCTGAGCAGACACGGAATTTTGGCGGGTTTGATTATCGCAGCTACTTAAAAACACAAAAGATCTACCGCCTGGTGAATGTTGAAAAAATAGAAAAAATAAGGCCCGAGCAAGGCTTAACTTTTTTTGATAGGCTGCATGAGCAGCGGCGGCGGCTCTTGGTGTTTGTCAGTCAAAAGTTCCCGATTCCTATGCGCCATTACATGACCGGCCTGCTTTTTGGTCATTTGGATAGGTCTTTTGATGAAATGAGTGACATTTATACCAGTTTGGGGATCATCCATCTTTTTGCACTATCAGGCATGCAGGTAGGCTTTTTTATCGGTAATTTTCGCTACCTGGGTCTGCGTTTAGGTGTGAGACGGGATTATATGAACTGGCTGCAGCTGCCTTTTTCTTTGATTTATGCCGGGCTGACAGGTTTTTCAGTATCTGTTGTCCGCAGTCTGCTGCAGAATAATCTGTCCAATGTCGGCTTTACCAAGATGGATAATTTGGCGGTGACCTTATTTATGATGTTTTTTGTCATGCCGCATTTTCTCTTAACAGCAGGCGGAGTGCTCAGTTTTGCCTATGCTTTTATTTTAAGCATGATTGATTTTAAGCACTTGTCCCAGCCCAAGCGATGGGGTGCTCAGATGCTGACCTTGTCTTTGGGTGTACTGCCGCTTCTGATGTGGTATTTTAGCAGTTTTCAGCCTCTTTCAGTCTTTTTAACAGCGGTTTTTTCCCTTGTTTTTGATGGCCTTATTCTGCCGGTTCTGACGATTGTCTTCCTTTTATCGCCTTTTATAGTATTGGTAAATGCTAATTTATTTTTCATTATGCTAGAGCGATTTATTGTTTATATCAATCAGATTTTCAGCCGTCCTTTGATTCTGGGGAAACCGTCTTTGTGGCTGTTAGTGATTATTTTGCTGACTATGGCACTGCTGCATGATTATCGAAAGAAAAGGCTCTTAGCCGCTCTATTGACTGCCTTTCTTGCTTTATCATTTTTGATTGCAAAAAATCCTTTAACTAATGAGGTTACCATGGTTGATGTCGGACAGGGCGACAGCATTTTTTTGCGGGATATAAAAGGGAAGACAATTCTAATTGATGTAGGAGGCCGAGTGCCTTTTGCTAAGCCGGCTGAGTGGCAGCAGCGCACAAGCAGTGCTAATGCGGAGCGAACCCTGATTCCTTATTTGAAAAGCCGCGGTGTTAGTAAGATTGATCAACTGGTTCTCACCCACACAGATAGCGATCATATAGGCGATATAGAAATTGTCGCAAAAACATTTAAAATCGGACAGGTTTTAGTCAGTCCGGGCAGTTTGGCTAATGAGAATTTTGCAGTAAAACTAAAAAAGCTGCAGCTTAAAGCAGCTGTTCTTAGAGCTGGAGACCGCCTGCCTATCATGGGCAGTCAGCTGCAGGTACTCTATCCTTTTAAAACAGGAGATGGGGGGAATAATGATTCTGTGGTTCTTTATGGCAAACTTTTAAATCTGAGCTTTCTTTTTACAGGTGACTTGGAAAAAGAAGGGGAAGAACGATTGCTTGGAGCCTATCCCCATCTAACAGCTGATGTTTTAAAGGCAGGACATCATGGATCCAAAGGCTCTTCTTCTGTTAAGTTTTTAAAGCAGATCAGGCCTCAAGTAACCCTTATTTCTGCAGGAAAAAACAATCGCTACAAGCACCCGCATCAGGAGACTTTGAGGCGTTTGATTAAAATTAAAAGTCAGATTTATCGGACAGACCAGCAGGGCGCTCTTCGTTTTAAAGGAATCCGATACTGGACGCTTGAAACGGTGAAATAAAGATAAAACTGCTGCCGGTGCTCTAATGGTGTCTTTGTTGATTGAAGCCGATTTTACTGGTAAATGGGCTGCCGGATTTTTAATCATAACTGATCTTGTAGGAAGAAGTGGCTTTTGAATATTCTGTGACAGGCTTGCTGCGTCCCGAGTAGGGAAATGGAGGTGTTCTTGTTTTCCTGCTGAAATTGTGGTATTCTGATAGAGTAAAAAATAGTAAGGGAGTTTACCTATGTTTACAGCTTATAAAAAATTCTGGACGAACTATGTCAATTTTACAGGTCGAACCAGCCGAACTGATTATTGGTGGGCAGTCCTGTGCAATGTCTTGCTTGTAATGCCTTTCGCATCTGCGATTACATCCATTTATTATTTCAATTATTATGAATATTTGGGAAGGGTTTACAATGGAGACATTGATTCCTTAATGGTTGATACGACACCAAATCTTTTTACTGTTGATATTATTATTCTTACAGTTATTGTTCTTCTCTTTTATTTGGCCATTTTAGTGCCGAACTTGGCTATTTCTGTTCGCCGCTTGCGTGATGCTGGTTTTCACTGGTCACTTATTTTTATTCCAGTAGGAGCAGCAGTCTTCTCATTGCTTCTGCTTGTGCCTTTCTTGCGTGCTATTGTATTTGTTCTTGTTGGATTCGCAAATATTTTCTATACTATTTTGCTGTGTCAGCCGACAAAACCTTATCAAGCACCTGCACAGCCTGTGCAGCCAACGCAAACGCCTAATGCTTATCAAGGACAGGCACCGCAGCAGCCAACCGTTCAGCCTGCTGCACCTGTACAGCCGCAGGCACCGACGAATCAGCAACAGTAAGTATAAGCCGTTTAATAAGACTTGGAGCAGTTTGCCCAAGTCTTTTACTTTTTATCTGGAAAGTTTGAGCAGCAGGCAGTTTTTGTCTGCTGAACATTCATAAACTGTCAATAAAGCAGGCTTTGAACAGTAAGGCTGAACTGACAGTCTGAATAGGGGATCCTAAGTCTTTGTCTCAGTACGTTTTGGAATTTTTTCTTCTGCCTTTAGCTGAAGGTCATACTCCTTGCTATTTTCTGCTATAATAAGGATATGATTGCTATAGAAATGATTGAACGTTTAAAAAAGGACGAGCTTACTCCCATTACGGTTTTAACCGGAGAAGATTTTGGGCAGTACAGCCAGATGAAAGAACTCTTTTTAAATCAAATTGGTTTTGAACCCAGTGATTTGAATTATTCTTATTTTGATATGGCTGAAACGGCTTATCAGGATGCTGAAATGGATTTGGAGAGTCTGCCTTTTTTCGCTGATGAGAAAATAGTCATTTTTGATAATGTTGCCGATATTACAACGGCTAAAAAGTCTTATCTTGATGATAAAGAATTGAAGCGCCTGGAAGCTTATTTAGCCAATCCTATTACGAGTACAAAGCTGATTCTTTGCGCGTCCGGGAAGCTGGATGGCAAGAGACGTTTAGTGAAATTGCTCAAGCGAGATGCTCAGATTTTTGAAGCCAATCCTTTAAAGGAAGCGGAACTTCGAACCTATTTTCAAAAGCGGGCCCATAAGGAAGGTCTGGTTTTTGAGTCTGGTGTTTTTGAAGAGCTGCTTGCCAAGTCAGGTTTTGATTTTAGTGAGGTAAACAAGAATCTGACCTTCCTGAAGTCCTATAAAGCAGGCGGCCGGGTAACCAGCCAAGATATCCGTCAGGCCATTCCTAAAACGCTGCAGGATAATATTTTTGATCTGACCCAGCTGGTTTTGTTGGGGAAGGTAGATGAGGCGCGTGAGTTAATTCGGGATTTGCGGCTGCAGGGAGAAGATGACATCAAACTGATTGCTGTTATGCTGGGCCAGTTTCGTATGTTTACACAGGTTAAAATACTGGGCGGTCAAGGAAAAACAGAACAGCAGATGGTAGCGAAATTATCCGATATTATGGGCCGAAGGGTCAATCCTTATCAAGTTAAATTTGCTGTCAGAGACAGCCGCAGCCTGCCGCTGTCTTTTCTTAAAAAGGCCATGGTCTATCTTATTGATGCGGATTATCACATTAAAAGAGGTGTCTATGATAAGGACTATTTGTTTGATATGGCGATTTTGAAAATGGTACATGAAAGGCAATGAGCAGAATAGTTGTAAGCTCTATTGTTTTACGGTATGATGAGGGTGTATTAAAAAAGAAAAGAGGTAATTGACATGGCAATTATTTTACCGGATCTTCCTTATGCTTACGATGCTTTGGAACCTTATATTGACGCAGAAACAATGACCCTTCATCATGATAAACACCATGCTGCTTATGTGGCAAATGCTAATGCAGCTCTTGAAAAACATCCAGAAATTGGTGAAAATTTAGAAGTGCTTTTGGCTGATGTTGAACAAATTCCGGAGGATATCCGTCAGGCTCTTATCAATAACGGCGGCGGACACCTTAACCATGCGCTTTTCTGGGAGCTTCTTTCACCGGAAAAAACAGAAATCACTGCAGAAGTAGCCGCAGCAATTGATGATGCTTTTGGCTCATTTGAAGCCTTCAAGACAGCCTTCACTCAGGCAGCAGCAACACGCTTTGGTTCAGGCTGGGCTTGGCTCGTTGTAAACGCAGAAGGCAAGCTTGAAGTAATGTCAACAGCCAACCAAGATACCCCGATTTCACAGGGATTAAAGCCAATTTTAGCGCTTGACGTTTGGGAACATGCTTATTATCTCAAGTATCGCAATGTTCGTCCGGATTATATCAAAGCTTTCTTTGAAGTAATCAATTGGAACAAGGTTGCTGAACTTTATGCAGCAGCAAAATAGTTTTTCGCTATTATTTAGCAGGGACTGAGGCATTTTACCTCAGCCCCTTTTTATTATTCATAATAGGTGCTGAAGTCAGCAGTAACAGATGTTGATTTAATGTTTTTCTGAGCACAGTTGCATGGAGTGAAACTTTTGCCTGATTAAAAGCAGCTGAAATACTAAAGAAATTTTTTTAATAGTCTTGTCATTTCACTGTCAGTCCTTTATAATGGTAGGGTCAGGAGAAAATTGTGAATCGAAAAAAATTAATTGTATCAGTACTGGTTCTTGCTTTAGTAGTATTATTGGGTAGTTTTTTCTTTCAATCTAAAAATATCATGAAGCAAAACCGGTCTTCATCAACGAAAACGTCATCCAGTCTTAGTGAGACCAGCGAAACAGCAAATGACAGTAAAGAAAAGAAAACGCCGCCTCAGGTTGTTGAAAAAACAGCAGAAGAAAAACAAGCGGTTATGGATGCTGACGCAGCAACGATGGACGCTATTGGTCTGCGCTATGATTATGCCAATATGACTCTTCCGCAGGTTGTTCAGACTTATCTGGATGAAAGAGGAATTGACCATTCCTGCGTTGCTTTTTCCTATAAAAATACAGCAAGCGGTGAAGTGATCGCTATGAATGAAGCGCAGCCAATGACTGCGGGTTCAACTTATAAGCTGCCTTTGAATATGCTGGCAGTGGATGCTGTGAAAAAAGGAGAGCTTTCTTTAGAGCAGCCCTATGATATTACAGACCTTGAGTATGAATATATCGGCGAATACCAGGCTTACCGCAATCAGTTTGGTGATGATATGACTATTCCTGAAATGCAGGAGTACTCACTGATTTATTCCGAAAATACCCCTGCCTATGCCATGGCTAAGGCTCTCGGAGGCTTTGATAAGGTTTATCCGATGTTTAAACGCTATGGTACATCTAAAGGCGACGTTAAAACGATTGACCAAGAGGGCAATAAAACGACAACAGACTACTACATCCAGGTTTTGGATCATCTTTGGCAGCATCAGGATAAATACGCTGATATCCTTGGCTATTTGGGACAGTCTTTCCCGGGGCTTTACTATGAAACCTATCTTCCAGACATCGACATCCGCCAAAAACCGGGTTATGTCCGTGAAGCTCTTAATATTGATGCTCTTGTTTATGAACAAACACCTTATTTGATCGCACTTTATACCGCCGGTTTGGGGGGTACAACTCCCGAAAACGATGAAATTAACGATGTCGGCTATTCTCAGCTCTGCCAAATAGCCTATGTTATCAATGAATGGCATCGCGTCAACCGCAATTAACAGACAAAATCTCAGCTGCTCGTGAGCAGCTGAGGTTTTTTATAACAGCCCAATCATCGTTACCAAAAGACTGAAAACAGCAAAGTTATGGCAGATACAAACGATTCTTGGCAAAAGACAATTGCTTTTTTCAAAAAATATTTGAAACAGTAATTGTAATTTTAAGTGTTTCAGTCTTTATCGGTTTCAATCAATTATTCATTGAGTATTATAAGAGAAAATGATACACTTAATGTGAAAACGCATACAAACTTATGGAGAAAGGAGGAGACTGCGTCAGGAAGCGCCTATTCATAATAATAGCGTCAGGAGGTGAAGTCTATGAAAATAAAAGCTGTCGTAACACATGAGCAAGGGGAAACCTTGCGGATTGAAGATGCAAAACTGAGAGAACCTAGAGACGATGAAGTCTTAGTTAAAGTCGTAGCTGCCGGAATCTGTCATACAGATGCTTTGGGAAGAGACATTGGTATGACACCTTATCCGGTGGTGCTGGGACATGAGGGCGCCGGTATTGTGGAAAAGACGGGAAGGTTTGTCACCAGTGTTAAGCCGGGGGACCATGTGGTCTTATCCTTTGCTTACTGCAATCACTGTGTTAATTGTCTAAAAGGACATCCGGCCAATTGTGTCAGCAGCGGACTGTTAAATTTTGGCGGACGGTTTGCGGATGGGACAACACCTTTAAAGCAAGGGAACCAAGAGTTGTCTACTTTCTTTGGACAGGCCTCTTTTGCGACTTATTCCGTTGTGAAAGAAACAAGTGCTGTAAAGGTAGATAAGGATGTTGATCTTAGCTTGCTGGGAGGCTTAGGATGCGGTTTTCAAACGGGCAGCGGTACTGTTTTAAATCGTTTAAAGCCTGAATTTGGAACATCCATCGTTATTTACGGAGCGGGAGCTGTAGGGCTGTCAGCCGTTATGGGAGCTAAGCTAACAGGCTGTGCCAATATTATTGCGGTAGATATTCACGATAACCGTTTAGCTTTGGCAAAAGAGCTGGGTGCTACGCATACGATTAACAGCCAAACAGAAGACTTTGAGAAACGCATTAAGGAAATCACAGAAGGCGGAGCAGACTATGGTCTTGACACAACAGGAGTACCTGCTGTTGTGCGTGCCGCTTTGCGTGCTTTAATTCCTATGGGAACACTGGCTGTCGTAGGCTTAACACCGGAGATGCCTATTGATATTCATGCTGAAATTATGTCTGTCAGCAAATCTTTGATTGGTGTTGTTGAAGGTGATGCTGTGCCTCAGCTGTTTATCCCGCGTTTGGTAGATTTCTATAAGCAAGGCCGATTTCCAATTGACAAATTGGTAAAACATTATGCTTTTGAAGACATCAATCAAGCTTTTGCAGATTCTGCAAATGGTTCTGTCATCAAGCCGGTTGTAAAAATTGGCTAGAGGTTATTTTATATTATATTGAAAGGAACAATTATCATGGCTCAGTTAAAATCAGGAACTTATAAGGTGATTGCAGAAGGCTATGAAGGCAATACAACGCCTTACGAAATTATTATTAAAGACGGCAAACTTGCAGAAATTAATCCACAAAAGGAAATTATTCCGGATAGTTTAGAGGACACTGTTATTAAGCGTTTAACACAGCAGATGATTGGAGAGCAGACCCTTGAGGTTGATGCGATTTCCGGTGCGACTTCAACGTCCAAAGGCTTGGTTAAAGCTGTTGGTGAGGTGATTGCTCAGGCCGGCGGTAACACTGACGAGTATCATCAGTCAGTCTCTGGCTCGCTCAGCAATTCCGAAGAAGCTGCAGCAACTTCAAAGGCCGCTACTGCAGATGATTACAGCGAGTGGCGAACAGCGCCTGAAAAAATTGATAAGGAAATAAACACTGATTTTCTGATTATTGGCGCAGGGATTTCAGGATTGGCAGCTGCTGTTCAGGCAGGTGAGCTGGGACTGAAAACGACTGTTCTTGAAAAGATGCCTTTTGTTGCCGGTAACGGCGGCGGTGTTGAGGGGATTTTTGGCATCAATACTAAAATGCAAAAAGCAGCAGGCATTCACGCCAATAAAGAAGAAATCATTGCGCGGGAAGCTGAGCTGGGGCAATACCGTGTAGACGGTTCTTTCTGGGTTGATCTTGTCAATAATTCGGCTGACAATATTGACTGGCTGGTGGATCACGGTGTTCAGCTGACATCTGTGGATGACTACCACGGAACTTGTCAGTTTCCGACCTTCCATTGGTATAAAGGCGGGTTTGCTTCTGTCGGCTATGTTCCTTATATGAAAGAACACGCTGACAAACTAGGCGTCGAATTCTTGCTGGAAACCAGCGCTCAGGGCCTGATTTATGAAAATGGCACAGTCCGCGGAGCCTATGCTCAAAATAAAGACGGCATTTTAAAAATCAATGCCAAGGCGACTTTGATTGCTACAGGCGGTGTGGGTCACAGCGAAGAGCTGATTGCAAAGCAAGGCTGGCAAACAGAAAACCTGCATTACTGCTCTATGCCAAGTAATACTGGTGACGGCTATAAGATGGCCATGTCTCTGGGTGCCAAGGACATGCTTTTGGAATCACCGGAATTCATGATGAATTATATCATGGCGCTGCCGCACGAAGGTGTGCACCTGTACATTGATCCTATTAACGGTTTTATGGCCCTGCCATCCGGCGGTCCTGTTGTATGGGTAAACCAAGAGGGCGTGCGGCTGGTCAATGAAAATGTTAAGAAATATAATCTGCTCTATCAAAGAATGGCTATCCACTCAACCAAAAACACCTATCAGATTTTCAATCAGGCTATTTATGATAAGATTACCGAAGGGGTTGAAAATGCTCAGGAAATTTTGGCAGAAGCTGTTCGGACCAATGACGGCAATTCTTTGTATAAAGAAGACCGCATTGAAGATTTAGCACAGCATTTTAACCTGCCCAAAGATACAGTGGCTGATACGATGAAACGCTACAATCACTATTGTCACCAAGGCAAGGATGAAGAGTTCAACAAGGATGCGGACATGCTGATTCCGATTGAAGAAGGACCGTTTTATATCGCTCGGCTGGATCCGTCAAATCTGATTGGTATTGGCGGTGTCGGTTCTAACCGTAAATTTGAAGTTATTGATGAGAAGTTTGAAAAAATTCCTGGCCTTTACATTTCAGGAATGGACAGCACCATGCAGTACCGCAGTGTTTATACCATTACCTTGGGCGGTTCCGCCTGCGCTCACAATGTTAATTCAGGGCGTCACGCTGCCATGAATGCAAAAGATTACATTGTTAATGAATTGTAGATGCCAAAAGAAAGGAAAGGGGCGGGTAAAATTTTGCCGCTTTTTCCGTATATTAGGCAGAGCAGCTTGCTGAATTTTTAAGGGATTGCTTGTCCTGCCGGTGATTATCAGTCGTGCCAAGGCAGGAGACAAAATCAAATGGCTGTTAAGTTCCTGATTTTTTAGCAATCGTGTTGATTGCAGCGGTTTATGGGTGACGGCGGAGCCAAACAGGTGTGTCTGCTCCGCTCTCATTGTTAGATTTAGGGGTTATGATGAAAAAAAGTCACAAGGTTCACACCGGTCTAAGACTGAGCCTTTTAATAATTGGTTTACAGTTATTAAGTGTGGTTATCAGCATGAATTTTGGACGAACGGTGAACGAGCAAAGAATACTGTTTCTTGTTCTTTTTATCCTAGTATGGATTTTTGTAATATTCCTTTTAAGGAAGCATTCGAAAATCATTGCGGCCAAAAGATTTGCTGCGGCCATTGCAGTCGTTTATGTCTTACTTTATGGTACTTTGTTTATGACTATGATGACGAATTCGTCACCCAAGCCGATTCAGGGCAATAATCTGGCGACCATGAATTATACTAAAGACCTTTTTACCAAGGGTTATCCTCATATAGAAGATGTTCTCAAAAAGGCGAAAGTTTCTTCTAATCGTTATAAGGAAATCTACCGGTTTGAAAACAAGGATTCGGCCTGTGTCATCTATTATGCACCTGCTCCAAAATCAGTTAAAAAAGGCCCTTCCCAAGCAAAAAATCCATTCTATCTATGCCCAAAACTGGAAAGTACTGAAATGTATAAAAAGAATGGGAAATACTATTACATTGGCAAAAGAAATCTGAACTGTTCATTTCATAAGAAATACTCCGATGAAAAGACGCTGCGATCGGATCTGCAGGAATCTCTGAAAAAGAAAGGGACATTTCCGGAATTTCAATCGGTTTATGCTTGGGGCTGCTCTGCTTACCCGAATATGGAAAATGTTTCGATAGCAGGGAAAAAATGCCGGAAGGTCATTCCGCTGGCTGGGAAAGATGGAAGCACACTGTATTTTTGGCTGATTGATGACATTAGCGTTAAGACCAATCCGGCTTCCGTGGCTATTCGGGGCATCAATTAAGCTGTTTGGGTAAAATATCATAACTCCCTAATAACTGCATAAACACTGCCTATAAAGATAAAACCAGTTAGAGAATTGCTGATTGACTGTTCACTGAAAACACAAACAGGTACTCCAAAGATGAAGTACCTGTTTTTTTTATCTAATGCTGAAATTGAAAGAGTTTGAGACTTTTGTCCCAAACTCCGGATTATTTTTATCATCCACTGTACCTGACAGAGTGGCCAAATAACTGATGTTACGGGACTAACAATCATATCAAATGCGATTAACTGCTTAAGCAATACCATTCAAACTAATCTCAGTTATTCTTCACAGAAAATTATAACCAAGAAATAGGGGTGTGGATAGAATACCCAGCAAATCCGGCTAAAAGTCCGCCGATTATGGCACCGCCGATGGTCATCATCCAGCTGCCTGAAAAACTATAGCATAGCAGACCAAGTCCCAATGCTCCAAAAACGAGCCCAACTAATCCTAAAATTACAGATTGCATTCTAATCATCTCCGATAATTTTTATTTTTGTATTTATCGCTTTATTTCAGCTGACGGTACTTACTTTAGCGGAATTATGTTCAGTTGGCAATGAATTTTAGGTTTTTTAATAAAATAAAAATAGTAATGAGATAATGAGATATTGTAAAAATTATTCTGATAATTCACAGCAAATTTCAATTATAATCAACTCTGCTTCCAAAATATAGTCTTTAGAGACTATTCTTAGGTGACAATAGGCAGTGACTTTTTGTACTCAAAAAGCTCTATAACTTCTGTACCTACAGCAATTATAGAGCCGATTTTTATGTTTAGCCTTACTTAACAAACATGGCATCGCCGAAACTAAAGAAACGGTAGTGTTCGTCAATGGCATGCTGGTAAGCGTCCAAGACAAACTGGCGTCCGGCGAAGGCTGATACGAGCATGACCAGTGTTGATTTTGGCAGGTGGAAGTTTGTAGAAAAGGCATCGACAATCTTAAATTGGTAGCCCGGTTTGATAAAAATATCGGTCCAGCCGGAGTCAGCTTGGATGTGGCCGTCAAATTTGTTGCCGATGGTTTCAAGAGTGCGAATCGACGTTGTACCAACAGCCACAATGCGGCCGCCCTTTGCTTTGACATCTTTTAACGTCTGGGCGGCTTCTGCGGACAGACTGTAAAATTCTGAATGCATCTGATGCTCTTCCACATTATCAACTGAAACAGGGCGGAAGGTTCCAAGTCCCACGTGCAGGGTCAGGTAAACGAGTTTTACCCCCTTGGCTTTGATTTTAGCCAGCAGCTCTTCTGTAAAATGCAGGCCGGCTGTCGGTGCTGCTGCAGAACCGTTTTCTTTGGCATAAACGGTTTGATAGCGGTCACGATCGGCCAATTTTTCATGGATATAAGGCGGCAGGGGCATCTCTCCTAAGCTTTCTAAAACTTCCAGAAAAATCCCATCGTAAGAAAATTCAACAATGCGGCCGCCGTGTTCTAATTCTTTGATGATAGTTGCTTTTAAACGGCCATCACCAAAAGAAATTCGGCTGCCGACTTTCAAGCGCTTGGCCGGCTTAGCAAGGACTTCCCATTGGTCACCCCGAGTATTTTTCAAAAGCAGCAGCTCAACATGTCCGTGAGTTTCCGCTTTTTCTCCGTGCAGCCGGGCAGGAAGCACGCGCGTGTCATTCATAACCAAGGCATCTCCCGAATTGAGTTCATCAATAATGTGATCAAAATGAGTGTCTTTCATCGTTTTGCTCTTATGGTCAATAACCAAGAGCTTGGAGCTGTCGCGCTGCTTGAGCGGTGTTTGGGCAATTAAATGTTCAGGTAAATCAAAATCAAAATCAGTCGTATTCATAGTATTCCTCTAATAATCGTTTTTCAGCCTTACCATTATAACACGAGATAGATTTTCAGTCATCAGTGTAAATTTGATTTGTAATGATTCTAGATGAAAGGTATAATAATATTATCGATAAAAGTGATGTCATAAAAACCTGCGGTCAACAAAGTTTAACAGATTGCCGGTTTGTTTTAGATTATTATGAAGAAAAACAGTTGGGAGTTGCCTATGGAACAGGAACATAGTTTTTCAAAGCGCTTGAATATTCTGCGCGCAGGTGTTCTGGGAGCAAATGACGGTATTATTTCTATTGCCGGTGTGGTTATCGGTGTTGCCAGTGCAAAGGCTGATTTATGGATTGTTTTTTTATCCGGCCTTTCGGCTATTTTGGCAGGAGCCTTTTCGATGGCAGGAGGAGAGTACGTCAGTGTCAGCACGCAAAAAGATACGGAGCAGGCAGCTGTTGCCCGCGAGGAGCATTTGCTCAAAAGCGATCCTGATGCCGCCAGAAAATCTCTCTACAATGTTTATCTGGCTAAGGGCGAGTGCGAAACTTCAGCGGAGCTTTTGGTTAACAAGGCCTTTCTTAACAACCCCATAAAAACTCTGGTTGAAGAAAAATATAGAATTGAATTTGGCGAATTTACCAATCCCTGGCATGCAGCCATGTCAAGTTTTATTTCTTTTGTCGTCGGCTCTGTATTTCCTACTGCGGCTATCATGCTTTTTCCGGAGAATATTCGGATTATTGCAACCGTTGCAGTCGTGGTTGTGGCCCTGCTGATTACCGGCTATGTCAGTTCCCGTCTGGGAGATGCTCCGGTCGGGCCTGCCATGCGCCGCAATGTTTCCATCGGTCTTTTGACCATGTTTGCGACCTACCTGATTGGCCAGCTCTTTTCGCTTTGAGAGAATGCCGACTGTTTTTCTAATCAAAGAAGGCTAAGATTGCTGTCTTGGTCTTTTTTTTCGGTAAGATAATAAAATTGTGATTTATTTAGCATCGGCTGCAAAGCTTGACAGTAATTGGTCTATACCATATAATAGTTGTATAGACCATTTTTAAGGAGGATGCCATGAAAA
Source organism: Streptococcus sp. ELY_86 (assembly GCF_058314495.1). Classification (NCBI taxonomy): domain Bacteria; kingdom Bacillati; phylum Bacillota; class Bacilli; order Lactobacillales; family Streptococcaceae; genus Streptococcus; species Streptococcus sp. ELY_86. The sequence goes on along the minus strand of NZ_JBZFUK010000002.1, from coordinate 395,546 downwards.
TAATCGTCGTTAAAGATCAAGCAGAAGGAGGCAGGAAGGCCTTTGAACTTTTGCAAAGAGAGATAGAAGCCGGCGCCAAAACTTTGGGTTTGGCGACAGGCAGCACGCCTTTGGAGCTTTATCGCGAAATACGAACTTCTAAGGTAGAATTTTCAAATTTAGTGTCTGTCAATCTTGATGAATATGTTGGTTTATCTGCAGAAAATCCACAAAGTTATGCTTATTTCATGCAGCAGCATCTCTTTGCTGCTAAGCCCTTTAAGGAAAGCTTTCTGCCTAATGGTTTGGCAGCTGATTTGCAGGCAGAAACCAAGCGCTATGACCAGCTTATCACAGAAAATCCTATCGATTTCCAAATTCTGGGCATCGGCCGCAATGGCCATATCGGTTTTAATGAGCCGGGCACTGCTTTTGACAGCACAACCCATATTGTCCATTTAAGCCCAAGTACTATTGAAGCCAACAGCCGCTTTTTTGATAAGCCAGAAGATGTTCCGACTCAGGCTATTTCCATGGGGATTGCTTCTATTATGAAATCTAAAAAAATTGTCCTCATGGCTTACGGCAGTCAAAAGGCTGATGCTGTTGCCCGCATGGTTAAAGGACCGGTTACAGAAGATCTGCCGGCCAGCATTCTGCAGAACCACCCTGATGTGACACTGATTTTGGATCATGCAGCAGCCGGCAAGTTATAATAAAAATAAGGAGCTGACAAGCTCCTTATAGATTGAAGAAAAAGTCTATTTTCTCAAAAAGTAATATTTTGTTATGATACTTTCCTTAGGTAGCACGGACGGCAGCGACTTCCTTCGGAATTCCATGCCTAGATTTTGAGCCTAGGTCTCAAAATCTCCGAGAGGCAGAAACTCAATGTTTCTGCCTCTTTTGCTACATCAGGAAGTATCAGATTAGGCTTCGCTCATTTCTATATCATCTTACAAAAACGAAAAGTGATACTATTCTATGATGAAACTTTAGAGAGAATTTAGTTTTGGGAGGCTGTAATGAATCTATGTGCTCGATAGATGACTGTTTCAGGCCTATTAAAGTTATCCTTTTTCCAGAACGCCGTCGCTGAGATGGTAGATATCATCTGCGAAGGCTTGCAGACGGCTGTCATGAGTGACAATGACGATGGCTTTATCACCTTGATGAGCCAGGTCAGCTAGAAGTTTACCGACTTCTTTGACCCGCTCACTGTCCAGTGCAGCCGTCGGCTCATCAGCCAGAACAACTTCCGGTTGGGTGTAAAGTGCCCGAGCAATAGCTAGGCGCTGCCGCTGACCGCCAGAGAGTTGGTCGGGGTACTTATCTTTTAACGCGTAGATATCAAGCTGTTTGAGGAGCTGTATCAGATCATCTGAGCTGATATTGCACTCTTTTTTGATGCGGTCGACCAGCTGAAACTGCTCCATAGCTGTCAAATAAGGAACCAGACTATAGTTTTGCAGGACAAAGCCAATCTTGTTGAGACGCAGATTATCCCGCTGCTTAGGAGTCAGCTTGAGCATATCCTGATTATTGATTGAAATACTGCCTTTGTCCGGTGTCTGCAGATCGCCTGCAATAGTCAAGAAGGTGCTTTTACCCGAGCCGGACGGTCCCAACACCAGAACAAGCTGCCCCTTATCAACGCTGAAATTCAGGTCTTTAAGGACGTGAACGCGGGCGCTGTCTTTGCCAAAATATTTGTTGATTTGTTTTAATGTTAAAACTGCCATGCTTAACCTCCGATGATGCTTATAGGATCAATTTTAGCGGTGATGCGAATCGGGATGAGCGATCCCAGCAGAGCCATGACAATCATGCCAACTGACACCAAAGATAAGAGATCCAGCTGGAAGGTCATAGGGACACTGTTAGGGATAGCCATGGCGGTCGCAACTGTCAGGACAATCCCAATCACAAGTCCGGCCACAGTCAATAAAAAGGACTGAGCCAGTGTAGCGCTCATCAAACGCCCGGCAGGAACCCCTTGAGCTCTGAGGACCGCATAATTATTGACCTTCTGAATAGTAATGATATAAAGGAAAACCGAGATGATAACCAAAGAGATAATCATCAAGAAAGCAATCATAAAGATAAACGTCTCATTTTGTGCGGAATAGCCCGGCAGTTTTTGGATCATGGCATCAATTGTGTAAGATTTGACACCATTCTTGTCAATCTTTAAGTTGGCATCTTTAGAGACAATGGCACTGGCCGCAAAATCTTTTGTCCCTTTGAGGGTTTGCCAGTCTGAGAGCTGTCCGTAAATAACAGGAGAAATATTGAGTTTGGCACCCTTGGTAAAGCCAACAATGGTAAAGGTTTTATCAGAGCCGTTGAGTTTGATACTGTCACCCACATCATAACCGTCCTCGGCCAGAGAGTCGTCGACAACAACCTCGTAATTCTTTTTAAAGAGGCGTCCCTCGGAAATGGCCATGTCTTGGGCAATGAACTGATCTTCCTTGATCCCAACAAAATTTGCAGCCTTTTTATCAGCGCCGTCAGCTGTCAAAATTACAGTCGTTTCACCAATTTGCGCCTTATCCTTATCTTTGCTGTAAGGACTTACCTGTTCCTTAGTCAAGAGTGACTGACGCAAGGTTGTGTTGGCATTATCATTGAGCAGGATACTTTTGACCTTCCAAGACTCAATAGCCGCAGTGTTTTCATGAGCCAAACCCAAAGCCAGACTAGTCATGATAAAGATGAGATAGGTGACGAGGGTAATCATGGCGATAACCATCCCATAGCGAACCTTCTCATGTTTCATTTCTTTTAAGGCGAGAAACATAAATAACCTCCTATGTGTGTCAATAGAGTAACTATACTACTATGACAAGGGCTTGTCAAAAAGTTTGCAGACAAATTAAAAATAAACGATTCTTGTGCTTAAAGGAGCCAGGCAGACGACTGTTTGATACAGCATTTATGAGGCTGAATGATCGGATTTATAGCCCATTTAAAAGGTTTGGCAAGATCATCACAAACGGCTGCCTGCACACTGTTTTAGCTATCCGATTGACAGAAAGGCTGTAATTCAGTTGCCCTATCCTGTATCTTAGTGGATATGGGATTTTTTTGCTGCTGGGGCTATGCTATAATGAATGGCAGGTGATACTATGAAATTAACAATCAAGCAAGACCCGTCTGTTAAAGATACAGCTGTCCATCTGACTTATAGGCAAAAAGATGAATTGGTCAGACGCATTCTTCGTTTTTTAGAGTCCGTTGATAAGCAGCTCAGCTGTTATCTGGATGGTGAAGAATATTTGGTTAACGTGTCTGATATCTACTATATTGAAAGTGTTGATAAAAAAACCTTTGTCTATCTGAACCAAGCGGTTTACCAGACAGACTTGCGTCTTTATCAGCTGAGCAGCGGCCTAGAGCCGTATGGTTTTGTACAAATCAGTAAATCCTGTCTGCTCAACATCGATCGGCTGGCAAGTATGCGTCCGCTCTTTAACAGCCGCATGGAAGCAACTTTGGATAATGGCGAAAAATTGATTGTCAATCGCAGTTACTTGCAGGCTGTCAAGGAAACCTTAAGAGGAGGAGAGGACAGATGAAAAAATGGTTTATCAATGTTTTTGCAACCACAGGGCTGTCCCTGCTTTTAGTCGCCTTAGTAGCGCTCTGTCTAGGGGCACATTGGCTGTATCTGGTCTCTATTTTTCAGGTACTCTTCTTAAATATCCTTATTCATCTCACGATATTAGCAACACGTTGGTTAGCTTTGACTTCTTTTCTTTGGCAGGCCTTGCTGGATATAGCAGTGATAGAGGGTCTGACCGGCCTTTTGGGACTTGTTTTCAATTGGAATCAGTGGCTGATGCTGGTTCTGATTGGGTTGATCATGTATGCTGTGTCTCAAGTTTTGGATCTTTTTGATCTCAATCAGGAAGCAAAGGAAATCAATGAGCTGATTCAAAAACGTCAGCACCGTTAAAAGAGCGGAGGGTTTATGGTTACTAACTCTAAATTAAAATTGTGGTCTTTTATTCTGATGATTTATGGTCTTTGTTTTGCCTGCCGTATTTTGGAATACCTTGTCTTGCGGACCGATCAGACAGTCTGGGGTGAGGCTTTTGTTCATAAATTAGCCGGGATCGCAATTCTCTTTTGGGCAGCTAAAAGCCGTGGTTTCAGTCTGCGGCAGCTGGGATTTTCTAAACGAGGTATTGGGAAGAATCTCCTAAGAGGATTGATTTTTAGCCTTGCTGTTTTTGCTTTGGCTTACGGTGCAGAAATTGCTGCGCTGACTGGCCGAGGGAAATTCCAAGGGTTAGAGGTTTACGTCAGTGTTTTTAATGTAGATAAAAATATCGAAAAAGAGGCAGCCCCCATTTTCTTTTTGCTTTGCATAGCTGGCAATATCATTAATGTCATTATGGAGGAAGGCATCTTTCGCGGACTTTTTCAAAGACTGCTGGAAGAAAAGTATCGTTTTATCATGGCTGCTGTTTTGTCCTCAATCCTCTTTGGCCTTTGGCATGTGATGGCTCCTATCAGAAGTTTGATTGATGGCGAGACAACGCTGGTGCAAACAGTTGTTCAGACGATAGTCTATGTCACAGCCTCTGCTTTAGTAGGATTTACTTTTGCACTCATGACTAAACTGACCGGCAGTCTCTATATGGCGATGATGGCGCATTTTATCAATAACAGCAGCGTCAATTTGCTGCATGTGTTGTCAGAATCCGGCAGTGATGAGCTGATGGCAGTGAGAGTGGCTGTTGCTCAAAGCTTAAGTTTATTGCTGGTTCTAGTCTGGTATAGTCATACTCAAAAACGTCACAGAAAGGAAGTAAAAAGCACATGAAGATCTTAGTCGTCGGTTTAGGCGTTATCGGAGCAACTTACGGTTATCTATTTGAAAAGGCAGGTCATCAGGTTGAGCACTATATTCGTGACAGCAGCAGTCGAACAAAGCTTGCTGCTCTGGACGTAGACCTCTTAGACGGCAGAAAAAGTAAGACAGGCTTACATGTGCAGGATCTTTACCATGTCCAAAAACAACGTCAAAGAGCCTATGATTTTATTTTTGTCAGTCTCCCTGAAGGAAAGATTAGGGAAGCTATCGATTACCTGCAGGAAAATCAGATTTCCGGTACGATTTTGCTGGCGTGTGGGATTTGGCAGGATAGGCATTCCTTAGATGAGCTGATGAAAGGACGTGACTATATTCTGGGCTATCCCGTAGCTGGGGGACGAATTTCTGACAAGCAGCTAACTGCCTGTGTCTTTGATCATTTTATGCTGGAAAAGAAAGACAAAGCTGGGATTTCCAACTATACGGATTTAGAAAAACTCTTTTCCAGCTGTCAGATCCAGCTGGAAAAGCCTTACGATATGCTGGAGTGGATTTGGCTGCACATGGCCATTAATGCCGGTGTTATCTCCACCATAGCTGCTCATGCCGATCTTAAGAATCCCAGTCAAGCAGCTGAAAATATGATTAGCTCAACTCAGTCGCTTTCTCAAGCTGTCAGAGCTATTCGTGAAACTGCTAAAATTGTAAAGAGCAGAGGGGTAAATTTGAAGTACTATCGGAACGAATTGCTGCCCTACCGACTGCCCATCCGGCTTTCTGCACCGCTTATGAAACGCATGTTTGCTAAAAATATTCTGAGCCGCACGATTATAACCCTGCATAACAATCTGCCCGACTTGTTTTTTGTATGTCAATGCCTTTATGATTTCGGCAAAAAGAAACAGGTACCGGCACCAACCTTTTATAAAACTTATAAAGAAGCTTTGCAAAAGATAAGCGGCAATAAAATTGAATTTTGAGAGCTGGTTAATACCTTAATCAGCTTTTTTATTGCTGCTGACAGCTGTCGGAGCAGCAAGGTTTATAAAATGAAAAAGGAGCTGAGGGTCAGCTCCTTTTCGTATAACTAAGTAGGAGGTCATTTATGTTAGCAGCATTTGATGAAGAAGGAAAGCTCGTGAATCTGGCTGAAACTGTTCCTCGCAAACAGCGCTTTACCTGTCCGGCTTGCGGAGAGGCAGTACGCCTTAGACATGGCTCCGTTATGCGGCCGCACTTTGCTCACATCAGTCTTCAAAACTGCCGGTTCTACAGTGAGAATGAATCAGCAGAACACTTGGGATTAAAAGCAGAACTGTATAAAAGTTTTTCGGCATTTTCTTCAGTTGAAGTGGAAAAGCTGCTGCCCGAATTAGGACAGATAGCAGATCTTATGGTTAATGAAAAGTTAGCGTTGGAAGTTCAATGCAGCCGCTTGTCCAAAGAACGTTTGCATGAGCGAACACAAGCTTACCGAGAACATGGCTGTCAGGTCCGCTGGCTGCTGGGGAAAAAGCTTTGGCTAAACCAAACGCTGACCAGCCTGCAACGAGATTTGCTCTATTTTTCGGCTAATATGGGCTTTCATCTCTGGGAGCTAGATTTGGATAGGCGCTGCCTGCGTCTGAAATATCTCATTTATGAAGATTGGCACGGACATGTTCATTATCTGGCAGAAGAGTGTCGCTTTGACGATAATCTTCTTGCTTTTCTGCGCCTGCCTTTTATTAAGCAGAAGATGTCTTTCTATCAGGTCAAAATGGATCAGCAGCTCCTGACTTATATTCAAAGGCAGCTGGCAGGGCGCAATCCTCATTGGCTTAAAAGACAAGAAGCTGCCTATTTAAAAGGAACTAACCTGCTCAGCCTAGATATGGCGGCTTTTTATTCGCAGGTCAGACCGCTTGACAGCGAAACTGGTTTTTGCCAAATTACTCAAGATTTATCAAACTTCTATACAGCCTTTTTCCAATATTATCGCAGCCAAGAAAATAAAAACATCCAAAAACTCTATCCGCCGGCTTTTTATGTTAAAATGGTTGGTAATGACAGCGAAAGAGGGGAAGCAAATGTCTGATAATCGTAAGCATATTGAGAAAAGATACCAGTGGGATTTAACAACCGTCTTTTCAAACGATAAGGATTGGGAAAACGAGCATCAAGCACTCGGCAGAGAGTTTGAAAAAGCTAAGGCTAAGGCAGGGCATCTTCTTGACTCCGGTCAGAGTCTTTTGGAGATTACTGAACGTTATCTGACTTTGAGCCGCCGTTTGGAAAAAATCTATGTCTATGCTTCCATGAAAAATGACCAAGACACGACGGTAGCCAAATATCAGGAATTTCAGGCTAAGGCGACAGCTCTGGCAGCAAAATTCAGCCAGACCTTTGCTTTTTATGAACCTGAATTCATGCTGCTGTCTGAAGAAAAGTATCAGGATTTTTTGGCAGACTGTCCCCAGCTGACTGCCTACAGCCATTTCTTTGAAAAATTGTTTAAGCAAAAAGAGCACGTCCTTTCTCACAAGGAAGAGGAATTGTTGGCTGCTGCCGGTGAAATTTTCGGTTCGGCCGGTGAAACTTTTGAAATTCTGGATAATGCCGATATTGTTTTTCCAACGATTCTGGATGAAGAGGGCCAAGAGGTGGAATTGACACATGGCAATTTCATTACGTTGATGGAATCCAAGGACCGTAAGGTCCGACAGGCTGCCTATGAGGCTTATTACAGCGTCTATGAGCAATTTCAGCATACTTACGCTAAGACTTTAGAGACCAACGTCAAGGTTCATAATTTTAAGGCTGAGACAAGAAAATATAAAAGTGCGCGTGAGGCCGCTCTGGCTGAGAATTTTATCCCGGAAAGTGTCTATGATACCTTACTAAAGGCTGTTAACAGGCACCTGCCCTTGCTTAGACGCTATGTTAAACTTCGCCAGAAAATTTTAAGACTTGATGATCTTAAAATGTATGATATTTACACGCCTTTATCAGAGATGGATATGAGTGTCACCTATGATGAAGCCTTAAAAAAAGCTGAGGGAGTACTGGCAGTTTTTGGCAAAGATTATTCAGAACGCGTGCACCGTGCTTTTACAGAACGCTGGATTGACGTTCAGGTCAATAAAGGCAAGCGCTCAGGTGCTTATTCCGGTGGGTCTTACGATACCAATGCTTTTATCCTGCTCAACTGGCAGGACACGCTGGATAATTTGTTTACGCTGGTTCATGAGACGGGACACTCTATCCATTCAGTTTTTACCCGTGAGAATCAGCCCTATGTTTATGGAGATTACTCCATTTTTCTGGCTGAGATTGCCTCAACCACCAATGAAAATATTCTGACGGAGACACTTTTAAAAGAAGTGACAAATGACAAGCAGCGCTTTGCCATTCTCAATCATTATCTGGATGGTTTCAAGGGAACAGTCTTTCGGCAAAGTCAGTTTGCCGAGTTTGAGCAGCGCATCCATCAGGCCGCTCAAGCCGGTGAGGTATTAACCAGTGACTATTTGAATAATCTTTATGCCGATTTAAATGAGAAATACTATGGCTTAGCCAAAGAAGAAAATCCTCAAATTCAATTTGAATGGGCAAGGATTCCGCATTTCTACTATAATTTCTATGTTTATCAGTACGCAACAGGCTTTGCAGCCGCCAGCTATCTGGCACATAAAATTGTGCACGGCACTCAGGAAGATAAGGACAAATACCTTAGTTATCTCAAGGCGGGAAATTCAGACTACCCGCTTAATGTCATTGCCAAAGCAGGAGTTGATATGACCAAGGGTGATTATCTGGATGCAGCCTTTAAGGTCTTTGAAGAACGGCTGACAGAATTGGAAGAATTAGTTGAAAAAGGAGTGCATCGTAAGGAAAGAATATGACACAAAGGACATTTATCTGGGATTTTGACGGGACTCTGGTGGAGTCCTATGGAGCCATTCGTGAGGTTTTAATCTTGCTTTATAAGTTCTATGGTCTGCCCTTTGATGAGGACTGGGTTATGGATTATATTATTAAAGAATCGGTCGGCAGTTTGTTAAGAAAGCTAGCAGCTGAACACCGTCTGTCTTTTGACGAATTGCTGGCTTTTTTTAATCGTGAGCAAGAAGCACGTGACCATATGATCAGCCTCATGCCTTACGCTAAAGAGGTTCTGCAGAAAACCAAGGAAAAGGGCATCCGGCATTTCATCTATACCCACAAGGGAGCGACAACACAATCAGTACTTGAGCGCTTAGGGATTGATCGGTTTTTCACGGAAGTCATTACTTCTGCCAATGGTTTTGCCAGAAAGCCTCATCCTCAAGGAATCTGCTATCTGGTGGATAAGTATGGTTTGGACAAATCGCAAGTCTATTATATCGGGGACCGCAGGCTGGATGCAGAATCGGCAGCAAATGCCGGTATCCACTCTATCAATCTCCATCAGCCTGACTCAGCTGTCAATCGTAAAATTGAGACTTTGAAAGATTTGCTTCTGCTGGGAGAGCTTTAAGAAAGAATTCTCTGGCACTGCCCAGAGAATTTTTGTTATAATAGAAATCATGGTTAAAACATACAGTAAAAATGCCAACCGCAACATGCGCCGGCCTGTAGTAAAAGAAGAAGTTGTTCGCTTTATGCGTGAACATCAGGCTCAGAATACAGGTTTTCTAAAAAAATTGGAAGATTTTGCACAGTCTGAAAATATTCCGATCATCCCGCCGGAAACATCAGCCTATTTTCGGCTGCTGATGCAGGTTTTGCAGCCCAAAAAAATTCTGGAAATCGGGACAGCTATTGGTTTTTCAGCACTTTTAATGGCTGAAAGTGCTCCTTCGGCCAAAATCACAACGATTGACCGCAATCCTGAGATGATTGCTTTGGCTAAGGACAACTTTGCCAACTATGACAGCCGCAGGCAGATTCGCCTTATTGAAGGTGAGGCTTCAGATATTTTAGCTGAGCTTGACGAGACTTATGATTTTGTCTTTATGGACTCGGCAAAGTCAAAGTATATTGTCTTTTTACCTGCTGTTTTAGAGCATTTGGCTGTCGGCGGTCTTGTTGTGCTGGATGATGTTTTTCAAGGGGGCGATGTGACAAAGCCGCTGGACGAGATTCATCGCAGTCAACGAGCTATCTACCGCGGTCTGCAGAAATTATTTGATGCGACCCTGACAAATCCTGACCTGACGGCCAGTCTCCTGCCGCTTGGCGACGGTCTGCTGATGATTCGTAAGAACACTAAAGAAGCCAAACTGCCCGATTAAGTCATCTTTAAGAAATTATGATATAATGAAAGGGTTAATGACAAAAAGGAGTTTATCAAGAATGAAAAAACGTACGATTGTTACAGGACTTGTGACCTTGCTTTCTGTTGTCACATTGGCGGCTTGTTCCAAAACATCACAAAGCAGCAAAATCATTACGATGAAGGGTGACACCATCACTGTCTCAGACTTTTATAATGAAGTTAAAGAGTCAACCGCTTCGAAACAAGCTGTGCTGTCTCTGGTCATTTCAAAAGTCTTTGAAAAACAATACGGAGACAAAGTTTCTGACAAAGAAGTCACCAAAGCCTATAACGAAGCAGTAAAATATTACGGAGATTCTTTCTCAAGTATCCTGGCATCCCGCGGCTATACTAAAGAATCCTACAAGAAACAAATTCGTTCTGAAAAGTTGTTGGAATATGCGGTGAAAGAAGAAGCTGAAAAAGAATTGACAGATGCCAATTATAAGGCGGCTTATGAGGATTACAAGCCGGAAGTAACGGCTCAGATTATCCAGCTGGATGACGAAAGCAAGGCCAAATCTGTCTTAGAAGATGCCAAAGCAGACGGAGCAGACTTTGCCAAAATCGCCAAAGATAATACTAAGGGTGATAAAACAGAGTATACATTTGACTCAGGTTCGACAGATCTTCCGAGTCAGGTGCTGACAGCTGCCTTTGCGCTTGACAAAGACGGTGTGTCTGATGTTATTACAACAGCCGATTCTTCAACGTACAAGCCTGTCTATTACATTGTCAAGGTTACTAAGAAAGAAAATAAAAATGCTGACTGGAAAGCTTATAAAAAGCGCCTGAAAGAAATTATCATCAACCAAAAACTGGCAGATACTAATTTCCGCAATGCTGTTATCGGCAAGGCCTTCAAAAAAGCTAATGTCAAAGTTAAAGACAAGGCGTTCAGTGAGATTCTCTCACAATATGCCACAGCAGGCGAAGGTGACTCTTCTGCTTCAACAACGACAACAGCAGCTTCAAGCGATGATGCAACAACAGCTGCCGATGACCAAACGACAAATGCTGAAACAACAGCGGCAGAGTAATCTGTAAGGATTGACGAATGCTGCAAAAGACAGTATAATTGACCTATCAAGAATTGATTTTTCACCTCTTTGCCCCAGAAAAATAGCGGTTGATGCGAGCTATGCAAAGCGAGAGATCTTGCTGCTTGATTGTTAAATTGAATACGAAAATAAGAATGACAAGTTCATTGAATGAAGGTGGTACCGCGGTTTTTTCGCCCTTCGTTTGATGGACTTGTCTTTGTTTAAGGACAGGTGTATGGCAAAAGAATTTAAAATTAAGGAAAAAATGTGGTCTATGGCCGGTAAATTTACCATCAGTGATGAACTGGGAATAGACTGCTATCAAGTAGAGGGAAGCCTCTTTAAGATTCCTAAGACTTTTACTGTTAAGGACATGGCGGAAAATCCTGTCAGTAAAATTGAAAAACGGGTGTTTGCTTTCCCTGCTGCCTTTGATGTCAGTATGGCAAACGGTCAGCATTTTACTATTAGAAAAGAAATGACCTTTTTCAAGCCTCGTTACAGTATTGATCATTTAGGCATCACCGTCCAAGGCAATTTCTGGGATATGGATTTTGAACTGCTGCATGACGGCCAGGTCATTGCCCGCATTTCGCAGGAGTGGTTTAAACTGGCCTCAACCTACACGATTCAGGTCTATGATGAGGTTTATTCTGACCTGGTTATCTCGCTAGTGATTGCCATTGACTATGTCAAGGAACTTGAAAATAATTCGAAATAAGAAAGGAATTCATACAAGATGAAACAATTAACAAGTGCCCAAGTACGCCAAATGTGGCTGGATTTTTGGAAATCGAAGGATCACGCGATCGAACCGTCTGCTAATTTAGTTCCGGTCAACGATCCGACCCTGCTCTGGATTAATTCAGGAGTCGCAACGCTGAAGAAATACTTTGATGGGTCAGTAACCCCTGAAAATCCTCGTATTACCAATGCGCAAAAGGCGATTCGGACCAATGATATTGAAAATGTCGGCAAAACTGCCCGCCACCACACCATGTTTGAGATGCTGGGCAATTTTTCGGTCGGCGATTACTTCCGCGATGATGCCATCAAATGGGGCTTTGAACTTTTGACCAGCCCTGAGTGGTTTGATTTTCCCAAAGACAAGCTCTACATGACTTATTATCCGGATGATAAGGAGTCCTACAACCGTTGGATTGAGGTCGGCGTAGATCCCAGCCACTTGATTCCGATTGAGGATAATTTCTGGGAAATCGGTGCCGGCCCTTCAGGACCGGATACCGAAATTTTCTTTGACCGCGGGGAAGACTTTGACCCGGATCATCTGGGTGTCCGCCTCTTAGCTGAAGATATCGAAAATGACCGCTATATTGAGATTTGGAATATCGTGCTGTCACAGTTCAATGCCGATCCTGCTGTTCCGCGCTCTGAGTATAAGGAACTGCCGCATAAAAACATTGATACGGGAGCAGGTTTAGAGCGTCTGGTTGCCATCATCCAAGGAGCTAAAACGAACTTTGAAACGGATCTCTTTATGCCGATTATCCGTGACATTGAAAAGCTGTCCGGCAAAACGTATGATCCTGATGGGGACAACATGAGCTTTAAGGTCATTGCCGACCACATTCGCTCACTTTCATTTGCTATTGGTGATGGGGCTCTTCCCGGAAATGAAGGACGCGGCTATGTTCTGCGCCGTTTGCTGCGCCGTGCTGTCATGCACGGACGCCGCCTTGGTATCAACGAGCCCTTCTTGTATAAACTGGTTCCGACTGTCGGACAAATTATGGAGTCTTACTATCCGGAAATTTTGGAAAAACAAGACTTTATTCAAAAAATTGTCAAACGTGAAGAAGAAACATTCGCCCGCACCATTGATGCCGGTTCAGGCCACTTGGATCAATTGCTGGCTGATCTCAAACAAGCAGGCAAAGAGACGCTTGCCGGCCAAGATATCTTTAAACTCTACGATACCTATGGATTCCCTGTAGAATTAACCGAAGAACTGGCTGAGGATCGAGGCTTTAAGATTGATCATGATGGCTTTAAAGCTGCCATGAAAGAGCAGCAGGAACGGGCTCGTGCCAGTGTCGTTAAAGGCGGCTCAATGGGCATGCAGAACGAAACCCTGTCCAATATTAGCGAAAAATCGGTCTTTAATTATGAAAAAGAAGCTCTCGACAGTAGGCTGTCTGTTATCATTGCAGACAATGAGCGCACCGAGGCTGTTTCAGAAGGAGAAGCTCTCCTTGTCTTTGCAGAAACACCTTTTTATGCCGAAATGGGCGGTCAGGTCGCTGACCACGGTCTTATCAAAAATGATAAGGGAGACATTGTTGCGCGGGTGACAGATGTTCAAAAAGCACCAAACGGTCAGCCTTTGCACACGGTAGAAGTTTTGGCCAGCTTGTCAGTCGGAACAGTTTACAGGCTGGAAATTGACCATGACCGCCGCAACCGTGTCATGAAAAACCATACGGCAACTCACTTGCTCCACGCTGCGCTTCACAATGTCATCGGCAACCATGCTACTCAGGCTGGTTCTCTCAACGAAGAAGGATTCCTGCGCTTTGACTTTACGCATTTTGAAGCTGTTACAGCTGAAGAGCTCCGACGCATTGAAGCCGAAGTCAATGAACAGATCTGGCAAGCTGTGCCGGTCACAACTATTGAAACAGATATTGATACGGCGAAGAAGATGGGAGCTATGGCTCTCTTTGGTGAAAAATACGGGAAAAATGTCCGTGTCGTCTCCATCGGGGATTATTCGATAGAGCTGTGCGGCGGTACTCACCTGAAGAACACTTCTGAAATCGGCATCTTCAAGATTGTCAAAGAAGAAGGTATTGGTTCAGGAACGCGCCGCATCCTGGCAGTAACCAGCAAAGAAGCCTTTGAAGCTTACCGCGAGGAAGAAGACAGCCTCAAAGAAATTGCTGCAACACTTAAAGTGCCGCAAATGAATCAAGTTGTAAGCAAGGTCACTGCCCTTCAGGAACAGCTTCATCAGCTGCAAAAAGAAAATGCCGAATTGAAAGAAAAAGCAGCTGCGGCTGCAGCCGGAGATATTTTCAAAGAGGTGAAAGAAGCAAACGGTCTTCGCTACATTGCCAGTCAAGTTGAGGTTTCCGATGCAGGTGCTCTGCGCACCTTTGCTGATAATTGGAAGCAAAAAGACTATTCAGACGTTCTTGTTTTAGCAGCAAGTATCGGTGAAAAGGTTAACGTTCTTGTTGCCAGCAAGAGTAAGGACGTCCACGCCGGCAATCTGATTAAGGAACTCGCACCAATTGTTTCCGGCCGCGGCGGCGGAAAACCTGACATGGCTATGGCTGGCGGATCAGACGCCGGAGCTATCCAAGAGCTTTTGGCCGCTGTCGCTGATCATCTCTGATAAGGAGAATTAGCATTGGGCACTTTAATGAATGTTGCTTTGATTATAGTTGGCGGCGGTTTGGGGCTGGGATTTAAAAACCATCTCAAACCCCAGCTGCAGAAAACCCTGATGCAGGCAACAGGTGTAGCGGTCATCTTTTTAGCCATTGCCGGTGTTTTGGGGAAAATGATGGCGGTTGATAACAATCATCTTCAAAGCGGGCATAGTTTTCTGCTGATTATCAGTATGGCTCTTGGTGCTGTTCTGGGTGAGCTCTGTCAGATCGAGGCACGCATTGAGCAGTTCGGTGATTTTCTCAAACGCAAAACAGGCAGCCAAGGAGACAGTCAGTTTGTTGACGGCTTTGTCACAGCAACCTGCACCGTCTGTGTCGGAGCGATGGCTGTTGTCGGCTCTATTCAAGATGGTATTTACGGCGATGCTTCTATCCTGCTGGCTAAGGGTGTGCTGGATTTGATTATCATTGCTATTTTGTCAGCCTCCTTAGGCCGAGGCGCCATCTTTTCAGCTATTCCGGTAGCTGTTTTTCAGGGCGGCGTCACGCTTTTAGCAGCTTTAGCAGGAAATTTTCTGTCAAGTCAGGCCGTTGATGGTATAGCCCTTGTGGGCAACGCGATTATCTTTTGTGTCGGCACTAATCTGGCCTTCGATACAAAGGTCAAAGTCGCCAATCTCCTGCCGGCCCTCCTTATCGCTGTTATTTGGAACAGCTTTGCAGGTTAACATTTCTAGGAATAAAAAGACCTAAGTTCATGTGGACTTGGGTTTTTCTATTGTTCAATTTTTATTAGTTTATCGTTTTTTTTCTTTTCCTTATAAAATTCTTAAATTTATTTTTTATACTAGGAAACAGAAAAAAGGAGGACAGCATAATGGATTATATGTTAGAGACAAAAGGTTTAACCAAGCAGTTTGGTCAGCAAACGGCAGTTAATCAGATGAACTTGAAAGTTGAACGTCAGTCGATTTATGGTCTGCTAGGACCCAATGGTTCCGGCAAATCAACAACACTTAAAATGGTCACAGGAATGCTGAGAAAGACATCTGGCCAGATTCTGATTGACGGACACGATTGGAGCCGCAAGGATTTAGAAAATATCGGAGCCTTGATTGAATCGCCGCCGCTTTATGAAAACCTGACAGCGCGTGAAAATCTAAAAGTAAGAACTTTGATGTTAGGACTACCGAATAGTCGGATTGATGAAGTCTTAAAGATTGTTGATTTAACTAATACAGGTCAAAAAAAATCTGGTCAGTTTTCCATGGGGATGAAACAGCGCTTGGGTATTGCGATTGCTCTGCTTAACCATCCTAAGCTCTTGATTTTAGACGAGCCGACCAATGGACTTGATCCTATTGGTATTCAGGAACTGCGTGAGCTCATTCGTTCCTTTCCTGAACAAGGGATTACAGTTATTATTTCCAGTCATATTTTATCTGAAATTCAAATGACAGCAGATCATATCGGGATTATTGCCAATGGTGTGCTTGGCTATCAAGATAAGATTCATCACGGTGAAAATTTGGAAAAGCTCTTTACTGATGTTGTCATGAAGTATCGGGGAGGTGAGTGAGATGCTGGGAATGTTTCAGGCTGAGCGCTTAAAACTGAAGCGGACGATGGCAAAAAAATTACTGATTTTTGGACCGCTATTGGTAGTGATACACGGTTTTATTGTGTCTCAATATTTGATTACGAATGCTTATAATTGGTGGTATGTCATGATTTTACCGGGGCTCCTGACCTTATTTGCTGCTTTAGTAAATACTTATGAAGAAAAAAAGTTACGTTATCGGGCAGTATTTCCTTTGCCAATTTCCTTAAGAAAATTTTGGACGTGTAAGATTATGACTTTGGCTTATTACTTGACTCTGAGCAGTTTCTTGCATTGTTTTGTTTTAATCTTGTTGAAATATTTTGTTTTTCCTAACGCTGGAGAAACTTATCCTATTAGCCAAATGCTTCTTGCTTCTATGGCCTTATTGCTCAGTGTGCTTTGGCAGCTCCCATTTTGTTTATGGCTGGCAAAGAAATTGGGCTTAATTGTCACTTTGTTAGTCAATTTCACAGCTAATATTATCTTAGGAGTTACTTTTTCGACGACCGTTTATTGGTTGTTGTGCCCGTATGCTTGGGGGATACGAGTGATGATCCCCATTATGAAAATATATCCTAATGGACTGAAAGCTGGTTCAGAAGCTGCGGCACCGTTATTAGCAACTAGTAACTGGTCCGTTATGCTCAGCTTAACTCTGGCGCTTGTCCTCTTTGCAGGGCTGACCTGGCTAACGGCTCTTTGGTTTGAAAAACAGGAGGTTAAGTAATGGTTAAATTGATTTGGGCAGAGTTTTTGAAATATAATCATACCTTTTTGCCTTGGATACATGTACTTTTACCAACTGGTATCGCTGTTTTAACGGCTGTCTTTGGTCTGGTGACACCTGCTTATTCTTGGGCAAGTATTACGAGTGGTTATTTACAGATGCTGGGAATTGCTTTTCCGTTAGTCATTGCTGTTATTTGCAGTAAAGGCGTTGAATTAGAGGCGGAAGCTGGCCATTTTCAAACTTTCTTAGCAAGTAGTCAACGAAAAATCCTTTATTTTGTAAAATTTGTCAGTCTTATCGTAATGGAAACTGTTGCTATATGTTTAGCTTTGACCATCTTTGGAATCTTGTATCGCTCCGATGCAGATGTCCCTTATCTTGTCTTTTATGCTTATGTGGGACTGTTTTTATTGGCGTCAACAGCTATCTTATATTTGCTTCATCTATTAATTGCGTTTTTATTTGGCAGTGGTGCAACAATTGGCTTAGGGATTTTTGAAGTCCTAGTTTCAGCCTTGCTTCTAACAGGCTTAGGTGATGGCATTTGGCAATTTGTTCCTTGTGCTTGGCCAGCACGGTTGATGGACACCTGGTTTAACATGTTGCAATATCCAGATAAAAATCCTGTCTTTGCTCAGCAGCTTCTCCTATGGCTGGAAGTGGCCTTCCCAACGACTTTGCTTGGTTTATTTTTCAGTCTTTTTTGGTTTGACAGATGGCAGGGACGGAGCAATGTTGAATAAAATATGTTATCCTAGTGAAGGAGGTTTCCTAGTATGACACGCATTTTGGCAATTGATGATGATGCAGATATTTTGGCTCTGATAAAAAATACCTTGCAGCTGCATAATTATTTAGCAGACACTTTCACGAGTGCTAAACAGGTTGACCGTTCGAAATTAATGCGCTATGATTTGATTTTACTGGACATTATGATGCCGGATGTGGATGGGCTGAGCTTCTGCCGAGAGATTCGCCCCTTGGTGGACTGTCCCATTCTTTTTCTGACGGCTAAGACACAGGAAGCTGATATTGTCTCGGGGCTTAGTTACGGAGCGGATGATTATCTGGTTAAGCCCTTTGGTGTACAAGAGCTGCTTGCGCGTGTCAATGCTCACTTGCGCCGTGAAAAGCGTGAGCGCCATGCAGCCTTGCTTTTGGGTAATGTCTATTTTGATTTATCCAGCAAGCAAGTGTGGGCAGGTGAGCAAGTCTTGGACTTGACTAAGTCAGAATATGAGATTTGCGAACATTTGGCTAAACACCGCGGTCAGGTTTTTTCAAAAGAACAGCTCTATGACTATTTGTATGGGTACGAAGAAAGAGGAACACCGGCTGCTATTGCTGAGCATATTAAAAATATTCGCGCTAAGTTTAGAGCTGCCGGGGTGGAACCCATTGAAACGGTCTGGGGGATAGGTTATAAATGGCAATGAAAAAATCAAGTCGTTCTTTAAAAATGATTTTCACCCTGTATTTTGCGACAGTCAGTTTGTCTTTTATTGCCTTATTGTGTTTAATTTGGCTTGCCTTTGTCCTAAGTCTCAATACTAACCTTGTCATTCCTGCCAATCAAACAGAGCAAAAACTCCAGCGCTTAGACAAAGAAATTAAGCAAACTGGTAGGTTTAAAGCAAATCGTTTGCCTAAAGATACAACTTACCTTTTGCTGACTAAAGACGGAAAAATCAAAGAAAGTAAAATGCCGAAGAAGCTGCAGAAGCAAGCTTTAGCCAGTTATTCTGGGAAAACGGTCAGCCCTGGCGATTACGGCTACTTTATGATTTTGAAGCCTAAAAATGAGATTGTCGTTGTCAACTATCAGCTAAAAGCCCATTATTCCATTGCCTGGATGAATAGGTATCTGCCTAATGTGAGCTTGTTATTCCTTATTCTGACGGGACTGGGAACCTTGCTTGTGTTTAGCTTAGTGACGATCCTCTTTGCCCGCAGACTTCAGCGGCAGCTGTCCCCGATTATTGCTGCTACGCAAAAAATAACTAAGCAAGATTTGGACTTTGCCATACAGTCATCTAACGTTAAAGAGTTTAATCAAGTCTTACATAGTTTGGATATCATGCGGCAGGCTCTGAGAGAATCGTTGCTGCGCAGCTGGCAATTGGAACAGGAGAAACAAGATCAAATAGCTGCTTTAACGCATGATATTAAGACCCCCTTGACTGTCATTCGCGGCAATACCGAATTGTTAAACAGCACAAGCCTGTCTGATCAGCAGCAGGAATTCATCCGCTACAGTTTGAAAAATATTGAGCAAGTAGAGACTTACCTTCAGCAATTGTCCTACCTGACTAAGAACAGAGAATTACAAGATTTCCATCCTGAAAAAATTAAGGTCGCAGCGTTTTTGGAAGAATTTTCCCAGAACACTCAGGCCCTTGCTGCAGCAAAAGCAATCAAAGTTCAATTTCTCAATGTTTTGTTTGATGTTCAGCTTACTGCTTATTGGGATAAAGAGTTATTGAAACGCGCCTTGATGAACATTGTTGCTAACGCTGTGGAGCACAGCCCGCAAGGAGGCTGTTTACAGCTGAGCTATGGTTTGCAGGGTGAGGCGGTAAGCATTTCCTGTTTGGACAGCGGAGCGGGTTTTTCTAAGGAAGCCTTGGAAAAAGGAACCCTGCAATTTTTCAAAGATGATAAGAGCAGGTCACAGGTCAATCATCAAGGTCTGGGCCTGACTATTGCAGATAATATTGTACGCCTGCACGGCGGCAGTCTTGAGCTGTCAAATGCTGAACAAGGCGGCGGTCAGGTTGATATTGTTCTGCCGCTTCATAAATCAAATTGAGGCCAACTAATGGTTCTCAATTTTTTTGACAAAAATCCTTTTCATTTTGACAATAATCATTGTCAAAATGAAAAGGAAGTGTTACAATGTAACTGTCAAATATCTTATGATTGCTTTGAGCAGCAAGAAGAAAAAATGACCGTTTACAAACTGTAACTAAGGAGGTTTAGGATGACAAATGTTATTGAAGTCAAAGATTTGGTCAAACGCTTTGGCAATCAGACGGCGCTGGATGGTATTTCTTTTGAGATAGCAGAAGGTGAGATTTCCGGGTTTTTAGGTCCGTCAGGCTCGGGGAAAACGACAACGATCAATATTTTGACAGGACAGCTGCTGATAGATGCCGGTAAGGCGATGGTTTTTGGCAAAGAAGCGCTTGATTTGAACAGCGACGATTTGGCACAGATTGGGATTGTCAGTGATACCAGCGGTTTTTATGAAAAAATGACACTGTATAAAAATATCCAAGTCTACAGCAAGTGGCATGGGGTTTCTAACAGCCGTGTTGATGAGCTGCTGCAGCGCATAGGCTTATATGAAAGCCGCAATAAGCCTGCTGAAAAACTCTCAACGGGGATGAAGCAGCGCATGCTTTTGGCGCGGGCTCTTATTAACCGTCCTAAGTTTCTTTTCTTAGATGAACCGACCAGCGGGCTTGATCCGGCAACATCGCGTATGATTCACGATTGGCTGCTGGAGCTGAAGGCGCAAGGGACAACGATCTTTTTGACAACGCATGACATGCAGGAAGCGACTCTTCTTTGTGACCGTGTTTCCCTGCTCTATCAAGGGAAGTTGGTTGAAACAGGACGTCCCAAAGATTTGATTCAAAAATATTATCAGGATAAGCGTGTCCGTATTCTCTATGCCGATGGGAATGAAGCAGAGCTGTCCTACAGTGAGCTGCCTCAGTTAGAACATGTAGGGGATATTGAAACCATTCATTCTTGTGAGCCGACTTTGGAAGATGTTTTCATCTCACTGACAGGAGGTAAATTAAATGTTTAAGCGGTTAAGGGCTCTTTTTTGGAGCCGCAAAGAGATGGTACTTGCCAATAAACCGATCATGGTCAATATTTTCACACCGTTTTTGCTGGTTTTGCTTTATCAATTTATGTATAAAGACTTAAAAATGCAAGATATGAATGAACTTATTTTGTATCTGGTTTTGCCGATAATCCCGGCTTTGATTGGTTATAACATACCAACTTTAGTCGCAGAAGAAGCTGAAAAAAACAATCAGCGCAGCCTGCGTTTGGCAGGTGTTAAGAGCTGGGAGTATGTGCTGGCCAGTTTGTTTTTTCCTTTTATTTTGACCGTGCTTTATCTGATTCTCTTGCCCGTCTACCTAAGGGTTGATTTTGCTGACTTGGGCCTGTCTTATGTGCTTATCATGCTTTTGACCTCTCCTGCTATCTTTCTGCTCTTTTTGATGGTAGCTCTTTTGACAGATACTCAGTCTCGGGCAACTATTTTGGCCATGCCGATTATGATGCTGACCTTCCTTTTGCCTTTATTTTCGATGATGGATAAAGGTATTGAAAAAGTCATTACCTACACCTACATGGGAGCCTATACGAAAGCCGGCACCGATTGGACGGCCTACCATTTAACGGATAAGAGTTTTTGGATTCTTTTGATATGGCTGCTGCTGTCTTTAGCCGGTGTTATTTGGGCGACAAAACGAAAGCAGATTATTAGATAATGCAAATTGTCTAAAGGAGGAAACCATGGCTTTCATATTGAAAAACAGACTCAAAGAACTGCGAGCCAGAGAAGGGATTAATCAAACAGAATTAGCTAGGTTAGCAGGTATTTCCCGTCAGACCGTCAGTCTGATTGAGCGCAATGAGTACACGCCTTCGGTTGTGATTGCAATGAAAATTGCCGGGATTTTCCACGAACCGGTAGAAGAAGTCTTTCGTTTAGAGGAGGATAAAGAGAATGGTTAAGAAACAAAAGGGAACTTTTAAACGAGCTGGAATAAGATTCCTCATCGGTGCTTTAATCGGCGGTCTGGGAGGAGCTTTAATTGGCTATTTTCATGCTTCCGGCCAAAAACTGCCCCTGTCTCAGAAAGAATTAACAGAGCTTCTTCTTGTCAGTCTGCGAATTTTATTTGTCATTGCTTTTGTTCTCAGTGTTTTTTACATTTTTCAAGTACTGCAGGCTTATAAAGATTACCAAAACAGTACAGATGATGAGTCGGAAGAACTCTACCGAACCATGAACAAAAGGCATTCTTATGCAGTGATTTATGGAGGCGTAAGCGGTGTCTTGGCTGTTCTTAGCTTAATTTTAGCCTATAAGCTGATATTTGCGGACAGCTATGCTGAGATGTCTTTTCCTTTTCTGGATTTTCTGGCGGCGATTGCTTCAGGCGCTTTGCAGGGTTATGTGCTCAAGGTTTACAATCGTATCCGCAATCTTAACATGCCCTTAGTTCCGACGCTTAAAGAATTAAAGAACAATATTATGCAGATGGATGAAGCAGAGCTGGAAGCCAATTACAAAATATCTTTTGAAATTGTTATGAATCTGAGCGGTGCTATCCTGCCGGGAATCTATCTTGCTTTGTTTTTGCTCTCTCTTTATCTGCAGAAGGTTGAGCTGTCCGGTCTTATGGTAGCAGCTGTCATCCATCTTTACATTATGGCTATGCAGTTTAAAATGACAAAAAGGTATTATAAATAAAAGGAGAATTTTTATGAAATTAGTTATTAATATCGTTAAAGTTATCGGTCTTATTTTTCTGTCCCTGCTTTGCAATATCACGCCCATGATTCTGCTGCAAAGGCAGTTCACATTGTCTCTGCCGCTTAAATGGGGACTGGGAATTGCTTATATTGTATTTATCGCTGCTGTTATTTATTTCTTATGGAAGGCGCATAAAAAGCACGAAGATGCAGCTATTGCCCAGCAAAAATTCACTTGGAAGGATTTTGGTTTTGCCTTTTTATTCTTTTTGCTGGCGCGTGTTGTGGCAATTGGAGGAACCTTATTGAACCAGCAGCTGAGCGGTCAGACTACAACAGCTAATGATGCCGGCCTGCAAGGTTTAGCTAATTTCTTTGCCGGAGGTTTCTTTTTATACACCCTCTTATATGTTATTTTAGTGGGGATTATCGGTCCGATCATCGAAGAATTGGCCTACCGTGCTTTTCCTAATCATCTCTTGTTTAAGCATAATCATAAAGTTTTAGCCGGTATTGTGACCACTGCTGTCTTTGCTTTTCCTCACGCAACAACGGTCTTTGAGTTTCTGATTTATGCCTGTCTTGGTGCCATACTTTATCTGGCTTATCAGCGCCGCGGCAATGTTAAGGACTCGATGGCGGTTCATATATTGAATAATCTTCCATCTGCTATCTATCTCCTGCTTATGGCCTTTAAATAAGTATAGTAGTTTATTACAGCCGATTTTCTGATCTGTCTGCATACTATTGCGGACAGATTTTTTTGTATTTTATTTATTTTTATTCTTGACTTATGTATAAATATACGATAAAATAATCAACATATTCAGTAAAGGAGAGATTAAGCATGAAAGTTTCAATCGTTGGTATTACAGGATATAGCGGATTAGAATTGGTGCGTCTTTTGAATCATCACAAGAAAGCAAAACTTGTATCGGTGTATGCAACCAAGGAGATTGGAACACGACTGTCTGATATTTATCCTTATCTGCGAGGTATCTGTGATTTAACCATTCAGGCCTTTGACAGTCAAGCCATTATGGAGGAAGCTGATGCGGTTATATTTGCCACTCCAAGCGGTGTTGCCAAGGAGCTGGCCGGAGATTTCCTGGCAGCGGATTTTCCTGTCATTGATATTTCCGGGGATCACCGTCTGCCTGCCAAGACTTATGAAAAATGGTATCAAAAACCCGCTGCAAAACAAACAGATCTGGATAAATTTACTTACGGGCTGGCTGAGTTTACCGATGTTAAAGGGAAGAAATTTATTGCCAATCCCGGCTGCTATGCTACGGCGGCAGAACTGGCCTTGCTGCCCTTGATCAAGGCTGGAGTTGCTGATCTGGACAGCATTATCATCGATGCTAAGTCAGGACTGACAGGAGCCGGCAAGGGTTTGTCAGAATCCAGCCATTTTGTCAATGTGCACGACAATTATGTCACCTATAAACTCAACCGCCACCAGCATATTCCTGAAATTGTTCAGGAGCTGCAGCTGTTCGATAGCGATTTTCAGCACCTTCAGTTTTCAACCTCGCTCTTGCCTGTCAACCGCGGTATTATAGCAACTTGCTATGTTAAATTAAAGACGGCTCTGACGGAGACTGAAATCGATAAGATTTATGCTGACTGTTATGCTGATAAGGCATTTGTCCGTATGCAAAAGAGTCTGCCGGAGCTTCACAATGTCATCGGTTCTAATTTTACAGATATTGGTTTTGCTTATAACGAAGTGACTAATGTCTTAACGGTTGTATCTGTTATTGACAACTTAATCAAGGGTGCCGCCGGTCAGGCCCTTCAAAATCTCAATCTCATGATGGGATTTGACGAAACTGAAGGGTTGCTGACGTCTCCCAGTTATTTGTAGAGATGAGTTTAGAAAGGAATGGAACTTCAAAGATATAAGCACAGCAGTATGACAGCTGATCAGAGGTAAGAGTTCTCAGATAGCTGTTCAGCATTTTAATGGGCTTTTAGATATTTTTAGGTTTCCAGTAGTTGAGTTATGAAAGTTATTGATGGAAATATAGCCAGTCCGCTGGGCTTTTCGGCAGATGGTTTACACGCAGGTTTTAAAAAGCGCAAAAAAGATTTCGGCTGGATTGTCTCAGAAGTACCGGCCAGCGTTGCCGGGGTTTATACGACTAACAAGGTGATTGCAGCGCCTTTGATTGTCACTCGAAATGCGGTCAAAAAAGCGCAAAAAATGCAGGCGCTGCTTGTGAATTCAGGTGTTGCTAATTCCTGCACAGGCGTGCAAGGGCTGGAAGATGCTCAGACCATGCAGCAATGGACAGCTGAAAAATTGGGTATCGATAGTGACCTTGTCGGTGTTGCCTCAACAGGTGTCATTGGTGATCTTATGCCCATGGAGACCTTGAAAAATGGGCTGTCCAAGCTTGTTGTCAATGGCAATGCAAATGACTTTGCTGAGGCGATTCTGACAACTGATACAGTGACAAAAACAGTAACTGTCACTGAACAGTTTGGCCGTGACGAAGTCACTATGGCAGGTGTTGCCAAGGGGTCTGGTATGATTCACCCCAATATGGCTACCATGCTGGCCTTTATCACCTGCGATGCTGTTATTTCAAGTGAGACGCTGCAGCTGGCTCTCAGCCAAAATACTGAAACAACCTTCAATCAGATTACAGTTGACGGTGATACCTCAACCAATGATATGGTTCTTGTCATGTCTAATGGCTGCACTTTAAATGACGAAATTCTGCCAAACACCCCGGAATTTGACAAATTTTCAGCCATGCTTCATTTTGTCATGCAGGAGTTAGCTAAAAAAATAGCCAAAGACGGTGAAGGTGCGACCAAGCTGATTGAGGTTGAAGTACTCAATGCTCCCGATGAGCTGGACGCCCGCATGATGGCTAAGAGTGTGGTTGGCTCAAGTCTGGTTAAAACAGCTGTTTTTGGTGAAGACCCCAACTGGGGGCGGATTTTAGCAGCAGTGGGTTACGCCGGAGCAGATATCGCTGTGGACAATATTGACATTTATCTGGGGACGATTCCTGTCATGCTTGCTTCAAGCCCTGTGGAGTTTGATGAGGAAGAGATGCAGGATATCATGCAGGCTGACGAAATCAAGGTCAGCATTGACCTGCATGCCGGTGAAAAAAAGGGCACCGCTTGGGGGTGTGATCTGTCCTACGATTATGTGAAAATCAATGCCCTTTACAGGACCTGAACTAAAAAAAGCTT
This sequence comes from Streptococcus sp. ELY_86, assembly GCF_058314495.1. Lineage (NCBI taxonomy): Bacteria > Bacillati > Bacillota > Bacilli > Lactobacillales > Streptococcaceae > Streptococcus > Streptococcus sp. ELY_86. The sequence continues at coordinate 370,011 of NZ_JBZFUK010000002.1, read as the reverse complement.
GATGAGAGAGTAAAAGCTATAACCGGAAGCAAAGGAGCTGAAAAATTCCCAGTCTTATCTGTTTTCTGCTTATTCTTGTTTGAATTTTGTGAGTTTAACTGTATTTGAAAGGAAAATCCATGTCAGAAATCATAGTCATCAAAATCGGCGGTGTCGCCAGTCAGCAATTAGATTCGAGCTTTATTGAGCAGCTGAAAGCCTGGCAGGCTGCCGGCAAAGCTCTTGTTATTGTGCACGGCGGCGGCTTTGCTATCAACAGGCTGATGGAGGAAAAGCAGGTTCCCATCAAAAAAGTTAAGGGCTTGCGGGTGACCAGCCGTGAGGATATGACTTTGGTCAGCCATGCACTGTTAGATATTGTCGGAAAGGATCTAAGTGATCGGCTGACGCAGGCAGGCCTTGATAATCTGCAGCTGAAATCGCAGCTCAGGCAGCTGGTAAGAGCCGATTTTTTAGATAAGGTTACTTACGGTTATGTAGGAGAGGTAACTGATATAGACACTGCTCCTCTTTTAGAACTGCTCAAGGATAAAAAGATTCCGCTCTTGGCTTCTTTGGGCTATTCTCAAAAGGGTGATCTGCTCAACATAAATGCGGATTATCTGGCGACAGCGGCAGCAGCAGCTCTGTCTGCTGAAAAGCTGATTCTTCTGACAGATGTTAAAGGGGTCTTAGAAAATGGGCGTGTGCTGCCGGAATTAACGATTGAGCAGATTCCTGAAAAGATTGCAAAGGGCGTCATCACAGGCGGTATGATTCCCAAAATCGAAAGTGCTGCAAAGACCGTTGAGGCAGGCGTTGCCCAGGTGTTGATTGCTGACAGTTTGGCAGGCGGAACCTTGATTCACAAAGGATAAAAATGACTACCGGTAAAAAGGACAGGAAGGCAGCAGAGCTTCCGACAGTAACAGGAGAGGCAAAGATGAGTAAATTATTTCAAAATTATAAAAGAGCGGCTATTGAATTTGTCAAAGCAGAAGGAAATTATTTGTTTGATGCAGACGGCAAAAAATACCTTGATTTTTCATCAGGTATCGGTGTGACAAATTTGGGGTTTCACCCGCAGGTCAAGGCCGCTCTGCAGGTACAGGCTGACCGCATTTGGCATACTCCCAATCTTTACCAGAACTCTCTGCAGGAAGAGGTGGCAGAAAAACTGATTGGCGACCGCGATTATTTGGCTTTCTTTTGCAACAGCGGAGCCGAAGCCAATGAGGCTGCTATCAAGCTTGCCCGCAAGGCGACCGGCAAGCAGGAAATCATCACGTTTAAAGATTCCTTTCACGGCCGGACTTTCGGCTCGATGTCTGCAACCGGTCAGGACAAGATAAAAGAGGGGTTTGGTGACGGGGTTCCCCATTTTCTTTATGCAGATTATAATGATCTGGCCAGCGTCAAAAGTTTGGCTTCTGAACGCACTGCTGCGGTGATGCTGGAATTAGTTCAGGGAGAATCCGGTATTCACCCGGCTGAGCCAGATTTTGTCAGAGATTTGGCTGCTTTTTGCAAGGAAAAAAATATTTTACTGGTTGTTGATGAGGTTCAAACAGGCATGGGCCGGACGGGCAAGCTGTATTCTTTTGAGCATTACGGCATTGAGCCGGACATTTTCACATTGGCTAAAGGCTTAGCAAACGGAGTTCCTGTCGGAGCCATGCTGGGGAAAACTAAGCTGTCGGCAGCTTTTGGTTACGGCAGTCACGGATCGACCTTTGGCGGCAATAAATTAGCCATGGCAGCAGCCAGTGCCGGCTTAACAGTCTTAAAAGAAGAGGGATTTTTAGAAACTGCACTGGCTAAGGGAGAGTACTTGCAAGACCAGCTGAAGAGTATGCTGGCCGATAATCCCAAGGTCACTCAGATTCGCGGACTGGGCTGTATGATTGGGATTGAAACAAGCGCAGATTTGAGTCTGCTGCTTGCCTCAGCGCGTGCCAAGGGATTGATTGTGCTTACTGCAGGCAGCAATGTCATCAGGCTGTTGCCGCCTTTGACCCTAACCAAAGATGAGCTGGACCAGGGATTGGCTATTCTAAAAGAAGTTTTTGCCTGAGCATAGGTAAGTGTTGACAAATTGCTGTCAGCGTGTTATCCTTTAGGCAATTGAATAGATTTATTTCTTCGGGGCAGGGTGAAATTCCCGACCGACGGTGACAAGCTGAGCTTGAAGTCCGTGAACTGCGAGAGCGGTTGATCCGGTGAAAATCCGGAACCGACAGTATAGTCTGGATGGGAGAAGAAAATAAAAGAAGAGACTAGGCTTCCCCAAAGGGATGTTGCCAGTCTGTCAAGTGATACCTTGGCTGTTAAAGAGTCAAGTGTTCTTGCATACAGGAAGTTTTTCAGCTATGCAGGTGTTGTTGGTCTAAATATCTGTTTTAAAAAGCTGCTGTTAACCTTGCTGAAAACAGCATAGTTCCAGACTTCTTGTCAAAGACAGGACATGTTCAGATTAAGAGTGAATATTCTTCTGTCGGTCTTTTATGATGGTAAACCTTATCTGCCCCGTAATATTTTTACGGGGTTTTTTGTGTTGGAAAGGAGGCAGTATGGATGAACAGTTTATGGCTTTAGCTATTGCTAAAGCCATGGAGGGAAAATACCAGACCTATACCAATCCGCTGGTTGGAGCGGTTATTGTTAAAAATAATCAGGTCATTGCTAAGGGAGCTCACTTAAAATATGGCGATTATCATGCAGAAAAAAATGCGATAATGGCCTGTCAAAACGCCGAAGAATTGAAAGGGGCAACGCTTTATGTAACGCTTGAACCCTGCCATCATCAGGGCAAGCAGCCCCCCTGCACAGAAAGTATTGTTCAGGCAGGAATCACACGGGTCGTTATTGCCCAGCTAGATCCCAATCCTTTAGTCGCAGGCAGGGGCCGGCAGTTTTTAGAAAGTCAGGGACTGACGGTTGATGTTGGTCTGCTGGAAAAAGAAGCAGAAGCGCTCAATCCCCACTATAATTATTTTTACCGGCATGGGCGGCCCTATATTGTTTTAAAAAGCGCCATGAGTTTAGATGGCAAGATTGCTTTTAAAGGCAAACGGACAGCTTTGACTGGAAAGAAAGCCAAAGAGCTGGTTCATCAGGAACGCAGTGATTATCAGGCTATTTTAATCGGCAGCGAAACAGCTCTGCTGGATGACCCCGGCCTTCTGGCAGCAAAGAGCAGTCTTTTCCCACCGGTTCGTGTTGTTTTAGATCGGCGAGGTCGGCTGTTCAGCCACAGGCAGCTTCAGCTTTTTACTAACAGCGAAGCCCCGGTCTATCTTTTTAGCCAAAGACCTGTGGAAGATCTGCCTGCTCATGTCAGCGTTTTTTGTGACCCTGACTGGACGGTTGATAAAGTGGTTAAACAGCTGGCTAAAGAGGGTATTCAGTCTCTCTATGTTGAAGGCGGCAGCCATATTCACGATGACTTTTATGCAGCTGATCTTTGGGATGAATGGCTGCTTTACTTGGCCCCGATTCTTTTAGGAGGAGATGCCTTGGCCAGCATGAGCAGCACCAGAATAGCACAAACCCTGACTAATCTGCCTGATGTATCCTTAGAGCAGGTTGGTGAGGATTGGCGAATTTCTGCCAAAAGAAAGGAGGATCCATGTTTACAGGATTAATTAAGGAAAAAGGGAAAATAAGCCATCTCAGCAAAAACAGCCAAGGCGTTCGCCTGACCTGCCAGGTGTCTGCAGGCTTTCTTGATCAAATCGCTATCGGTGACAGTATCGCGGTTGACGGTGCCTGCTTGACCTGTGTTGCTAAAAGAGGCCGTGAGTTTGTGGTTGATATTATGCCGGAGACTTTTAAGAGGACCAATCTACGCTATCAGCATATTGGAAATGCTGTTAATATTGAACCTGCCTTATCAGCTGCCGGGCGCTTTGAGGGACATTTTGTGACCGGACATATTGATGCTCAGAGCCAGCTGCTTGACAAGAAAAGTCTGGGAAATGCTGAAATTTTAACCTTTTCGTACCCTCAGGGGCATGCTGGGGAAATCATTGCGCAAGGCTCAGTCGCTATTAACGGGGTCAGTCTGACAGTTGTGTCCTGCGATGAGGAGCGTTTTACAGTATCCTTGATTCCGCACAGCCGTGAAAAAACGAACTTGGGTCAGCTTAAAGCAGGCGACTGGGTTAATATTGAAACAGATATTTTGGGTAAATACATCAAAGCACAGGCAAGTGCTGAAAGGAGACGCCATGTTTGAAAAAATTGAAGCAGCCATACAAAGGCTCAAAGAAGGAGAACTGATTATTCTGACGGACGATGCTGATCGGGAAGCTGAGGGCGATCTGGTCGGTTTGGCCAGTCTTGTGAGTGCAGACAAGGTCAATTTTATGACGCAAAAAGCACGCGGTCTCATCTGTGCTCCCATTTCAAAGGAAATAGCTGAGCAGCTGGATCTGTCTGACATGATTGCCGACAATACAGATGTCTTCGGAACGGCTTTTACGGTCAGTGTCGACCATCATACCACGTCAACAGGTATATCCGCCTTTGACAGGGCAAAAACCATTCAGGCCCTTTCCTCGGAAGAAAGCAGAGCTCTTGACTTCAAGCGGCCCGGGCACATGTTTCCTTTGATTGGCAAAAAAGGAGGTGTTTTGGAACGGCGCGGTCATACCGAAGGGGCCCTTGATCTGGCCCGTCTGGCCGGCAGCAGACCTGCTGCTTATATCTGTGAGATTCTTAAAGAGGACGGTCACATGGCAAGGCGGAAAGATTTGGAGCAGCTGGCCCAAGAATGGCAGATGCCCTTGATTTCGATTGAAGAGCTGGCAGTTTATTTGCGTTTTAAAGGGGCGGTTAAAACCTCTCTGCCCACCCGCTATGGTTATTTTGACCTGACCCTTCTGGAAGACGGAGAAGGTAAAGAAAATCTGCTGTTAACCAAGGGCGATCTCACAAAAGAATCTGCTCCGCTGTTTCGGATTCATTCAGAATGTGCCACGGGAGATATTTTTTCTTCCGTGCGCTGCGACTGCGGAGAGCAGTTAGAAGCAGCCATGAAAGCAATTGAAAAAGAAGGAAGCGGTGCGATTTTGTATCTGAGGCAGGAAGGCCGCGGCATCGGGCTGAAAAACAAGCTGAGAGCTTATCAGCTGCAGGATGCAGGCCTTGATACCTACGATGCTAATCTGGAACTTGGCTTTGCAGCTGATGAGCGGCACTATGATTTTGCCAAGACCGTTTTAGACTATCTAGGATTAAACAAAGTCAGACTTCTGACCAATAATCCCGATAAAGTCCAGCAGCTCGAGGCTGCCGGTATAGAAGTAGCTGAGAGAATTCCTCTGCAGGTTCCGGCCCGCAGGGAAAATCTCTCTTATCTGAAAACTAAAAAAGAAAAATTTCATCACGACATTCAAGTCTGAGAAAGGAGAAAAAACATGACAGTATTCGAAGGACAGTTTCATTTTACCGAGGAAAAGAAAGTTGCCATTATTGTTGCACGTTTCAATGAATTTATTACCTCAAAATTGCTGGCGGGAGCCAAGGACAATTTGGAGCGCCACGGGCTATCCAAAGCAGCTATTGATGTTTACTGGGTTCCTGGAGCTTTTGAAATTCCCTATCTGGCTAAAAAACTTCTAAACAACAAGCAGTATGATGGCATTTTGACCTTGGGCTGCGTTATCCGAGGAGGAACCAGTCATTATGATCTGGTCTGCAACGAAGTTGCTAAGGGTGTTGGTCAGCTTAATCTAGAAGGCGATATTCCTGTAATTTTCGGGGTACTGACAACAGAGGACATTGAACAGGCGATTGAGCGCTCAGGCACCAAAGCAGGCAACAAGGGCTATGACACGGCTCAAAGCCTGCTTGAGATGATGTCTCTGACAGATCAGATCGAAAAAGCCTAGCTCACCTATTTACAAGAAAAAAAACAGAGTCAAAATCGTTATTCAAAAGAAACGATTCTGACTCTGTTTTTGTATGTTTGATTCTTACATATCCAGCGAGGTGTAATAACTGATTGGGCGCTGGTCATTTAGCAAGAAGGATTCGGGGTCTAAGCGGTGCAGTTGCTTTTGTCCGGAATGCCAGAAGAGTGCGATCAAAACGGCTGTAATCAAAGCTCCCAAGAGATAGGTCAGACCTGACAGCCCCATATGAAAACCAAGGGGTTCACTGAGAATATAGACCACCACAGCATAAAGCATGAAGATGCCCGGTATCAAGGTAACCCAGAAGTTCCGGCGTTTCAAGACCAGATAGCGCGTTGCAACCAAGAGACCGATAACGGCTGTAACTTGGTTGGCCCAGTTAAAGTAGCGCCAGAGCAAGTTAAAATCAACTTTTGTTAAGACGAAAGAAATCACATAGAGCGGAATGGTAACAGCGAAAATCTTAGGAAGCGTGTCTTGTTTGATGTGCAGATAATCGGCAACGATAGTCCGTAAGCTTCTGAAAGCAGACAGTCCTGAAGAAATCGGTAAGACAATAACACCAATGATAGCAACAGTTCCGACCATATTGCCTAAAAGCATGATCATGACTTTGTTAACAACGGCAGAAGCAGTACCGGCAGCGATTAATTGAGACAGTGTTTTACCATCAAACAGACTCATAGAAGCTGCAGCCCAAATCATAGCAATGACACCTTCAGCCAGCATCATACCATAGAAAGTAAAGCGACCTTCGCGTTCATTGATAGTGGTACGAGAAACCATCGGTGCCTGTGTTGCGTGGAAGCCGGAAATAGCTCCGCAGGAGATGGTGAAGAAAAGAGCAGGGAAAATAGCCAAGCCTGTCGGGTGCATGTTTTTGAAAGTAGCTGCCGTCAGATTAGGCATATCAAATCCGCCGGTCAGCAAACGAAAGGCAATAGCAGCTGTACTGATCATCAAAATCACACAAAAGGCTGGATAAACTTTACCAAGTGCCTGGTCAATGGGCAGTACGGTTGAAATCAGGTAATAGACAAAAATCAGCCCGACAATCCATGGCAGTCCGATGAGACCTTTTGGCAGGATGCTGGCAATCAGATTAGCCGGTGTGATGACAAATACCGTTGCGACCAAGATGAGCAGCAGCATGGAAAAGAGATTGATGACCAGCTTCATGGATTTGCCCAGATAGCGGCTGGCCAGTTCGGGCAGGAAAGCTCCTTTGTTTCTCAGGGAAATCATGCCGATCATGTAATCGTGGACGGCTCCTGCAAAGATACAGCCTAGGATAATCCACAGATAAGCGACAGGTCCGTACAAGGCTCCCATAATAGGCCCAAAAATAGGACCGGTTCCTGCAATATTGAGCAGTTCAATCATGGCATTTTTCCATTTAGGCATAGGAACAAAGTCATAACCGTCCCTCAAAGCCTCGGCCGGAGTCTTTCGGTCAGTGTCGATTTGGAAATTTTTTTCAATATAAGCACCGTAGGTAAAATACCCGACAATCAGCAGTGCTATACCTCCCAAAAATGTTATCATGGCTAATCCTCCTTTAGCGATGTAGGATTTTTATTTTTAAAAATTTAAGCGCTTACATGGTTTTATTATAACAATGAAAAGAGAATCTGAGCCGTTTTCAAAATGAATGACCTGATTTAGGACATGAATGGTTAGATAGGGGAGATAAGCAGCATGTTCCTGCAAAAAAGAACACTTAGGAGATACCTAAGCGTTCTTTTAAGGATTTAACATTAGCCCGGCTGACAGGCACTTTTAGGCGGTCAGCTAAGGTGAGCCGCAGGGTTTGGTTGAACCAAGGCTCAACGACCGTAATCATTTGCAGATTGACAAGGTAGGAGCGATGAACACGGACAAATTGCTCGCCTGGGAGTTTTCCCTGCCAATAGGCCAGAGAATCATGAGACTCATATTGCTTTTGGCTGGTATGGATAATGGTCTTGCCCTGCAAGGCTTCGATCATGATAATATCGCTGGCTTGAACCATATAAATGCGGTCTTCTTCGCTGATAGGATAGGCTTGCGGCTGCGCGTGTTCACTTGCTGCGTCAGTCCTTGTCCTAAGGCTCTGTCTGACCTTGTCCATAGCCGCTTTCAAGCGTTCAGGTTCATAGGGTTTTAGCAGATAGTCGCGGGCATTATTTTCAAAAGCCGTAATGGCGTACTGATCATAAGCTGTCGCAAAAATAATAATCGGCGGATCCGGCATTTTATTGATACTCTCAGCCAAACTCATACCCGAAGCTTCCCTGAGCTGAATGTCCAAAAAGGCAACATCGTAGTGCTCTTGCAGCAGCAAAGCCAAAGCAGAAGGAATATCGTCAGCTTCCTTGATGGATAGGTGTTCATCGTATTTATGGAGCAGATAGATGAGCTCGTTGCGCGCCAAAGGCTCATCGTCAACAACCAATACTTTCATGAGTTAGGTCCTTTCTTTTTGAATAAGACATAATATAATCTTATAGATAACTGTTTTATTATAACATAGATAAAGGCAGAGAAGCAGAGTTCTGAAATGTCCATAAAAAAGATCTTAAAGTATAATGGATAACCTTTAGGATGATTGTTGAAAACGCTGTCATTAAGTGGTACAATATTAGTAAATAAAACGTAACAAAAAAGAAATTATTGTAACAATGAGTTTTGGAGAAATATTTTCATTTTTAATACCAGATGAACTAATTGTTTATGCTTAAAAGATGGTAACAAAGAAAGTGGGTGATTAATAATGAAAAAAGAAATGTTTGCTGTTAAAAGACTGCGGTTTTCTATTCGGAAATATGCTATCGGAGTTGCCTCCGTTTTGATTGGTTCTCTTCTTTTTCTTAGTGGTGTGACTTTTGCGGATGAGCAGACAGAAACAGCTGTCAATTCACCAACAGTTGAAACTGTGGAAGACCACACCGCTGCAGCGGCCACCTCTCAAAGTACAGCACCCGCAACAGTCTCATCAGAACAGGTAACAGAAGCAAGCCACACTGATATCAGCAGTAACGCTGCTGAGATTTCAGATGCTGCCACTGCTAATAATGAACAGCCTCAAGAGCCAGTGGTACCTAATCAAGCGTCCACAGCTCGTGCTGCTGATCCAATTAATGCTAATCAAGTTAATCAAGCAGTTAAGCAAATCAAACAAGCAGTAGTCTCTCCTCAAGTTGACATTAAGAGACAAGAACAAGCGGTAAAAACTGTTAAAGCTGTTAATATTAATAAATCTTCTGCAGCTGCTCCTACAAAACAGCTTCCTAGTCAGGGAAACTATGTTTATACGAAACGCACACCAGTCAAAAATGAAGCTAAGGTTTCAGCACCAATTCAATTTTATGCCAATGCAGGTGACAAGATTTTTTATGATCGCGTTTTAAATCAAGATGGTTATCAATGGCTGAGCTATGTTTCTTACAGTGGAACTCGGCGTTATGCTGCGATTAATCAGCTGACTCAAAAAGCTCCCAGTACACCAGCGAAACCTCAGCCATCACCAGTGAAAAAAATTCCGGCTCAAGGACGTTACACCTTTTCAGAGCGAACCAATGTTAAAAATGAGGCAAGAACAGCCGCTCCAACCCAATTCTACTTTAACAAAGGAGATCAGGTTAATTATGACAGACTTTTAGAAAACGATGGTTATCAATGGCTGAGCTATGTTTCTTACAGTGGAACTCGGCGTTATGCTGCTATTAATAAGTTGGAACAAGCTCAGCCGCAAAAGCCGACAGCTTCTAAAGTTTCAGGAAAAATTAATATTCAAAACAAGACAAGTCAGGGATTTGATGTTCTCATCACTGATGTTTCCGACAGCAATGGTATAACGGCTGTAAAGGTTCCTGTATGGACTGATAAAAGCGGACAAGATGATATTGTCTGGTATAATAGCGTTAAACAGGCCAATGGAAATTATAAACTAGCTGTTAATATCAGGAACCATAAGAATGAACGCGGAATTTACCACATTCATCTTTATTATCTTGAACCGAGCGGCAGGGTGCAAGGAGTGGCTGCAGCTCAGACGAAGATAGCAGCTCCAAGTGCAATGGCTATTCCTTCTCAAGGTTCTTACACTTTTACACACCAAGTTAATGTCAAAAATCAGGCTAAACTATCTGCTAGAACTGAATTTACTTTTGAAAAAGGTGAAAAAATTAATTATGATAAGGTGTTAGAGGCAGAAAAATACCAATGGTTGAGCTATATCTCGTATAGTGGTATTCGCCGCTATGTTCAACTGGATCCTATTTCGCCGACGAAAACAACAGCAGATAAAGTTACTGGTAAATTAACTATTGAGAACCGATCATCCCAAGGATTCAATGTTGTGGTGAGTAATGTGTCATCAACCAAGGGAGTGATGGCAGTAAAAGTTCCTGTTTGGACCACGCAAAATGGGCAAGATGATATTGTTTGGTATGATGCTTCCCATCAGTCTAATAATACCTACAAGGTAAGTGTTAATATTGGCAAGCATAAAAATAATCGAGGTGAGTACAATATCCATCTTTATTATGTTCAAAAAGATGGGACTATGGCAGGAGTTGCGGCTACTAAAACGACTGTTGAATCTCCAACATCAAAATCTGTAACCTATAATGGCTCTTATTACAGCATTAAAGGCAAATATGATGAAATTGTTATTGTTAATAAAAAGTACCCATTATCAGCTAGTTATAACCCTGGTGAAAACCCAACAGCCAAAGCCGCTTTTATCCGTCTCAGAGATGATATGATTGCCCAAGGTTACAATGTTGGAAAATCTTATAGTGGTTTTAGGACATATGATTATCAAAAAAATTTATATCAAAGTTATGTTAACCGTGATGGCAAGGCCGCTGCAGATCGCTATTCAGCAAGACCGGGCTACAGTGAACATCAAACAGGCTTAACCTTTGATTTGACTGATAAATCGGGTAACCTTTTGGAAGATAAATCAGCAAGCAATTGTCTTAAAAATAATGCTCACAATTACGGCTTTGTTGTTCGTTACCAACCAGGAAAGGAATCCGTTACAGGCTATATGCCTGAAGCTTGGCATATCCGTTATATAGGGGAAGAAGCCAAGGAAATTTATCAGTCTGGTTTGAGTTTAGAGGAATATTATGGCTTTGAAGGAGGCGGTTATAAAGCAGAATCTGCAGCAGTAGAACCGACTATCCCGTCTCAAGGAAGCTACCGTTTCACAAAGCGTTCTTCTGTCAAGGCAGAGCCAAAGCAGTCCAGTCCAGAAATTGCCTATTATAATGCAGGACAAACTGTTAATTATGATAAAGTCGTAAATTCCGATGGTCTTACTTGGATTTCTTATGTTGCGTTTAGCGGTAATCGACGATACATTGCTATTAATTGATAAGGTAGCTGTAAAAGAATTTGGCTGAAATCTCCAATCAAATTTCGCAAGGGAAGCTAGTAACGAGTTGAGAGCAATGGGGCTTGAACAAAGTGTAAGCCAGCGCCTAAAGACGCTGGCTTATTTTATGGGCTTATGATTCTTATTCAAAACGGGTGGTTATTATTATGTGACTTTCTCTTCTGTTAAGGGAACAGCAACGTAAACGCTTGTTCCGTCGGGTGATGATTGAAAACTAAGGCTGGCTTCGTGTCCGTAGATGAGGGTCAGACGGCGGGAGAGGTTTTCCAAGGCTGAGCCTGAACCTTCGGCTGATTCCTGCTGAACCTTGCCCAGCGTTTTTAACTTGTCGGCTGGAATACCCTGCCCATTGTCCTCAACGGTAATGTGAAGCATCTGTTCCTTGCGTTCAATCAAGACACGCAGATGATTGTCGGTCTTAGATTGTTTAAAAGCGTGCTTGTAGGCATTTTCAACCAATACTTGCAAGGTAAAAGGCGGAATCAAGACTTTGCCGTCTCGATTTTCATCAACTATTATGTGATAGTGGACCTTGTCTGGGAATCGGGCTTCCTCCAAGGCAAGGTAGGCATTGACCTGCATGATTTCCTGACTTAAAGGAATGACATTTTGGCGGGCTCCCTGCAGGTTGCCCCGCAGAAATTTGCTGAGCTCTTTAAGGAGGTGACGGGCTTTTTCACCGTCCATGCGGATGAGGGCCAAAATAGTGTTTAAGGCATTAAAGAGGAAATGCGGATTGACCTGAGCCTGTAGGGATTTCATTTCTGCATCCTGCAGCAGATGGGCGGCCGCCTCGGCCTGCCCCAGAGCCAGCTGTGTTGAAAAGATATTGCCCAACCCCTCAGCGACTTCCTGTTCCACATAGCTCATTTTGTGGTTTCCTGAAAAATAGAGCTTTAGCGTTCCGACCGTTTCATTTTGAATTTTCAAAGGAATGACAATAGCTGAGGTGAGGGTGCAGCCTTCGTGGTCGCATTCGATTTCGCTGCGGTCTTTGGCAATGCAGATGCTGCCGGTTTCAATCGCCCGCTTGGCTAGTTTTGTCAAAATTTTAATATTGGGAACATGGTGATCGGCGCCTGCTCCGACATAGGCCAAAATAGTGTCTCTGTTAGTCAGACTGACAGCCGCAACCCGCATGTACTGATGGATAATTTCAGCAACCGGCTGACAGGACTGAAAACTGAGCCCCTGCCGCAAATATGGCAGGGTTTCATTGGCCAGTTTTAAGACATCATGCGTCTGGACAGCTCTGGCCTGTTCTTCCAGCTGCTGAGTTGAGGTGATGATGGAAATGAAAATACCAACTCCCAGCGTATTGGCAAAAATCATGGGCAGTCCGATGAAGCGGACCAATTCCCAAGACTGATGAAAGTCGGAGCTGAAAATCAAGATGCAGATCATCTGCAAAACTTCCATAGACATGCCGACAAACATGGCCTGTCTGATTGTAACCATGGGCCGCTGCCTGCGGAAATATTTCCCCAGCAAGCCCGAGCACAGCCCGATTAAGAGTGACGAAATGATGTAAATGTAAGGGGCCAGTCCGCCCTGCCAGTATCGAAATAAAACCGAGATGGCACCGACGAAAACGCCGACCACAGGCCCTCCGATCAAGCCGGCCACACCGATTGTCAGCACCCGGGTATTGGCAACAGAAGAGTGCTGGGCAATCTTGCCCAGAGTTTGGTTGACGATGGCTAAATTAGACTGGATTTCCACACCGGTAAAATTTGAAATAATGGCGAAAAAGCTAAACAAGAGCAGTAAAATCAGCTGGTGCTTTTTAACCTCAGGATGGTTGAGTGTTTGCTTGATAAAGGGAACATGAACAAACGCATAGGCCAGCAAAATAATCAGGCCTGCCCGCTCCATCATAATCAAGAATAAAATCATATCGTGCCTCCGCTGAAAGATTCTTTTTCATTATAACACATAAAAACAAAAATGAATGTGCCCTGTCAAAAACGAGCCTCTTGGCTGAACAGAAAAAACAAAAAGCCAGAACAGTGATTCTGGCTTCAGACTGAAGAAAAAGTCTATTTTCTCAAAAAGTAATATTTTGTTATGATACCTTCCTTAGGTAGCACGGACGGCAAAACCAAACGCCAAGGCTATAGCTCTTGACTAGGTTTTGCATTAGATTGCCGTTAGAAATAGTATCGATTTCTAACGGCAATCGTCACAGCGACTTCCTTCGGAATTCCATATCTAGATTTTGAGCCTAGGTCTCAAAATCTCCGAGAGGCAGAAATTCAATGTTTCTGCCTCTTTTGCTACATCGGAAGGTATCAGGGTTAGGATTCTTTCATTTTCTATATCATCTTATAAAAAATGAAAAGTGATACTATTCTATGATAAAATTTTAGAGAGAATTTAGTTTTGGAAGTTTGTCTACAATCTGAAAGCCAGAACAGTGATTCTGGCTTTTCCTATGTTTGAACAGCAGCTAAGCTGGGCTTAATAGAGGTGCCTCAGATCTTACAGCTAAACTTATTTCTCCTGTGGCTTTTTACAAACCGTAGCTGTAATCATCGTCCTGCATGGACTCAACAGTACCGAGAAGATAGCCGTTTCCGACCTGACTGAAGAAGTCATGGTTGGAGGTTCCGGTTGAAATACCGTTCATGACGATCGGATTAACATCATCAGCTGTATCAGGGAACAGCGGATCCTGCCCCAGATTCATCAGAGCCTTGTTAGCATTGTAGCGCAGGAAAGTTTTCACTTCCTCAGTCCAGCCGACACCGTCGTAAAGCGTTTCGGTGTAGCCTTCTTCATTTTCATAGAGTTTGTAGAGAAGGTCATACATCCAGTCACGGAATTTATCCTGTTCTTCTTCAGACAGTTCGTTAAAACCAAGCTGGAATTTGTAGCCGATGTAGGTGCCGTGAACGGATTCGTCACGGATAATCAGCTTGATGATTTCAGCCACGTTGGCCAACTTGTTGTTACCCAGATAGTAGAGCGGTGTGAAGAAACCTGAATAAAAAAGGAAGGTTTCAAGGAAGACGCTGGCAACTTTCTTTTCCAGAGGATTGCCTTTAAGATAGATTTCGTTGATGATTTCAGCTTTTCCTTGCAGGTATTCGTTGTTGTTGGTCCACTCGAAAATAGCATCAATTTCTGATTTTGTGTTCAGGGTTGAAAAGATGGATGAGTAGGATTTGGCGTGGACAGACTCCATGAATTGAATGTTATTAAAAACAGCCTCTTCATGAGCGGTACGCACGTCGTGGCGCAGAGCCTCAACACCTGATTCAGACTGCAGGGTGTCAAGCAAGGTCAGGCCGCCAAAAACTTTGCCGACCAAATCTTTTTCCTGAGCCGAAAGCTTGCGCCAGTCATCCAAGTCGTTGGAAAGCGGAATCCGCGTATCCAGCCAGAATTGTTCAGTCAGTTTTTCCCAAGTTGATTTATCAATAACGTCTTCAATAGCATTCCAGTTTATTGCTTTGTAATAAGTAGTCATCTTAGTTATTCCTTATAAATGATGTATAGTGCTGTACAGGGAAGAGCTTGCTTTGTATTTTAGCAGATTCTGTGTGAAAATTGAGAGCTTTTGTATCAAACAGATATGAGATTCAGCTTTGCCAATGAGTTCAGTCCCAAACCTGCTTGAAATTACGAGCCGTTGCCCTAACGATTGCCGTGTAAGATTTAAGAACTCTAGTTTCAAGTTTGTCCAAAGTTACGACACGCAGCAGAAGGTGTCGATAATACAGCTTCTGCGAAGTTAGTAAGTGAACCAGCCAAACCGCCGATAGCGGTTGGCGTGTCTAACATAAAGAGCTTTAGCTCCAAGTTTACTGAAAGTTACGACACGTAGCAGAAGGTGTCGATAATACAGCTTCTACGAAGTTAGTAAGTGAACTAGCCAAACCGCCGATAGCGGTTGGCGTGCCAAACATAGGAGCTTTAGCTCCAAGTTTATTGAAAGTTACGACACGCAGTAGAAGGTGTCGATAATACAGCTTCTGCGAAGTTAGTAAGTGAACTAGCCAAACCGCCGATAGCGGTTGGCGTGTCAAACATAGGAGCTTCAGCTCCAAGTTTATTGAAAGTTACGACACGCAGCAGAAGGTGTCGATAATACAGCTTCTGCGAAGTTAGTAAGTGAACTAGCCAAACCGCCGATAGCGGTTGGCGTGTCAAACATAGGAGCTTCAGCTCCAAGTTTATTGAAAGTTACGACACGCAGCAGAAGGTGTCGATAATACAGCTTCTGCGAAGTTAGTAAGTGAACTAGCCAAACCGCCGATAGCGGTTGGCGTGTCAAACATAGGAGCTTTAGC
>NZ_JBZFUK010000002.1:0-354340 GCF_058314495.1 Streptococcus sp. ELY_86 | reverse complement strand
AGCAGAAGGTGTCGATAATACAGCTTCTGCGAAGTTAGTAAGTGAACTAGCCAAACCGCCGATAGCGGTTGGCGTGTCAAACATAGGAGCTTTAGCTCCAAGTTTGACTGTTCAGTTAAATCACACAGCTTTCACATTGGTTTGAACCAATCTCATCACCGTCATCGGTGAAGGTGCGGATATAGTAAATGGACTTGATTCCCTTATTAAAGGCATAGTTGCGAAGGATGGACAGATCGCGTGTCGTTTGTTTGCTTTCTGTTTTCCATTCATAGAGCCCTTGAGGAATATCGCTGCGCATAAAGAGCGTAAGCGATAAGCCTTGATCGACATGTTCAGTTGCAGCAGCATAGACATCAATAACTTTTCGCATATCCATATCATAGGCTGAGGTGTAATAAGGAATCGTATCCGTTGATAAACCGGCTGCCGGATAGTAAATTTTACCGATTTTCTTTTCCTGACGCTCTTCAATACGCTGCGTGATAGGGTGAATTGAAGCAGACACATCATTGATATAAGAAATCGATCCATTTGGAGCCACCGCTAAGCGATTTTGATGGTAAAGCCCATCTGTCATAACAGCCTGACGCAGAGCCTGCCAGTCAGCAGCCTGAGGAATGAAGTGATCTTTAAACAGTTCCTTAACAAGGTCGGATTTTGGAACGAACTGGCCAGTGACATACTTATCAAAATAAGAGCCGTCAGCGTATTTTGACTTTTCAAAACCGACAAAGGATTCCTTGCGTTCACGGGCAATATTATTGGATTCCACCAAGGTCCAGTAATTCATAAGCATAAAATAGATATTGGTAAATTCAATAGATTCCGGACTGCCGTACTCAATGTGATGCTGTGCCAAGTAGGAGTGCAGTCCCATGGCACCGAGCCCGAACGTGTGAGCCTGAGCGTTGCCGTGCTTGATAGTTGGAACAGCTTCAATGCTTGATGAATCTGTCACAAAGGTCAGTGCGCGTGTCATGGCTTTGATGGAGCGGCCAAAGTCAGGGGAAGTCATCATATTGACAACATTTGTTGAACCAAGATTACATGAAATATCGGTTCCCATTTTAACAAATTCCTGAGCATCGTTGATTTCACTCGGTGTTTGTACCTGCAGAATTTCCGAACAGAGATTGGACATGACAATTTTGCCGTCAATCGGGTTGGCACGGTTGGCAGTATCGACATTGACAACATAAGGGTAGCCTGATTCCTGCTGCAGTTTGGAGATTTCCGTTTCCAAATCGCGGGCACGAATCTTGGTTTTGATAATATTAGGATTGGCCGCCAATTCGTCATATTTTTCCGTAATATCTATATAATTAAAAGGAATGCCGTACTCACGTTCGACAGAATAGGGGCTAAAGAGATACATGTCTTGATTCTTGCGGGCCAATTCATAAAACTTATCCGGGATGACAACACCCAAAGATAAAGTTTTGACACGAACCTTTTCATCGGCATTTTCTTTTTTAGTAGAAAGAAAGGCGATGATATCCGGGTGAAAGACATTGAGGTAAACAACCCCCGCACCTTGGCGCTGACCCAATTGGTTGGAGTAAGAAAAGCTGTCTTCAAAAAGCTTCATGACAGGAACAACTCCTGAGGCTGCACCGTCAAAGCCCTTGATAGGAGCTCCGGCTTCGCGCAGATTGCTGAGGGAAATTCCCACACCGCCCCCGATACGGGATAACTGCAGAGCAGAGTTGATAGAGCGGCCGATAGAATTCATGTCATCGGTCACCTGAATAAGGAAACACGAAACCAATTCGCCTCGGCGGCTGCGGCCGGCATTAAGAAAGCTTGGTGTCGCAGGCTGATAGCGCTGAGCAATCATTTCCATGGCCAGATCTTTTGCCAGTTCTTCATTGCCGTCAGCAAAGTAAAGAGCATTGAAGAGAACACGGTCTTCAATATTTTCAAGATAAGCTTCGCCGTCATTGGTTTTAAGAGCGTATTGCTGGTAGAATTTATAGGCCGCCATAAATGATTTAAAATGGAAATCATAATCATAAAGAGACCGGGAAAGCTTTTCGATAAATTCAGGTTTGTATTTGGCAATAAAAGCTGATTCAATATAGTCATTGTCAATCAGAAAACGAATCTTATCCGTAATACTGTCAAAAGCTTTGGTATTCGGGCGTACATTTTCAGCAAAGAAAGCATTCAGGGCTTCTTTGTCCTTATGCAGCGGAATCTGCCCGTTGACGGGACGGTTAATTTCATTGTTGAGGCGGAAGTAAGAGACATCGCCGAGATTTTTGAGACTCATCTATAAGTTCCTATTCCTTACTAATTTCATCATGTTTTCTTTGGATAAGGGCAGAGCTGTGTTTTTAAAGCAGCCGGCCTTAGTTGTTTAAAATCCTTAAATTTAAATAAGGGCTTTTAATTTGGCAGGCTGAAAACCTGAAAAGACTGTGTCACCTGCTTCAATGACAGGAGCAGCAGTAAAGCCTAAGCTTTTTACATAGTCAATTTTGTCCGGCTGTTCATCGATATTGATTTCTTCAAAAGCAACATCGTGCTGTTCCAGGAACTTCTTGGTCATTTTGCATTGCATGCAGTTATTTTTTGAAAAAACAGTTATTTTGGCCATTTTCTTCTCCTAAAATTTAGATTTTTTTACAAGTTGCTTTACTAGGATATCTAAATTCAGGAAAAAAAGCAAGAAAATTTGCTTGAAAAAACACAAAATATAGTATAGCTATCTTAGAAGTTCCACAAGATATAGTGTTTTTGGGCTGTGCCTGCCTTCAATAGACCAAAGACTGCCAGTACAGCACAGAATGCAGGTCCATATTTGTCCGATGGTCCAGAAAATTGTATAATTTTCATTAAATAAGCTAAAAAAAGCTCCACAAGGCTACTGACGCATCAGTTTTTCCTTTGGATCAGCAAGTCAGCCATTATGATTTTCAAAAATCTGCAGGTGTTCCAACAGCCGTCGGTTTGGCTGCTATGCGTGATGCTGTTCTTCAAATTGGCGGTACTTTCAGTGGCTGTTCTTAAGAAATAAAACGGAGATTAACCAATGGCAGAAAAAGTAACATTTAAAAACGGGAAATTACACGTTCCTGACTGTCCTGTTATTCCTTATATTGAAGGAGACGGTGTCGGGCAGGATATCTGGAAGAACGCACAGCCCGTATTTGACCGGGCGGTTGAAAAAGCCTATAAAGGTAAGAGACAAATCGAATGGCTGGAAGTCTTAGCCGGAAAAAAAGCCTTCAGCCAAAGCGGCGTCTGGCTGCCAGATGCCAGCTTGGAAGTTATCAAAAGTCACCTGCTTGCTATAAAAGGCCCTTTGGAAACACCGGTTGGCAGCGGTATCCGATCACTAAATGTTGCTTTGCGTCAGGAACTGGATCTTTTTGCCTGTGTCCGCCCTGTCCGCTATTTCCAAGGTGTTCCCAGTCCGCTTAAGCACCCAGAGAAAACAGACATCACTATCTTTCGTGAAAATACGGAGGATATTTATGCAGGGATTGAATGGGAGGCCGGCAGCAGTCAGGTTCAAAAGGTCATTGAGTTTTTGCAGACACAGATGCAGGTTCAAAAAATCCGTTTTCCTGAGAGCAGCAGTATCGGTATCAAGCCGATTTCTATTGAAGGCAGCAAACGTCTGATTCGATCAGCTATTGACTATGCTCTGGCTAAGGGGCTTAGGAAGGTCACATTAGTACACAAGGGAAACATTCAAAAATTTACAGAAGGAGGCTTTAGAAAGTGGGGTTATGAACTGGCTCAAGAGGAGTATGCTGCTGAACTTGAAAAGAGCCGACTGGTGGTTGATGACATCATTGCCGATAATTTCCTGCAGCAGATTCTTCTCAATCCTGAACGTTTTGACGTAGTTGCTCTGACCAATCTCAATGGTGACTATGCCAGCGATGCTTTGGCAGCACAGGTCGGCGGCATCGGTATTTCACCCGGAGCTAATATTAATTATCAAACGGGGCATGCTGTTTTTGAGGCAACGCACGGTACTGCTCCGGATATAGCAGGACAAAATAAGGCCAATCCTTGTTCACTGCTCCTGTCGGGCTGCATGCTGTTTGAGTATATAGGCTGGAAAGAAGCGGCTGAACTGATAAAAGCAGCTATTGAAAAAACTTTTGCTGCCGGCTGTTTTACAGCTGATCTGGCAGGAGAAGCACCGTCTTATTCAACCAGTGAATTTACCAAAGTGCTGATGGAAAACCTATAAGAAAAATGACTGACGAACTGAAACGGCATCCAGCTGTCAGATTTTCTGCTTGATTTTTGGAGTCAGTCCAGCAGTTTTTAGCTGCCGCTGTGATCTATGAATAATAATCCAGACCTGTATTTCTTCTTTTAATCCTGTTTGGTATCTATGGCTGAAAAGAGATATAATATAACTATATATCAGGAAAGGCGGCTGTTTATGCCCTATTCACTTTCGGATCTTATCTATCTTTTCTTTGTTTATTCATTTATAGGCTGGCTGTGGGAGACCGTTTACTGCTCTATTCAGGACAGACAGTTTGATTACCGCGGTTTTTTGTTCGGACCTTACTGTCCGGTCTATGGTTTTGCAGTGACGACTGTTTTGATTTTTACCGACCCTTTTCAGGACAATCTTCTTGGGCTCTTTTTGAGCGGCATCGTGATTGCAACAGCTTTTGAATACTTTGCCGGCTGGTTTTTAGAAACCTTCTTTCACATGAAATTGTGGGACTACAGTCAGGAATTTGGTAATATAAAAGGAAGAATTGCACCGCTTATTTCACTTTTTTGGGGACTGGGCATCGTCGTTCTTGTTCGCTGGATTCAGCCAAGTGTCATGGCACTTATCCTCAGACTGGACGACTGGTGGGCAGGTGTGATTGTTTTTGTGATGATGCTTGACTTTATCTGGACGGTCAGGGATACTGTTAAATTTCACGAGGCTGCGCTTGCTCTCGAGGAATATATCCGAGCAGAGCAAGAACGTATCAGAGAATCTGTCAGGCAGGAAGTCGATGATTTAGCGGAGCAGGCCGAGCTTATCAGCCAGCGCTTAGCAGAATTTCGCCTACATCTGGATGACTTTTTACATGCTAAAAGCATTCGGCCTTTCCGATTCAATCAGCGCCGTCTTTTAAGGAACTACAGTAAATTTAAGGAAATTGATGCTCCGTTTGTCACAGAAGTCCGTAAGCAGGCAGCGTCATTTAAAGACAGAGTCAAAAAGAAATAGCGCAGCTGCTGTTTCTTTTTGATTTGGTCTAAGCAAAGGGACAGGCCTGGGTCTGATTGTCAGTTTTTGAGATGCCAATAGGGAGATTTCGTGACATTTGTCATTATTTCATTTTTCCTGACTGAGGGTTGTACAGTATTTTTCAAAGGAGGTGTGCACAGTATTTCCAACGCTTGCTTGGCCGGCAGGAGAGCCTTATAAAAAGCACTGTAAATTATTGAAAATGATTTGCATTATTCTTCCAATTTGGACTTTAGTTCTTGAAAATCGAATTTCAATATGCTATAATCTAGAATTGTAAGGGTTATCATCAGGATAATTCAAAAAAACACATATTAAAAGGAGAACCATACTATGGCTTCAAAAGATTTTCACATTGTTGCAGAAACAGGAATTCATGCGCGCCCAGCTACTTTGCTTGTGCAAACAGCAAGCAAATTTGCTTCAGATATTACACTTGACTACAAAGGAAAAGCTGTAAACCTTAAATCAATCATGGGTGTTATGAGCCTTGGTGTTGGTCAAGGTGCAGATGTTACAATCACTGCCGAAGGTGCAGATGCTGATGATGCAATTGCAGCTATTGATGAAACTATGACTAAAGAAGGATTGGCATAAAGATATGACAGAAATGCTTAAAGGAATTGCAGCATCTGACGGTGTTGCCGTTGCTAAGGCATATCTGCTTGTCCAGCCGGATTTGTCCTTTGAGACAGTTACTGTCGAAGATACAAAGGCCGAAGAAGCTCGTTTGGATGCAGCTCTAGAAGCTTCCCAGGACGAGCTTTCTCTTATCCGTGCAAAAGCAGTAGATACCCTTGGCGAAGAAGCCGCAGCTGTATTTGATGCTCATTTGATGGTTCTTGCAGATCCGGAAATGATCGGTCAAATCAAAGAAACGATTCGTGCAAAACAAGTTAACGCAGAAAGTGCTCTTAAAGAAGTAACAGACATGTTTGTGACCTTGTTTGAAAACATGGAAGACAATCCCTACATGCAGGAACGTGCGGCGGATATTCGTGACGTTGCCAAGCGTGTTTTGGCTCATCTTTTAGGTGTTGAACTGCCAAATCCGGCAACTATCAGCGAAGAATCAATTGTGATTGCGCACGACTTGACTCCGTCTGACACTGCTCAGCTGGATGCTAATTTTGTTAAGGCTTTCGTCACTAATATCGGCGGCCGTACCAGCCACTCAGCTATCATGGCAAGGACGCTTGAAATTGCTGCGGTGCTTGGAACAAATGACATCACTGAACGTGTTAAAAACGGAGACATTGTTGCTGTCAACGGTATCACCGGTCAGGTTATTATTAATCCGACTGATGAGCAAGTGGCAGAATTTAAAGCAGCCGGCGAAGCCTATGCGAAACAAAAAGCTGAGTGGGCTCTCCTTAAAGATGCTGAAACAGTGACTGCTGATGGCAAACATTTTGAATTGGCTGCTAATATCGGTACACCTAAAGATGTTGAAGGCGTTAACAACAACGGTGCTGAAGCTATTGGTCTCTACCGTACAGAGTTCCTTTATATGGATTCACAGGACTTCCCGACAGAAGATGAGCAATACGAAGCTTATAAAGCTGTTCTTGAAGGCATGAACGGTAAACCGGTCGTAGTGCGTACAATGGACATCGGCGGAGACAAAGAACTTCCTTACTTTGATTTGCCAAAAGAAATGAACCCATTCCTTGGTTTCCGTGCGCTTCGTATTTCGATTTCAGAAACCGGCAACCAAATGTTCCGGACACAATTGCGTGCTCTTCTGCGTGCATCTGTGCATGGTCAATTGCGCATCATGTTCCCGATGGTGGCTCTTGTTACTGAATTCCGCAAGGCTAAAGGAATCCTTGAAGAAGAAAAAGCAAAACTTAAAGCAGAGGGTGTTGCTGTCTCTGATGATATTCAAGTAGGTATCATGATTGAAATTCCAGCAGCAGCGATGCTGGCGGATCAATTTGCCAAAGAAGTTGATTTCTTCTCTATCGGTACAAATGACCTCATCCAATACACGATGGCAGCTGACCGTATGAACGAACAAGTTTCATACCTCTACCAACCATATAACCCATCAATTCTTCGCTTGGTTGACCGTGTTGTTAAAGCGGCACATGCTGAAGGTAAATGGGCTGGTATGTGCGGTGAAATGGCTGGCGATCAAACGGCTGTTCCACTCTTGGTCGGTATCGGACTTGATGAATTCTCAATGAGTGCAACTTCTGTTCTGCGCACGCGCAGTCTCATGAAGAAGCTTGATACCAAGAAAATGGAAGAATTGGCTCAGCGCGCTCTTACGGAATGTGCTACCATGGAAGAAGTTCTTGAACTTGAAAAAGAATACATTGATTTTGATTAATCAGGAAAAAGATTGGAAATGCAATTTCCGGTCTTTTTTTGTAAAGCGGCTTCTATTTTTCTCTTAACTGCGTTTAAAGGATTTAAAAATCCGCAGGCCGGCTAAATTATTAGGCGAAGTAAAAGGAAATAAATCGTTTTGTCTTAATTTTCTGACTTTTGTCGTAGTAAAAGATTGAAAAAAATCAAAAAAGTGATAAAATAAGGATATTACAGTAAAAAGGAGATATACTTTGACAAAACAGTATAAAAATTATGTCAACGGTGAATGGAAACTATCTCAAGATGAGATTAAAATTTACGCTCCCGCTTCAGGTGAAGAGCTTGGTTCTGTTCCTGCTATGAGCACTGATGAAGTAGATTATGTCTATGCTTCAGCTAAAGCTGCATTTCCGGCTTGGCGTGCGCTTTCTTATGTGGAGCGTGCTAACTATATCCGCAAAGCAGCTGATATTTTGCAAAGTAAGGCAGAAGCGATCGGTTCTGTCCTTTCCAAAGAAATTGCTAAAGGGCTAAAATCATCTGTCGGTGAGGTTACACGTACAGTAGAAATCATGGAATTTGCGGCTGCTGAAGGCGTTCGTACACAAGGTGAAGTCCTTGAAGGCGGAAGCTTCGAAGCTGCCAGCAAGAAAAAAATTGCCGTGGTTCGCCGTGAGCCAGTAGGACTTGTTTTAGCGATTTCGCCATTTAATTATCCAGTGAATCTTGCCGGTTCAAAAATTGCTCCGGCGCTTATCACAGGAAATGTTGTTGCCTTTAAACCACCAACGCAAGGTTCAATTTCTGGTCTTCTTTTGGCAGAAGCCTTTGCAGAAGCCGGACTTCCTGCCGGTGTCTTTAATACAATTACCGGACGCGGTTCTGTTATCGGTGATTATATTGTTGAGCATAAGGCTGTTGACTTTATCAACTTTACCGGTTCGACACCGGTTGGTGAAAATATTGGCCGTTTGGCTGGTATGCGTCCAATCATGCTTGAACTTGGCGGTAAAGATGCGGCTATCGTGCTTGAGGATGCTGATCTTGAGCTGACAGCTAAAAATATCGTTGACGGTGCCTTTGGCTACTCAGGTCAGCGTTGTACAGCTGTTAAACGCGTTCTTGTCATGGACAGCGTTGCTGATGAATTGTCTAAGCTTATCGTTGAGCGGGTCAATAACTTAACTGTTGGTTTACCGGAAGATAACACTGACATCACACCATTGATTGATACTAAAGCTGCTGATTATGTAGAAGGTCTTATCAATGATGCCAAAGAACGCGGTGCAACAGCCCTGACTGACATCAAACGTGAAGGCAATACTATTTATCCGACAGTCTTTGATAATGTCACAACGGACATGCGTTTGGCTTGGGAAGAACCATTTGGTCCAGTGCTTCCGATTATTCGTGTCAATTCAATTGAAGAAGCTGTTCACATTGCTAACCAATCTGAATTTGGCTTGCAAAGTGCTGTTTTCACCAATGATTATCCAATGGCTTTCAAAATTGCAGAGCAGCTTGAAGTCGGTACTGTTCATATCAACAATAAGACACAGCGCGGTACAGATAACTTCCCATTCTTGGGTGCTAAAAAATCAGGTGTCAATACACAAGGTGTTAAATACTCTATCGAAGCTATGACTAGAATTAAATCAGTTGTATTTGATATCAAATAAACCTTTATGAAACTCAGTTTTTGCTGAGTTTCATTTAATTTTCAAAAAAATGATAACGTTTACATAAAAATGTGGTATAATAATAAAAGATAATATTTTGAGGAGGAATATAATGGTCACACGACAACATTTTTCAGAAGAGTCTATGCGCAAAAATAACCCTTATTTTTCAGCATTAAAGACAACCATCGAAACTGCTTTTTACGAAAATCACGTGGTTTCGTTAAAGGGGCTGGCAGAAGCTTACCGCTTAGCCGCTAAAGCTCCCAATACTATCGTTTTAGATTCACCAGTTGCTCACGCCGATGATTTGGGTCTTCCGCGGGATGCTAAAATCCTCTTGGAAAATTCAGGCGGTATTGTCGGGCGGACTGCCAAAGCACGTCGGATTTTCGGACGAGACAGTGCAGAAGATGCTAAAATTTTGCAAATTGTGCGTGAAGCAATTTTCCAAGCAAGACACCGCACCTTTTACCGTGCAGATGCTATTGTAGGCCTTGATGAAGCCTTCATGCTCCGCGCTCATTTGATGGTTCCGCAGGATGATATCAATAATCTGTATTCATGGCTTAATAACTTCCAGATGTTAAACGATACCTACCGTGCACGTTTGAAAAATTCCAAACGCTATGAAGAAACGGATATTTATATCTTCTCAGATCCGGAATGGAGCCACCCTGATTATCCGGATGGATTGGTTTACTTTGACACGAATCATAACTGTGCAGCTATCTTGGGTCTTCACTATTTTGGAGAATTGAAGAAAGCAACGCTGACCTTAGCTTGGGGTACTGCCAATCGGAATAAGTTTGTTGCCTGCCACGGCGGACTGAAAATTTTTGAAAAAGACAATCAAGAATCACACGTAGCTTCTTTCTTCGGACTTTCCGGTTCCGGTAAATCAACATTAACCCATGCAAAACATGACGGTAAATACAATATTAATGTGCTGCATGACGATGCCTTTGTCATTTCTGAGGAAGACGGCTCAACAATCGCTCTGGAACCTTCCTATTTCGATAAGACCAGTGATTATCCGGCAGGGCACAGAGAACAAAAATACTTTGTAACCGTTCAAAACTGCGGTGCTGCCTTGGATAAAGAAGGGCATCTTCGTTTGGTGACAGAAGACGTCCGCAACGGTAACGGACGTACAATCAAATCACGTTTCTCAACACCGAACCGTGTTGACCGCATTGATGATCCGATTCAATCGATCTTTTGGATCATGAAAGATGATTCTCTGCCACCGCTTATCAGGATTACAGATCCGGTTATGGCGTCAACAATGGGCTGTACCCTAATCACCACACGTTCAACTGCTGAAAATACTTCAGACAGTCTGGACACTTTGATTATTGAACCGTATGCAAATCCATTCCGTGTCTATCCGCTGGTGGAAGATTATCTGAAATTCCAGCATTTGTTTGAATCAGGCGTTAAGTGCTATATTATCAATACCGGTTCTTATTTAGGTCAAAAAATTCCTAAAGAAACCTCTTTAGGCGTGATTGAACAAGTTGTGGACGGCACGGCAGAATTCAAGCCTTTCGGCTCTGTCAAAGGGTTTGAATATTTAGCTTCGTCTGATTACAAAGTTCCTAACTTTGATCAGGCTTACGTTAAAATTATCCGTCAGCGGATGAAAGTGCGTCTGCAGTACTTAGAATCATTCAACCAAAAGAATCCAAAATCAGCTCTGCCGGCAGAAGCTATCTCTCATTTGCAAGATGTCATTGATAATTTGGCTTAATCTCTTTTCGATAGTTAATGCATTAACAAAGAAAGCAGAGAAATAATTGAAAATGCTGGAACAAAATGTTCCGGCATTTTTTATGTGCTTCTTTTATTTTGAACGTAAAACTTGGTTTTTTAAGAAAAGCTCTGATACATTGGCAAATTTTTTCAGTTTTTTCAGTTCTTCCTTATGACTGATAAAGGTGATAACTGCGCCTGTTTTTCCCATGCGGCCTGTGCGGCCTGCCCGGTGGGTATAAGTTTCTTTATCGCGTGCAAGGTCAAAATTAATAACGTATTCTAACCCGTCAATATCAATCCCGCGCGCTACCAAATCAGTCGCTAAGAGCAAAGCCAGCTCGTGCTCTTTAAATTTTTCAAGAATAACCTTGCGGAATTTTACATTGACATCGCTGGCCAGTGAGACAGCAGACGCATGGCTGTACTGCAGGCGTTCTTCGCTGGCTCCCAAATCAGACAGACTGTTGAAAAAGACCAAGGCGCGAAAATCGGGGATATTGGTAAATTTGCGCAGGAGTTCCACGCGCTCCCGCTTATCGACAGTGATATAGTAGTGCGAAATGCTGTCTAATGTTTGATCGGATAAATCAACCGTAAGGGTGTCTGCTGCCAGATCGGCTGTGCTGAGCTTGTTTGTAGCGCTCATATAAATCGTTTGGTGGCTGCGAGGCACACGATTAACAATCCCTTCGACAAACTGGTACTGGGAGTCATTTAAGAGGTCATCAAATTCATCCAGAACAATAGTATTGACAGCCATCATCTTGATTTTCTTGAGTCTGACCAGCTCAAAGACTCGACCCGGAGTTCCGATGAGAATTTCAGGGCCTTTTTTCAAGCGCTCGATTTGCCGCTTTTGGCTGGAGCCCGACAGGAAAAGCTGAGCTGTCAGACCAAGAGGTTCAGCCCAGGTTTTGGTCACTTCAAATAACTGTCCGGCTAATTCGCTGTTGGGTGCTAAAATCAGCAGCTGCTGAGCCTTTTTAGGCTGAAGAGTTAACAGACTGGGCCAGAGATAAGCCAGTGTTTTTCCTGTTCCCGTGGGGCTTATACCCAGAAAGTTTTGCCCGTTTTTGATGGGTTCAAAAGCTTCTTTTTGAATCTGGGTAAAGTCTGCAAAATGGAGCTGCTGAAGTTTATCCTGCCAGCTGCTTGGAAAGTGTGTGTTCATTGGTTATCCGCCTTAAATACAATGCCTGCGCTTTGGCGCATTTGATAGAGGATCTGACTGGCAGACTTTGCGTCCTCCAGCCAAATCTGGTAAAGTGTTTCATCTGGATTTGCAATCATTTGAGAAAAATGATCGGCCTCTTCCAGCATCAGGTGCTCAATTTCTGCGAGCGCCAATTTTTCGCGAGTGCCGTCAAGTTTTTGGAAAACAGCAGAGCTAATCCCCTGAATATGATTGAGCAGCAAGGTCCCGTCGGTCGTGTAAATTTCGGCATATTCCAGGGTGTTGTAATTTTTTCCGGTTCTGATAGATACGTGAAAATGCGGATAAATCAGATTGCCGTTGCCGTTTAAGTCAACCGTGTTTTCCAGCTGTGTGGCAGTGTAATTAACACTTTTTGGTTTGCCGAACAGCTTCAAAGCCGCATAAATGGGGTAAATTCCCAGATCAACAAGGGCTCCGCCTGAAAACCTGTCTGAAAAGACATTTGGCATTTTCCCATCAAGCAGATCCTTCATTTTTGAAGAATATTTAGCGTAGGAAAAATCAGCGCCGATGATGGTTTTGTGAGCCAGAAAGTCTTTGATAACAGCCATCGATGCTTCATGGTAGTTTCTGGCCGCCTCAAAGAAGAAGCGATCCTTAGCAGCTGCCAGCTGAATAATCTCAGCCAGCTCTTCGGGTTTTGAAAAAGCTGGTTTTTCAACAATAATATGTTTGCCGGCTTCCAGAGCAGCCTTTGCATGTTCAAAGTGAAGTGCGTTTGGGCTGGCAATATAGAGGACATCAAAATCATGTTCCAAAAAATCAGCCAAATTTTCATAGCAAAAGACATCATGGTAACGGGCAGAAAAAGTTTCTGCTGTTTCCAGCTTTCGTGAATAGACAGCTGTCAGCTGATACTTTTGCGACAGATCAGCGGCTTCGATAAACTGATGTGAAATAGATCCAGTTCCGATAATACCAAGTTTAAGCATAGGATGCCTCCGGCTCTTTAAATTTTTATTTCATTATAACATGATTTAGTGTAAAATAGATAGGAAGATATTTCAGTGAAGTAAAAGAAAGGAATGAAAAAGGACAAAAGCTTCATTTATGAAGGCTGATGCAGCAATAAACAGTCTGACGCTGTTTTTTCGGGCTGTTTCAGACTAATAGTCAAAATTTAGCTATTTAGTGTCCTTCTTGTTTATTATGCGAAAAAAACCGATTATTATTGGTGTCACAGGCGGTTCCGGCGGAGGAAAGACCAGCGTTTCACGGGAAATTTTATCTCACTTTCCCAGTGCTAAGATTGCTATGATTGAGCACGATTCTTATTATAAGGATCAGAGTCATCTGACCTTTGAAGAGCGTGTTACGACCAATTACGATCACCCTCTGGCTTTTGATACGGATTTGATGATTGAACACATCAAGGAGCTGCAGGCGGGGCGTCCGGTGGATATTCCTATTTACGATTATACGCAGCATACGCGCAGCGAAAAAACGTATCGGCAAGAGCCGCAGGACGTTTTTATTGTGGAAGGGATTTTGGTTTTGGAAGATGAGCGTCTGCGTGATTTGATGGACATCAAACTTTTTGTGGACACTGATGATGACATTCGCATTATCCGGCGTATCAAGCGCGATATGGAAGAGCGCGGCAGAAGTCTTGACAGTATCATTGAGCAGTATATGGAGGTCGTTAAACCCATGTACCATCAGTTTATTGAACCGACCAAGCGTTATGCCGATATTGTTATCCCGGAAGGCGTCTCTAATGTGGTAGCTATTGATCTGATCAACACCAAAATTGCCAGCATTCTAAAAGATTCTTACTAAAGCACAGGTTCATCTGTGCTTTTTGCCTGCCTGCAAAACTAGCAAAAATGGAAATGATGCTGAAAAAAGAATAAAAAACTAGAAAACGCTTTCTGATAGTGCTACAATAAAGATATTAAAGTGAAGTGGAGTAAGCTATGAAAGTAACGATGAAAGAAGTTGCTGCATTGGCAGGAGTCGGTGTCGGGACTGTTTCACGTGTCATTAACGGAGTCAGGGTCAAAGACAGCACTTATAAGAAGGTACAGACTGCTATCAAAGAGCTTAATTATCAGCCGGACGAATATGCCAGAGGGCTGAAAACAAATAGAAGCAACAGTATTGCACTGCTTATTCCGACAATCTGGCACCCTTTTTTTTCAGAATTTGCTTACTATACCGAAAAGAATTTAAGTAAGTTTGACTACAGGCTTTACATTTGCAATGTTGAAGAAAATGCCCTAAATGAAATCAAATACCTTGAAATGCTGAAGAGTAACAAGGTTGACGGGATTATCGGAATCACCTATTCCGATATTGACCAGTATGTTTCAACCAATCTGCCCTTTGTCAGTATTGACCGGCATTTCTCTGAAAATATTCCTTATGTCACGTCGGATAATTTTTTAGGCGGACAGCTGGCTGCTCAAAATTTGATTGAGAGAGGTGCCAAGCATCTGGCCTATATCGGCGGTAAAAATAAGTTTGAAAATGAAACGACCAATCGCAAAAAAGGGTTTTATGCCTACAGTGAAAAAGAAGGTTTTGCGGTGGAAAAATGTGACTTGCCGGAACCTATTGAAGATCTGGAAGGTAAGTTAGAAAAATTTTTCTTAGATCATCCGCAAATTGACGGAATTTTTACTGTTAATGATTTTATGGCTCTGACTGTTATGAAAGTGCTGAAAAAGCTGGGCAAAGAAGCACCGAAAGACTATCAAATCATTGGTTTTGACGGTTTGAAATCAGCTATTAGCCAAGATTATTTTTTATCGACCATCAGCCAGTCAACCGATCTTTTGGCCAAGTCAGCTGTGGAGCTGCTGCTGAATTTGATCAACGGTGTTTCGGCAGAAAAAAGAATCATTGTTCCTGTTCAGTTTAAAGAAGGAGGGACAACTAAAAAATAGACGCAATTTCGAAAAAGGGGCTTGACAAAACTAATGAAAGCGCTTATAATTTACTTGTATTTGAAACGTTTCCATTTTATAAAAGCCCTTTTCTTTTTACTTAAAAATTGAAACGTTTCCAAAAAAGAAAAAGTCAGGAGGAACGCCATGCGTAAAGGATTAGTCGGATTGGCAGCAGTTTCTGCCCTTGTACTGGGCTCCCTTGCGGGATGCGGCAGAGGGGCAAAGAATCAAAAAACGGATTCAGACCCGAATACCATTAAAATTTGGGTTCAGTTTTCAGATGAAACTGCAGAAGGGAAGGCTTGGAAGGAAATTGTCAGCGGTTTTAACAAGGAACATAAGGGTGAGTACAAAGCCGTTACAGAATACATCCCTCGAAGCGGCAGCGGCGGCGGATATGAAGATAAGGTTAATGCGGCCATTACAGCTGATAATTTGCCGGATGTTATTACCTTAGACGGCCCCAATACAGCTGCTTATGCCCATGCAAAAGTGATTATCCCGCTTGATAAATATGTCAAAGATGCCAATATGGACGATGTTTTGGACAGTATCAAACAGCAGGGAACGTATAAAGGCAAGCTCTATGCTTTTGGTTATTCAGAGTCCAGTGTCGGTGTTTATTACAACAAAAAAATGTTTAAAGAAGCAGGCATTGATTTATCAAAGCTGCCAACCATTGATGACCCTTGGACATGGTCGGAATTTAATAGCATCAGCAAACAGCTGAAAAAACATTTCAAAAGACCTGCTATTGATTTCAAACTGAATTCTATTGATGAAATGCTGCCGTATGCTTACATGCCGCTGATTTGGTCAAATGGGGGCACCGTTGTTAACAGCAAAGGAACCAAGGCAGAAGGCTATTTTAACAGCCAAAAAACAGTAGAAGCAGTCGAATTTATCCAAAATCTGGTTAGGAAGGGTTATACAACCATCAGTCCTGTAGAAAAAGGATTTGAAACAGAGGTTTATCCTATGCTCCTAAGCGGTTCATGGACAATCAATGATATGGCTGCAAACTATAAGAATGTTGACTATGGTATTTTGCCATATCCGGTATCAGATAAAACGAAAAAGCTGGTTTCACCGACAGGAAGCTGGCAGATTGCAGTGACTTCAAAATCGGACAAACCAAAAATTGCGGCAGAATTTGTCAAGTATGCAACGAATACAAAATCAAGTAAAATTATCAGTCTGGCCAACAGTGTTCTTCCAATTCGCAAATCAACAATTGAGGACATGAAAGATGAAGTTCCTAAAGAAATGGCCTTCTTGATGGAACAAAATCAAAAGTCCGGCCATGCTCGTCCGGTTGTCGTGGCTTATCCGCAAGTATCGCGTGCCTTTCAGCAGGCTATGCAGGATATCAGTTACTACAAAGAAAATCCTGATGTTAAAAAAGCACTTGATATAAAGGCTAAAGAAATGCAGCAGGCGATTGACGACGCTCTGGACTGACAAAAAACGACGGCAGATTTTCAGCTGCAGTATTAAAAAGCTGTTCTTTCTGCCATTTAGAAAGGGTAAATGAATGTATAAAAATAATAAGTTAAAAAATAATTTGCTGGGTTATGCATTTTTGTCGCCTGCCTTGATACTGCTGTTAATTTTTCTGGTGATTCCGGTTTGCATGGTTTTCTACTATGCTTTTACCAACTATTATTTGCTGACACCGGATGCCAAGCAGTTTGTCGGCTTAAATAATTTTATCAAACTTGCACAAGATCCCATTTTTCTAAAGAGTATTTTAAATACTTCCAAATTTGTTGTCTGGATTATTCCTGTTCAGCTGGGATTGGCTCTCGGCATGGCCTTGATTATTAACAAACCGCGCAAGGGAAATGTGTTTTTCAAAGTTGCTTTCTTTGCACCGGTAGTCATGTCGCTGGTTGTCATTTCGATTCTTTGGCTGTATTTGTTAAATCCTAATAATGGTTTGCTCAATGCCTTATTGAATCGCATCGGAATTGCTTCACAGCCTTTCCTGACCAGTCCTAAACAAGCCATGTATGCGATTATTTTGGTTTCTGCCTGGCAGGGAGCCGGCTATCAAATGCTCTTATTCCTTGGCGGTCTGCAAAATATTCCTCACGATGTTTACGAAGCAGCAGAACTTGATGGCTTTTCAAAATTTCAGCAATTTCGTTACATCACTTTGCCGCTGCTAAAACCAACAGCCTTGTTTGTTTTGCTGACGACCTTGATTTCAGCCTTCAAGCTCCTTGTACAGCCAATGGTTATGACTCAAGGAGGACCAATGAACTCAACAATGACCATGGTTTATTATATCTACCAAAAAGGTTTCACCGATCGTTTGGTTGGTTACTCAAGCTCAATCGCTTTAGTCTTTACGACCGTTATTGGCCTTATTACCCTTGTACAAAGACGCGTGCTAAAGGAGGATGACTGATCATGAAAATCAAACCTATTAAAATTTTAGAATATGTCCTGCTGACTCTTTTAGCATTCTTATTCCTGTTTCCGATGGTTTGGATGATTGTTTCTTCCATGAAACTGGAAGCTGATGTTTATAATAACTTGACATCATGGAAAGCCTTTTTGCCAAGTCTGAATCCGGCAAATTGGTTCAAACCCTATCAGGAAATTTTAAGCCGTTTCAGTATTTTTACTTATTTGGGCAACAGTATTTTCTATTCAGTGACCTTTGCTCTGGGTTCCATTATCATCAATGCTTTAGCAGGTTTTGCCTTTGCCAGAATTGATTTTACCGGGAAAAAGATCCTTTTTGGTCTTTTGTTGGGATTGTTGATTATTCCGATGGAAACCATACTGATTCCGCAGTTCACCATCATTAATACTTTAGGTCTGGTTAATAATCGTTTGGCGGTTATTATTCCGGGAATGGCCAGCGTTTTTAATATCTACTTGTTTAGAAATTTCTTTATTGCCATTCCGGAAGAAATCGTTGAATCTGCACGCATGGATGGGGCAGGAATCGTACAGACTTTCTTTAGGATTATGCTGCCCATGTCAAAACCGGCAGTAGCCACCGTAGGGGTTTTGTCGTTTATCAGCAGCTGGAATGATTACATCTGGCCGTTGATGGTTTTGACAGATTCGTCAAAATTCTCAATGCAGGTAGCGATTACAACTATTAATACAACACAGCCTGTTTATATCAACCAAGTTATGGCCGTTTTGACGATCTCCACTATCCCATTGATTATCGTCTATGTGGTTGCTCAAAAATATATTGTTCAAGGTTTGGGGAGCTCTGGAACAGGTATCAAATAGGAGATGTAAATGGGAAGAAGTATTGACAAAGTTAACCAGTATATTGAAAAACATAAAAGTGAGACAGACAGCCGCTACAGAGAGAAATTTCATGTCATGGGGCCAATCGGCTGGATAAATGATCCCAATGGTTTTGTTTACTACAAGGGAGAGTACCATCTTTTTTATCAGTTTTATCCTTATGACAGTGTTTGGGGTCCCATGCACTGGGGCCATTCCAAATCAAAAGATCTAATCCACTGGGAGGACTTGCCTGCAGCTCTTGCACCGGATGAGCCTTATGACAGAGACGGCTGCTTTTCAGGAAGTGCAGTTGTTGCTAATGATCAGCTGGTTCTCATGTACACCGGTTTCGTCAATCAAGACGGTAAAATCAGGCAGACTCAGTGCATGGCTTATTCTACGGACGGTATTACTTTTGAAAAATCGCCCTTGAACCCCGTCATTGCGGATTCTCATATAGAAGGTATCGCGGATATCGCAGACTTCAGAGACCCGAAGATATTTGCCAAAGACGGCCGTTATTATGCTGTAGTTGCTTCAAAAACGCGTGACAGCAGAGGGCAGATTTTGCTGTTTCAATCAGACAATACTAAAGAGTGGACCTTCAAATCGGTTCTCTTAGAAGGCACGCCAGAACAAGGAATTATGTGGGAGTGCCCGGATTTGTTTGAGCTGGATGGTAAATGGGTGCTCCTCGTCTCACCGATTGAAATGAAGGCACAAGGCCATGCCTATAAAAATTTGAATTCGACTGTAGCTTTTATCGGAGAACTTGATTGGGAAAGCGGCAAATTAAGTGTTGACAATTATCATGAAATTGACAGCGGTTTGGATTTTTATGCGCCGCAGACCTGCTTGGATGATTCCGGCAATCGCATAATGATTGCCTGGATGCAGATGTGGCAGCGCAATATTCCGACACATGATTTAGGTCACGGATGGGCCGGTATGATGACTCTGCCAAGGCAGTTAAGTGTGAAAAACAGTAGATTATGTCAAAAACCTGTTTCAGCACTCTATGAATATTGCAATACCGTCAAAGAGTGGCAGGGGCAGCTGACATCGGATCATCCTTTGGAGTTTAACGCTATTACAGGCTCTCAGCAATTCATTGAGCTCAACATTTCGAGAGAGTCTTCATGGGAATTGCTTTATCCTTTACAAGCAGACGGCAGGGCGGCAATCAGTTTGGCCTACCATGCTGATGAGGATTGTCTGAGTTTAAGCCGAGAAAACTTCGGCTATGCAATCAAGGGGCTGGAAAATCCGGTTTTGAACAGCCGAAGCCTTGATATCAGCGATTTAGCTGCTGCTGATTTGGAGCTTGAGATCGTAAGAGACACATCGTCTGTTGAAGTCTTTGTTAATCAGGAAAAAACACTGTCCATGACCTTTTATGAAAAAGCTGCTGCTGATTGCCTGTCTCTTCGTTCTCAAGGAAAGACAAGGGTTCAGACATTATCCGTTTCAACGATTAAAGTTAACTGAAGATGAGGAGTTCACTATGTCCATCAAAAATCAAACCATGCTCATTACTTACTCAGACAGTCTGGGTAAGAATTTAAAAGAATTAGAAGACAATCTGGAGCGCTACTTTGGTGCGGCCGTCGGCGGGGTGCACCTGCTGCCCTTCTTTCCCTCAACCGGGGATCGCGGCTTTGCCCCCATTGCCTACGATGAGGTCGATCCTGCCTTTGGCGATTGGACCGACGTTAAGCGCCTGGGGGAAAAGTACTATCTTATGTTTGACTTTATGATCAATCACCTCTCCCGTCAGTCGAAATACTATAAGGATTTTCAGGCTAAAAAAGACGCTTCGGCCTATGCAGATTTATTCCTGCGCTGGGAAAAATTCTGGCCGCAGGGCCGCCCCACTCAGGCCGATGTGGATTTGATTTATAAGCGCAAAGACCGTGCGCCCATGCAGGAAATTGTCTTTGCGGACGGCAGCACGGAACATCTCTGGAATACCTTTGGTGAGGAGCAGATCGACCTTGATGTCACCAAACAAGTGACTATGGACTTCATTAAAGAGACCATCGAACACTTAGCAGCCAACGGCTGTGACCTGATTCGCTTGGATGCTTTTGCTTACGCCGTGAAAAAAGTAGATACCAATGATTTCTTTGTGGAGCCTGAAATCTGGGATCTGCTCTCTAAAGTGCAGGAGATGGCACAATCAGCCGGCGCTGATATCTTACCGGAAATCCATGAGCATTATAGCATCCAGTTTAAACTGGCGGATCATGATTACTTTGTGTATGACTTTGCCCTGCCCATGGTGACGCTTTACTCGCTCTACAGCGGAAAAGCCAAGCGTCTGGCAGGCTGGCTGAAAAAGAGTCCCATGAAACAATTCACGACCCTGGATACCCATGATGGGATCGGCGTTGTAGATGTCAAGGACATTTTAACGGACGAAGAAATTGCCTATACCTCAGATGAGCTCTATAAAGTCGGTGCCAATGTCAACCGCAAATACTCAACGGCTGAGTACAATAACTTAGATATTTATCAAATCAATACGACTTATTATTCGGCGCTTGGCGATGATGACCGCAAATATTTTGCGGCCCGTCTCATTCAGGCCTTTGCTCCGGGAATTCCGCAGGTCTACTATGTTGGTTTCTTAGCCGGCAGAAATGACTTGGAACTTTTGGAAAAGACCAAGGAAGGGCGCAATATCAACCGCCACTATTATACGAGTGAGGAACTGGCGCAGGAAGTTGAGCGTCCCATTGTTAAATCCCTGCTCAAGCTGTTTACCTACCGCAATCAGTCGGCAGCCTTTGATCTTGATGGAAGCATTGCTGTTACAAATCCGGATGAAAACACCGTAATTATTACCCGCAGCAATGCAGCTAAAACGGTAGAGGCAAGGGCGGAGATTAATTTGAAAACACTTGATTACCGTGTTACTGAAAATGATCACCCCATCTATTTTGACTAAAAAGGAGTAAAGAGAGAAGCTTATGGTAGAATTACGTTTGAATCACATTTATAAACAATACCCCAATACCAGCCATTATGCGGTTGAGGATTTTGATTTGACGATTAAGGATAAGGAATTTATCGTTTTTGTCGGTCCGTCAGGCTGCGGGAAGTCAACTACTCTGCGCATGGTAGCGGGTCTCGAGGATATCAGCAAGGGAGAGCTGAGCATTGATGATGAAGTGGTCAATGACAAGGCTCCCAAGGACCGTGATATTGCCATGGTCTTTCAAAACTATGCCCTCTATCCGCACATGAGTGTCTATGACAATATGGCCTTTGGGCTCAAACTCCGCAAATATTCCCAAGACGCTATTGATCAGCGGGTGAAAGAAGCTGCTCAGATTCTTGGCTTGAGTGAGTTTCTTGACCGCAAGCCGGCAGACCTTTCAGGCGGTCAGCGCCAGCGGGTGGCCATGGGACGGGCCATTGTCCGGGATGCCAAGGTCTTTTTGATGGATGAGCCGCTCTCTAACCTCGATGCTAAGCTTCGGGTGTCCATGCGGGCAGAGATTGCCAAGATCCACCGCCGTATCGGCGCCACCACCATCTATGTGACCCACGATCAGACCGAAGCCATGACTCTGGCCGACCGTATTGTCATCATGAGTTCGACTAAAAATGAAGACGGTTCAGGCACCATTGGCCGAGTGGAGCAGATTGGAACACCGCAGGAGCTTTATAATCAGCCGGCTAACCAGTTTGTGGCAGGTTTTATCGGCAGTCCGGCTATGAATTTCTTCAAGGTGACTGTTGAGAAAGAGCGCTTGGTTGGCGAGGGAGGCTTGGAGCTTGGTCTGCCGCAGGGTCAGGCTAAGCTTCTGGAAAGCAAAGGGTATCTGGGCAAGGAAGTGATCTTTGGAATCCGTCCGGAAGATCTGTCCAGCCGGCCCATTGCTCAAGAGACTTATCCGGCAGCGACAGTGGCAGCAGAGGTTCAGGTTTCAGAGCTGCTGGGGTCAGAGACTATGCTGTATGTCCGGCTGGGAGAAAATGAGTTCACAGCCCGGGTGGATGCCCGTGATGTGTATCAGCCGGGAGAAAAGGTTCAGCTGACCT
The DNA here is from genome assembly GCF_058314495.1 of Streptococcus sp. ELY_86. Taxonomy (NCBI): domain Bacteria; kingdom Bacillati; phylum Bacillota; class Bacilli; order Lactobacillales; family Streptococcaceae; genus Streptococcus; species Streptococcus sp. ELY_86. Next base: position 331,942 of record NZ_JBZFUK010000002.1, on the reverse strand, counting down.
TCAATGTAGCCAAAGGGCACTTCTTTGATGCACAGACCAAACAAGCTATCCGATGAGTCAAGCAAAGGAAAAGACGGAGAATTTTCCGTTTTTTCTGCTTATAGCGCAGAATGCTGCAGCTATGGCTTTATGTATATAACTGTTTGGTTTTTGAAAAAGCAGTTGGCATTCATTATTTGATTTTTCAGAAAATTGCCCCAACTTTCTTGACAGGTCTGTGAAAATAGGGTATCATAGTAGCAATAAACATCGAAAGGAAAAGTCAAATGTTAACACGAAATGACGTTTTGTTGTTGAGGTGTGTGGGCTAGTGCAAAAGCATTAGTCCTGTTTGGCTTACCAAGCGGGAAAAGAAAACATCTCGCTTGGGTTTCCAAGTGAGATGTTTTTTTACTTTATGTAATGGCTTAAAGGAGCTTAATAGCCGCGAGTTGCTGTTTTGAATGCCGGATTCAGGTTTATAGACTGGTTTGGAATGCATTTGAAGACATCTTAAAGCCATTTAAGTCCATTATGATTTTTCAATTAGAAGGTGGTATTTTATGCACAAGGTTGAATTTCTTGACACGACACTTCGTGATGGTGAGCAAACGCCCGGCGTCAATTTTTCGGTAAAAGAAAAAGTTGCCATCGCTAAGCAGCTGGAAAAATGGGGCATTTCCTCTATTGAAGCAGGTTTTCCGGCAGCCAGTCCGGATTCATTCGAAGCAGTTAAGCAAATTGCAGCAGCGATGACAACGACAGCTGTGTCCGGTCTGGCGCGCTCAGTCAAATCTGACATTGATGCCTGTTATGAAGCCATCAAGGATGCCAAATTTCCTCAATGCCATGTCTTTATTGCGACCAGCCCAATCCATCGTCAGTTTAAACTCAAAAAATCAAAGGAAGAAATTTTGGCAGCTATCAAGGAACATGTTGCCTATGCCCGTTCTAAGTTTGACGTGGTTGAATTTTCACCGGAAGATGCAACCCGTACAGAGCTTGACTTCCTGCTGGAAGTTGTCCAGACGGCTGTTGATGCCGGAGCAACTTACATCAACATTCCTGATACGGTTGGTTTCACAACGCCGGCAGAATTTGGGCATATTTTTGAGTATTTGATTGAAAATGTAAAATCCGACCGTAAAATCATCTTCAGTCCTCACTGCCATGATGACCTCGGTATGGCAACAGCCAATACTCTGGCAGCTATTAAGGCCGGTGCAGGCCGTGTTGAAGGAACAGTCAATGGTATTGGTGAGCGTGCCGGGAATGTTGCCCTTGAAGAAGTCGCCGTAGCGCTCAATATCCGTGAGGATTATTTTGAGGCTTCTTCTGACATTGTGCTTAATGAAACGGTTAATACTTCTGAATTGGTGTCGCGTTTTTCAGGGATTGCCGTTCCTAAAAATAAAGCAGTTGTCGGCGGGAATGCTTTCTCACACGAGTCCGGTATTCATCAGGACGGTGTGCTTAAGAACCCTCTTACTTATGAAATTATCACGCCTGAATTGGTCGGTGTTAAAAAGAGCTCACTGCCGCTTGGCAAATTATCCGGCCGCCATGCCTTTGTTGAAAAACTAAAAGAACTGGCTCTGGACTTTGAAGAGTCTGAAATTGCAGCTCTCTTTGCCAAATTTAAAGCTTTGGCTGACAAAAAGCATGATATCACTGATGCGGATATCAGAGCCTTGGTGGCAGGAACCAGTGTTGAAAATCCAGAAGGCTTCCATTTCAAAGATTTGCGGCTGACATCAAATGAAGACGATACCATCACAGCACAGGTCATCATGGTTAATGAAGATGGCGAAGAAGTTGATATTATTGCTAACGGCAAGGGCTCTGTAGAGGCCATCTTTAATGCTATTGATAAATTCTTTAATCAAACCGTTAAGCTGGACAGCTACAATATTGAGGCTGTTACAGACGGTATTGATGCTCAGGCACGGGTGCTGGTTTCCGTTGAAAATGTGGATACAGATACCATCTTCAATGCTTCTGGGCTTGACTTTGACGTTTTGAAAGCCAGCGCCATTGCCTATATTAACGCCAATACCTTTGTTCAAAAAGAAAATGCCGGTGAAATCGGGCACAAAGTTTCGGAACGCGATTACCCAAGCAACGACTAGGAGGAAAAATGAAAAAGATTGTAACACTGGCAGGAGACGGCATCGGCCCGGAAATTATGGCAGCCGGTCTGGAAGTTTTAGACGCGGTTGCTGCTAAAACAGGCTTTGCTTATGAAACTCAGGCCAAAGCCTTTGGCGGTGCAGGAATTGATGCCGGCGGCCACCCGCTGCCTAAGGACACTCTGGAAGCTGCAAAGTCGGCAGATGCCATCCTTTTAGCCGCAATCGGCAGTCCGCAATACGATCAAGCACCTGTTCGTCCCGAACAAGGTCTCTTAGCCATCCGCAAGGAGCTCAATCTCTTTGCCAATATCCGCCCAGTACGTATCTTTAACGCTCTCAAGCACTTATCACCCTTGAAGCCTGAACGTATTGAAGGGGTTGACTTTGTCGTTGTGCGTGAATTGACAGGCGGCATCTACTTTGGTGAGCATAGGTTAAACGCTGATTCAGCGCGTGATGTCAATGATTATTCCGCTGCTGAAATTCGCCGTATCCTGCGCAAAGCCTTCGAGATTGCACGCGGACGCAGTAAGAAAGTAACCAGTATTGACAAGCAAAATGTTTTGGCGACATCAAAACTCTGGCGAAAGATGGCCGATGAAGTGGCCCAAGAATACCCTGATGTTACCTTGGAGCATCAGCTGGTAGACAGCGCAGCCATGCTGATGATTACAGATCCTGCCCGCTTTGATGTGGTCGTCACAGAAAATCTTTTTGGCGATATTTTATCAGACGAATCCAGTGTTTTACCGGGAACGCTGGGAGTGATGCCGTCAGCCAGTCATTCCGAAAATGGACCGAGCCTTTACGAACCCATTCACGGTTCAGCTCCTGATATTGCCGGTCAGGGTATCGCTAATCCTATTTCCATGATTTTGTCGGTTGCCATGATGCTGCGTGATTCTTTTGGCGAAACAGCCGGCGCTGAGATGATTGAAAATGCTGTTGACAAGACGCTGACACAGGGTATTCTAACGCGTGACTTAGGCGGCTCAGCTGACACCGCACAGATGACCGCAGCTGTTATTGCTAATTTATGACTGTCAAAACACTACTCTCTCTTAGCTTAGCAGCTTGGAACCTGCTGGTCTTTATCACTTATGGAATAGACAAGCGTAAAGCAAAACGCGGTGCCTGGAGAATTTCAGAAAAAACGCTCTTGCTGGAAAGTTTTGGCTTAGGTGGCATAGGCTCTTTATTGGCAGGCTGCCTCTTTCGCCATAAGATAAGAAAACCTTACTTTTGGCTAGCTTGGCTAGTGGGATTGTTGATAGATATAATCGTCATTTACATTTTTTGGAGAATCTAGTATGAGTGGAAAATCAATTTTTGATAAGCTATGGGATCGCCATGTGATAACAGGGAAAGAAGGCGAGCCCCAGCTGATGTATGTGGATCAGCACTATATCCACGAGGTCACCAGTCCTCAGGCTTTTCAGGGGCTTAGGGATGCAGGAAGAAAAGTGCGCCGTCCTGATCTGACCTTTGGCACCTTTGATCATAATGTGCCGACAGTCAATATCTATGACATTCGCGATGTTATCTCTAAGGCGCAGATGGATGCTCTTGCCAGAAATGTTGTCGAATTTGAAATTCCTCATGCTGACCACGGTTCTGAAAATCAAGGAATTGTGCACATGGTCGGCCCTGAAACGGGCCGCACCCAGCCAGGGAAATTTATTGTCTGCGGCGACAGCCATACGGCCACTCACGGGGCTTTTGGCGCAATCGGCTTTGGCATCGGGACAACGGAAGTAGAGCACGTCTTTGCCACCCAGACCATCTGGCAGGTGAAACCAAAGAAATTATTAGTTAAATTTACAGGACGTCCGCAAAAAGGGGTTTATTCCAAAGACTATATTTTGGCCTTGATTGCCAAGTACGGTGTTGCTGTCGGGGTGGGCCATGTTGTCGAATATGTGGGCGAAGCGGTTGATGCTCTCAGCATGGAAGAACGCATGACCATTTGCAATATGTCCATTGAATTTGGCTCTAAAATGGGGATTATGAATCCTGACCAAAAGACCTTTGACTATCTTAGAGGCAGGGAGTGTGTTCCTCGGGATTTTGAGACGGCCGTTGCAGATTGGAAAACCTTGGTGTCAGATGATGATGCCCAATATGACAAGGTCATTGAAATGGATGTCTCAGAGTTAGCTCCTATGGTTACTTGGGGCACCAATCCGTCAATGGGAGTGGCCTTCGGTCAGGCCTTTCCTGAAATCAAAGATATGAATGATGAGCGGGCTTATCATTACATGGATATGCAGCCGGGTCAGACAGCCGAGGATATTGAGTTGGGCTATGTCTTTTTAGGCTCTTGCACCAATGCCAGACTCAGTGACCTCAAAGAAGCTGCTAAGTATGTGGCCGGTAAGCATATTGCGCCTAATCTGACCGCCATTGTGGTGCCGGGCAGTCGGCCTGTCAAAAGAGCTGCTGAAAAGATTGGTTTAGACAAGATCTTTATGGAAGCCGGTTTTGAATGGCGGGATCCGGGCTGCTCCATGTGTTTGGGCATGAACCCTGACAAGGTGCCTGAAGGCATGCACTGTGCCTCAACCAGCAACCGCAATTTTGAAGACAGGCAGGGAGTCGGTGCCAAAACTCACCTTTGCAGTCCGGCTATGGCAGCGGCAGCCGCAATTGCCGGCCGTTTTGTAGATGTTCGTCAGTTACCGGAGGCACAGGTTTAATATGGAAAAATTTACAATTTATACAGGAACGACAGTTCCGCTCATGAACGACAATATTGATACGGACCAGATTTTGCCTAAGCAATTTTTAAAATTAATTGATAAAAAAGGTTTCGGCAAGTATCTCATGTATGAATGGCGGTATTTGGATCATAACTATACTGAAAATCCGGACTTTATTTTCAACAAGCCGGAATACCGCAAGGCCAGTATCTTAATTACAGGTGATAATTTTGGAGCAGGTTCTTCGCGGGAGCATGCTGCCTGGGCTTTGGCGGACTATGGTTTTAAGGTCATTGTGGCCGGTTCTTTTGGCGATATTCACTACAATAACGATTTAAACAATGGCATCCTGCCCATTATTCAGCCCCGGGAAGTTCGTGATAAACTGGCTGGGCTGGCACCGACAGATGAGGTAACAGTTGATCTCTACGAGCAAAAAATCTTTTCGCCGGTGGGAGAGTTCAGCTTTGACATTGACGGTGACTGGAAGCATAAGCTGCTAAACGGTTTGGACGATATCGGTATCACACTTCAGTACGAAGACCTGATTAACGAATACGAAAAAAACCGCCCCAGCTATTGGCAGTAGGCTGTTTTATAAAGTTTAGAAAGTTCTGAAAAATCAATAAATAACATTGCTTTTAGGGATTAAGCATGATAAAATAAAAAAGTATTATTAATTTAGATGGAGAAAACTCATGACAAAACATATCCATTGGGATGGAAATCTTTCACAAGAAGGTCTTGAAATTATTAAGGGCAAAGGCGGCGTTATCGTTTGTCCGACCAAGGTTGGCTACATCATCATGACTGCTGACAAGGAAGGACTTGAACGCAAATTTGATGCCAAAGAACGTAAGCGCAACAAACCGGGTGTGGTGCTGTGCGGCAGCATGGATGAGCTGCGGGCGCTTGCTCAGCTGACCCCTGAAATTGAAGCTTTTTACCAAAAACATTGGGATGAAGACATTCTTTTGGGTTGTATCTTACCATGGCGTAAAGATGCTTATGCTGATTTGAAAGCCATTGGTGACGGCCGTGAAGAGCTGATGACTGATGCTCGCGGAACATCATGCTTTGTGATCAAGTTTGGTGTTGCCGGAGAACAGCTGGCCAAAGAAATGTGGGAAAAAGAAGGCCGCATGGTCTATGCTTCATCAGCCAATCCGTCAGGCAAGGGCAATCGCGGTAAGGTTGAAGGCATCGGTGAGCGTATCGAATCAAAGGTTGACCTTGTCATCGAAGCCGATGATTATGTAGCATCCATCCAACCGGACAAAACTGTTGAAACCCGCTATGAACAAGGTGTTATGGTTTCAATGGTGGATGCAGACGGAAAGCTCATTCCTGAACAAGGCAAAGACAGCCGTTCTGTTGAGCCGTGTCCGGTCGTTATTCGCAAGGGTCTTGACATTGATAAAATCATGATGCACTTGTCAGATACCTTTAATTCATGGAATTACCGCCAAGGTGAGTACTATTAAGCTGAAAAAATCACTCGCAAGAGTGATTTTTTAGTGCAGGGGCAACTGCATTCAGTGCTGATGGATTGAATGGCCTGCGCAGATAATTTGGAAAAAGATTTGTGTCAACTATGGTAAATCAACTACTGATTTATTGAAAAACATTTTATTTTCAAGTCATATCCATTGAATTTTCAAAGAAGAGAGGCTATAATAGGTTTGTGTTAAAACATATCATTTAGGAAAGGACATGAAAATGAAAAAATTTTTTGCCGAATTAATCGGAACTTTTATCCTTGTTTTCGTCGGCACCGGAACAGTTGTTTTTGGTAATGGCGTAGGAGCTGGAGGGGTTGGTCATCTAGGCATTGCCCTTGCTTTTGGGCTGTCTATCGTAGCAGCAGCCTACTCAATCGGAGCCGTTTCAGGTGCTCATCTCAACCCGGCAGTTTCCATCGCGATGTTTGTCAACAAGCGTATGGATGCTAAGGAACTTGTCAACTATATCGCAGCACAAGTCGTCGGAGCTATTCTTGCCTCAGCAACTGTCTTCTTTTTGATGACAAATTCAGGTATGTCTCTGGATAAAATCGGACTTGGACAAAACGCCTTGGCAAACGGTGTCACACCTCTGGGAGGTTTTCTCTTTGAAACAATCGCAACATTCATCTTTGTTTTAGTGATTGTAACGGTGACATCTGAAAGCAAAGGAAACGGAAAAATTGCAGGTATTGTCATTGGTTTGACTTTGGCTCTGATGATTCTTGTTGGTCTTAACATTACCGGGCTTTCAGTTAACCCTGCCCGCAGCTTAGCACCTGCTCTCTTTGTTGGCGGTCAAGCGCTCAAGCAAGTCTGGATCTTCATCTGTGCACCAATTGTTGGCGGTGTTCTTGCGGCCATCGTTGGAGACAAGCTTATTGGTACAGAAGAATAAGACCTTGTTTCACAGTTAAAAAGCTTAAGGGTAACATCACCACAGCTCTTTGAGCTGCACAAAAATGTTTACCTTTAAAAATTCGCCCTTGAGGGCGTTTTTTTGTTATAATAGAAATTATGAACAGACAAGAAAAAATCGCAAACTACCAACTCATGCTGGCGCAGGCTAAAGCGCTTTTTGCTGACGAGCCTAATGCACTTGCTAATCTGGCCAACGCCAGTGCACTTTTACAGCAGACCTTGCCGAATTCGGTTTTCACAGGTTTTTATCTGTTTGATGGATACGAGTTGATTTTGGGTCCTTTTCAGGGCAATGTATCCTGCGTTCGTATTGCTCTTGGCAAGGGCGTCTGCGGGGAAGCTGCTCAGACCAAACAAACCCTGATTGTGGCTGATGTTACGAAGCACACAAACTATATCGCCTGTGATTCCGCTGCCATGAGTGAAATTGTAGTGCCTATGGCAATAGATGGACAGGTTGTCGGTGTACTTGATTTGGATTCTCGTTTGACTTCTGATTATGATGCGATCGATCAGGAGTATCTGGAAGCTTTTGTTGCTGAGCTGATTAGGGCAAGCGATTGGAATTTTGACATGTTTGGAGTGAAAAACTAATGTATCAAGCGCTTTATCGGAAGTATCGCAGCCAGACTTTTGATGAGATGGTTGGGCAGGAAGTTGTGGCAACGACCTTAAAGCAGGCGGTTGCCTCAGGCAAAATCAGCCATGCCTATTTGTTTTCAGGTCCCAGAGGAACAGGAAAGACCAGTGCTGCCAAGATTTTTGCCAAAGCCATGAACTGTCCTCATCAAAAAGACGGCGAACCCTGCAACCAATGTGATATTTGCCATGATATTACTAACGGCAGTTTTGAAGACGTCATCGAAATCGATGCGGCCTCAAACAATGGTGTTGATGAAATTCGGGAAATTCGTGACAAGTCAACCTATGCGCCCAGCCGAGCCACTTACAAGGTTTACATCATTGATGAAGTTCATATGCTGTCTGCCGGTGCCTTTAATGCCTTGTTAAAAACGCTTGAAGAGCCAACAGAGAACGTCGTCTTTATTCTGGCGACAACCGAGCTGCACAAGATTCCTGCGACTATCTTGTCACGGGTGCAGCGTTTTGAATTTAAGACCATTAAAACCAAGGCTATTCAGGAGCACCTGGCAGAAATCCTCCAAAAAGAAGGGGTTACCTTTGATGAAGAAGCTCTCAGCTTGATTGCCAAACGAGCCGAAGGCGGCATGCGGGATGCCCTTTCTATCTTGGATCAGGCTCTCAGCTTGACTGCCGATAAGCATGTTTCGCTGGAAATAGCCGAAGAAATTACCGGCAGTATCAGCCTGAGTGCTCTGGATAATTATGTGTCAGATCTTTTAAACCATGATACCAGTCAGGCGTTGAGCGATCTGGAAATTATTTTTGACAGCGGCAAGAGCATGAGCCGTTTTGCGACCGATTTGCTCAATTATTTCAGAGATATTTTGATAGTTCAGGCAGGCGGTGACAATACGCATCAAGGGCAGGCCTTTCAGGACAATTTATCCCTGTCTCAGGATGCTGTTTTCAGAATGATTGATGCCGTGACGAAGAGTCTGCCGGAAATAAAAAACGGAACGCATCCTAAAATCTATGCGGAAATGATGACCATTCGCCTGAGTGAAAACAAAAACAAGGTGCAGACACAGGAACTTCCGGCCGATATGGCTCAGGAAATTGATGGATTAAAAGCCGAAATCAAAGAATTAAAACAGGCACTGCAGTCTGTTCAAAAAACAGATACTGCTCAGGAGCCTCAAAAGCCAAAAACCAAGACTTTCCGCTACAAGGTGGATAAGGACAAGGTCATGACTATCATGCGGGAAACAGTGGCAGACAGCCAAAAGTCCCGTCAGTATCTGGATGCTCTGAAAAGCTCTTGGAATGAGATTTTAGACAGCATTTCAGTGCAGGATCGAGCCCTTTTGATGGGGTCTGAACCTGTCCTTGCCAACAGTGAAAATGCAATTTTAGCTTTTGATGCTGCTTTTAATGCCGAGCAGGTCATGAAGCGATCGAACCTCAATGACATATTTGGCAATATCATGAGTCAGGCGTCTGGTTTTTCACCAAAGATTATGGCTGTACCGCGGGCAGACTTCAACGCTATCCGCAGCGAATTTGCCCAGAGTATCAAAGCAACTAAGACTGACCAAGACGAAAAACCTGACAAAGAAGCCGATTTTATTCCGGAAGGCTTTGACTTTTTGGCAGATAAGATCAGTCTGGAAGAAGAATGACATGAGTGGGTGCAGCTGCTGTGAGAAGGGATGGGTGTATCAGAAGCATCAAAGTTATACAGAAGAAAAACCGGTGAGCTTAGAGTAGTCACCGTTTTTTTTGAAAGTATTTTTTGGTTTTTGGAAGGCACGCTGTCCATGTACAAGCTAATGATGCGGCGAAAGCCGTACAAATCTTTTTGTATCAGCCTTTTTTTCTGGTACAATAAGTGTATGTTAAAACAAGACTTTGCTGTCATGGTGCTGATAACCGTGACTGAAACGATTTTTTTCAATGATGCTGTTTTAGACGGTCAGTATTTTTGGGCCGGCTTTTGGGGGCTTTTGCTGTTTCGCAGTCTGCGCAAGGCCTATCTCATCACTAAGTTTACCAAGGCAGTACTGGCGGCTACCAAGAAGAAAGACTAATTTCCCCGCTATTAAGCACCTTTTCTTCCCCGTTTTCCAGCTGAACAATGAGCTGTCCTGCATCAGTGATATCTACGGCTGTTCCTCTGTAAGTAACATCATTTTCAACAAAGGTCACTTGTCTGTCTAAGACGAGTGATTTTTCTTTGTAGACCTTAATGAGATCAGCCTTAGGGATGTTAAAAAAGATATTCCAAATTTCAGCAATGAGTTCATTGCGCGTAACAGTGGGTTTTTCTGAAAAAAGGCTAGCTGCCTTGTCCTTTAAATCTTCAGGAAAATCAGTGACATAAAAGTTAATGCCCATACCGATAATGACATCGGTAATAATCCCGGTTTCTATGGAAGAGACCGCTTCGGTCAGGATGCCGGCAATCTTTTTACCGTCCAGGTAAATATCATTGACCCATTTAATCTCAGGATCAATGCCGGTCAGTCTGGAGACCGCTTTAATCAAACTGGAAGCAACCATCAAGGTGTAGGCAGGGAGTTCTTTAAAGGGAAGTTCAGGGTGCAGATGCAAGGACATGTAGATTCCGCCGGACTCCGGAGTAAAGAACTGCCGTTTAAAGCGTCCTTTGGCTGCTTTTTGGCTGGGGGCCAAATAAAGAGCCGGTACAGGATCTCTCCTTTCAATTCCGGCCTTAGCATCCAGCTGAGTTGAGGTGCTTTTTTCGTTGCAAAAGACTTTGATTCCGGTTGCTTTTTCAATTGCTTCCGGCAGCAAAAGATCTCCTGAAATCAAACGGTAGCCTCTGTTCTTAACAGATTCGATCACAAGTCCTTTGGCCTCCAAGGTCTGCATGGCCTTCCAGACTGCTGTCCGGGAAATATCAAGTTCTTTTCCCAAAACCTCTCCGGTCACAAAATCATCTGCCTGAGCCAATACTTGATAAATTTTTTCATATGTTTTCATAGTTCACCCTCTGTTAAGATCTGTATTTTATTATATTGTAGCATAAAAAAGGAGGAGGGATAGAAAGAAGTTTCTTGGCAAGATTGAACCAGCTAAAATTGTCTATTTATCAAAGAAAAATATTTTTTAACAGAACCAGTGTTATACTTAGTTTTTTATTTACCAAAGCAGTAAAGTTAAAAGGGGGAGATATTATAAACATTTTCGCTAGCTGTTGCTAGGAATCTTAAGTGAACTATTTGGGGTATAGCAGACAGAAATAGTCATCCATAGCTACCGATTTTTGTCTTTTAAAATATTTAGTAAGATAAATTTTATTAGTAAAAAAATAAAGTAAGCCTTTACATTTCAGAAAGATAGTGTTACAATAAAATTAAATACAGGGCAGTTACTGATATATCAGGCTGGACCGCATACCTCAAAGCAAAGCTTTTTGTGTATGCTGGTTCAGCTTTTTCTATTTCTAAGGAGGGGGTGTCAAGTGAGAATTAAAAAAATTCTCAATAATAACTCTGTACTTGCTGAAGAAAGTAAGACTGACTATATTATTTTCGGTGGGGGTATTGGTTTTAATCAAAAAGTTGGTCAGGAAATTCCTGAGGAAAAAATTGAGAGAAAATTTATTGCTATGAATAAAGCCAACACAAACCGTTTTGCCCAGCTTTTGGAAGATATTCCAGTTGCTTATGCTTCACTTGCTGATGAGATTATCAATTATGCAAAAGAACGGTTAAATTATGAAATTTCAAATACAATTTATATTTCATTAACTGATCATTTGTATAATTTGATTAAATTATCTAAGGAAGGGTTTACTATTAATAATCCTTTATCTTGGGAGATTAAAAAATTCTATCCTTCGGAGTATGCCATTGGAGACTATGCGCTGAATTTGATTCGCAGTCAAATTAATGTTGATATTAATGATAGTGAAGTTGGCAATATTGCAATGCACTTTATCAATGCACAACTAGAAAATAGTCAGAGTATTTTTGATGTTCAAGGAGTTACTAAAAAAATCAGAGATATTACAGCTTTGATTAGAATGCATAACCGTATTGAAATTGATGAATCCAGCTTAGCTTTTGACCGATTTGTAACACATTTGCGGTTCTTTTTTAAAAGAATCCATGCTTTGAAGGATTCTGATAAATCAAATCCATTGTTAGTCAATGTTGTCGAACGTTATCCTCAAGCGTATGATACTACTAAATTAATTGAGAACTATTTAAAAGTAACTTTGAATGATGATGAGCAGCTTTATCTGACGTTACACATTCAAAAATTAATCGAAAACCAATAGGGTGTTACTGGTAAAGCAGGCATGACCAAATGAGTTACTAAAAGGAAGAGCCTTTATACTTGTTTGGTTATGCCTTTTTACTTTGAAATAAAGAAAGGAAAAAATTATGAAGTATGAAGCACTGGTAAAACTTATTTTAGAAAATGTAGGTGGTAAAGACAATATCAATGGTCTAACCCACTGCATCACTCGCTTGCGTTTTAAACTCAAAGATGAATCAAAAGCTAACACTGATGTTCTTAAAAATACGGATGGTATCGTTACAGTTGTCCAAAGCGGTGGACAATATCAAGTTGTCATTGGGAATCATGTAGGAGAAGTTTATGATGAATTTATAACTTATGCGGGGCTGAACACTGAAACTTCTGCTGAGGAAGATAATTCTGATAAAAAGCTTTTAGACAGAGTTATTGATTTGATTTCAGGAATTTTTACACCTACACTCAGTCTTCTGACCGCTACTGGTATGATTAAAGGATTGAATGTTTTATTTGTTTCACTAAAGCTTTATACTAATACAACAGGAACTTACGCACTTCTTCAAGCAGCTGGTGACTGTCTATTTTATTTCTTCCCAATTTTTCTAGGGTATACCTCAGCTAAGAAATTTGGATTAAAACCATTTTTAGGGATGGCATTAGGAGCTTCTTTAGTATATCCAGCGGTGTCTAATTTAGCTCAAGGAGATCCACTATATACCTTGTTTAAGGGGACCATTTTTGCTTCACCAATTCATTTGACATTTTTAGGATTACCAGTTATTTTAATGAATTACACACAAAGTGTTATTCCAATTATTATTACCACATTTTTTGCATCTAAAGTTGAGAAATTTTTCCAAAAAGTAGTTCCTAGTCTTGTCCGTAACTTCTTTATTCCTTTTGGTGTCATGATTACAATGGTACCGCTAGCATATCTTATTATTGGACCAGTTGCAACATGGGTAGGAAATTTACTGGGAGCAATAATTGTTTGGATATATCAATTAAGTCCAATTGTATCTGGTGCAATAATCGGTGGTTTTTGGCAAGTTCTTGTTATGTTTGGTCTACACTGGGGTTTAATTCCAATTAGTATTAATAATTTGACAACTCTTGGTTATGATCCTGTCTTGACATTGATGTTAGGAACTCCATTTGCTACAGCAGCAGCTGTGCTTGCAGTTGTTATCCGTTCTAAAAATCCAAAAATTCGTGAAATTGGTATCCCTGCTTTTGTATCAAGTCTTTTTGGTATATCTGAACCATCACTGTACGGTATTACTTTACCTCGCAAAAAACCTTTCTATGCAACTTTGGCATCAGCTGCAGTTGGTGGTATAATTATGGGCTTCTTTGGTAGTCGTGGCTATATTGCAGGAGGTATGGGGATATTTGGTTTATCAAACTATATCAATCCAGAAACGGGTATGGATAAGGGATTTTTAGGAGTTATCATTGGTATTAGTACCGCCTTCTTATTGAGCTTTATATTAACAATGACTATTGCTTACGATCCTTCATATGATTCCTTGGAAATGAATGACAATACAGAAAATGAGGATATCTCAGAAAACACTAAAAAAACTTCAAATTTAACAAATTTAATTGAGTTAGCTTCCCCAATTAAAGGTGAATGTCTTCCATTGAGTGAAGTTGAAGATGCTGCCTTTTCTCAAGGACTTTTAGGAAAAGGATTTGCTGTTAAACCAAGTGAAGGTAAAATATTTGCTGTTGATAATGGTATTGTTGAAACAGTTTTACCATCAAATCACGCAATTGGACTTAAACTTGACAGTGGTGTTGAAATGCTGATTCATGTCGGAATGGATACTGTCAATTTACAAGGTAAATATTTTAATGCGAAAGTCAAACAGGGGGAAACCATCACTAAAGGCCAACTATTACTTGAATTTGATATTAATGCTATTCAACAAGAAGGTTATTCCATTGTAACTCCGGTAGTAATTACTAACTCAAAAGACTATCTTGATGTTATTGCAGCAGACTTCGAAAAAGATTATGATAAGGATAAAGTTTTAAGCATTATTGTGTAAAGGAGAGTGAAGTAAATGCGTGCAGTAGTTGTTATGTTTGATACTCTAGCAAAAGATTTTTTATCTAATTATGGGAATGATTGGGTAGATACTCCAAATTTTGAGAGGTTAAGGAAGCAGACTGTTACTTTTGATAACTTTTATGGTGGTAGTATGCCTTGCATGCCTGCTCGCCGGGAGCTTCATACAGGTCGTTATAATTTCCTGCATCGTATGTGGGGGCCATTAGAAGTTTTTGATAAATCTGTTTTTGAGGTGCTTCAGGATAATGGGATTTATTGTCATTTGGTTACGGATCATTCCCACTATTTTGAAGATGGAGGAGCAACTTATCATAATCGCTATTCAACATGGGAAGGTTTCCGAGGTCAAGAAGGGGATCGATGGGTTCCTAGAATTCATAATAAAGTTCCTGATGACTATAATTCTAAAAATAAACAAGGTCTATCTGTGATTCAGCATTATTCTAATCGGACAAGACAAGAAACTGAAGAGAATATGTCAAGTGTGAAGACAATTGATGCTGGTCTTCAATTTTTAGAAGAGTATAAGGATGATGATAATTGGTTCTTACAAATTGAATGCTTTGACCCACATGAACCATTTTATGTGCCTGATAAATATTGTAAACAATATCAAAAAATATTGGAAAAATCACCATATTTTTGGCCTAAGTATGGCAGGGTTACTGATGATGTTAATGCAGGTGATTTAAAAGAGTTGCAAGAAGAATATGCTGCCTTAATTTCAATGTGTGATTTTCATTTAGGACGAGTGTTGGACTTTTTTGATAAAAATAATATGTGGGATGATACATTGCTGATTTTTAACACAGACCATGGATTATTACTAGGTGAGCATGATTGGCTGGGTAAAAATATTCCCCCAATGTATGATGAAGTCATTCATTTGCCTTTCTTTATAAGTTTTCCAGGTTCGAAAAATGGAACCCATATTCAAAAATTAGCTCAAACAATAGATATTCCTGCTACATTACTAGATTATTTTAGAATTGATAATCATCTGGATATGGATGGTAAATCTCTTTTACACTTACTAAACGAAGGAGAGGAACTTCATAACACAATTATTTTTGGAACTAATGGTGGTCATGTAAGTGTTTATGATGGGAAATATATTTATATGAGAGCTTCACAAAATTCAAATAATGCTCCTCTGAGAATCCAAACAACAGCTTATACGATGATGAGAGGATTTATCAATAAAAAATCATTAGACTCTATGATTTTATGTGAAGGAAACAGATTTTCTAATCACTACCCATATACTGAAATTGAGATGGATAATTACATAGATTCTTATTCAGTAGGTAACTTGCTATTTGATATGGAAAATGATCCATCACAAAGCACTCCTCTTGATAATAATCAAATTGAAGAAAAGATGATCGGAAAATTAATAAAATTAATGAAGAAAGTGGAAGCTCCAAAAAGTGAATTCGAAAGATTAGGGTTGATGAAATATTTATAATTGAGGAGGTATCAGTATGAAACATATTTCCATTCTTGTTAAACCAGCTTCGTCATACTGTAATTTGCGTTGTAAATATTGTTTTTATGCTGATGTGACCTCTCTACGAGAAGTAAAGTCTTATGGTAACATGACGCTTGAAACTGCTGAAAAGATGGTTCATAATATATTTCGGGATTTGGCGGATGGAGATGAATTAACAATTGCTTTTCAAGGCGGTGAACCAACCATGGCAGGTTTACCTTATTTTCGCCATGTTGTTGCTTGTGTTGAAAGCGAAAGTAAACAAGTTAAGGTCAATTATGCTATTCAAACTAATGGAACACTTATCAATAAGCGTTGGTGTGAATTTTTTAAGGAGCATCAGTTTTTGGTAGGTTTATCCATTGATGGGTTGCCTATGTACCACGATCTCAATCGTTTAGATACACGCGGCCGTGGGACCTTTCACCGTGTTAAGCTAACAAAAGATCTTTTTGATCAATATAAAATTGAATACAATGTACTTTGTGTATTGACTGAGGAACTGTCCTATCATGCTAAGGAAGTTTTTCAGTTTATCAAAGATGAACAGATTCGTTATATGCAGTTTATCCCCTGTTTAGATGACTTAAATGCAGTAGAATGTGGTCAATATGCACTGACACCGCAAGGATTTGCTAGATTTTACCATGAGATTCTGCCACTTTGGCAGGCAGAACTGGATAAAGGAAATTATATTTCTATTAAGCTTTTTGATGATGTCCTTAACCTCCTTGTACGTCATCAAGTAACTGCTTGTGGTATGCTGGGAAATTGCCAAATTCAGTATGTCATTGAAGGGGATGGTAGTGTCTATCCCTGTGATTTCTATGCCTTGGATGAGTATCGTTTAGGTTATATTCAGGAAATGGGCTTGCGAGACATGTTTTTGAGTAAAATTTCCAAAAGGTTTCTTTGTTCACGCTCCTTATCTGACTTGCCTGCAAAATGTGAATCTTGTCCGTTTATCAAGATGTGCCGAGGTGGCTGTAAGCGGATGAAAGATGCCATGTATGTGGATGAAAAGAAAGATTTTTGTGGTTATCAGAATTTTCTATCAGACTTTATACCGCAGATTGATGATATTTTACAGGTCTTATAAAGGAGCTGCCATGATTGGTATTTTATATTTTTGGGTTATTATTCTTGCTAATAGTGTGGGAGCAATTTCTGGCATGGGTGGCGGTGTTATTATCAAGCCGGTTTTTGATTTTATTGGTGCACACGATGTTGCCAGTATTTCTTTTTACTCTAGTGCAGCGGTTTTTACTATGTCCTTAGTATCGACTTGGCGTCAGATTAAAAATGGTATTGTGGTCAATTGGAAAAATATAAGTTTTTTAGCTTCGGGCTCTATTATAGGAGGCTATTTAGGTAATTTTTTATTTGAACTGATTCAAAGTTATTATCAATCTGAAGCTCTAACTCAGGGAGTGCAAATTATACTAACTTGTATTACTTTAGTTTTTGCCTTTATCTATTCACGTAATTCTTTTGCATCTTATCATTTCCAATCAATAGTGTATTATGTTTTTTGTGGTCTTGTTTTAGGAACATTAGCCAGTCTATTAGGTATTGGAGGCGGGCCAATTAATGTTTCTCTTCTGATGCTCATGTTTTCGATGCCTATCAAGGATGCGACCGTCTATTCAATTTGTACCATCTTTTTTTCACAGCTAACCAAAATCATAACAATAGCTCTGACAAGCGGTTTTGGTATGTTTGATATGACCATTCTGCTTTATATCATACCTGCTGCTATTTTCGGGGGACTAATCGGTGCAAGATTAAGCAAAATTTTGAGCCCGAAAAAGGTTTCCTTTGTTTTTCAATCTATTATTTTGCTGGTTTTAGCTATCAATCTTTATAATGGTATACAGTTAATCATATAAAAATTTCTGTTCAAACTATTGTTGTAGAGACTTTTGTTAATATTGTAAAAAGGGAAAGATTAGCTTTACGATTTCGCTTTTTTTATCTCCTTTTCTTTTAATAATGCTATAATAAAAATGAGAAAACGCTTTCGCACAGTCATAAAAAGGAGGAAAAGAAAATGGTTCATAAACTTACAGATGAGATTACCTTTCGCCATGGTGCAAAAGTGCACAACCGCATTGTCCTGCCGCCGATGCTGACTTTCTCAGGCAAGGAAGGCGGTTTTGCGTCAGAAGATACGCTGGACTATTACGGTGCACGTTCGCAGGCCGGAGGACTTTTGATTGCTGAGTATCACTATGTCAGTGAAACCGGCGGACCATGTACACCGGCCGGTTTTCCTGAGCAGCTGGGCATCTATGATGATGAACATTTAGACTCTATCAAATCAATCGCTCGGGCACTGAAGAAAGATGGGAATAAGGCCATTTTGCAGATTCATCACGGCGGCCGTGAAGCTATGGGCCGTGCTGCTAAGGGCAAAGAGGTTCTGGCGCCTTCAGCTTTGGACTTTTCATTTCTGTCCTATCCCGTTCGGGAAATGACCGGGGATGAAATTGAAGAGATTATCAAGGATTTCGGCCGCGCAGCCAAGCGGGCTATTGATGCCGGTTTTGACGGTGTCGAAATTCACGGGGCTAACCACTACGGTATTCAGCAGTTCTTTTCAGCTTTTTCCAATCAGCGAACGGATAAATGGGGCGGTTCGTTAGAAAAACGAATGGCTTTTCCGCTTGCAGTTGTTCACGAAGTTAAGCGCGTGGTTGCTCAGTACGCCCCCGATGATTTCATCGTCGGCTACCGCATCAGCCCGGAAGAAATTCACGGAAATACCATCGGCTATACCTATAAGGAGGCGCTGGCTCTGATCAAAGAAGTCATTAAAAATGATCTTGATTACATTCATCTTTCCCTGTGGAATGGCTACGCTTCTAAGCCGCAGGGTGCTGAACGTTCTTTTGCGGAATACTTCAAGGAAATCCTGGATGATCAGACCAAGCTGATTGCTGTCGGCGGTGTTTTCTCAGAAGAAGCTGCTAAGGATGCTGTTGAGAATTACACGGATTTGATTGCGGTTGGGCGCGGTACGATTGTAGATCCTCTCTTTGGCAAGAAGATTGACGAGGGCAAAGGTGACACCATTGCTCACGAGATATCTCCAGAGCAGCTGGAAAAAGCGCACTGGACGCCCGGTTTATTGCAGGCCTTTACCGCAGAAGGATCCGCTGGTCTGCCGCCTATTCCGGGCAGTGATTCTATTAAACATCTCAGCAAGGGAATGCCGGAAGGTTTTAAGGGTTTTTCAAATGCGAATTAGACATTGACAAGAGTGTGCAGAACTTAGAAAAAATGAGGCTTCTAAGTTCTCGCCGCTCTTTTTTATTAGTCCCATTTATATCCTGCTATTGTGAAAAAATATAGGTTTTTTTAAATTATTGGGTCAAAACGTGGTACAATAGAACAGTTAATAAGTCCCGAAAAGGTGATTTGTACGGCATGTCAGATATTGAGGACAGCTTATCCGAGCTCATCAGACATTAATCGCTGCTGCAAATCAGTGCTTTGTAACTTTTTAACTCGCTAAGTTTTATGGCAAGTCAGCTTGCTCATAAAACGACGGAAAATCCTAGGTGATTTTTCCTAAGCGGCTTACTGGCTGCAAGCCAACATTAAAAAATTTTGGCTTGTGACGTCGTAACTCCTTGGGATCAGCTGATATGGGTTTTCTTGCGCTATCATTAAGAGGAATAAAGAAAATCTTTTTTATTTCTCTGTAAAAGTAATGGAATCAAGAAGATAGTAGTTTTGTTTTTACAATTAAATTATCAGTAAGATTCCTAGCAATTATTTTTATTAAAAGGGGGACATTTTTATGTCAGAACGTAAATTGTTTACGTCTGAATCTGTATCTGAGGGACATCCCGATAAGATTGCAGACCAGATTTCAGATGCTATTTTAGATGCTGTTTTAGCACAGGATCCCGATGCTCACGTGGCCGCTGAAACGGTCGTTTATACAGGGTCGGTCCATGTCTTTGGTGAAATGTCAACGACTGCTTATGTGGATATTAACCGTATAGTACGTGATACCATTGCTGAAATTGGTTATACAAAAACTGAATACGGCTTTTCAGCCGAAACAGTCGGGGTGCACCCATCCTTAGTTGAACAGTCGCCGGATATTGCCCAAGGCGTTAATGAAGCTCTTGAGGTACGCGGACATGATAAGCAGGACGCGCTTGATTTGATTGGTGCCGGGGATCAAGGAATCATGTTTGGTTTTGCCGTTGATGAGACACCGGAATTGATGCCGTTGCCAATTTCCTTATCACATAAATTGGTGAAACGTTTGGCAGATTTACGAAAATCAGGCGAAATTGCCTATCTGCGGCCGGATGCTAAAAGTCAGGTAACGGTTGAATATGATGAAAACAGTAAGCCAATTCGTGTGGATACGGTTGTCATCTCCACGCAGCATGATCCCCAGGCAAGCAATGAAGAGATTCACAAAGATGTTATCGAAAAGGTCATTAAAGCCGTTATTCCGGCTGAGTATCTAGATGACAAGACCAAGTATCTGATCAATCCGACCGGCCGTTTTGTTATCGGCGGACCGCAAGGAGATTCCGGTTTGACCGGCCGCAAAATTATTGTTGATACTTACGGCGGCTATGCCCGTCATGGCGGCGGTGCTTTTTCCGGTAAGGATGCCACAAAGGTTGACCGTTCGGCTTCTTATGCAGCGCGCTACATTGCTAAAAATATTGTCGCAGCGGGTCTTGCTAAGAAGGTGGAAGTTCAGCTGGCTTACGCCATTGGAGTAGCTCAGCCTGTTTCAGTCCGTGTGGATACTTTCGGAACGGGGACGGTTGCTGAAAGTCAGCTGGAAGCAGCGGTACGCCAGATTTTTGACTTGCGTCCGGCAGGCATTATCAAGATGCTGGACTTAAAGCGTCCTATTTACCGTCAGACTGCGGCTTACGGGCATGTTGGCCGTACTGATATTGATCTGCCTTGGGAAAAATTGGATAAGACTGAGGCACTCAAAAAAGCTCTTAAAAATGACTGAAAAGGCAGGGGGAACCTGCTTTTTTATATATGGAAAAGTTTTCATTATTTTTTAATTATTCAGTTAGTTTGAAATGTGACTTAAGATGTGATAAAATAGATTAGTTGAATTCTAGTTAAAGATTAAAGAAAGTTTTGATTGTATGCGGAAAATTGTTATTAACGGCGGCCGCCCTTTAAAAGGCGAAGTGGCTGTCTCGGGAGCAAAAAACAGTGTTGTTGCCCTGATTCCAGCCATTATTTTAGCGGATGATATTGTGACTTTGGACGGGGTTCCGGCGATCAGTGATGTGGACAGTTTGATTGACATCATGACCCTGATGGGAGCCAGCATTGAGCGCGAAGGAGACAGTCTTAGGATTGATCCGCGCGGTGTAAAGGATATTCCCATGCCTTATGGGAAAATTAACAGTCTGCGGGCTTCTTACTATTTTTACGGCGGTTTGCTTGGGCGTTTCGGTCAGGCAGTGGTTGGTCTGCCGGGAGGCTGTGATTTGGGGCCCCGGCCTATTGATTTGCATTTAAAGGCTTTTGAAGCTATGGGTGCCGTCGTTTCTTATGAAGGCGAAGCTATGCGTCTTTCAACCGAGGGCCGAGAGCTCAAGGGTGCCCATATTTACATGGATACGGTCAGTGTTGGAGCGACCATCAATACCATGATTGCAGCCAGCAAGGCAAAGGGGCGCACGGTTATTGAAAATGCTGCGCGTGAACCGGAAATCATTGATATTGCAACGCTTTTAAACAATATGGGAGCTCATATCCGCGGTGCAGGAACTGATATTATCACTATTGAAGGTGTTGAGAGACTCCACGGTACTCGTCATCAGGTTATTCCCGATCGAATTGAAGCGGGAACTTACATTGCCATGGCAGCTGCTATCGGCCAAGGGGTCAGAATCACCAATGTTTTGTACGAGCATTTAGAGAGCTTTATCTCAAAGCTGGAAGAAATGGGCGTGCGCATGACCATCGAAGAAGACAGCATCTTTGTGGAAAAGCAGGGCGATTTAAAGGCTGTTTCGCTGAAAACGTCCCCTTATCCTGGTTTTGCAACCGATCTGCAGCAGCCCATTACGCCTCTCTTATTAAAGGCTCAGGGCCGCGGTAAAATCCGTGATACCATCTATGAGAAACGTGTCAATCATGTGGCGGAGCTGGCTCGAATGGGAGCTCATATCTCTGTTCTGGGCGGTCAGATTGTTTATGAAGGGCCAAATGAACTGACAGGTGCTCCGGTTAAAGCAACCGATCTGCGTGCAGGAGCTGCTCTTGTAACTGCTGGTCTTATTGCCAAGGGACAGACGGTCATTTCCAATATCGAATTTATTCTGAGAGGCTACTCTGATATTATTGAAAAATTAACCCACTTGGGAGCAGATATTAAAATTGTTGAAGAGTAAAAAATTTGCTTACCATGGACGTGCTGAATGAATCTAGGTGCTGGTAAAGAAAAAACAGAGACTGAAAGGGTATGAGCTATCGTTTCAGTCTCTGTTTTTTGTTCTGAGAAAGGTATTGACTTATGCAAACGATTGCGCTATAATTCTCTTAGCTCAGCAAATAATAGAACACGAGCTGCGAGCTGTGTCAAAAAGACAGCTTCTCCTAGAGTCCTGCGACTCTTCGTCGAACCTTCTATTTTGCCTTTGCTCGCTGATGCTCTTAGTATCTTAGTAATAGAACACGGGCTAAAAGGTCGAGAAAAAGACAGCCTACCTGATGCGCAAAGCGCATGGCGTTAGGCTCCTATTTTCTTCTCGCTTTCTTCACGCCCTTAGTATCTTAATTAAAGGAGAAACGTATGGAAACACGTGCAAGCGGTGTTTTGCTGCATATCAGCTCTCTTCCGGGCAAATTTGGTATCGGTACATTTGGTCAGGAAGCCTATCAGTTTGTTGATTTTCTTAAGGAAACCAAGCAGACCTACTGGCAGCTGCTGCCTTTGACCTCAACGAGTTACGGGGACTCTCCCTATCAATCTTTTTCTGCGGTTGCCGGCAACATCAATTTTATTGATTTTGATTTGCTGCAAAAGGACGGGCTGCTGAAAGAAACTGATTATGCGGATGTCTCCTTTGGTGATGATGAGGAAGCTGTTGATTATGCGCTCCTATTTAAGGTTCGCAGGCCGATTTTAGAAAAGGCAGTTGCCAACTTTTTGGCTGTCGAAAAAAATTATGAACAATTAAAAGCGTTTGAAGAGGAAAACGAGACTTGGCTTGATGACTATGCTGAATTTATGGCTATCAAAGAGCACTTTGGTCATAAGGCCCTGCAGGAGTGGGGAGATAAAAAGGCTATCCGGCGCGATGATGAGCGGCTGGTTTATTATCGGCATCTCTTGGCTGATGAGATTAACTATTATAAAGTGACTCAATATTTCTTTTTTGAACAATGGCTGGCGCTCAAGTCCTATGCCAATAAGAACCATATTAAAATTATCGGTGATATGCCCATCTATGTAGCAACTGACAGCGTTGAAGTCTGGACAATGCCCGAACTCTTTAAACTGGATGAGGATATGAACCCTATGTCAGTAGCCGGCTGTCCGCCGGACGAATTCAGCGATGAGGGGCAGCTGTGGGGCAATCCGATTTATGACTGGCAAAATCATCGGGAAACAGGCTTTGCCTGGTGGATTTACCGCATTCAGGAAAGCTTTAAAATTTACGATGTTCTGCGGATTGATCATTTTAAAGGCTTTTCCGATTACTGGGAAATTGAGGGGGATTCTAAGTCTGCCAAAAACGGCAGCTGGCAGCCCGGTCCCGGTATTGCTCTCTTTAGAGCTGTTCAAAATGTTTTAGGAGATTTGCCGATTATTGCTGAAGATCTGGGCTATGTTGATGACAGAGCCAGACAGCTCCTGCGGGATACGGGCTTTCCGGGTATGAAAGTTTTGGAATTCGGTTTTTATGATCTAACAGGTAAGAGTATCGACATGGCTCACCGCTGTGTGCCTAACAGTGTTGCCTATATTGGAACTCATGACAATGAAGTCGTTAACGGCTGGTATGATAACCTAAGTGCAAAGCAACAGGAATTTGTCGATGCCTATACCCACCGCCAGCCCATTGAGCCTGTCAATCAAGCCATGCTGCGGCTGCTCTTTGCAACCGCCAGCAATACAGCAATCTTAACCATGCAGGATCTGCTCGATAAGCCTGCCGGCTCGCGCATGAACACGCCGTCTACTATTGGCGGCAATTGGCAGTGGCGCATGCGAGCTAAGGATCTGACCTCGGACAAAAAAGACTTTTTAATTGCATTAACGAAACTATATCAAAGAGGAAATGAAGAAAATGACATCAAAGACGAAGCAGTTCACTAACTATGCTGAGAACAAAACAGGGCAAGCCCTCTCACAATTGAGCAATCGGGAAATCTACATCCAGCTTTTGCACTTTGTCAAGGAAGCTGCTGAAGGTATGCCTAAAAACAGCTCTAAACGCAAGGTCTACTACATTTCAGCTGAATTTCTGATTGGTAAATTACTGTCCAACAATTTGATCAACCTAGGTCTTTATGAGGCTGTCAAAGACGATTTGGCTGCCGCCGGCAAATCTATCAGTCAGGTAGAAGATATCGAGCTGGAGCCCTCGCTTGGCAACGGCGGTCTGGGACGCTTGGCTTCTTGTTTTGTTGATTCCATGTCAACGCTTGGTATTAACGGTGAGGGCGTCGGGCTCAATTATCACTGCGGTCTCTTTAAGCAGGTCTTTCGGGACAATCAGCAGGAAGCTAAAGCCGATTACTGGATTGAAGATGATTCTTGGCTGATGCCGACTGATATTTCCTACGCTGTTCCTTTCCGTGATTTCACCCTTAAATCGACACTGAAACGTATTGATATTTTAGGCTATCATAAGGACAGTAAAAACTACCTCAATTTATTTGATATTGATGGGCTCGATTACGGTCTGATCAAGGATGGCATTACCTTTGACAAAACTGAAATCAAGAAAAATCTGACCCTTTTCCTCTATCCGGATGATTCCGATAAAAACGGTGAGCTGCTGCGTATTTACCAACAGTATTTCATGGTATCCAATGCAGCCCAGCTTTTAATAGACGAAGCGCTTGAACGCGGTTCAAATCTCCATGATCTAGCTGATTATGCCTATGTACAGATCAATGACACGCATCCGTCCATGGTTATTCCGGAGCTGATTCGTCTGCTGACGGAAAAACACGGTCTGGATTTTGATGAAGCAGTGTCTGTCGTTGAAAATATGGTTGGCTATACCAATCATACCATCTTAGCGGAAGCTTTGGAAAAATGGCCGTTGGCTTATTTAGAAGAAGTGGTTCCGCATTTGGTTACCATTATTAAAAAACTGGATGAGCGGATTGGTGCAAAATACCATGATGAAGCTGTGCAGATCATCGATAAGTCCGACCGTGTCCACATGGCTCACTTGGATATCCATTTTTCAACCAGTGTCAACGGTGTGGCTGCTCTGCATACGGAAATCCTTAAAAACAGTGAGCTCAAGCCTTTCTACGACATTTATCCTGAAAAATTCAATAATAAAACCAATGGAATAACCTTCCGCCGCTGGCTGGAATTTGCCAATCAAGATTTAGCCGCTTACATCAAAGAATTGATCGGAGACGATTATCTGACAGATGCCAGCCAGCTGGAAAAACTGCTTGCTTTTGCGGATGATAAGGCGGTTCATGACCGTTTGGGCAAAATTAAATTTGACAACAAGGTCGCTCTTAAGCGCTACTTGAAAGAAAATAAGGGAATTGAGCTGGATGCTAATTCCATCATCGGTACACAGGTCAAGCGTTTCCACGAGTATAAGCGCCAGCAGATGAATGCCCTCTATGTGATCCACAAGTATCTGGAAATTAAGAAACACCGCCGCCTGCCAAAGCGAAAGATTACGGTTATCTTTGGCGGTAAGGCGGCGCCGGCCTATACCATTGCTCAGGACATTATTCATCTGATTCTTTGCCTGTCAGAGCTAATCAATAACGATCCGGCTGTCAGTCCTTATCTCAATGTTTTCCTTGTTGAAAACTACAATGTCACGCTCGCTGAAAAACTGATTCCGGCAACGGATATTTCTGAGCAAATTTCTCTGGCTTCTAAAGAGGCCTCCGGTACCGGCAATATGAAATTCATGCTCAATGGCGCTTTAACTCTGGGAACTATGGACGGGGCTAATGTTGAAATTGCTGAGCTGGCCGGCAAAGAAAACATCTACACCTTTGGCAAGGATTCTGACACCATTATTGATCTCTATGCTAAAAATGCCTATGTCGCTAAAGACTACTATGCTAATGACGCTGCTATCAAAGAGGCTGTTGATTTTATTGTCAGTCCTGATATTCTGGCTCTGGGTAAAAAAGAACGCTTAGAACGCCTCTATCATGAATTGATCAATAAGGACTGGTTCATGACCCTCATTGATTTGCAAGATTACATTGCTAAGAAGGAACAAATGCTGGCTGATTACGAAAATCAAGCGCTTTGGAACAAAAAAGTGCTTCATAACATTGCCAAGGCTGGTTTCTTCTCATCAGACAGGACAATCGAACAATACGATAAAGACATTTGGCACAGTCTGTAAGATAAAGCGATACAAAAGGTTCGGGATTAAAAAATCCCGGCCTTTTTTTGCTTCTTTTTGGGGCAAAGCCTGTCTCAGAATTTGAACAGTCGGTGTTTCCCCGGCTTGGAGGACATTTGCGTTCTTTTGGCGGCAGTCTGAAAATTTAAATACTATTTTTACTTGACTTGAAGTCGACTTCAAGTATTATAATGAAATCAAGTTTAAGTAAAGGAGGAAAAAGCTATGACAAAAACGCTTATTCTCTATTTTTCCAATACAGGGAATACCAAAAGAGCCGCAGAAACAATGGCTCAGGAATTAGGAGCAGATCTTTATCGGATTCTGCCTGAAAAAGATTACTCAGCAGCAGATTTGACCTGGACAAATGCAGGCTGCAGGGCTAATCAGGAACAAAATGATGAAGCCAGCCGCCCTGCTTATCGCGGTGCCTTGCCGGATCTGACTCCTTATGATCAAGTGATCATAGGTCACCCGATCTGGTGGGGCATTCCGCCGAAAATTATCCGCACTGTTCTTGAGAATCTTGATCTGACCAATAAAAAAGCGGCTGCTTTTGCAACATCAGGCGGCTCTGACTATCACGATGCGCAAAAAGCGATGGAACTGTGGAGTGGTCTTAATCTGCCGCAAGGCCGGATTTTATCAAGTCCATCCACTATTAAAAACTGGCTGAAAACCATTTAGTTTAAGAAAGGAAATAATATTATGGAATATACAAAATTAGGCAAAACAGGACTTGAGGTATCTAAGATTTGCTTGGGCTGTATGAGCTTTGGTGATGCTAGTAAAGGATTTCACTCAGGCTGGCTTTTGGATGAGGAAAAAAGCAGAGTTATTATTAAAAAAGCATTGGACTTGGGAGTCAATTTCTTTGATACAGCTAATGGTTATGGTGCTGGCAGCAGTGAAGAGTACCTTGGCCGTGCTATTCGGGATTTTGCAGATCGTGAGGAAATGATTATTGCTACGAAACTTTTCTTTGGTGATGGTCAGCATGAAGGGCGCAATACAACGGGACTTTCACGCAAGGCAATTTTTAATCAGGTCAATGCCAGTCTCAAGCGTCTAGGAACGGATTATATTGATGTGCTTTACATTCATCGTTGGGACTATAACACGCCGATTGAAGAAACTATGTCAGCGCTTAATGATTTGGTCCGTTCTGGTAAAGTACATTATTTGGGCGCATCAGCCATGTATGCTTGGCAATTCCAGAAAGCCCAGTATACAGCTGAAAAGAATGGCTGGACCAAATTTTCTGTTATGCAAAATCATTACAATATGCTCTACCGTGAAGACGAAAGAGAAATGATTCCGTTTTGCAAGGATTCAGGCGTCGGTTTAGCGCCTTACAGTCCCTTCGCAGCAGGCCGTGTTGTTCGCGATTGGACAGCTGATACGGCTAGAAGCAGGACTGATGAAACAGCAAAATCCAAATATGACAGCACAGAAGAGCAAGATATGGTTATCGTCAGACGTGTTGCTGAACTGGCTGAAAAATATAATCATTCTCGTGCTCAGATTGCTCTGGCCTGGCTGTGGCAAAAGGGGATTGACTCGCCTATTGTGGGTGTGACTAAGGAGAAGTATCTTGATGATTTTATGGGTGCTTTTGACCTAAAACTGACTGATGAGGATATGGCCTATCTGGATGAGAAATACCTGCCTCATAAGGTTGTAGGGGCTCTTTAATGATAATACGAGACAAGCAGGGATTGCTGGCTAAGAATCTGTGCGGTCTCGTTTTTTTTAATTTTAGAAAGTCTGGCTAAATATATCTGTCTTTTATAAAAACAACTGTTACAGTCATTTTCAGAGATCCTGAATTCTTAAAAATACGGCATTTTCTTTGACTCTTGGGCAAAAAAACTGTAATATAACAATATGGATATATGGACACAGTTCGGACGCTTTGCAGAAGTTGAGACCCAGCATTTCCTCATGCGCCCCTTTGCCTTTAAGGATCATAAGGATTTTTATGAGATAGCCGGAAACAGACAGAACCTGCCTTTTATCTTTCCTCATCAGGCCAGTCGGGCTGAGAGTGATTTTTTGCTGGTTCATTATTTCATGAAAAACCCTCTGGGTGTCTGGGCTCTTGAGCACAAGGAAAATCATAAAATGATTGGTGCGATTCGCTTTGACAAGCTCGATTTAACGGCGCAAACAGCCGAGATCGGTTATTTTTTGCACAAGGATTACTGGGGACAGGGGCTGACAACTGAAGCAGTCAAAACCTTGGTTTTTCTGGCTTTTAAAGAATTTCATTTAAAGCTGCTGAAGATCGTCATTCATAAAGAGAATGCAGCCAGTGCCAGAGTGGCAGAAAAAGCCGGTTTTCATTTGGTCAAGCAGTTTAAGGGGAGCGACCGCTACACGCATAAAATGCGTGATTATTTAAGATATGAATTAAGGATAGGTGAGAAGACAGAATGAGCAAGCATCAGGATATTTTAGAATATTTGGAAAATCTGGCCATCGGCAAGCGCGTCAGTGTCAGAAGCATTTCCAATCATTTGAAAGTCAGTGACGGAACAGCCTATCGGGCGATTAAAGAAGCGGAAAACCGCGGGATAGTGGAAACACGGCCGCGCAGCGGCACCATTCGGGTGGAGAAAAAGGTGCGCGTGCGCTTAAGCAAGCTGACTTACCGGGAAATTGCCAATATCAGCGAATCAGAAGTGGTCTCAGGTGAGTCCGGGCTCAGTCATGAATTCAGTAAATTTTCTATCGGTGCCATGACTATTGACAATATCCACCGCTACCTGACCAAAGATGGTCTGCTGATTGTCGGAGACCGTGAAAATATTCAGCTTTTGGCCCTGCAAAATAAAAATGCCATTTTAGTAACAGGTGGTTTTCCTGTGTCTGAAAGGGTACGTGAAACCTCCAATCAATTGGGAATTCCGGTCATGGTGACCAATTATGATACGTTTACCGTTGCCACGCTGATCAATCAGGCTCTTTCCAATGTTCGCATCAAAACGGACATTAAAACTGTTGAGGAAGTTTATCAGGAAAAGCTTTATCATGGTTTCTTGCACGACACAGACACAGTCAGAGATTATAACAATCTGATCAAAAAAACCAATCACGTGCGCTATCCGGTCATCAACAGCCACAATATGGTTGTGGGTGTTATCAGTATGCGCGATGTGGCCGGCAAGGATCCTAATATGGTGCTCAATCAGCTGATGACTAAAAATCCTGTCGTTGCCAAACCAACTCTGAGTCTGGCCAATATCAGCCAAAAAATGATTTTTGAAGATTATGATATGCTGCCGGTCGTTAAGGAAGACTACAGCCTATTAGGCGTTATTACGCGCCGGCAGGTGATGGAAAATCTGCAAAATTTTCAAAGAACCAGTACCTATACCTACAGTGAGCAGATTACGGCCAACCTGCAGGAGGAAAAAACCGGTTTTCAATTTGTAGTGGAGCCGGCTATGATTGATCCGGCAGGAAATCTGGCACATGGCGTTTTAACGGAATTTTTAAAGGATATTACCATGCGGGTTTTGACGCAAAAACACAAAAAGAATATCATTATTGAGCAAATGATGTTATACTTTTTACAGGCCGTTCAAATTGATGACCTGCTGAAAATTCAGCCCAAGGTCATCACTGAAAGTCGACGGAGTGCGACACTTGATTTTGAAATTTATCACGGCAGTCAAGTTGTTACCAAGGCCGTCGTTACGACAAAACTGAATTAAAGCTAAGGAGTTATATAAGACATGATTACATTGAAATCAGTGCGTGAAATTGAAGCCATGGATGAAGCAGGTGATTTTTTAGCCAGCATCCATATCGGTTTGCGTGATTTGATTAAGCCGGGACTGGATATGTGGGAAATTGAAGAATACGTCCGCAGGCGCTGCAAGGAAGAAAATTTCCTGCCCTTGCAAATCGGGGCAGACGGTCATTTTATGGACTATCCCTATGCAACCTGCTGCGGTTTAAATGATGAGGTAGCCCATGCCTTTCCGCGCCATTATACCTTACAAGACGGCGATCTTCTTAAGGTGGATATGGTGATTGGCGGTCCTATTGCCAAAGAAGATTTAGATGTATCACAATTAAATTTCGATAATGTGGCTGAAGTCAAACAGTACACAGACAGTTTCCGCGGCGGTATCGCTGATTCCTGCTGGGCCTATGCTGTCGGAGAGGTTTCCACAGAAGTTAAAACTCTCATGGATGTTACCAAGGAATGCCTTTACAGAGGAATCGAAAAGGCGGTTGTCGGCAACCGTATCGGCGATATCGGTGCAGCCATTCAGGAATATGCTGAAAGTTTTGGCTACGGTGTTGTGCGCGACTTAGTCGGTCACGGTGTCGGTCCGACCATGCATGAAGAACCTAATGTACCCCACTACGGCAGAGCCGGACGCGGTCTGCGCTTGAAAGAAGGAATGGTGCTGACAATTGAACCTATGATCAATACGGGAACCTGGGAAATTGACACTGATATGCAGACAGGCTGGGCTCATAAGACGCTTGACGGCGGTCTTTCCTGTCAATATGAACATCAGTTTGTTATTACCAAAGACGGTCCGCGTATTCTGACCAGCCAGGGAGAAGAGGGCACCTATTAATAGGAGTTGCAGTGAAAAAGTTTATTGAAAAATTACAGGCAAGCCAGTATGTTCAGAATTTTTTAACCTACTATAAAAGCTCTGAGATGGATCTCTCCAGTATCGCAGTAGCTTATTATCTTATTTTGACCATCTTTCCCTTTTTAATCTTGCTTGCCAACTTGTTTCCTTATCTGGATATTGATACTTCAGAACTCTTATCTTTTATGGAGAATAACCTGCCTGAACAGCTCTATGAAAGCACCTCGGGCATTGTTGTCGGGATTTTCAACAAACCCTCCACCAGTCTCTTGTGGCTGGCTGTTGTGACAGGTCTGTGGACCATGTCAAAGAGTCTGACGTTTTTGCAGAAATCAATGAATAAATCCTATGGTATTCAAGATCACCGTGATTTGATTTTAGGGCATATCGTCGGGATTTTTTCCAGCCTGCTGGTGATTTTCTTTTTAGCGCTGGCAATTATACTGTCAACGTTTGGTAAGACGGTACTGACTTTTTTGTATCACAATTCTTATCTCAATCAGGATTTGTATGATATTTTGATGAATTTAACCCAGCCGGTAACCGCTGCGATTTTCTTCGTTGCCTTAGCGGTTCTCTACTATATCCTGCCCAATGTCCGAATCAGGAAAATCCGCTATATTCTGCCGGGTACGATCTTTACAAGTATCCTCTTCTTTACGATGACGAGCGTGTTTGGGACTTATCTGAGATATGCCACCGCCAGTATGGAAAATCTCCGGGTCTTTGGATCGGTGACCTTGTTTGCTTTAATGCTGTGGTTTATTGTCTTTGCCCGAATTCTGATTTTAGGGGCTGTTTTAAATGCCAGCTATCAGAAGAAATACGTTAAGGAATTTAAACCAAGACGAGGCAACATTATCACTATTATCCAATCCAGACGGGACTTTATGGCTAAAAAAGATGAAGAAAACAAGAAATGATGGCTTGATCCAGCTTAGCTGCCTGTTCATTCTGGGTGATTAGCTGTAAAAGACCAAGCCTTATATAATGAGACATGACAAAAGTCATGTCATGATATGACATTCTGTGCTAAACGGAATGTTTTTTATTTTTTATAATAAAAGCAGAAAGTGAAGAAAACAAGAAAAAATAATAGCTGCGTCTGCTTTTTAGTGTTTATAACAGGAAGTGCCGAAATTCCTGGGCATACAGGCTTTTATCCCACTTTCGAAAAAGGCAGAGCTCTCAGAGCTTTGTGACTTGCTGCTTTTTCTATTGTAACTATACGTTCAGTAGGCTTTTGCAGCTCATGAAAGGAGAACCCGTATGACTAAAACAGTCATTAAAGTTTCACAGCTGACAAAAAATTTTAAGGATAAAAAAGTACTGAAAAACCTCTCTTTTAAGGTTAATGAGGGCGATTGTATGGCCTTGATCGGTCCCAATGGGGCAGGCAAGACGGTACTTACGTCCTGTCTTTTGGGAGACTATCATCCGACAGCCGGGCAGATTGAAGTGCTGGGGAAATCGGCCTATGATTCACAGCTTAAGGGCAAGGTCAGCATCCTTTTTCAGGAAAATTTAACCGAACAAAAGTTAAAAGTCTCAGAACTTCTTCAGTTTCAGCAAAGCATCTATGATCATCCTTTGTCTGACACAGCGATTGACAGGCTGCTTGGTTTTACAGCTGAGCAAAAGAATCAATTTGCTGAAAAGCTCTCCGGCGGTCAGCGCCGCTTGCTGGGCTTTGTTCAAGTTATTATCGGTCAGCCGGATATTATTTTTCTCGATGAGCCGACAGCCGGGATGGATACCAGCACGCGCAAGCGCTTTTGGGAAATTGTTAATGAGCTAAAGGCATCGGGGAAAACGATTATCTATTCGTCGCACTATATTGAGGAAGTAGAGCATACAGCGGATCGTATTTTGGTGCTGCATGATGGAAAATTGCTGCGCGATACTACGCCTTATCTCATGCGGGCTGAAGAAAAAGAGAAGGTCTTCACGCTGCCGCTTGCTTATCTAGAGAATATAGAAGATCAGTCTATTTACAATTTAACTGTTAAATCAGACAGAATAACCTTCACAACCAAGGAAGTTCAAATAATCTGGCAGATTTTAGAAGATGCCGGATGTCCTATTGAGGATATTGAAATGACCAACCGAACCCTGCTTGACAGTATTTTTGAAAATGAAAGAGAGGAAAAAGCTCATGAAAACCTTTAAAGCAATGTTAAGGCAAGAATATCTTGTCAACAAACGTTCTTTATCTAATTTAATTATGGCTGTTGGCATGCCGATCGGCTTTTTCCTGCTCTTTACTACTATTTGGGCTAATGATGAATCCATGCCCAAAGAAATGGCTAAAGTCTGGATCAGACAGTATATGCTGCAAATGACCGCTTTTTCCAGCCTCAGTTTTGCTTTTTACTCGCTGCCTTTTGCATTTCACGAGGATAAGACCGGCAATCGTTTAAGGGCTGTTCAGCACAGCCCTGTCCCCTTGTGGCAGTATTATGCCAGTAAAATTATAACTATCTTGGTGCACTTTGTTTTGGCGATCATAGCTGTGTTTCTGGTCGGCCACTTTGTCAAAGATGTGTCCATGTCTTGGAAAGACTGGCTGACAGCAGGAGGACTGTTATTCGTCGGGGCTTCCTGTTTCATGCCGTTTGGCGCCCTTTTTGCTCATATCAAGTCTGCGCAGACCCTCTCTTTAGTTGCTAATATATTTTACATGGGGCTGTCTGTCTTGGGCGGATTGTGGATGCCGGTATCAACCTTTCCTGACGTGATGCAGAAATTAGCCAAATGGATACCGACGTATCACTTTAATAACACGGTGATTTCTTATTTTGATAAAGATTTTTCCATCCAGTCACTCTCGATTCTCTTTGGATATGCTATCATAGTCTTAGCGATTGCTCTTGCAGTCGGAAAAAAGCTTGAGGTGAAATGATGTTTCGACCCTTTCAAAAAACGGATCCGCTCTACTATGTAGCGCTGGTCTTTATGATTTTTCCGCTGGGCGGTGTCAGCTGGTTTGGCTATCCCTTGTGGACGCTTTTACCGTCCGTGCTTTTTGTGCTGGCCTTTATCGCCATTATTCATATTAAGGATGACTATCCTAAAATAATTGCCTGCCTCTGGTTTTACTTGTTAGGTTATATCGTCTGGATATCCTGCTTTATTGAAGGCTCCATGATGTGGTTTTTCTTCTTTCTCGTTAATCTTCTCGTCTGGCGATTTGGAGATAAGATAAAGAGTTATCGCTTTATTTCCTTTTTACTTGGAATCGTGATTGTGGTCTCAGTTGGTTTTATTCGTGCGACATCAACATTCAATAAAGTTTACTTCTTTCTTGTCGCGATTTTCGTCTTAACTATGCTTTATACTCAGCATCAGACGCAAATTGAAGAACAAATGAAACGAGAGCTATACAAGCAGAATGAAGCTATCAATCTCCTGGCCGCTGAAAATGAGCGCAACCGTATCGGCCGCGATTTGCATGATACCTTGGGGCACACCTTTGCCATGATGACTTTAAAAACAGAACTGGCTCTCAAACAGCTCAACAAGGATAATCTGACGGCTGTCCGCAAGGAACTGCTGGAGCTCAATCAAATCAGCCAAGAATCGATGAAAAATGTCCGCGAACTGATCAATAATCTCAAATACCGCACGGTGGAAGAAGAGCTAGGCAATATCAGCGAGATGTTTGCTATGGCAGAGATAAGTCTGAGAGTAGATAATCAATTAGATTTGGCTGCTTTGTCGCCTGTTATTCAGTCCAGTTTGACCATGATTTTGCGAGAATTAACAACCAACATCATCAAACATGCCAAAGCCAGCCAATGTTATATTAAGTTATTCAGGTCTGAGAAACTGGTAATTGAGGTCAGTGACAACGGCAGTGGTTTTCCTCAGCGGACTGGTGAAGAACTGCATTCCATCAAAGAACGCCTGCAGCTGGTTAAAGGAGAGGCGATGATTGTCTCCAGCCACAATCCGACCCTTGTCCGTGTGACCTTGGAAGAAGGAGGACAGCTATGAAATTATTAGTCGCCGAAGATCAATCCATGCTGCGTGATGCGCTTTGTCAGCTGTTGCTCATGGAAGATGATGTGGAGGAAATCTATCAGGCTGCCGACGGTGACGAAGCGATAGCCTTGCTGCAAAAAGAATCTGTTGACGTGGCTATTTTGGACGTTGAAATGCCTAAGAAAACAGGATTGGATGTGCTGGAGTGGATTCGTGCTCACCACCAGGCTGCTAAGGTTATTATTGTGACAACCTTCAAGCGCTCAGGCTATTTTAAGCGTGCCTTAGCAGCCCATGTTGATGCTTATGTCCTGAAGGATCGTTCAACTGCTGAGCTGATGCAGACGATCCACACCGTTTTGGCCGGACAAAGAGAGTATTCTCCTGAGCTGATTGAGGAAGTCACTTTTACGTCAAATCCGCTGAGCCAGCGAGAGCAGGAAGTCTTGCTTTTAGCGGCCAGAGGTCTGTCTAATCAGGAAATCTCTGAAAAACTCTTCTTATCCAACGGCACGGTCCGAAATTACATGACTGGTATTTTTAACAAGCTGTCTGCCAACAATCGTACAGAGGCTGTCAGAATTGCGCGTGAAGAGAATTGGATTTAAGATCGATAAAAATAATTTGCAAGTAAAAAAGGAGAAACAACGGCTCACGATGTCATATCATGAACGTGCTGTTTTCTCCTTTTTCTATTTGCAGCAAGGCTGCTTTTTATTTTTTATTTTTGAAAATAAAAAATTTACTGATGACATAGTTGGTTACCATGATTAAGACCTGACCGATCAAAGTAGCAATGGCATTAACCCAATCCATGTTCTGGTTTACAAACTGGCCGATAATGCCTGGGAATTGGTCAACTAACAGATAAGCTAGACCAATGTCTAAAAACAGGGTTGACAGCCGAGCTATGAAAAACTTAGCAAAACGTTTCTTCCAGCCCTGCCTTGCCTGACTGAAAACATAGGTATCGTTAACTGCAAAGGCAAAGACAATAGCCAAGACATTGGCGATTGTCGCTGTCAGAGCAGCATTTTTCAAAATAGGATAGATCCCAATACGAAGAACAGCATAAAAGATAGTTGTTAGAACCCCTGCAACCAAATATTTAAAAACTTCGTGCTGGGTAACCTTTTTTACAAAATTGTTAGTCAATATTTTTTTCATAAACTTACTATATCAAAAAAAGCAAAAATATGCTATACTGATTAGGCTGCTCAGCAGCCCTTGGTGCTTTTTCCCTTTCACCAAGCATATTATAAACGGGACAACCGTCAAAGGAGAAATAATGAAACAATTAACTGTTCGTGATTTAAGCCATATTGCTATTGTGGCAGCTGTATACGTGGTGCTGACTGCCACACCGCCTCTCAATGCTCTGTCATACGGCGGCATACAGTTTCGTTTGGCTGAGATGCTTTATTTTTTGGCTTTTTTCAATCCTAAATACATTATTGCTGTAACGCTGGGCTGTATGATTGCCAATGCCATGGGCACAATTGGTCTGGTGGATGTTTTTGTTGGCGGCGGCTCAACCCTTATTTTTGTCAGCTTAGGCGTTATTCTTTTTGCCAAATACAAAGATGCCTATCTTTTTAAAGGGTTCATCAACAAAGCCTTCTTTTATTTTGCCATCTTTTTTTCCTTGTCTATGTTTACCATTGCAGCAGAATTAAAGGTGATCTTTAATACGCCTTTTTGGATAACCTGGCTGACAACAGCTCTGGGAGAATTTGCTTCCCTGCTTATCGGTGCACTGGTGATTGACCGAGCTGGCAAACACATTGATTTTACTAAGTAATTTCAGGAACTAAGCAGATTTAAACTGCTGCAGAAAGACCATATATTTAGAATCCGGGATATCTTTATCTCGGGTTCTTTTTTAGCTGTTCGCAGCTTTGACTTTTTTCAAGGCTGCGTTTTTATTTTCTGATTTAAAAATTAAGGAAAGCCGCTGAAAATATGGTAAAATAGAAGTTATGAAAGAACGTATGAATGAGCTGGTTCAACTGCTGAACCAATACGCTAAGGAATACTATACCAAAGACAATCCCAGTGTTTCGGATGCCGAGTATGATAAACTCTATCGGGAATTGGCCGAGCTGGAAAAAAAATACCCTGAGGACATACTGCCTGACAGCCCAACTCACCGTGTGGGAGGACCTGTTTTAGAAGGGTTTGAAAAGTATCAGCATGAGTACCCTCTTTTTTCTTTGCAGGATGCCTTTTCCCGTGAGGAACTGGATGCTTTCGATCAGCGGGTAAAAACAGAATTTCCCCAAGCTGAATATTTAGCAGAATTGAAAATTGACGGTCTCTCCATTTCTTTGACCTATGTTGATGGTACTCTTCAGGTCGGCGCTACCAGAGGAGACGGGACGGTCGGTGAAAATATCACAGAAAATTTAAAGCGCGTGCAGGATATCCCCTTGCATCTGCCTCAGCCTATCAATCTGACCGTCAGAGGGGAGTGCTATCTGCCCAAGGCTTCCTTTGAAAGCATTAATGCTGAGCGCCGGGAAAACGGAGAAACGGAATTTGCCAATCCCCGCAATGCTGCAGCAGGAACCCTGCGGCAGCTGGATACACGGGTTGTGGCGAAGCGCAGGTTAGCCAGCTTTATTTATCAGGAAGCAGGACCGACTGCTATTGAAAGTCAGGAAGAAGTACTGGAGAGCTTTGCGCAGCTGGGCTTCACTGTCAATCCGCGGCATATCGTATCCTCATCAATGGATGATATCTGGCGGTTTATTGAGACTGTTGCCGAGGAACGTTCGCAGCTAGCTTACGATATTGATGGCATTGTCATTAAGGTCAACAGTTTAGCCATGCAGGAGGAATTAGGCTTTACCGTCAAGGCACCGCGATGGGCTATTGCCTATAAATTTCCGGCGGAGGAAAAAGAAGCCGAAATTTTATCGGTCGATTGGACAGTCGGCCGAACCGGTGTTGTGACGCCGACAGCCAATCTGACGCCAGTGCAGCTGGCAGGAACAACGGTCAGCCGAGCAACCCTGCACAATGTTGACTATATTGCTGACAAAGATATTCGGATTGGTGATACAGTCGTTGTCTATAAGGCAGGCGATATTATTCCGGCGGTTTTGCATGTTGTCCAATCTAAGCGCGATAAGCAGGAAGTCATGCCGATTCCTAATCTGTGTCCGTCCTGCCAAAGCGGGCTGATTCATTTTGAGGATGAGGTGGCACTGAGATGTGTCAATCCTCGCTGCCCTGCCCAGCTCAAGGAAAAGCTGATTCATTTTGCCAGCCGCAATGCCATGAATATTGCAGGACTCGGTCCGGCAATTGTCGAGAAGCTCTTTACAGCAGATCTGATCCATGACGTCGCTGATATTTATCAGCTGACCCCTGAAGATTTGCTGACGCTCGAAGGTATTAAAGAGAAATCAGCCAATAAACTCTATGATGCTATTCAGGCTTCCAAAGGCAATTCGGCTGAGAAGCTGCTGTTTGGTCTTGGAATCCGTCATGTCGGCAGTAAGGCCAGCCGGCTCTTGCTGGAAAAATTTGAAACTATTCCGCAGCTGGCTGCGGCAGATTTTGAGGATATTGCCGGTATTGACGGTCTCGGAACGGTTATTGCCCAGTCGCTGAAAACGTATTTTGCGACCAGCGGTGCGCAGAAACTGTTGGCTGAATTAAAAGCATCAGGACTGAATTTGTCCTATCTCGGTCAGCGGGTGTCAAATGACGCAGCTTTATCAGGCTTGACGGTTGTTTTGACAGGAAAGCTGGAAAAGCTGACCCGCAATCAAGCCAAGGAAAAACTGCAGAATCTTGGCGCTAACGTTGCCGGCAGTGTTTCTAAAAAAACCAGTTTGGTGGTGGCAGGAAGCGACGCCGGTTCAAAATTAGACAAGGCCAGAAGTTTAGGCATTGAGATCAAAGATGAGGCTTGGTTAGAAAGTCTGTGAAAGGAGAAGAAATATGGTAAGAAAACGCAAACGTGCACGTTTGATTTATAATCCGACCTCTGGTCAGGAAATCATGAAAAAAAATGTAGCAGATGTTTTGGACCTTTTGGAAGGTTTCGGCTATGAAACCAGCGCCTTTCAAACAACTCCTGAGCCGGATTCTGCCAAAACTGAGGCTAGGCGTGCTGCTGTGGCAGGCTTTGACCTTGTCATTGCAGCAGGCGGAGACGGGACAATCAATGAAGTTGTCAGTGGTATTGCTCCCTTGAAACGGCGTCCTAAGATGGCCATTATTCCCACCGGTACGACCAATGATTTTGCGCGGGCACTTAAGATTCCCCGCGGCAATCCGGTTGAGGCAGCCAAACTGATCGGCAAAAATCAGACGGTTCACATGGATATCGGTCAGGCTTACAAAGATAAATACTTTATCAATATTGCAGCAGCGGGCAGTTTGACCGAATTAACCTACAGTGTACCCAGCCAGTTAAAAACGATGTTTGGTTACTTGGCTTATTTGGTCAAAGGGGCTGAACTGCTGCCGCGTGTCCGCAATGTTCCTGTCAAGGTATTTCATGATCACGGTGTTTTTGAAGGCGAGGCGTCAATGATTTTTGTGGCCTTGACCAACTCGGTCGGCGGCTTTGAAACCATTGCTCCGGATGCTAAATTGGACGATGGCAATTTTACTTTGATATTGGTGAAGACGGCTAATCTTTTTGAATTGACTGATCTGATCCGGCTTGTCCTGACCGGCGGCCGCCATATCAATCATAAAAAGATCGAATACATCAAAACGAGCTATCTGAAAATCATTCCTCAGGGCAATCCTCCTAAGAGAATGATGATTAATCTTGACGGCGAATACGGCGGCGATGCACCAATTGAACTGCGCAATCTGAATAATCATATTGAGTTTTTCG
The DNA here is from genome assembly GCF_058314495.1 of Streptococcus sp. ELY_86. Taxonomy (NCBI): domain Bacteria; kingdom Bacillati; phylum Bacillota; class Bacilli; order Lactobacillales; family Streptococcaceae; genus Streptococcus; species Streptococcus sp. ELY_86. The sequence goes on along the minus strand of NZ_JBZFUK010000002.1, from coordinate 292,215 downwards.
CCAATACAGACGAGATTTCCGATGATGCGATTACGCTTGATACAGAAGAACTGGTATTAGAAGCAATTGCTCAGAAATTTGCTAGGGAAGCAGAAAATTTAGATGGGCTGGACAAGTCAGAGGAGACAAATTAGTTAGGCAGGAATACATGAAAAATGTTGTAGTTGTACACTACCACAGCAATAAAGGACGTTATTTTGATTTCAGCATGTGGCAATGGTTAGAAGGCCAAACGGGAAAGGACGCTTCCTTTTCCCGTTTTGACAGTTTTGGAATCGTCGGCAGTCTTACCTATGAATCAGAGTCTTTTCAAAATCAAGTCTATTTGATTGTCAAAAACGCAGATTGGTCCGTCAAGACACCCGATTTTAAGATTGACTGCCAGCCGGGCTTGCTTAAAACGGAGGTTTGGATTGTTGAAGGCGACGGCACCCTTTATTATTCCAGACAGGCTGCTGTTACCAGCCATGCTTACCGTCGGCGCCAACCGCATGCTTTTGATATGGCTGTTAACAGCAAACGTTTTGATCAAGAGTGGGGCTTTCAGGGCTGGCTGGGTTTTTCTTACCAACAAGAAGCTACTGAATTTCGCCTCTGGGCGCCAACTGCCATGAGGGTTGAGCTGATTCTTTACAGTGCAACCACAGAAAATGCCAGTGTCAGCCAGGTCATCAGCATGAATCGCGGGGACAGCAGAACTCCCGCTGATCATAGGACAAATACGCAAGGGGTTTGGTTCCTAAAAGTAGAAGGAGATCTGAACTTTCAGGCCTACTGTTATCGTGTTTATTACCGAAAACGGACATTCAGAGATACCAGAGACCCTTATTCGATTGCAGCGACAGCAGACGGCAGACGTTCTGTTGTTGTTGCAGACAGCGACTTGCAGCCTGAAGGATTTGCAGTTAAGCAGGGGAAAGATGCTGTCTGGCGCCTCAGCAACCCCAATAAAGCAGTTATCTCGGAAATGCATATCAGGGATTTTTCCAAATCTGAAACATCAGGTGTTCAGCCGGAAAATCGCGGAAAATTTCTAGGTGCCTTTGAAACAGGAACGACAAATCGGTACGGCGATGCGACTGCCTTTGACTATCTTAAACGTTTGGGGATTAATTATGTTCAGCTGCAGCCGGTCTTCGATCACCACCAAACGCTTGAGTCAGACGGGTCTTATGCCTATAACTGGGGCTATGATCCGGAAAATTATAATGTTCCCGAGGCCAGTTTTGCCAGCAATCCGCAGGCACCGACAACGCGAATTCTTGAACTGAAGCAGCTGATCCAGGCTTATCATGATGCCGGAATCGGTGTCATCATGGATGTTGTCTACAACCATACGTATTCCAATTCAGATTCGGCCTTTCAGCTGGCAGTGCCGGATTATTACTATCGAATGAATCGTGACGGTTCCTTTCAAAACGGCTCCGGCTGCGGCAATGAAACGGCCAGCGAAAAGGAAATGTTCCGAAAATACATGATTGATTCAGTTCTTTATTGGATAGAGGCTTATAATATTGACGGCTTTCGTTTCGATCTGATGGGTCTCCACGATGTGGAAACCATGAATGCTATCAGGCAGGCTGTAGATGAGATTGACCCCAATATCCTGCTTTATGGCGAAGGATGGGATATGGGAGTGGGGCTCATGCCTGAAAATAAAGCTAAAAAAGGCAATGCTCACCAAATGCCTCGTATCGGTTTCTTTAATGACGATGTCAGAAATGCCATCAAAGGTGCTGAGATTTACGGAGACTTCAAACGAGGTTTTGTTTCCGGAGAAGCAACCGAATACGAATTGGCTAAAGGAATGCTGGGAAGCGATGAGCTGGCACCCTATCTGGCTCCCGATCAGGTGCTTAACTATGTGGAAGCACATGACAACTATAATCTTAATGACCTTCTTTTGGAGCTGCACCCTGAAGATGACAAAGACAGTCATATTAAGCGGGTAGAGCTTGCTATTAGCCTGGGCATTCTCATGCAGGGAATGGTCTTTATGCAGCTGGGGCAGGAATTTCTGCGGACGAAGCTGCTTGCGACAGGTCCTGACGGAGAGCTGACTGCTGCAGACAAAGAGCGGGCTATGAACAGTTACAATGCACCTGATGCGGTCAATCAGATTAACTGGGATCAGGTTACTCTGCATAAATCAACGGTTGATTTTGTAAAAAATCTGATTTATTTGAAAACGCAGGAAACTGCCTTTTCATATCAGAGCTTTGAAGATATTCGCAAACATGTCTATGTAGCATCAGCAGATTACGGTTCAGGATTGGTCACTGTCAATGTCAGCGGCGCCGGTAAGGTGTTCCAATTAGATTTTAATGCAAATGAGAAAAAGACTGAAATTCATATGACATAGAATGAAAAGTATGCTATAATATGAGTAAAGATATAGATAGCGCTTTCATATTAAGTCATTAATTTGAAAATTTGATAGCTGTGGTCCTTGAATTAAAAAATAATCCAAGTTTTTGCTTGGATTATTTTTGTTTTATTTAGGCAGGTTTATCTTATTTTTACGAACAAACTAGAGGAGGTGGTCGAATGGATGAAAAAGAGGCACTGAGAACATTCGGAACGGGTGAAAATTTTCATGCGCAGCATTATTTCGGCTTTCATGAAACTGAAAAAGACGGTGTTAAAGGGTATGTCTTTAGGGTCTGGGCACCCAATGCTGAAGATCTTCATTTGATCGGTGATTTTACAGGGTGGTTTGACAATCCTCTGCAAATGCAAAAAAATGAGGCAGGTGTTTGGGAGGTATTTACAGATTTACCTAAAGAAGGCCACATCTATAAATATCTGGTGACGCGTCAGGGCGGACAGATTGTTGAAAAGATTGACCCTTTTGCCGTTTATCTGGAAGAACGTCCGGGCACCGGAACAGTAATCAGGAATATTCCTGAGAAGAAATGGAAGGACGGGCTGTGGCTGGGCCGCCGCAAACGTCTGGGATTCTTTAAGCGTCCGGTTAGTATTTATGAAGTTCATGCAGGCTCATGGAAACAAAATGAGGACGGAACTCCTTACACTTTTGATCAATTAAAAGACGAGCTGGTTCCTTATCTGGTCAAGATGAACTATACGCATGTTGAATTCATGCCGCTGATGGCGCACCCTCTGGGAATGAGCTGGGGCTATCAGCTCATGGGCTTCTTTGCTTTTGAACATACCTACGGAACACCGGAGCAGTTCCAAGATTTTGTTGAAGCCTGCCACTTAAACAATATTGGCGTTATTGTCGACTGGGTACCGGGGCATTTTACGATTAACGACGATGCTTTGGCTTATTTCGACGGGACTCCGACTTTTGAATACCAAGATCATGACAGAGCGCACAACTACCGCTGGGGAGCTTTGAATTTTGACCTTGGAAAAAATCAGGTGCAGTCTTTCCTTATTTCCAGTGCTAAATTCTGGATAGATTTTTATCATATTGACGGTATCCGGGTTGATGCTGTCAGCAATATGCTTTATCTGGATTATGATGAGGGACCTTGGCAGCCAAACCAAGAAGGCGGAAACCGCAATTTGGAAGGCTACTACTTCCTGCAGCGCTTAAACACTGTGCTTAAGCTGGCTCATCCGGATGTCATGATGATTGCCGAAGAATCAACGGCCATGACCAAGATTACAGGCCGCCGCGAAGAAGGCGGTTTAGGGTTTGACTACAAATGGAATATGGGCTGGATGAATGATATTCTTAAATTCTACGAGGAAGACCCTATCTACCGCAAATATGATTTTAATCTGGTAACGTTCAGTTTCATGTATCTCTTTTCGGAAAACTTCATTCTTCCGTTCTCGCATGACGAGGTTGTTCACGGAAAGAAAAGTCTGATGCACAAGATGTGGGGAGACCGCTATAATCAATTTGCAGGATTGCGCAGCCTCTATACTTATCAAATGTGCCATCCTGGCAAAAAACTGCTGTTTATGGGCAGTGAATACGGCCAATTTTTGGAATGGAAATACGACCAAGAATTGGAGTGGGGCAATCTGGAAGAAGAAGACCAGTTAAACGTGAAACTGCAGGCTTTTACAAGCAAGCTCAATCAATTTTATAAGGATCATAAAGCTCTTTGGCAGGTTGATACGAGTTATGACGGCTTGGAAATTATTGATGCGGATAATGTCGATCAAAGTGTCCTGTCTTTCATCCGTAAAAACGAGAAAGGAGATATGCTGGTTTGCGTCTTTAATATGGCTCCTGTGGAACGCAAAGATTTTACTATAGGTGTGCCAGTTGCCGGTATCTATGAGGAAATCTGGAATACAGAACTTGAAGAATTCGGCGGCGTCTGGAAAGAGCATAATGAAACTGTCAAGACCCAAAAGGATTTGTGGAAAGACTATGAAAATACGCTCAGTTTCACCCTGCCGGCTCTGGGAGCAAGTATCTGGAAAATTAAACGTCGTTTGAAAAAATAAAACTATTTGGGAAGGAAATTCACATGAAGAATGAAATGTTAGCTTTGATCCTCGCAGGAGGACAAGGGACACGTCTGGGCAAATTGACACAAAGTATTGCAAAGCCTGCTGTTCAATTTGGGGGACGTTACCGTATTATTGATTTTGCGCTGTCAAACTGTGCTAACTCAGGAATTAATAATGTTGGTGTGATTACCCAGTACCAGCCGCTGGCTCTTAACAATCATATCGGAAATGGATCAAGTTGGGGTCTTGACGGCATTGACTCTGGGACAACAGTTCTTCAGCCATATTCTGCAACAGAAGGAAACCGTTGGTTCCAAGGAACCAGTCACGCCATCTATCAAAATATCGACTATATCGACAGCATTGATCCTGAATACGTGCTGATTTTGTCAGGAGACCATATCTATAAGATGGATTATGATGATATGCTTCAGACCCATAAAGACAATATGGCCAGTTTGACGGTAGCTGTTATTGATGTTCCGCTTAAGGAAGCCAGCCGTTTTGGTATCATGAATACTGACTCAAATGACCGTATCGTTGAGTTTGAGGAAAAACCAAAAGAACCAAAATCAACCAAGGCTTCAATGGGAATTTACATCTTTAATTGGGAACGTCTGCGGACCATGCTTGTCGATGCTGAGAAAAATAATATTGACATGTCCGACTTTGGTCAAAATGTTATTCCTGCCTATCTTGAATCAGGTGAACGCGTTTATACCTACAATTTCAAAGGCTATTGGAAAGATGTTGGGACAATCGAATCTCTCTGGGAAGCCAATATGGAATACATCGGAGAAGACAATGAGCTTCACAGCCGTGATCGCTCCTGGAAAATTTATTCCAGAAACTTGATTGCACCGCCTAACTTCATTACTGATGAAGCAGATGTTAAAGATTCACTGGTTGTGGATGGCTGCTTTGTATCCGGTAAGGTTGAACACTCGATTTTATCAACCAATGTTCAGGTAAGGGAAGGCGCTGAAATCAAGGATTCCTTCATCATGAGCGGCGCTGTTATTGGTGAAGGTGCCAAAATTACACGCGCTATTATCGGTGAAGGTGCTAAAATCGGTGAAGGCGTTGAAGTTGACGGAACAGATGAAGTTCAGGTTATTGGTTACAATGAAGTAGTGGGGGTTCCAAATGAAGATTGATAAATATTCTGCAATTTTAGGCAGCGCTATTGGCTTTCCCGAAATGGAAGGGCTGACAGATACACGTCCTTTGGCAAACCTGCCTTTTGACGGCAAATACCGTTTGATTGACTTTCAGCTATCAAATTTAGCTAATGCAGGGATTCGCAGTATTTATGGTATTTTCCGCGGACAAAATATCCGTTCCATTTTTGACCATATCAGAAGCGGCCGCGAATGGGGCTTAAACACTCTTTTGAGCCACTATTTCCTAGGATTTTACAATACCAGAGAAGACAGCATCTATGCAGACAAAGATTACTATGATCAGATTTTGACTTATCTGAAGCGTTCAGGTTCTGATCAGACCATCTACATGTCCTGCGATATCCTGTGCAACCTTGATCTGCAGCAGGTCATTCATCTGCACAATGCCAATAAGCGCAATATCACGGTTGTTTATAAGAAACTGCCTGTTGACATTATTTCTAAGGCCAATGATATTTTGGAAATTGATGAAACAGACACTGTTACCGGCCGTCACGACAGCCATGTCGGTCATGAATTTGAAAAAATGTCTGCTGGTATTTACATTGTCAATACCCCTTGGCTGATTGAGCAGATGGAAAAAGAAAATGAAAAGGAAAATCCTCTCAATCTTCGTTTCTTGCTTCGTGATTTGACGGTTTCAGAAAGAGCTTTGGCCTTTGAATATACTGGCTATCTGGCCAATATTTCATCAGTCAAATCCTATTACGATGCCAATATGGATATGCTGGATTCTCAAAAATTTTATTCTCTTCTTTATTCTAATCAGAAGGTCTACACCAAGGTTAAAAATGAAGAAGCAACCTATTTTGCAGCCAGCTCAACTGTGAAAAATGCCCAATTTGCTTCGGGCAGTATTGTCAAAGGCACGGTAGAGCATTCGATTATTTCGCGGAATTGCTATATTGCGGATAATTCCAGAGTTGCAAACAGCATTGTTTTTCCTAAGGTGACTATCGGCGAAGGGGCTGTGGTTGAAAATGCTATTTTGGACAAAAATGTCAAGATTGCGCCGGGAGTAACGGTTCGCGGAACAGCAGATAAACCGGTTGTTATAGCAAAAGCAAGCGAAATTGTTGAGGATATAGTTTGATGAAAATTTTATTTGTAGCAGCAGAAGGTGCTCCTTTTGCAAAGACTGGCGGATTAGGCGATGTCATCGGGGCATTGCCTAAATCCCTTGTTAAAAATGGGAATGAAGTCAGTGTCATCCTTCCCTATTATGATGCTGTTGACGCCAAATTCGGCGAGGAAATAAAGGATCTGTTTTACTTCTTTACCAATGTGGGCTGGCGCCGTGAATACGTGGGCATCAAACACATTTTTAAAGATGGTGTTAATTTTTATTTTGTTGATAACAAGCATTATTTCTACCGCGGCCAAATCTACGGAGAATTTGACGACGGTGAACGCTTTGCCTATTTCCAATTAGCTGCTTTGGAAGCAATGGAAAAGATTGACTTTATTCCTGATGTTCTCCATGTGCATGATTATCATACCGGCATGATTCCGTATCTGCTCAAGGAAAAATACCATTGGATCAATGCCTATCAGGGAATTAAGACTGTTTTCACCATTCACAATATTGAATTTCAAGGTCAGTTTAATCCTGCTATGCTGGGAGAACTCTTTGGTGTCGGCGATGAGCGCTACCGTGATGGAACGCTGCGCTGGAATGACTGCTTGAATTGGATGAAAGCAGCCGTTCTTTATGCTGACCGTGTCACAACGGTGTCACCAAGTTACGCCAAAGAAATTATGACGCCTGAATTCGGCAAGGGGCTCGATCAGATTATGCGGATGGAATCAGGCAAGCTGAGCGGTGTTGTCAATGGTATTGACACTGACTTGCTTGATCCGGAGACAGATCCGCATTTGACAGCTCATTTTTCAAAAGATGATTTGTCAGGCAAGGCTAAAAACAAGGCAGCACTGCAGGAACGTGTCGGGCTGCCAGTGCGTGATGATGTGCCTTTAATTGGTATTGTTTCCCGTCTGACAGACCAAAAAGGTTTCAATCTGGTTGTCGATGAACTTAACACCATCATGCAGCTGGATTTGCAGATTGTGCTTCTGGGAACAGGTTATGCTGATTTTGAAAATGCTTTTTCATGGTTCAGCTATGCTTACCCGGAAAAAATCTCCGCTAATATCACTTTTGATTTAGAGTTGGCTCAGCAGATTTACGCTGCCAGCGACCTTTTCTTGATGCCCAGTGCTTTTGAGCCGTGCGGCCTGTCGCAGATGATGGCCATGCGTTACGGTACGCTGCCTCTGGTACATGAAGTAGGCGGACTTCGGGATACTGTTATTCCTTATAATGAATTTGAAAAAACGGGTACTGGTTTTGGTTTCCAAGACTTTTCAGGCTATTGGCTGACCAAAACACTTGAGACTGCGCTGGATGTTTATTATAATAAGAAGGAAGACTGGAAAATTTTGCAGCAAAATGCGATGAGCATGGATTTCTCTTGGGATACGGCCAGTCAGGCTTATGAAGATCTCTACAAGGAAATAGCAAAATAAAAAAATAAGGCAGCTGTCTGCAGGAGCAGTCATTTGCCTATTGGGATTCAGTGCTGTTCTGCCGGCTTGGATTGACAAGGTCTGTTCAAACCGGCAGCAGTTTGCTGTCTGCTCTCAGTTCAAAGAACAGCAGTCAGACTGTCAGCAAAAGCACAAATCCCGACAGTTTTAGCAGTCTCTTACGAAAGGAAAAAAATGCAACTAACAAAAGAAAAATTCATCCGTGATTTCAAAGATACTCTGCACGAAGAGCAGCTGATTAAGGTACCTGATGCCACCCCGACAGAACTTTTCAGTTCTTTGGCAAAGGTTATCCGTAAATATTACACACCGCTTTGGCTGGAGCGAAACCGTAAAATTTCAGAAAACCATCAAAAAGTAGCTTACTATTTTTCAATTGAGTTTCTTCCTGGCCGGATGCTTGAAACCAATCTGCTGAATCTGGGCATTCTTGATACCGTTAAAGAAGGTTTTGCCGATTTAGGGATCAATTTCAAAGATGTTAAAAATGCTGAGTATGACATGGCTCTGGGGAACGGCGGCTTGGGACGTTTAGCAGCAGCTTTTATGGATTCGCTGGCAACAACCGGCTATCCCGGCTTTGGCAACGGACTTCGCTACCAATACGGCTTGTTCAAACAGCGCATTGTCAACGGCTATCAAACAGAGCTGCCTGACGCTTGGTTTGGCTCTGTCGGCAATGTCTGGGAAACCCGCAAAGATCATGATGCCGTTGAAGTTAAACTCTTTGGCAATGTGCATCTGCAGGCCAATGAAGAAGGACGTATCGTTCCTGCCTATGACGGTGCCCAGGTGCTTCGTGCCGTGCCTTACGACGTTCCGCAGATTGGTTTTGGCAATGACAATATCAACAATCTTCGCCTTTGGGATGTTGAAATTCCTGAAGAATATGAACTCAATTACCCGACCTTGGAAGACCGCCGGCGGGTGAAAAATATCACAGCCATTCTTTACCCGGATGATTCTGATTATCAAGGAAAAGAGCTGCGTTTAATTCAAGAGTACTTCATGACCAGCGCCGGATTGCAAACTATCATTAAATCATATCTGAAACAAGGGCGGCCCTTAGAGCGGATTCACGAAAAGATTTCTGTTCATATCAATGATACCCATCCGGCTGTTGCACCGGCTGAGTTTATGCGCCTTTTGGTTGATGATTACGGTTTAGAATGGGATCAGGCCTGGGAAACGACGGTACAAACCATGAGTTATACCAATCACACCATTCTTTCAGAAGCTTTGGAAAAATGGGATGCCGGACTGTTCAAAAATGTTCTGCCGCGTGTCTATCAGATTATTCTTGAAATCGACAACCGCTTTGTTGCCAGTCTGGCGCAAAAAGGTATTGATCCGCATATTATTGAAAATACCCGCATTGTCAAAGACAATCAGATTTATATGGCCAATCTTGCCATTATCGGCGGACATTCCGTAAATGGTGTAGCAAAACTGCATACGGAGCTGCTTAAAGAAGATACTCTGCATGACTTTTATACACTTTACCCGGGCAAATTTAATAATAAGACCAATGGTATTGTTCAACGCCGCTGGACACAGATTGCGGCACCTGAATTGTCGGCAGCGATTGATGAGGCAATCGGCAATGGCTGGCGTACAGACATTCATGAACTGAGAAAACTTAATGATTTTGCTGATGATAAAGAGGTTCTTAACGCTTTCTACCGCGTTAAGCAGGATTCAAAGGTGAAGCTGGCTGCCTATATCAAAGAAACAACCGGCATTGACGTATCAACTGATGCTATCTTTGATGTTCAGGTCAAGCGGCTCCATGCTTACAAGCGTCAGCTGCTCAATGTTCTGCATATTGTCAAGCTTTACTGGGATTTAAAGGATAATCCGGATCTTGACCTTGTGCCTCGTGTCTTTATTTTTGGTGCCAAGGCAGCACCAGGCTATCATTTTGCTAAATCTGTCATTAAGATTATCAATGAGCTGGCCAATCTTATCAATAATGATGACTCTCTTCAAGGAAAGCTCAAAGTTGTCTTTCTGGAGAACTACAATGTCAGTCTGGCAGAGCTGATTATTCCGGCTGCTAATGTTTCTGAACAGATTTCACTGGCTTCAAAAGAAGCATCAGGAACATCCAATATGAAATTCATGATGACCGGAAGTATTACGCTGGCAACACTTGACGGGGCGAATATTGAAATAAAAGACGAAGTCGGTGATGATAACATTGTTATCTTTGGGATGAATAAGGACGATGTTTACCGCCACTATCGCAATCATGATTATTATTCGCGCGGTGTTTACGAGTCTAATCCAGTTATTAAGCGCGTGGTGGACACCTTTATCAATGGCACCATTCCAAACAGCCAAAGTGAGGGAACGGAAATTTATGAAGCGCTCATTACCCATAATGATGAGTACTTCCTGCTTGAGGATTTTACTTCTTATGTGGAAGCGCAGGAAAAAATCGATGCTCTCTATCGCGACCGTGAAGGCTGGGCTCGCATGAGTCTGCGTAACATTGCTAATTCTGATAAATTTACTTCTGATGACACCATCACAGAGTATGCAAAAGACATTTGGCAGTTAGAAAAATAAGCCTTCCCAAAGAGGGCGGGACAGCAAATTCTAAAAACATAGAATTTGCTCCCGTTCTCTTTTTTTTGCTGCTAATTTGATCTGGCAAAATCAGCAAGTTTATTAGGACCTTATAGCCCTGTTTGGCTTCTTTTTTGTGGCTGAAAAAAGATGCTGGGAAAGGCTTAAATTTAAAGGTCAAGAAAGCGCAAACAATTTCTTGTTTTCGTTGACAAACACTGAAAATAGGAATACACTAAACAAGTAAAAAAATTTAAAAGGAGAATTCAAAATGAATTTAGGTATTATGGCTCTTGGTTTAGCCTGTTTTGGTGCTAGTTTGGCAGAAGGTTACTTGGTTGCTAACTTGTTTAAAGCAGCAGCTCGTCAGCCTGAAATTATCGGTCAGTTAAGAACTCTTATGATCATGGGTGTTGCCTTTATTGAAGGTACTTTCTTCGTTACCCTTGCCATGACACTTATTCTTAAATAAAGGGTTTGTGTCCTGCCTATTTAGAAAAGGGGGGAGTTAGTTGGAATCAAACACACCTACAATTAGTATTGGACCGGTAACATTTGATCTGACCCTGCTTGCCATGTCTCTTTTGACAGTTTTTGCTGTCTTTGGATTTGTTTTTTGGGCGAGCCGCTGCATGGCGCTAAAACCCAAAGGCAGGCAAAATGTCTTGGAGTACCTTTATGACTTTGTAACAGGAATTGCTAAAACAAACCTGGGTGAAGAAAATGGAAAACGCTACTCACTTTTCTTGTTTACCTTGTTCACTTTCGTCGCTTTTGCCAACAATCTCGGATTGATGAGCAGGATTGAAACCAGTGAGTATAATTTATGGACATCGCCGACTTCTAATATGATGTATGATTTTGGTCTCGCCTTTTTTGTGACCATTATTGTCCATGCCGAAGGTATCAGACGCCGCGGGATAAAAAACTATTTGAAAGCTTTTGTTACCCCTATCGGAATGACACCGATGAATTTATTGGAAGAAGTCACTAATTTAGCTTCTCTTGCTTTGCGTCTTTACGGCAATATTTATGCAGGGGAAGTTGTCATGGGTCTTATTTTAAAAATGGTTGATGTCAGTGTTTTTATTGCTCCTGTTGCCTTTGTTCTTAATTTGGTTTGGACGGCTTTTTCTGTCTTTATTTCCTGTCTGCAGGGTTATGTTTTTACCCTGCTGACGTCTATGTATTTGAGTAAAAAGGTCAATGGAGAGTAAGAAAGGAGAATAAATGTCGGTATCAGTTGGTCAATTTATCGGAAATTTTATTATTGTTACAGGATCTTTTGTTCTTCTGTTTGTTCTTCTCAGGAAGTTCGCCTGGTCTCAAATTATGGCTGTTTTTCAGGCTCGGGAAGACAAGATTGCAAAAGATATTGACGATGCCCAAAGTGCACGTCAGCATGCTCAGACTCTAGAGAATAAGCGTCAGGCTGAACTTAATCAAGCCAAGGATGAAGCTGTCCAAATTATTGAAAATGCCAAAGAAACAGGCAAAGCTCAGGAAGCTAAGATTGTTACAGAAGCCCATGAAGAGGTCAGCCGCCTCAAAGATAAGGCAAATCAGGATATCGCCAGCAGCAAGGCAGAAGCACTGTCAAGTGTCAAAGCAGATGTTGCTGATCTCAGTGTTCTTTTGGCTGAAAAAATCATGGTAAAAAGTCTCGATAAAACAGCTCAGAGCGAATTGATTGACAGCTATTTAGACAAATTGGGAGATGCCTAATGGATAAAAAAACGCAGGCTTTAACAGAAACTTATGCAAAGAGTCTCGCGGATGTGGCTATTGAAAAAAAGGCGACAGCGGCTGTTTATGATGATGTTAAAGCCATTTTAACCGTCCTTGATGATAAAGCAGTGCAGAACTTTTTAGCCGGCACAGCTGTCAGCCTGTCTGAAAAGGCGCGTTTGGTCAGGTTGTTTCAAGAGTCTTGTTCAGATTACATGAAAAATTTTCTTGAGATAATTCTGCAAAATGAGCGTCAAAGTTTGCTCAAGCCGATTATGGAAGAAGTTTTAACAGAACTCAGTCTCAAAACGCAAACCTTTGATGTTGAGGTGACAGCAGCTGTTGCTCTGTCAGACAGCCAAAAAGAACGGTTAGTGCAGCTGGCTGAAAAGAAATTTGATTTGACTAAGCGGGATCTCATTGAACAAATTGATGAAGATGTCATTGGCGGTTTTATCCTCAAGGCGAATAATAAAGTAATTGACACTAGTATTCGCAGCCAATTACAAGAATTAAAAATGAATTTGAAATAGAAAGTGGTGTGATTTTTGGCAATTAACGCACAAGAAATTAGCGCTTTAATTAAAAAGCAAATTGAAAACTTCCAGCCAAATTTTGATGTCACAGAGACTGGTGTTGTTACTTATGTCGGTGATGGTATTGCCCGTGCCAGAGGCTTGGATAATGCCATGAGCGGTGAGCTGCTTGAATTTGGCAATGGAACTTTTGGGATGGCGCAAAATCTGGAATCAAATGATGTAGGGATCATTATTCTCGGTAACTTTGACAGTATTCGCGAAGGCGACACGGTTAAGCGTACCGGCAAGATTATGGAAGTGCCTGTTGGTGAGGCTCTCATCGGCCGTGTGGTTAATCCGCTTGGTCAGCCTGTTGACGGGCTGGGAGAAATAGCAACAGATGCTACCCGTCCTGTTGAAACGCCGGCTCCCGGTGTCATGCAGCGTCAGTCCGTCTCTGAGCCCTTGCAAACAGGGATTAAGGCTATCGATGCTTTAGTGCCGATCGGCCGCGGTCAGCGTGAATTGATTATCGGTGATCGGCAGACAGGTAAAACATCAATTGCCATTGATACCATTATCAATCAAAAAGGGCAGGATATGATTTGCATCTATGTTGCCATCGGTCAAAAAGAGTCTACTGTCCGCAGTCAGGTAGAAATTCTCCGTAAATACGGAGCCCTTGATTACACGATTGTTGTCACAGCCTCTGCGTCACAGCCCTCACCTCTGCTGTACATCGCGCCTTATGCAGGTGTTGCCATGGCAGAAGAATTTATGTACAAGGGCAAGCATGCTTTAATTGTTTATGATGACTTATCAAAACAAGCGGTTGCTTATCGTGAACTCTCGCTTCTTTTGCGGCGTCCGCCGGGACGTGAAGCCTATCCGGGTGATGTTTTCTACCTTCACAGCCGGCTTTTGGAACGTTCGGCCAAACTGTCAGATGAGTTGGGCGGCGGGTCTGTAACGGCTCTGCCCTTCATTGAAACACAGGCAGGGGACATTTCGGCCTATATCGCAACGAATGTGATTTCAATTACGGACGGTCAGATTTTCCTTCAGGAAAACCTCTTTAATTCAGGGATTCGGCCGGCTATCGATGCGGGATCTTCGGTATCGCGTGTCGGCGGCTCTGCCCAAATTAAAGCCATGAAAAAGGTAGCCGGAACGCTGCGTCTGGATCTTGCTTCTTATCGTGAACTTGAAGCCTTTACACAGTTTGGTTCTGATTTGGATTCTGCAACACAGGCTAAGCTCAATCGTGGCCGCCGTACGGTAGAAGTGCTTAAACAAGGCCTCCATAAACCTTTGGCAGTTGAAAAGCAAGTGCTCGTTCTCTATGCTCTGACACACGGTTTCTTGGACAGTGTCCCTGTCAATGATATTTTGACCTTCCAAGATAATATGTTTGATTATTTCGATTCACATTACAGTGATATTTTTGACACCATTCGCACGACCAAAGATCTTCCGGAAGAATCGGTTTTGGACAAGGCTATTCAAAGCTTCAAAGATCAGTCACAATTTAGTTAGTACAGGAGGGATCTAATATGGCAGGCTCTCTTAGTGAAATTAAAGTGAGAATTTCGTCAACGCAAAAGACCGGGAAAATTACCAGCGCCATGAAGATGGTCTCTTCTGCCAAATTGGTTAAATCGGAACAGGCGGCTAAGAATTTTCAAGTTTATGCTTCTAAAATTCGCCAGATTACAACAGATTTGCTGCATTCTGATTTGACCACAGGCTCGACTAATCCCATGCTGATTTCACGGCCGATTAAAAAAACAGCTTATATCGTGATTACTTCTGATAAGGGCTTGGTTGGTGCTTACAATTCAACCATTCTCAAGGCTGTCATGGATACTATCAAGGATTATCATCCGGATAAGAGCGACTATACCATCATTTCTATTGGCGGAATGGGCTCTGATTTTTTCAAGGCCCGCAATTTTCCAGTTGCCTTTGAACTGCGCGGATTGGAAGACAACCCGAGCTTTGAGGAAGTTAACCGGATTATCTCAAAGTCGGTTGAAATGTACAAAAATGAAATCTTTGATGAACTCTATGTCTGTTACACCCACCACATCAACAGTTTGACCAGTCAGGTGCGTGTTGAAAAAATGCTTCCTATTTCAGATTTAGATGCAGATGAAGCGAGCGAAGGCAATGTTACAGGATTTGAATTAGAACCCAATCGGGAAGCTATTTTGGAACAGCTTTTGCCCCAATATGCTGAAAGTCTGATTTACGGTGCCATTATTGATGCTAAGACAGCAGAGCATGCAGCAGGCATGACAGCTATGCAGACAGCAACAGACAATGCTGACAAGGTGATCGAAGATTTGACCAAATTATACAATCGTGTGCGTCAGGCCGCGATTACACAAGAAATTACAGAGATTGTCGCAGGTGCCAACGCCTTAGATTAATCTCTCTGCAAAATAGAACACGGGCTAAAATCCTAGTAAAAAAGATAAACGTTCTTGTGTCTTAGCGACACAGCGTCCGTTTCCTATTTTTATACGGATTTGACACGCCCTTTGCGACACTTCGTTTGGTTAGTCGATCTTACTAAGCAAACGAAGTTAGCGGGAGAGGCAGCCAATTCACAATGGTGATTGGCGTTTGTTATCAAGTGCAAAGCACTTAGATAACAATCTTCTGCCGTATCTTGTTAATTGAACACGGGCTAAAATCCTAGTAAAAAAGATAAACGTCCTTGTGTCTTAACGACACGACGTCCGTTTCCTATTTTTATACGGATTTCTTAACGCCCTTTGTATCTTAAGTTAAAGGAGAAGAAAATGAGCACAGGCAAAATTGCTCAGGTGGTCGGTCCTGTTGTCGATGTTGCATTTGCAGCAGATGATAAACTTCCTGAGATTAATAATGCATTGATTGTTTATAAAGATGGCGATAAAAAACAAAGAATCGTCCTCGAAGTGGCTCTTGAACTTGGCGATGGCCTTGTGCGTACCATTGCCATGGAGTCAACGGACGGTCTGACACGCGGTCTTGAGGTCCTTGACACAGGCCGTGCCATCAGTGTCCCGGTTGGTAAGGAAACGCTGGGCCGTGTCTTTAATGTTCTTGGAGATACAATTGACCTTGACACGCCGTTTCCAGAAGATGCTGAGCGGCAGCCCATTCATAAAAAGGCTCCTTCATTTGATGACCTGTCTACCTCAACTGAAATTTTAGAAACAGGTATCAAGGTAATTGACCTCTTGGCCCCTTATCTTAAAGGCGGGAAGGTCGGCCTCTTTGGCGGTGCCGGGGTCGGCAAGACCGTTTTGATTCAGGAGCTGATTCACAATATTGCCCAAGAGCACGGAGGGATTTCAGTCTTTACCGGTGTGGGTGAACGTACGCGTGAAGGTAATGACCTCTACTGGGAAATGAAGGAATCCGGTGTCATCGAAAAGACTGCCATGGTCTTTGGTCAGATGAATGAACCGCCCGGAGCACGGATGCGGGTTGCTCTTACCGGCCTTACCATCGCCGAATATTTCCGTGATGTTGAAGGTCAGGATGTGCTGCTCTTTATTGATAATATCTTCCGCTTTACTCAAGCGGGTTCTGAAGTTTCAGCCCTCCTTGGCCGTATGCCTTCAGCCGTTGGTTATCAGCCGACATTGGCAACCGAAATGGGGCAGCTGCAGGAACGGATTACATCAACGAAAAAGGGTTCTGTTACCTCTATTCAGGCCATCTATGTGCCTGCCGATGACTACACTGACCCGGCACCGGCAACAGCCTTTGCTCACTTGGACTCAACCACCAATCTTGAACGCCGTCTGACTCAGATGGGGATTTATCCGGCAGTTGACCCTTTGGCATCAAGTTCTCGTGCGCTTTCTCCGGAAATTGTCGGTCAGGAGCACTATGAGGTAGCAACAGAAGTGCAGCATGTGCTGCAGCGCTATCGTGAACTGCAGGACATCATCGCTATTTTGGGGATGGATGAACTGTCTGATGAAGAAAAGACCTTGGTCGGCCGTGCCCGCCGTATTCAATTTTTCCTTTCGCAAAACTTTAACGTTGCGGAACAATTTACCGGTCAGCCCGGTTCTTATGTACCAGTTGCCGAAACAGTCCGCGGCTTTAAAGAAATTCTTGAAGGAAAATACGATGACCTTCCGGAAGATGCCTTCCGCAGTGTCGGCGCTATTGAGGATGTTGTTGAAAAAGCGAAAAAGATGGGCTTTTAATGAGGTGACCAAATGGCAGAAATGACTGTACAAATCGTGACACCTGACGGTTTAAAATACGACCATCATGCTAAATTTATTCTGGTCAAGACGCCCGATGGGGAAATGGGTATCTTAGCTAACCATGAAAATTTGATGGCACCGCTGGAAGTTCACGAAATGAAAATCCGGCGCATTGATGATGATAAGCATGTGGACTGGGTAGCGGTTAATGGCGGCATTATTGAGATTAAGAATAATCTCGTGACCATTGTTGCTGACTCAGCTGAGCGTGAACGTGATATTGATGTGTCTCGGGCCGAACGGGCTAAAATCCGGGCTGAAAAAGAAATCGAAAAAGCTAAAGAAGAACATCGTATTGATGAAGTGCAGCGTGCTCAGGTTGCTCTCAGACGTGCCCTTAACCGTATCAATGTCGGTTCCAAATAACGGATCAAATTCAGAAAGGACAGCTATGGCGGCTGTCTTTTTCGTCTCTCAGCTGATGCAGGAAAATAAGAAACAGCTGCCTGCCGCAGGTGTTGCAGATTTGGCAGGCACTGCAGCGTTCAGCTGTTTTTGCAAGACTTTTAGGTGTCAGTTTGAAAATCTTTATTTTTCTAAGTTCAGTCTCGGCTTCTTTTTTGATATAATAAATTTATGACTATTTTATATAATGCTGTGATGCTGATGAGTCACTTGATTTTTATTGCTATTTTTTATCATTTGCTCATCAACTTATTTGATTGGGGAAAAATAATTAAAAACAGCTCTGAAAATGTGAGCCGTTTAAAATTATTTTTATTATTTGTCAGTATTGCCGTCGGTTATATGACCAGCAGCTTTATCTGGTCCGTGATTTCATTGAGTCAGGACCTCTTTTTTGTGGTTTAATTAATTCGTCTTAACCGTTTATTATGGTATAATGCAAGAATAAAATACAGTGAATGGAGAAATTCGTGGATAAAATTGTTATTGAAGGTGGTAAAACACAGCTTAAGGGTGATGTTATTATTGAAGGGGCTAAAAATGCTGTTTTGCCCCTTTTAGCGGCAGCTATTTTGCCGACAGAAGGACAAACACTGCTGGAAAATGTGCCGATTCTGTCAGATGTGTTTACAATGAATAATGTGGTACGCGGTCTCAATGTCAAAGTGGATTTTGACGAGGCTAACAATCAAGTTTTGCTCGATGCTACAGGAGACATTCTCGATGTGGCGCCTTATGAATATGTCAGCCAAATGCGCGCGTCCATTGTTGTTTTAGGGCCTCTTTTGGCAAGAAACGGTCATGCTAAGGTTTCGATGCCGGGAGGCTGTACAATCGGAAGCCGGCCTATCGATCTGCATCTTAAAGGCTTAGAAGCCATGGGAGCTAAAATCGAGCAGGCAGGCGGTGACATTACAGCCAGCGCCGGCCGTCTGAAAGGCGCTAACATCTACATGGATTTTCCAAGTGTCGGTGCAACACAAAACTTGATGATGGCAGCTACTCTGGCTGAAGGAACAACAATTATTGAAAATGCTGCGCGGGAACCTGAGATTGTTGATTTGGCCAATCTTCTCAATAAAATGGGAGCAAGGGTCATCGGTGCGGGAACTGAAACCCTGACTATTATCGGTGTTGACAGGATGCACGGTGCCAAGCACAGTGTTGTTCAAGACCGGATTGAAGCCGGAACTTTTATGGTGGCAGCTGCCATGACCGGCGGCAATGTCTTAATTAAAGATGCTGTCTGGGAGCATAACCGCCCGCTCATCTCTAAGCTAAGAGAAATGGGAGTAGAGGTCACCGAAGAAGACGAAGGAATCCGTGTAGTCTCTGATGTAGCCAAGTTAAAACCGGTTACTGTTAAGACCATGCCCCATCCCGGTTTCCCGACAGATATGCAGGCTCAGTTTACAGCCTTGATGGCTGTGGTTCAGGGCGAATCAACTATGATTGAAACAGTGTTTGAAAACCGCTTCCAACATTTGGAAGAAATGCGCCGTATGGGCTTAACATCAGAAATTTTGCGGGATACTGCAATGATTCACGGCGGCCGCCGGCTGCAGGGAGCACAGGTAATGTCAACAGATTTACGTGCCAGTGCTGCGCTTATTCTGACCGGTATGGTCGCTGAAGGACGCACCATTGTCGGCAATTTGAATCATTTGGATCGCGGTTACTTCCAATTTCATGAAAAATTAGCCAAATTAGGTGCAAATATTCAACGTGTTACATGAAAAATTAGCCAAATTAGGTGCAAATATTCAACGTGTTAATGGAGACTGACAATGAACAGCGGGTGGAAATATGTTCGCAATCAATTAGCTTTTGTTATTCTGATAGCTCTATTGTGCCTTGTTTTTTTAGCAGTCGGGCTGATGATCGGCTACAGTTTCATCGGTGAGGGCAAAAATCCCTTATCTGTTTTATCATGGGATAAGTGGCAGTCGCTGATTGATAAATTTACAGGAAAGTAGGGATTCCCTGCTTTTTTGCTGACTTATACAGGATAACTGAGGAAACGTTATGGCGAGAAAAAATTATCGAACCAAAAAACAGACAAAGCTGCTTGTCTCTGTGCTTGCAGCCTTGCTCTTGCTGATTTTGACCTATATTGCGACTGATGAGCGCATCGCAGACAACAATCCGATAAAGCAGGCAGCTCAGCTGGTGACTGGAAAGAAAACCGCTCCGGAAATTCCCTCAAATGGCTCCCGAAGTGATCAGACCGCTCCCAGTCAGGAGCTGGCTAATACTGTTTTAACAGCTTCTGTGAAAAAATCGCTGGGTCCTCATATTGAATGGAATGGTGCGGGAGCTTTTATCATCAATCACAATAAGACTACTCTTAATGCTGATGTTGCCAGTCTTCCTTATGCCAACAATAAGACTAAGACCATTCAGGGGAAAACCGTTCCGACAGTAGCTAATGCACTATTGACTAAGGCTACGCGCCAATACAGAAATCGTGAAGAAACAGGAAATGGAAGGACCAACTGGCAGCCTGCAGGCTGGCATCAGCTGCATAATCTGAGCGGAGACTATGACCATGCTGTTGATCGCGGACACTTACTGGGTTATGCGCTGGTTGGCGGCCTGAAAGGTTTCGATGCTTCAACAAGCAATCCACAGAACGTAGCAACACAGACAGCCTGGTCCAATCAGGCCAGCAGTTCGGATTCAACTGGGCAAAATTATTATGAAACGATAATCAGAAGAGCTCTGGATCGCCGTAAACGTGTTCGTTACCGGGTAACCCTTGTGTATGAGGGCAATAATATTTTAGCGAGCGGCAGCCATTTAGAAGCTAAATCTTCTGATGGCAGTTTAGAATTTAATGTATTCATTCCAAATGTTCAAAGCGGCCTGAGCTTTGATTACGCCACAGGCTGGGTAAAGGCTAATTAACTATCAAAAAGTGCCGGATAGGCAGCCATGCTGCTGTTTATCCGGCACTTTTTTCGTGTATTTGACAAAAGCAATTTATTCTTTTAATCAGCAGCCTGTTCCCATCGTTTAGCAAGGCGGCGTGAGAAGCTTGAAATGATAAAGTTGATAACAAAATAGGTTGCTGCAACGATACCGTAAAGCGCAAAGACTTGATCGGCCTCAAAATACTGCCCCATGAGAATCTGGCTCTTGCCAAACAATTCTTGGAGAGCGATAACAGAATAAAGGAAAGAAGTATCCTTAATCACAGTAACAAACTGAGAAATGATAGCAGGCAGCATCTTGCGGATAGCTTGCGGGAAAACGATATAAATGAAAATCTGAAAATGCGTGAATCCCTGAGCCAGACCTGCTTCTGTCTGTCCATTATCAATAGCATTTAAGCCGCCGCGAACAATTTCTGCCAGAGCAGCAGAGGTAAATACGGTAAAAGCTGTGATACCGGCAGGTGTTGACTTCATCTGAAAGACTAAGAAAACAATGAATATCCACAAAAGGTTAGGAACATTTCTGACAAATTCGATATAAATGCTGGCAATCCATCTGAGCAGTTTATTTTTACCATTGCGCATAACGGCTAAAACGGTACCGAAAATTGTTGACAGGACGATAGAGATAAAGGAGATATAGAGTGTCAGCCATAAACCCTGAAGTAAGAAAGTGATATTTGTTGATGTTAAGAGTTCTTTCATTCGTTAACCTCCTTTATAAATTATAAGCCTTTTTGTTGGCCTCTTCTTTGCGGCGCGCCCAAGTTGCAAGCGGGAAGCACATGATAAAGTAAAGAAGAGCGGCACCGGCAAAGGCCGGAACATAGTTGGTGGTATCATAGGCCCAGGCCTTGGCTGTAAACATGATATCTGCACCGGAGATAATTGCAACGGTTGATGTGTTCTTGATGAGATTAACCACTTGATTGGTCATCGGCGGTAAAATGGTTCGGATAGCCTGCGGCAAAATGATCAGGCTCATTGTTTCGCGGTAGCTGAAGCCTTGGGACAGAGCAGCCTCAGTCTGTCCTTTAGGAACAGACTCGATACCCGAACGGATGACTTCTGCGATATAGGCACCATGGTAAATGCCCACACAGAGAACTGCTGTGAAAAAGGCGGAAATCATCAGAGCTCCATTTGTCAAAATGGCTAAACCATAGTAGACAAAAACAAACTGCACCAGCAAGGGGGTGTTTTGAAAAACTTCGACATAGATACGGGACAGACCTTTAAGCACCTTATTTTTAGAAGAGCCCATGGCTCCGAAGAGAATACCCAAAAGCAAAGAAAGAAGCAGGGCAAGAATTGACATTTCGAGGGTGTAAAGAAAACCTTTTAAAAAATCTCCGAAGTTGGCAAAGAAAGCTCCCCAGCGGCTCAAAGCAAAAGGCCCAGAGGTGGTTGTGAGTAATATCATAATGTCTCCTTTAATTAAGATACAAAGAGCGTGAAGAAATCCGTATAAAAATAGGAAACGGACGCCGTGTCGTTAAGACATAAGGACGTTTATCTTTTTTACTAGGATTTTAGCTCGTGTTCAATTACTAAGATACGGCAGAGGATTGTTATCTAAGTGCTTTGCACTTGATAACAAACAAGACTGGGCAAAAGCTCGTCCAATATTCCTGTTTTGGAATAAGCTCTTGACGCAGTGGTTGGCTGGCTTTCCTTTTGCCACAAGGCCAAAGCGGAAAACCTAGCCAACTGTGCGGGGGTGGGAAGACGAACCAAAATTTTCAATTTTTTGGGTTCTTTCCCACTCCCTGCCTCTCCCACTAACTTCGTTTGCTTAGTAAGATCGACTAACCAAACGACGTGTCGCTAAGGGCGTTAAGAAAGCGAGAAGAAAATAGGAGCCTAACGCCATGCGCTGGCGCACTAGGCAGACTGTCTTTTTCTCGACGCTTTTAGCCCGTGTTCAATTACTTCTGAGTGTCCGGCTCGGCAGATTCCAGACTGTATTTATCATAAATCTTTTCCAGACTCTTGTCGGCAGACCACTTATCAAGTAATTGGTTGACGTATTTAGTCAATCCGGTGTTTGATTTTTTAGTAGCAATACCGTACTCCTGTGTGTTGAAACCTGCTTTAAGCAGCCGTGACTGCTTGCTGACATAGCCTGTCAGGATTGACTTATCAACGGAAAAAGCGTTGATACGCTTAGAGTAGAGAGAAATAGCCAGCTCCGGGAAACTTCCCAGCTGAACATACTTAAATTTTAAATGATGCTCCTTAGCATAAACCTCAAGACTGGCCTTGGTTGTTGCTCCCTGAGAAACCCCGATGGTCAGACCGTCCAGATCAGAGATTTTTTTGATTTTACTGGATTTGCGAACCAAAAAACCAATCTGGTCGTAATAGTAAGGCTTAGAAATACTGTAAGAAGCCTGACGCTCAGGAGTTATGGTATAAGTAGCAATCACCAAATCAACCTGCCCGTTGTCCATCAGCGGCTCACGTGTCTGTGTGGTAACAGGAACGAGTTCCAGTTTTACGCCCATAGATTTGGCAATCTTTCGGGCAACATCAATCTCCATCCCCTCATATTTACCGGTTTCGGCACTGTAGTAACCAAAGTTAGGCACATCTTGTTTGACACCGACTTTTAGGACGCCGGCTTTTTTTATTTTCTGGACGTCCTTTGAGACTGTATCCGCAGAAGCTTTTGGAACACCTGCAAAGCTGACAAGCAGGATGAAAAGGAGGCTGATAGCAGCTATTATTCTTTTAATATTCATAGACGTTCTCCTTAAATATCCTAATCTTTAGCAGCAACACGGTCGCTGGTGTGGTGGATGACCTTGCTTAGGAATTGTTTGGCACGCGGGTCTTTGGGATCTTCAAAGAAACCTTGGACATCTGTTGTGTCTTCAAGAATCTCACCGTCAGCCATAAAGATAATACGGTCGGCAACTTCTCGGGCGAATCCCATTTCGTGGGTTACCACGATCATATTCATTCCCTCCAAAGCGAGATTTTTCATGACCGCCAGAACATCGCCAATTGTTTCAGGGTCAAGTGCAGATGTCGGTTCGTCAAAGAGCAGGAGCTCCGGATTCATGGCAAGTCCGCGGGCAATAGCAATCCGCTGTTTCTGACCGCCTGAGAGCATACCCGGATAGGAATCCTTACGGTCCCACATATTAACATAAGTTAAATATTTTTCAGCAATAGCATTGGCCTTATCTTTGTCCATTCCTAATACTTTTATAGGAGCCAATGTTACATTTTCTAGCACCGTTTTGTGAGGATAGAGGTTGAAATGCTGGAATACCATGCCAACTTCTTTACGCAGCTGAACTAAATCTTTGCTAGAAGCATGAGTGACTTCATGGCCGTTAACGATGAGTTCACCAGAGTTAATAGATTCGAGGGCGTTTATGGTGCGAATCAACGTGGACTTGCCGGAACCGGACGGTCCAAGCAGAACAACAACCTGCCCTTTTTCAATTTCTAAGTTAATGTTGCGAAGAGCGTGGTAGTCCCCATAGTATTTTTCGACGTTTTTAAAGGTAATCAGCGCCATAGTCTTCTCCTTGTTTAACATAAATTCATTGTTAGCTTTTCTAACATTGTATAAATATACTACCATATAAAACTTTACTTGTCAAATATTATCAGAAAATTCAGTAAGATAACTTTTTATAATATTTGAAATAAACTTGTTGGTTTTCATTTGTTAGTGATTTTGGTATAATCGAATGGAGATTACTTAAACAGTAAGGTTTTAGGTAAAATAAGAATGGCTTTGACGCTTGGAAGATTCTAATCAGTTTGAAATAAACGTCAGATAATTATTAAAAAGTATTCTGATTTCTGAAATTTCTTACTTATTTAATGAACCTGTTTAGAGCCATAAGTGAGGTATTCATAATGAAGAAAATTTTAATCGTTGATGATGAAAAACCAATTTCTGATATTATCAAATTTAATCTTGCAAAGGAAGGCTATGATACGATTACAGCCTTTGACGGGCGTGAAGCGCTGAGCAAGTACGAAGAGGAAAATCCGGATTTAATTATCCTTGATTTGATGCTGCCGGAATTGGACGGCCTTGAAGTTGCCAAAGAAGTCAGAAAAAGCAGCCATGTGCCGATTATCATGCTTTCGGCTAAGGACAGCGAGTTTGACAAGGTTATCGGACTTGAAATCGGTGCGGATGATTATGTAACGAAGCCTTTTTCCAATCGTGAGCTGCTGGCTCGCATCAAAGCGCATCTTCGCAGAACAGAAAATATCGAAACAGCTGTAGCTGAAGAAAATGCTTCAGGCATGCCTGAGATTGTTATCGGTGATCTGCAGATTTTGCCGGATGCTTTTGTCGCTAAAAAGCATGGCGAAGAAGTAGAGCTGACACATCGGGAGTTTGAACTCCTGCACCATCTGGCTACCCATACCGGTCAGGTGATGACCCGGGAACACTTGCTGGAAACAGTTTGGGGCTACGACTATTTTGGTGATGTCAGAACGGTTGATGTGACAGTCCGCCGCCTGCGTGAAAAAATTGAAGATACACCGAGCCGTCCGGAATATATTCTGACGAGACGCGGTGTGGGTTATTATATGAAATCATATGACTAATACGTTTGAATCAAGTCCTTTATTTTTACGAATATTATTAGCAGTTTTACTGATTCTGCTCTTTATCTATTTTGTCTTTCTCAATTACAGAGAGTATAAAAACAATAGCCACATTAAGCTTTTAAATGCTAAGGTACGCTCTTTGATTGCCGGAGATTATACCGAAAAGTTAAAGATTAAAGCCAATCCGGAGCTGTCGGATCTGGTCAGAAATGTCAATGATTTGTCTGAGGTTTTCCGCCTGACCCATGAAAATCTGGCTCAGGAAAAAAATCGCTTGACCAGTATTTTGGCTTATATGACTGACGGGGTGCTGGCGACTGACCGCAGCGGCAAAATTACCATGATTAATGACATGGCTCAAAAGCAGCTCAACCTGACCCGCGAACAGGCTCTGGAGTACAATATCCTTGATATCTTGGATGATGGCAGCTATACTTATAATGATCTGATTACTAAAACGCCGGAGATTGTTCTGAACCGCCGTGATGAGTATGATGAATTTATTACTTTGCGGATTCGTTTCGCCTTAAATCGGCGTGAGAGCGGCTTTATTTCAGGCTTGATTGCGGTTTTGCATGACGCTACTGAGCAGGAAAAAGAAGAGCGTGAACGCCGCCTTTTTGTTTCCAATGTCAGCCATGAGCTGCGGACTCCGCTGACGTCTGTCAAGTCATATCTGGAGGCTTTGGATGACGGTGCCCTGACTGAGTCAGTCGCTCCGAGTTTCATCAAAGTGTCGCTGGATGAGACCAACCGGATGATGCGGATGATTACAGATTTGCTCAGTCTGTCGCGTATTGATAATCAGACCAGCCGTTTAGATGTTGAACTGACTAATTTTACGGCTTTTATGGATTATATTCTCGATCGTTTTGACCAAATTCAAAGCCAGCAGTCTGGCGGCAAAGTTTATGAGATTGTCAGAGACTATTCTGACAGCTCTGTCTGGATTGAAATTGATACCGATAAGATGACTCAGGTGGTTGATAACATTTTAAACAATGCCATTAAATACTCACCTGACGGCGGTAAGATTACGGTCAGTATGAAGACAACCGACACACAAGTTATTATTTCCATATCCGATCAGGGCTTGGGAATTCCTAAGAAGGATCTTCCCCTTATTTTTGATCGTTTTTATCGAGTTGATAAGGCGAGAAGCCGGGCACAGGGCGGCAGTGGACTGGGACTTGCGATTGCCAAAGAAATTATTAAACAGCACAAGGGCTTTATTTGGGCCAACAGCGAAGAAGGCAAGGGCTCAACTTTTACCATTGTTCTGCCTTATGAAAGTGATAACGGTACAATTGATGAATGGGAGGAAGATGAAGACGACTCATGACAGAAACAGGTTTTAAATACAGTATTCTGGCTTCCGGCTCGAGCGGCAATAGTTTTTATCTTGAAACTCCCCAGAAAAAACTCTTGGTTGATGCGGGGCTGTCAGGGAAAAAGATCAGTCAGCTGATGGCGGGCATTGACCGCAAATTAGATGATGTTGATGCCATTTTGATTACACATGAACATAAGGATCATATTCATGGTGTCGGTGTTTTGGCCAGAAAATACGGCTTGGATATTTATGCCAATGAAGAAACCTGGCAGGCCATGGATGGCTTGATCGGAAAGGTTGACACCAGCCAAAAGCATATTTTTGGCATGGGAAAAACGCTGACCTTTGGCGATATTGATATTGAGAGCTTTGGTGTCAGCCATGATGCGGTTAAACCGCAGTTTTACCGTTTTATGAAAGACGGAAAAAGCTTTGTCATGCTGACAGACACCGGCTATGTCAGTGACCGAATGGCAGGTCTTATTGAGAATGCTGACGGCTATCTGATTGAGTCCAATCATGATATTGAAATTTTGCGCTCAGGCGCTTATCCTTGGCGGCTGAAGCAGCGCATTTTGTCGGATAAAGGGCATCTTTCAAACGATGACGGTGCAGAAACCATGATTAGAACGCTGGGCAATAAAACCAAGAAAATCTATCTGGGCCACCTCAGCAAGGAAAATAATATTAAGGAACTGGCTCACATGACCATGAAAAATACGCTTATGCAGGCAGATTTAGCTGTGGATCATGATTTCAAGATTTATGATACCTCGCCTGATACGCCTTCGCCTCTGACAAGGATTTAAAAGACGTCTTATGAAAAGTTTATTTTATTTAATTGCAGGCTGTATGAGTTTTGCGACAGGTTTGATTGGCATGGTGCTCCCTGTCATTCCGACAACACCTCTTTTGCTCTTAGCCGGCTTTTGCTTTGCCAGAAGCTCTAAACGGTTTGAAAAATGGCTGCGCTCCAGTAAAATTTATCAGTTCTATGTGGCTGATTATGCAGAAAGTAAAAGTATTTCTGCCGGCCGTAAGAAAAAGATCATCCTGCAGATTTACCTTTTAATGGGGATTTCCATTTATTTTGCCCCTCTCATGTGGGTTAAAGCAGGCCTCTTTTGTTTAACCTTATTTATCACTTACTATCTTTTCAGGGTCATTCCTGATAAGGAAGAATAAAGAAGGAAGATTACTCAGAATTAGCCGTTCTGAGTAATTTTTGCTATAATAGAATGGTCTGACGGCAAGAAGAGAAAGGAATTATATGAAAGCACTGGAAAAAAAGTTAGCAAACGATTTTAATATTGTCTTTGCTGATAAGGAACTGCTGGGAACTGCCTTTACGCATACCAGCTACGCTAACGAACACCGCCTCCTAAACATTTCACACAATGAACGCTTGGAATTTTTAGGAGACGCCGTTCTGCAACTGACGATTTCACGCTATCTGTTCGACAAATATCCTCACAAAGCTGAAGGAGATTTATCAAAAATGCGTTCAATGATTGTCCGTGAGGAAAGTCTGGCCGGTTTTTCCCGTGACTGTGAATTTGACAGCTATATCAAATTAGGCAGGGGTGAAGAAAAGTCAGGCGGCCGCAAGCGCGATACCATCTTAGGAGACTTATTCGAAGCCTTTTTAGGTGCGCTTTTGCTGGATGCAGGCCTCGAAGCTGTAGAGGGTTTTCTTAATCAGGTTGTCATTCCGCAGGTGGAAAAGGGCAATTACGAGCGTGTTATGGATTATAAGACAGCCCTGCAAGAGCTTCTGCAGGTTGATGGCGATGTTTTGATTGATTATGAAGTCTTAAAAGAATCAGGACCGGCTCATGCCAAGTATTTCGAGGTTGCTGTTGCTGCCAATCATGAACGGCTGAGCAGCGGAGCAGGACGCTCCAAAAAATTAGCAGAACAAGAAGCTGCCAAAAATGCGCTTGAAAAACTTCAACGAGGTTCCTAATGTTTTTAAAAGAAATTGAAATGCAGGGATTCAAGTCCTTCGCTGACAAGACCAAGGTTGAATTTGACAGAGGTGTAACGGCCGTTGTCGGCCCTAATGGTTCCGGTAAAAGCAATATTACCGAAAGTCTGCGCTGGGCTTTGGGGGAGTCAAGTGCCAAAAGCCTGCGCGGCGGTAAAATGCCTGATGTTATTTTTGCCGGGACTGAAAATCGCAAACCTCTCAACTATGCCCAGGTAACGGTTGTTTTAGACAACAGCGACGCTTTTATCAAGAATGCTCAGGAAGAAATTCGGGTTGAGCGGCATATTTACCGCAACGGAGACAGTGATTATCTGATTGACGGCAAGAAAGTCCGCCTGCGCGATATTCATGATTTATTTATGGATACCGGCTTAGGGCGGGATTCTTTTTCTATTATTTCTCAAGGGCGGGTTGAAGAAATCTTCAACAGTAAGCCAGAAGAACGCCGTGCCATTTTTGAAGAGGCGGCCGGTGTTTTAAAATACAAAACACGTAAAAAAGAAACCGAGTCAAAGCTCAATCAGACTCAGGACAATTTAGACCGTCTGGATGATATTATTTATGAGCTGGAAACACAGATTAAACCGCTGGAGAAACAGGCTAAAACGGCCAAGGAATTTTTAGTTTTAGAAGCAGAGCGCAAGGAAAAGCAGCTGGATTTACTGGTTTATCAGATTTTACATCATAAAGAGCAGCTGGATGACCACCAAGGGCGTTTGGAAACGGTCAAACAAAATCTTCAGACCTATTACCAAGAGCGTGAGCAGCTGGAGGCGAGAAACCAGCAGCTAAAAGGCAAACGCCACAATTTATCTCAGCAGATTGACCAAAAACAGGCTGAGCTGCTTGACGTAACGCGCCTTATCAGTGATTATGAGCGCCAAATTGAGCTGATTAAGCTCGAATCCAGCCAGAAGGCAGAAAAGAAGCAATCCACTCAGGAAGCCTTATCTCAGCTGCTTAGTCAAAAGGATGCCCTTAAAGCTGAGATTGCTGAGAAAGAGCGTGTCTTAGCTGATTTAGAAGCGGAAGGTCAGCAAAAGAAACAGGCTATTGAGGATTTAGAAACTGAATTGTCGCGTTTTTCAGCGGATCCTGATCAGATGATTGAAAATCTGCGCGAAGATTTTGTCAAGCTTATGCAGAAAGAAGCAGATATATCCAATCAGCTGACCATCTTAAAAACTGAAATTGAAAATCAAAAGCAGGAATCAGAAAATAAAACGGCTGAGCTTAAGCAGTTAAAAGCAGACTTGGATAAGACAAATCAGCTGGCAGAAAAAGAGGCAGAGGCGCTAAAAGCCGCTAAAAACAAGGTTCAACAGCTGCTGGCAGATTATCAAGAAAAAGCACAGCTCATCCAAAATTTAGAAGCTGAGTACAATAAGCAGCAGGATTTGATGTTTGCCCTGTTGGATGAACTGAAAGAAAAAAGAGCCCGAAAGAACAGTTTAGAATCTATTCTGAAGAGCCACAGCAATTTCTATGCAGGAGTTAGGTCAGTTTTGCAGCAGTCAGACCACCTTCAAGGTATTATCGGTGCTGTCAGTGAACACCTGACCTTTGATAAGAAATATCAGACCGCCCTTGAAATTGCTCTGGGAGGCAACAGCCAAAACATTATTGTTGAAGATGAAGCAGCTGCTAAGCGCTCTATTGACTTCTTGAAGAAAAACCGTCAGGGCCGTGCGACTTTTTTGCCGCTGACAACGATTAAACCGCGGCGCTTATCTGAGCAAAATCAAGCCATTTTGACATCCAGTCAGGGTTTTCTTGGTTTAGCCCGTGACTTGGTGAGTTTTGATGAGCGTCTGGCCGGTATTTTTGCAAACTTATTGGGAGTTACGGCTGTTTTTGACAGTGTCGATCATGCTAATCAGGCTGCCCGAAAGCTGCGCTATCAAGTACGTTTGGTGACCCTTGACGGAACAGAAATTCGTCCGGGAGGTTCTTTTTCAGGAGGAGCCAGCCGACAAAACAACAGCACCTTTATTAAGCCGGAATTGGACAGTCTGACAAAAGACTTGGCGGCCTTAGAAGACAGACAAAGCGGACAGGAAAAAAAGGTCAGTCAGCTTAAGCAGGATTTGGATAAACAAAGTGCTGATCTTTTGGAGCTCCGAGAAGAAGGCAGTAAGGCCAGATTGTCTGAACAAAAGGCAGAATTGGAATATCGGCAGCTGCAGGACCGCTTAGAGGAACAGCGTCTTCTTTATAAACAGCTGACACAGACTGACCGAGTGGATGCCACACTTGACTTAGAAAACGAAAAAGCCGAGCTGGAGGCAAGTCTTCAAAAAATAACTGACGCTAAGGAAAAGCTCAGCCAAGAAATTGCCCGGTTCAAGGAAGACAAAGACAGCATTCAGCAAAAGACTGCTGACCTTAGTCAGCAGTTATCTGCACTGCGTCTGTCTGAACGCGATTTGGCCAATACACAGAGATTTGAAAAAAGCAATTTAAACCGCCTGCTTACGGATTTGTCTGAACTGGAAAACAAAGAAGCCACGATGGCTCAGCTTCTCAGCAGCCAGGAAGAAGATTTGGATGAACAGCGCCTGCCACGTCTCAAAGACCAGCTGGCAGCCAGTCAGGCTAAAAAAGAAGACAATGAAAAAGCTTTGGTTCGCCATCGTTTTGAATTGGAAGACTGTGAAGCGCAGCTGGAAGAAGTTGAAACAAGTCTCCTTAAGGCTAATCAAAAAAATGAAGAACTCATCCGCAGCCAAACTCAGCTTGAAGCTAAAATTGATCAGATATCCGATCAGCTGCGCCGCTTTGCAGGCAGCTTGGCTGAGGACTATCAGCTGAGTTTAGATGAGGCGAAAAAGCAGGCTCAGGCGGTAGACAATCCGGAAGCAGCCAAAACTCATCTGAGACAGCTGGAAAAACAAATTAAGCAGCTGGGTCCGGTGAATCTGGATGCTATTGATCAGTATGAGGAAGTTTTCGAACGCTTGAACTTTTTGAATGGGCAAAAGGATGACTTGGTCCGTGCCAAAGACCTTTTGCTAAGTACGATTCACGATATGGATAATGAGGTAAAGGCACGCTTTAAGACGACTTTTGAAGCCATTCGGGAGAGCTTTAAGATGACCTTTACGCAGATGTTTGGCGGCGGCAGCGCTGATTTGCTGCTGACTGAAGGCGATTTGCTGACGGCCGGTATTGATATTTCGGTGCAGCCGCCCGGCAAGAAAATTCAGTCCCTCAATCTGATGTCAGGGGGCGAGAAAGCTCTGTCGGCCTTAGCGCTTTTGTTTGCTATTATCCGCGTGAAGACGATTCCTTTTGTGATTTTGGATGAAGTTGAAGCGGCTCTTGATGAGGCAAATGTCAAACGCTTTGGCGATTATCTCAATCGTTTTGACAAATCGAGCCAGTTCATCGTTGTTACCCACCGTAAAGGAACCATGTCTGCAGCTGACAGTATCTATGGGGTGACCATGCAGGAATCGGGCGTTTCAAAGATTGTTTCGGTCAAACTTAAAGACGTTGATACCGTTTCTTAAGCAGAACCATGGATTTTTCGCTGAAGGACTGTACCTGATTTTTGTTCTTTGCTCAGCATTAATTTTAAGGCGGCTATTGTGAAAGTCTTTGAAATTTGATAAAATGATAACAATTGAATAAAAAAGTCTATGAGATTAGTAACTTTATGGCAGTCTGACAGGGAATGCGGGCCGTGACTGGAAGCTCGCTGGATGAAAGTTTAGTGAATTCACTCAGGCATAAAGACTTGGAAATTAAGGTCTGGCAGCTGCTGGATAAAAAACGGATGGTACCGCGTGTCAACGCTCCGATGTGAGTGGTGACAGGCGGTTTTTTTAATGGATCGGCAAAGCCGGTATTACCGTTAAAAAATTCCCTACAGCCAGTTCAGAACCGCTTATTTATACCTTATATGGAGGAAGTATGGATTTACAAGCACAATTAGAAGAATTACGAACGAGCACACAGGCGCAGCTGCAGGCAATGAAGGCTGAAAATGCCAAGGAACTGCAGGAGCTGCGTGTCAAGGTTCTGGGGAAAAAGGGTTCCTTGACCGAACTTTTGAAGGGGCTGAAAGATCTGCCCAATGAACTGCGTCCGGTTGTTGGTAAACAAGTCAATGAAGTTCGCGATGTTTTGACCAAGGCTTTTGAAGAGCAGGGCAGGATTCTTGAGCAAGCCCAGATTCAAGCCCAGTTAGAGTCAGAGTCTTTGGATGTTACCTTACCAGGGCGTCAGATTTCGATTGGCAACAGGCATGTGCTCAATCAGACCAGCCAAGAGATTGAAGATATTTTCTTAGGTATGGGTTATCAGGTTGTTGATGGGCTTGAAGTGGAGCAGGACTATTATAACTTTGAACGGATGAATCTGCCTAAAGACCATCCGGCGCGTGATATGCAGGATACTTTTTATATTTCTGAGGACATCCTGCTTCGGACACACACCAGTCCTGTGCAGGCTCGCACTCTGGATAAACATGATTTTTCAAAGGGTCCGCTCAAGATGATTTCACCGGGGCGTGTCTTCCGCCGCGATACTGATGATGCGACTCATTCGCATCAGTTTCATCAGATTGAAGGCCTGGTTGTCGGGAAAAATATTTCTATGGGCGACCTTAAGGGAACGCTTGAGCTGATCAGTAAAAAGATGTTTGGTGAGGACCGCAGCATTCGTCTGCGTCCGTCTTACTTCCCATTCACGGAACCTTCTGTGGAAGTAGATGTTTCCTGCTTTAAGTGCGGGGGCGAAGGCTGCAATGTCTGCAAGAAAACCGGCTGGATTGAAATTTTGGGGGCCGGCATGGTTCATCCAAGGGTCTTGGAGATGGCAGGTGTGGACGCTGAAGAATACTCAGGCTTTGCCTTTGGTCTCGGTCAGGAGCGGATTGCCATGCTCCGCTACGGTATCAATGATATCCGCGGTTTCTATCAAGGCGACAGCCGTTTTACGGAGCAGTTTAAATGATAACAATTGAACCTATTTTATCAGAAGAAGTTGAGACTTTAAGAGAGCTTGCCATAAAAACCTTTCGTGAAACCTTTGAGCACGATAATACGGAAGAGCAGCTGCAGGCACTTTTTGATTCGGATTTTTCACCTGCTGTTTTGTCAAAAGAATTAGCAAATCCGGAATCGCAGCATTACTTTCTGAAAGTCGATCAGGATATTGCTGGTTTTATCAAGCTAAATCAAGGGTCAGCCCAGACAGAACAGAGGCTTGATAATGCCATTGAAATTCAGCGGGTCTATATTCTCAAAGCTTTTCAGGGGCAGGGCTTAGGCAAAAGATTGTTTGAGTTTGCTCTTGAGAAGGCCTATGCCTCAGGCTGTGACTGGGCTTGGCTGGGCGTTTGGGAATATAATTTTAAGGCTCAGGCCTTATATAAAAAATACGGTTTCGAGCGTTTCAGTCAGCATACCTTTATGGTCGGCGATAAGGCCGATACGGATTGGCTGCTGAAAAAAAGTCTCAAATAAGCATCAATCTGCCAATCAGATTTCAAAACTAAGAAGGAAGGAAGAAAAAGCCTCTTGCGGGAAGTTGGACTGTTAAAATCTTCTCTGCTTTATATGGAGCTGTCTTTATCACTAAAGATAGACTATTTTCGCCTTGTCACAAGGCAGGAGGTTTTTTAACGTTTTTATTATGTTAGTAAGTTATAAATGGTTAAAAAAATTGGTTGACATTGATGTTCCCAGTCAGGAATTGGCTGAGAAAATGTCAACAACAGGTATTGAAGTTGAGGGGGTAGAGATACCGGCACAGGGGCTGTCTAAGCTTGTTGTCGGTCATGTGCTTTCCTGTGAGGATGTTCCGGAAACCCATCTGCACCTTTGTCAGGTAGATACCGGCGATGAGGAACCTCGGCAGATTGTCTGCGGAGCTCCTAATATAAGAGCCGGCATTAAGGTAATCGTAGCACTGCCGGGAGCGCGTATTGCGGATAATTATAAAATCAAAAAAGGAAAAATCCGCGGTATGGAGTCTCTGGGCATGATTTGCTCCCTCCAAGAGCTGGGACTTTCTGATTCCATTATCCCCAAGGAATTTGCGGATGGTATCCAAATTTTGCCGGATGAGGCTGCAGTTGGAGACAGTATTTTCCCTTATCTTGATTTGGATGATGAAATTATTGAGCTGTCAATTACGCCTAACAGAGCCGATGCCCTGTCCATGCGCGGTGTCGCCCATGAAGTGGCTGCTATCTATGATACAGAGCTTCATTTTGAAGAGAAAACACTGCATGAAAGCGAGAAAAAAGCTGCTGATCTTATCAAGGCTGCCATTGAATCTGACGGTGTTTTGACCTATAAGGCCCGTGTTCTTGAAAATGTTACGATCAAACCAAGTCCTCAATGGCTGCAAAATGTATTGATGAATGCCGGTATCCGTCCAATTAATAATGTTGTTGATGTGACCAATTATGTCTTGCTGTATTTTGGCCAGCCCATGCATGCATTTGATCTGGACAA
The DNA here is from genome assembly GCF_058314495.1 of Streptococcus sp. ELY_86. NCBI lineage: Bacteria > Bacillati > Bacillota > Bacilli > Lactobacillales > Streptococcaceae > Streptococcus > Streptococcus sp. ELY_86. Next base: position 257,229 of record NZ_JBZFUK010000002.1, on the reverse strand, counting down.
GTTTGAGGCTGATACGATTACTGCCCGTCAGGCGCGTGAGGGTGAAACATTGGTGACCCTTGACGGTGAAGAGCGTGATTTAATCAGCGAGGACCTTGTGATTACTGTGGCAGACAAACCAGTTGCTCTGGCAGGTGTCATGGGCGGGGCTTCAACTGAAATTGACGCTGCTTCTAAAAATGTGGTTCTTGAGGCAGCTGTTTTTGACGGTAAGGCTGTCCGCAAGACCAGCAGCCGCCTAAATTTGCGCTCTGAGAGTTCATCACGTTTTGAAAAGGGCGTTAACTACAGCGATGTTGCTAAGGCTCTTGATTTTGCAGCTGCTATGATTGCCGAATTAGCTGACGCTCAAGTTCTGTCCGGTCAAGTGAGTGCTGGCTCTGTACCAACAGACGATGTGAAAGTGTCCACAACTCTTGACTATGTTAATGTCCGTCTGGGAACAGAATTGACTTTTTCTGATATTGAAACCATCTTTGCCCGCCTTGGCTTCGGCCTTAGCGGCGGTGAAAGAGCCTTTACGGTGTCTGTTCCGCGCCGCCGCTGGGACATCAGCATTCAGGCGGATTTGGTTGAGGAAATTGCTCGGATTTACGGCTATGATAAATTGCCGACAACACTGCCAAAAGCTGACGGAACTGTTGGCGAATTAACACAGGCACAAAAGCTTCGCCGCAAGGTAAGAAGTTTAGCAGAGAGTGCTGGGCTGTCAGAAATTATTTCCTATGCGCTGACAACTCCGGAAAAAGCGGTAGCCTTCACCCCTAATCCGACAAAACTGACAGAGCTGCTCTGGCCGATGACGGTTGAGCGTTCGGCTCTGCGTCAAAATATAGTCTCCGGTATGCTTGATACCATTGCCTATAATACAGCCCGTAAGAGCAGTGATCTTGCTCTCTATGAGATTGGTAAAGTATTTGAACAAACGGCCAATCCTCAAAAAGACCTGCCTAAGGAAGTAGATACCTTTGCCATGGCTCTGACAGGCTTGACTGCGGCAAAAGATTTTCAAACACAGGCAGTTCCTGTTGATTTCTTCTATGCCAAAGGCATTGTTGAAGCGATTTTGGCCAAACTTGATCTCAGTGTCCAATTTACAGCGACAAAAGAAATGGCTAATATGCATCCGGGCCGCACAGCCTTGATTGAACTTGACGGCCAAGTCATCGGCTATCTGGGGCAAGTTCACCCGCAGACTGCTAAGGATTATAATATCCCTGAAACCTATGTGGCAGAGCTGAACCTGACTGCTTTAGAGGCGGCTCTGAAGTCAGATACTGTCTTTGAAGACATCAGCAAATTCCCAGCGGTTTCCCGTGACATTGCCTTATTGCTGGATGAAGCTGTCAGCCATCAGGAAATTTTGGATGCCATCGCTGCAAGCGGCGTAAAACGCTTGATCAGAGTAAAACTCTTTGATGTGTACGCCGGCATCAATCTTGGACAGGGTAAAAAATCCATGGCTTACAGCTTGACCTTCCAAAACCCAAATGACAGTTTAACAGATGAAGAAGTTGCCAGCTATATGGATAAAATCACTAAATCGCTGACTGAACGTCTTGGAGCAGAAGTACGTTAAATCAGTTGTGCTCAGTGATTGTTAACATGTGAAAGGGCGGAAGAAAAACCGAACTGATCTCGGTTTTTCTTCCGCCCTTTTTATTGAATGATTGGAGTTAATCATTTTTGTTTTTTCTGACAAAGAGTCCTGTCAGAGCAAGGAAACTGTAACCAAATAAGCTGTATAAAATACTGCTGGATGAGCTTGTATGCGGTAAAGCTGCTTTGTTTGCTGCCTGCAAACCACTGGTATCAGCCTTGTCTGCTGATTTCAAGGATGTGCTGATGCTTACAGGTTTGGCCGCAGCGGCTTGGGTTTGCGCGTAAGCCTTGGCTGCCAGATTGTAGATGTCTTGCTGTCTGTCTTGAGCAAGAGAGATGGTAACAGCCGGCTCAGCAGCTGACGGAGCAGGAACTTTAGGTTCTATATAAGTATAGCGGTATTCTCCGAAGCCTTGGGAAAGAGACGGGCCGACATAAGAAATATCAGCATGATCAGCCAGATACCTTCGGGCATTTTCAGAAGAGAGAAAGCGAATATCCAAGCCCTTGATGCTGTCTGTAAAGGACCAGTTGTTATCGGCTGATGGATTGATGGTTTTTTCAGAGACAATATAATCTATGATAACCTGCCGGTTTTCCAGATTGAGCAGACGCGTTTCTGCAGCATCTCTGACACCGGGGAAATTGCCTGTCGCCCGATAGTTATTGCTGATGACGATAAAGGTTTGGTTAGGATCAATAGGCTGCCCTTTATACTTGAGTTCACGTACACGGCTGGCAGCAGGATTGATTAGCTTACCCTCCTCATCATATTTGTTGGGCTGCGTGACATCAAATTGATAGGTCAGCCCGTCAATCACGTCAAAGTTATAGGAGCGGTAATTACTGTTAATCAGCTGCTGCGGTTCGCTCTTATTAGGATCGATTTGATTAAATTGTCCGGCAGACATTTCCAGCCATTCCTTAATCTGAGCCCCTGTCAGCTTAATAATGGCAGTGACATTATCGTAGAGGTAGAGATCGGCAACGTTTTTTATCGCAAGCGCCCCGGCTGGAATATCGGTATAGTAGCTTGCATCTCCGCGTGTACCGGCTTTAAATGGCGCAGCGGCTGAGAGGATTGGAAGGTTGGCATCAAGAGTGCCGGCTAATTCTTTCTTACCGTACCAGAGCTGTGCATTATTGACAATTTGAATGGACGGATCATCGACTACCTGAGCGAAATAACTGTTGATTGGCGCTGTTGTTTGACCAACTTTTTGCCGGACATAGCTTATAGTGCCTTGGTGCTCTTCTTTGACCATGTCAATCAGCTCTTGATCAGCAATAGGCGAGGCAGTGTCAATTTTGCGGAGCTTAGACTTGCTGTTTGTTACCTGCCACTTGCCTTCTGTGTAAGTGAGGGTCAAATCCATAATGCCAAGGTGGTCGCCAAATTTCCCAGCCATGACAACCGGTTTGCCGTTAATGAGGCCGTTGATATCATCAACGCCGCTGTATTTAGCATAAAAGCTTGTTCCGTCACCATTAGGGAAATCAGCGTGCGAATGTCCGGTAGCAACAGCGTCAACACCATCGATACCCGCAAGGAAATAACCTTCATTTTCTTCGCCGTTTTCATACTGGTCATCACCAATACCTGAATGTGCCAGAACCAAAACGATATCAGCGCCAGCATCTTTCATGCTTGGAACAATGGCTCTAACGGCTTCAACCGGGTCATCAACAGTCACCTTGCCTTCCAGATTGGCCTTATCCCAAACCAGAATCTGCCTTGGCAGAGCACCTGTAATACCGACTCTGACGGTTGTTTGCCTGCCTGCTGTATCTGTAAAGACTTTGTTGAGAATGATATAGGGCTGGAAATAATACTGGCCTGTGCGCGCATCGCGGACATTGGCATTGATGATGGGAACATCTGACGTATTGACCATGCGGTTAAGAAAATCAAGCCCGTAGTTAAATTCGTGATTACCCAGAGTTTCAGCATCGTAGCCCAGTTTTTCAAAGGCTTCATACATGGGATGGGTTTGCCCTTCCTTAACTGGATTAATGAGCGCCTTGTAGGTACCAAAGGGAGTTCCCTGAATGGTATCTCCGCTGTCAACGAGGACGATGTTGCTGTTTTCTTGCCGGGCTTCTTCAATAAGTATGGCAGTCTTAGCAAGTCCGACCGTCTGAGAGACTTTGTCTTGATAATAGTCGTAGTTGACCAGATTGGTGTGGAGGTCAGTTGTTGAGAGGATGCGCATGTCTACGGTTTGGCCGTCAACCGGATCAGGTGTCTTGACAGCTTCTTTGACCGGAGCGGCTGCTGTAACCGGTGAAGTCATTTTAGGCGCAGGAGGAGCAGCTTCATTTGTCACAGTTTCGGAGCTGTTTTCAGCTGAGGGAAGAGGCTCAGCAGCGGAGGCTTGAGCTGTTTGGGCTTGTACAGGAGCTGGGGCTGCCTGTTCAAGTGCACTGTCAGGAACTTCTGGAGTTGGCAAAGCAGCATCTCCATGATTATCTGCAACGGCCGTATCGCTGCTCGCTGCCGGTGAAGCAGCACTGATGTCATTGGCAGCAGGTGTTTCATCTGCCTGAACCATAAGGCCTGCACTGCCGACCGCAGCAAAAAGAGAAAGCACTAAGACGCTCTTGGACAAATAATGTTTCGACATAGTAATCTCCTTTATTGAAAAAATATCCTTTGCTTTTTATTATACAAAAAGAAAACCCTCTCAGAAAGATGAAAAGCAAAAAATGGTGTAAAAAATAGGTAAAAGCCGGATTTCTGTCCAAATTTTTGGAAGGTCAAGATAGAGATTAGTGTTTTGCGGAAATAAAAATTAAACTAGGAAGACCAAACAAAAAGGCTGAAAGCAAAACCATCAGCCCTTTCATTTGTCATCAGAGGATTCTCAATTTTTAGTGCAGTCTAATAAATGCCGAAGATATGATCAATTTTGGTAATCATTGCGGCAATGTCTTCCGGTGCTTCGCGGACGCCGTTTCTTATCCAGAGAACAACAATGCTCTCAATAGCCGCACACAGACTGCTGACAGCATAAGCTTCAGGCAGCTGCATGCTGTCCTTAATTTTTTTGACAGAAGACGGTTTGCTCTTGATGACCTGTTCCAAAAAATGACGGACTTTTTTTGGAAAGTCGATGAAAGACAGGTGGGAAACGATTTTGAAAAAGCTCTCATAATCCTTTTTGATAGTGTAGAGAGCCTGTGTGATGGAATCTTGATTGGCGAAGCTGTTATCGGTGAAAATGGCAGCAAAACGCTGTGTGACTTCCTGAGCAATAGCATTGCTCAGGTCGTTTTTATTCAGGTAGTGCAGGTAAAATGTACCGCGGTTGATGCCTGCAAGACGTGTGATATCACTGATAGTGACTTCGGAAAAATCTTTTTTGTCGAGCAAGCTGATAAAAGCTGCTTTTATTTTGGCTTCACTTTGCGTTTGACGTACTTGGCTCATGTGATGACTCCTTTTAACTAAGATACTAAGGCGTAAGCGGAACAAAGCAAAATAGGAGGTTCGACGAAGCGTCACAGGACGCTAGGAGAAGCTGTCTTTTTGCACAGTGTCGTAGCCGTGTTCGATTACATAGGAAAAGCAGGATTTTGGAAAAATAATTTCTTAAATCAACAGAATGTTTATTTTTGTTCTTGTCATTTTGTCACAAGCATTATACAATAAGCACCGTATTAAATCAACAAAGTGTCTGATCTGATAGATTTGAAGGGAGAATTCGTATGGCTTATATTGAAGTTAAAAATACTTATAAGCGGTATCAAACAGGCGATACAGAAATTACTGCCAATAATAATGTTAGTTTTACTATTGAAAAGGGCGAGCTGGTTATTATTTTAGGAGCTTCAGGCGCCGGTAAGTCAACAGTGCTGAATATTCTAGGAGGTATGGATACCAGTGATGAAGGACAGGTTATTATTGACGGTCAGAATATTGCTGATTACAATGCGAAACAGCGAACAAACTACCGCCGTACAGACGTTGGCTTTGTCTTTCAGTTTTATAATCTGGTGCCCAATCTGACGGCCAAGGAAAATGTGGAGCTTGCCTCAGAAATTGTCTCTCATGCGCGTGATGCTGCAGCGACACTAGAGAGTTTGGGTCTGGGAAAACGTCTCAATAATTTTCCGGCGCAGCTCTCTGGCGGTGAGCAGCAGCGTGTAGCTATTGCACGGGCTGTGGCTAAAAATCCTAAGATTCTGCTCTGCGATGAACCGACAGGAGCACTTGACTACAAGACAGGCAAGCAAGTGTTAAAAATTTTGCAGGATATGTCGCGCAAACAAGGCGCAACTGTCATTATCGTTACGCATAACAGCTCGCTTGCGCCGATTGCTGACCGTGTCATTTATATGCATGATGCACAGGTGACTGATATTAAAACAAATCCATCGCCGCAGGATATTGACCTGATCGAATATTAGGAGGCGGGAAACGATGAATAAGACTTACTGGAAAGACATTTGGAGATCTATTGGAAAATCCAAGGGCCGTTTTCTGTCTATTTTGCTTTTGCTGATGCTGGGTTCTTTTGCTTTAGTAGGGCTTAAGGTAACCGGCCCTGATATGAAACAGTCAGCAGCTGTGTATTTAGATAAGCATCAGACCATGGATTTGGCAGTCATTGCTGATTATGGTCTGAGCAAGGACGATCGGCAGGAATTGAACCGCCTAAAACAAGCTCAGGTAAACTATGGTTTCATGACGGATGTGACTATTAAAGATACCGATTCGGCCGTTCGTGTTTACTCAAAAACTGCTGATATATCCGCCTACACAGTCAACTCCGGCCGTTTGCCTAAAAACAGCAAAGAAATTGCACTGGATATTACACTGAAAAAGGACTATAAAATCGGTGACAGCATTTCCTTTACACAATCTGAAAAAGGTCTGTTAAAGAAGACGGTTTACCAAGTTGTCGGATTCGTGACCTCATCAGAAATCTGGTCCCGAACCAATATGGGAACATCAACGGCCGGAGACGGGTCTCTGTCCAACTATGCTGTAGTAGCCGATACGGCTTTTAACAGTGATATTCCGACGATTGCCCGTATCCGCTATGACGATTTAAAGAAGCTTAATCCTTTTTCGGATGCCTACAGCAAAAAGCTGAGAGCGCATCAGGATGATTTAGACCGCATTCTTAGTGATAATGGCCAACAGCGCTTAGAAAAGATGCAGGCAGCTGCTCAGAAAAAAGTTGATGACAGTCAAAAACAGCTAAAAACAGCTAAAGATCAGCTGATGCTTCAAAAAAGTGCTCTTTCTTATTTGTCCGGCAGTCCATTAGCCGCTGCGCAAAAAACTGTTGCAGAAGCGGAAAAGAAAATTAGCAAGAGTGAGGCTGACATCAAGAAATCCCAAGCTGATATTGCTGCCATGCCCGAGCCGTCATATCATACTTACAACCGCTCGACTCTGCCGGGAGGAGGAGGCTATCAGACTTTTTCTTCCAGCTCTGACAATGTCAGTGCAATCGGCAATCTTTTTCCGGTTGTCCTCTATCTTGTCGCTGTTTTGGTAACTCTTACGACGATGACGCGCTTTGTGGATGAGGAGCGAACAAATTCAGGTGTTCTAAAAGCTTTGGGTTACTCAGATAAGGATATTATCAGAAAGTTTGTCATCTATGGGGCCATAGCCGGCTTGATTGGTACGGTTTTAGGCATCTTAGCAGGTCATTATGTTTTGGCTCCCATTGTTTCTAACACGACAACCAGCAGCCTAACCTTTAAGCAGATGCACTATTATTTTTACTGGGATTACAGTTTGCTGGCATTGGCGATTGGTTTCTTAAGCGCGGTTTTACCGGCTTTCTTGGTCGCCAAAAGAGAACTGACAGAAAATCCTGCTCAGCTCTTGCTGCCTAAACCGCCTGCTAAGGGGGCTAAAATTTTATTGGAAAGACTGCCTTTTATCTGGAATCGTCTGAGCTTTACCTATAAAGTAACCGTCAGAAATATTTTCCGCTACAAACAGCGTATGTTCATGACAGTGTTCGGAGTTGCCGGCTCAGTTGCCCTGCTCTTTGCCGGACTGGGGATTCAGTCTTCTTTAGGAAAGGTGATCGATAATCAATTTAAGCAGATTACGCCTTATAATTTATTACTTGTAAAGAACAGTAGAGCGGCAGAAACAAAGGAAAAAGCCCTTGCTGAGGCTTTGGATGATAAAGCTATTTCACAAAAGATGGCTGTTTTCTATAAACAAATTGATGAGGAGATTTCAGGGCTTACTGACAAACAGACCGTTTCTCTGGAAGTGACTGACCGTAACAATCTGGACGGTTTCATTAATCTCAAAAATGTAACAAACGATCAAAAACTCAATCTGACTGACAGCGGGGTCATTATAACGGAACTTTTAGCCAGATATTATCATGTTCAGGCCGGTGACAGCTTCAACTTCAGAGATGAAAACGGGAAAAAGATTCGTTTGAAAGTTTCAGCAGTAGCCAAGATGAATGTCGGACATTATCTCTTTATGACAGACGATTACTATCAAAAGAAGTTTGGTGAAAGAGCTGAGAAGAACGCCTGCCTTATCAATCTCAAAGATGACCGTCCAGCCAATATTTCCGATCAGGCAACAAAACTGCTGGCTATGGAGGGTGTCGCTGCAGTTTCCCAGAATTTATCCATTATTGACACCGTTGAGGTAGTTGTGACGTCTCTCAATGGCGCTATGACCGTTTTGGTTGTGACGTCTATGCTCTTAGCTGTGGTGATTCTCTATAATTTGACTAACATCAATGTCGCTGAGCGTATTCGTGAACTCTCAACCATCAAGGTGCTTGGTTTTTATAATCAAGAGGTTACCATGTATATTTACCGAGAGACCGTTTCGCTGTCCTTCATCGGTATTTTGCTGGGACTGTTGGCAGGTCACTATCTTCATAAAATGATTATGCAGATAATCGGCAGCGACAATATCATGTTTAGCAATATTATTGACAGCTATATTTACGCTGTTCCGGTACTTACCGTTACTGGTATTCTGCTTGTTTTGGGCCTATTGGTTAACCGCCGTCTGAAGCATCTGGACATGCTGGAAGCACTGAAATCAGCTGACTAGGAAGAACAAAAACAACAGTAAAAAGAGGTTAGTTCCTATGAACTGTACCCCAATCGTTAGATTTTGTGTCCAACTTTTGGGGGTCAGTACACCTAGTCTAACCTCTTTTGATGTGTCGCAAAAAATGAACGAAATAAAATATTGGCAGAGAACCGCTTTTATAAGCTGTCAGCAGCGAAGGTGTCACCGTGCTCAATATCACCAAATTTATAGCCGCGGTTAAACCAATTTTGGCGCTGCTGGGATGTACCGTGAGTGAAGCTGTCCGGCACGGTTCTGCCGTAAGCTTCTTTTTGAAGTGTGTCATCGCCGACAGCGTGAGCCGCTCTCATAGCCTCTTCAATATCGCCGGTATCAAGGAGACCTTCCCCTTCAACGTATTTGGCCCAGGCACCGGCATAATAATCAGCTTGCAGTTCCAAACGGACATTTAGAGCATTGGCCTGAGTTTCTGACAGACCTTGCCGTTTTTGATTGTAATCTTGCATAGTGCCCAGCTCATTTTGAACATGGTGGCCGACTTCATGCGCAATAACATAGGCCATAGCAAAGTCACCTGCAGCCTTATATTTGCTGGAGAGTTCCTGATAAAAGGAGATATCCAGATAAATCTTGCGGTCAGCAGAACAGTAAAACGGTCCTGAAGACGCCTGACCTTGTCCGCATCCGGTCCGAATGTGATCCGTATAAAAAACAAGAGTCGGTTTCTTATAGGTCAGCCCTTGATCTTTAAAGGTCTCAGTCCAAAAGCTTTCAGTACTTGCCAGAACCTTACTGACAAATTTCGTTTCTTCAGTGGAGACGTCTGTCCCTTTTTTTCTAGCAACTTGGGTTGACTGATAAGGATTGGAGCTGCCAGTATTATCGCCTGTCAAAATACTTCCTAAGCCCGAAGCTCCGCCAATAAAAAGCAGGATAATAATAATGACAAGCTTTGATTTCCAGCTGCCCCTGGAAAAGAGCAGCTGCAGGAGGAGATTACTGCCCATGGAACTGCCGCCGCCATAAGCGCCGGACTCTTCTCCGCGGCGGTCTTCGATATTTTTGCTTTCCTTTAACTTGTCTGTTTTCATTTGTTAACCTCATTATTTTAATACTTCTATTATAAATGATTTTCGGCAGAAAAAGCTATCTTTTTCATTAAATTTATAGTATTAAAAGGGAAAATAAGACTTGATTAAAAGCTTTGCTTTTAAATTTGGTATAATAAAAGCAGTAGCATTAACTGCAGCAAAGGAGTCCTATGAAATTACTCTACACCGACATTCAATACGATATGACAGAAATTTTGGCGGCTGAAGCCGGACAGGCTGCTAAAGAAGGCAAGCGTGTTTTTTACATTGCTCCCAGCTCGCTGTCTTTTGAAAAGGAACGGGCGGTTTTAGAGGCCCTGCCTGAGAAGGCCTCTTTTGCCATTACCGTTACGCGTTTTGCGCAGATGGCCCGCTATTTTGTTTTAAATGAGCCTCATCAAAGAGACCTTATTGACGACAATGGTTTGGCTATGATTTTTTATCGGGCGTTGGCTGGTTTTTCTGAACAGGATTTGCGCGTGTTTGGCCGTTTGAAACAGGACACGAACTTTATCAATCAATTGGTGGACCTGTATAAGGAGCTCAAGGCTTCAAATATGACCGTTTTAGAACTGACAGCGCTCAATTCTCCGGAAAAGCAAGAAGATCTGATTAAGATTTTTAACAGGGCAGAGGCTATTTTAAATTCTGGGAATTTTGATACTCAAAGTAAAACGGCCTTTTTTGCCCAGCAGCTTAAATCGGGACATCTGGACAGTGAGCTTAAAGACTTGCTGATTATTGTGGACGGTTTTACGCGTTTTTCTGCTGAAGAAGAAAATCTGATTAAGCTCTTGCATGAAAAGGACGTAGCTATTACTATTGGGACATATATTAGCAAAAAGGCTTACCGTGCAGTATTTTCAAACGGCAATGTCTATCAGGCCAGTCTGGATTTTATGAGGGGGCTGGCTGCTAAATTCCAAACAAAGCCGGAATATGTTGCTTCCGGTCAAAAAGGGCTGCAGGCTTTCTCAAATCTTTCAAGTATCTTTGAGAGCCGTCATGATTTTTCTGCTGATGGGCGTATGCTGACAGAGGACGATAAAGAGCATATTGCTATTTGGGATGTTATCAACCAAAAAGAAGAAGTAGAGCATGTCGCCAGAGCAATACGCAGGAAGCTCTATCAGGGCTACCGCTACAAGGATATCTTAGTTTTGCTGGGGGATACAGATGCTTATCAGCTGCAGGTGGGAAAAATTTTTGATAAGTATGAGATTCCTTATTATTTCGGTAAGGCCGAATCAATGAGTTCACACCCTTTGGTGCATTTTATAGACAGTCTGGAGAGGGTAAAGCGCTATAATTTTCGTGCTGAGGACGTCATGAATTTGCTTAAGTCAGGTTTATACGGCCGCTTGCAGCAGGAACAGCTGGATAAACTGGAACAGTATATTATTTATGCGGACCTCAAGGGGCAAAGCAAGTTTTTTAAGGATTTTACGCTAGATAAGCTGGGACAGTTTGATTTGAAACAGTTAAACCGGTGGCGAACTGAGCTTATGGCTCCCTTGCAGCAGCTGGTTAAGGCGCAAAAGCAGTCAGGCAAAAGTCTTTTGAAAAAATTAATCGGTTTTTTAGAGGCCATTTATCTGCCGGAAAATTTTGCGCTGCTGACTGCAGACAGTGAGGAAACAGAGCAGGAAAAGCACGAGCAGGTCTGGAAAACTTTTACCGCTATTTTGGAGCAGTTTCAGAGTATTTTTGGCGGTGAGAAGCTGACGCTGGATGAGTTTTTGTCCTTGCTTCGAGCCAGCATGCTGGCAGCTGATTACCGTACAGTTCCCGCAGCAGTTGATGTTGTAACAGTCAAAGCTTATGATTTGGTGGAGCCGCATACCAATAAAATTGTTTTTGCAATGGGCATGACACAGTCCAATTTTCCTAAAATTGTTCAAAATAAAAGCCTGATTTCGGATGAGGAGCGTTCACGCATCAATGAAGTAACACCGGATAACCGCCGCTTTGATATCGTCAGCAGCGAAAATCTCAAAAAAAATCACTTTGCAGCCTTATCGCTCTTTAACGCTGCGACTGAGGAATTAACTCTCAGCCTGCCGCAGATTTTAAATGAAGCAGAAGACACTGCCTCATCTTATTTACTGGAATTAGCAGAGATTGGCGTTCCGATAGTGGAAAGGGGACGGAGCCTGCAGCTGAGTGATCCGGAAGACATTGGCAATTATAAAGCGCTCCTGTCGCGTGTGATTGAGCTGGAACGCACTTCCATTGACCAGGAAATGTCTAAGGAAGAGCAAACTTTTTGGTCGGTGGCTGTGCGCTACCTGCGCAAGAAACTTAATAAACAGGGAATTGTCCTTCCTGAGATTAACGACAGCATGCAGACCAAGCCGCTTGCTCCTTCGGTCATAAAGGCCCGCTTTCCGGAAGATAAGCCACTGAATCTGTCATCATCTGCCTTAACTGCCTTTTACAACAATCAGTACCTTTACTTTCTGCAGTATGTCCTTGACTTGCAGGAGATAGAGACCATTCACCCGGATGCCAGGAACCACGGAACTTATCTGCACCGTATTTTTGAATTGGTGATGCAGGATACGGCGGCTTCTGATTTTGACAGCAGGCTAAATCAGGCTATTGCCAAGGCCAATGAGGAAAACAGCTTTAAGATCCTTTATGAGGAAGACGAGGAAAGCCGCTATTCTTTAGATGTTTTAGAAGACATTGCCAGAAGCACAGCCAGCATTTTGCGTGATGATGCCCAAATTCAGGTGGAAAGCGAAGAAGAGGCGTTTGAGCTCATGCTGGGAAATGCCGTGAAAATTCGCGGTTTTATCGACCGTATCGACCGTCTGTCTGACGGCAGTCTGGGGATTGTCGACTACAAATCCAGCCGAAATACCTTTGATATCCAGAAATTTTACAACGGTCTCAGTCCGCAGCTGCTGACGTATATGGAGGCTGTCAAAAACAAAAGGAAATTGCCGGATAATAAAAAGATTTTCGGAGCCATGTATCTGCACATGCAAGAGCCAAAGTTAGATTTAAGCAATGTCAAATCCTTGGATAAGATTCCTGAAGCCATCCATAAAGAACTGACTTACAGAGGGCTTTTCTTGGATGAAGAAAAAGAGTATTTAGCCGGCAGCAGGTATCATTTAAATGATTCGGTATACAGTCAGAAAGAGATTGATCTTTTGCTTGCTTATAATCGGCAGCTCTATCAAAAAGCAGCCCGGCAAATTCGCAGCGGTCATTTCCTGATTAATCCTTATACTGAGGATGGCAAATCAGTGCAAGGAGAGCAGCTCAAAGCGATTACACACTTTGAAGCGGATCGCCACATGCCTTATGCCCGCAAGCTCTCTCATCTGCCGCGCAAGGAAAAACGCCAGGGCTTCCTGCAGCTTATTGAGGACAAGCAAAAGGAGGAAAACAATGACCTTTAAAAACTTTTTAAGTGCCCAAGAGATCGCCTCCCTGCAGCTTGAGGAGGCCGGATCTGACAAGGCGCAAAAACGCACCCCCGAACAGATTGAAGCGATCTACAGCTATGGCAATAACATTCTGGTTTCTGCTTCGGCAGGTTCCGGAAAGACCTTTGTCATGATTGAACGGATCATGGATAAGATCCTGCGCGGCGTGAAAATTGATCAGCTCTTTATCTCAACCTTTACCGTCAAGGCGGCGGGAGAGTTAAAAGAGCGTTTGGAAAAAAAGCTGATTGAGCAGCTGCAAAGACAAACAAAGCCGGAGCTCAAGCAGTTTTTGGCTGAGGAGCTGGCCGGCGTTCAGACGGCTGATATTGGCACGATGGATGCCTTCACACAAAAATTGGTCAATCAATACGGCTATACGCTGGGACTCTCGCCCAGCTTTCGGATTATGCAGGACAAAAGTGAGCAGGATCTTCTGAAAAATGAGGTTTTTGCAGATCTTTTTGCGGATTATATGCGCTCTGAAAATAGGTCTGTTTTTATCAAGCTGGTCAAAAATTTTGCCGGCAGCCGTAAGGATTCAGACCCTTTCAAACAATTGGTTTATAAGATTTACGACTTCAGTCAGGCGACAGACAATCCTAAAAGCTGGCTGACAGACAGTTTTTTAAAGGGGGCTGAGACCTATACAGACTTTTCAGCTATTCCAGAACAGGAAGTTGCTTCATTTCTGACAAGCATGGAAGACACTGCCAAGGCTTTGCGTGATGTAACCGATTTGGAAGACTATAAGCAGCTCACTGGCAAGGGTACTCCGACAGCCAACTATAAAAAGCATCTCAATATGATTGACAAGCTGCAGGATTGGGCTTGGCATTTTGAAGCGCTCTACGGCCGTGACGGTCTTAGTAAGCTGGCCGGTGATATTGCCGAGCTCATTCCGTCCGGGGACAGCGTCACAGTTGCTAAGGTCAAATACCCTGTTTTCAAGGCTCTGCAGAGCCGCTTGGCTGACTTGAAGCATTTAGAGACGATCTTTGCCTACCAAGGAGAGAGTCTGCCTTTGTTAAAAGTTCTGCAGCAGTTTGTTCTGGATTTTTCCGACCAGTACCTGCAGGCCAAAGTACAGGAAAATGCTTTTGAATTTTCTGATATTGCGCATTTTGCTATTGCTATTTTAGAAGAAAATCCCGATATCAGACAGCTCTACCAAAGTAAGTACCATGAAATCATGGTGGATGAGTATCAGGATAACAACCACACACAAGAACGGATGCTTGAGCTTTTATCTAATGGGCACAATCGTTTTATGGTAGGAGATATTAAGCAGTCGATTTACCGTTTCCGTCAGGCAGATCCGCAGATTTTTAATGAGAAATTTAAAGATTTTCAAGAACATCCCGAACACGGCAAGCTGATTTTGCTCAAGGAAAATTTCCGCAGCCAGTCAGAAGTTTTAGAAACAGCAAACAGTGTTTTTCGTCACCTGATGGATGAAGCAGTCGGTGAGATTGTCTACGATGACAGCCACCGTCTGCTGGCAGGAAGCGACCGCCAAAAGGAAGCGCACCCGGAAAATGAAACTCAGGTTTTGCTGTACGATACAGATGAAAATGTTGAAGCCCTGCCTGATGATGACAGCAGTCAAATCAGTCCTGCTGAAGTTAAATTAGTGGCCAAGGAAATTATCCGTCTTCACAATGCAGAAAACGTGCCTTTTGAAGATATTACTCTGCTGGTTGCTTCAAGAACCCGCAATGACGGTATTATACAGACCTTTGACCAATACGGGATTCCTCTGGTAACAGACGGCGGTGAGCAAAATTATCTCAAATCAGTTGAGATTATGGTTATGCTGGATACCTTACGTTCGATTGACAATCCGCTCAATGACTATGCCCTGACGGCGCTTTTGCGCTCGCCCATGTTTGCCTTTGATGAAGATGAGCTGACGCGCTTAGCGCTGCAAAAGACATCAGCCAGTCAGAAGGAGAATCTCTATGAAAAACTGCAGAATGCTAAAAATAAAGAAGGTCAGCACCCGGAGCTTATCACATCGGATTTAGCTGCCAAACTGCAGGATTTCTTAGATGTCTTTGGCAGCTGGCGCCATTTTGCCAGACTGCATTCGCTGCATGATTTGATTTGGAAAATTTATAATGAAAGATTTTACTATGATTATGTAGGGCGTCTGCCGAGAGCAGAACAGCGTCAGGCCAATCTCTATGCGCTGGCTCTGCGTGCCAACAATTTCGAGCGGACCGGATTTAAGGGACTGTCACGCTTTATTCGGATGATTGACCGTATTTTAGACAGTCAGAATGATTTAGCTGATGTTGAGGTCGCTCTCCCTAAAAACGCTGTTAGGCTCATGACCATCCATAAGAGCAAGGGTTTGGAGTTCAAGTATGTCTTTATTCTTAATATTGACAAGAAGTTCAGTATTCAAGATATGACCTCGCCGCTCATTTTGTCCCGCCGAAATGGTGTCGGAATCAAGTATTTGGCTGATATGAAAGAGGAGCTGCAGGAAAAACTGCTGCCTGCTGTCAAAATCAGCATGCCCACGCTGCACTACCAGCTCAACAAACGTGAATTGCGCTTAGCGACCTTATCAGAGCAGATGCGGCTGCTCTATGTCGCTATGACGCGGGCTGAAAAAAGGCTGTACCTGATTGGAAAAGGCAGTGCGGAAAAACTGGCGGATAAATACAGCGGAAAATCAGAAAACAATCACCTGCCGGCAGCTGAGCGCGAACGTTATATGACCTTTCAGGATTGGCTTTTGGCTATCGAACAAGCCTACAGCAGTGAAAACCTGCATTTTAAGACAACTTTTGTGACCGATGAAGATCTGACCGAAGATAAAATTGGCAGCATTAAACGGGAACGTTCCTATAATCCTGATGACCTTAAGGATAACCGCCAGTCTGAAGATATTGCGCGTGCCTTAGATATGCTGGAGGCGGTTGAAAAGCTCAATAAGGACTATCAGGCAGCCATCTCTTTGCCGACTGTTCGCACACCCAGTCAGGTCAAGAAATTCTATGAACCTGTTATGGATACAGAGGGCGTTGAGATTATGGAAAAGAGCCCTGCTGCCAAACCAACCTTTAAACTTCCTGATTTTTCTGAGAAAAAAGCGGCTGAGCCTTCTGCTGTCGGATCCAGCCTGCACGAATTGATGCAGCGTCTGCACCTGAGCGAAGAGGTCAGCATGAATGATATTTTACAGGCCTTAGGAGATCTTCCGGCTGATGACAAAGTTAAGAAAGCTATTCGGACAGACAAGATTCTGGCTTTCTTTCAGACAACTGATTTAGGAAAACTGATCCAGAAAAATGCTGACAAAGTTCGCCGCGAAGCGCCCTTTGCCATGCTGAAAAAAGACCCTGAAAGCGGGGAAAACTTCGTTGTCCGCGGTATTATTGACGGTTATATTCTTTTTGAGGATCGCATTATTCTCTTTGATTATAAGACTGATAAATTTACCAACAGCCAGACCATTAAACAGCGCTACCAAGGTCAGATGGCTCTATATGCTCAGGCTCTGAGCAAATCCTATGGGATTTCAACCGTTGAAAAATACTTGATTTTGCTGGGCGGTGAGCAGCTGGAAGTTGTAGCAGTGTGATACTGCTGAATGCTTTTGATGCAGATAAAAACAGAACCTATCGGCTTTAGCGAAGTTATAGGTTTGGCTGTGCCGCCGCCAAGACTAAAGGATAAGCGGCAGCAGTTGAAAAATACCTGCTAAACCAGTATAATGAAATCGCAGACTGAAAGCATCAAGAGTTTTCTCAGTTTTAAGAACTTTTCGGTTTTGCATGGCGGTTGCATTTTGTAAAAATCCAGAAAGAGATTACGGGTTTAGTGGATTCGAACTCAGTTAAAAAGTTCAGTCTCAGGGCAGATTGCTTGAGAGACTGAGTTTTTGCGCTGGTTCAGCTTCTGCCGTTTTCTCAGCAACCCTTAGTATGATAAAGAAAGGAAGACAGCTAATTCTGATACTGTGTTATCAGAGTTAGCTCCCGTCCCGGCGGCTGTCCAAAATTAAGTCAGGTCATTTTGCAGTTTAAAAGATGCTGATTGACTCTTATTTTTGCTTTGTCGTTTACGGGCTCGGTATCTTATTTATGGCAATTTTAGTTTTAGGAGGAGCCGGCTATATCGGCTCTCACATGGTAGATCGTTTGGCAGAAGAGGGCAAAGAAAAGGTTGTTGTCGTTGACAGTCTGGTGACCGGTCACCGCGCAGCGGTTCACCCTGCTGCAAAATTTTATCAGGGAGACTTGACGGATCAAGACTTTATGCGTCAGGTTTTCACAGAAAATCCTGATATAGATGCGGTGATTCACTTTGCTGCTTATTCGCTTGTGGCCGAGTCTATGGAAAATCCGCTCAAGTATTTTGATAACAATACTGCTGGCATGATTAAGCTTTTAGAAGTCATGAATGAATTTGATGTTAAGTCTATTGTCTTTTCATCAACAGCAGCGACCTATGGTATTCCTGACGAACTTCCTATCAAAGAAACGGCACCGCAGCGCCCTATCAATCCTTACGGCGAAAGCAAGCTGATGATGGAAACTATTATGAAATGGTCTGATCAGGCTT
Source organism: Streptococcus sp. ELY_86 (assembly GCF_058314495.1). Lineage (NCBI taxonomy): Bacteria > Bacillati > Bacillota > Bacilli > Lactobacillales > Streptococcaceae > Streptococcus > Streptococcus sp. ELY_86. Next base: position 239,476 of record NZ_JBZFUK010000002.1, on the reverse strand, counting down.
ACGGCATTAAGTTTGTTCCGCTTCGCTATTTCAATGTAGCCGGTGCCAAACCAGACGGTTCAATTGGTGAGGATCACGGTCCTGAGACCCATCTTTTGCCGATTGTCCTGCAGGTAGCTCAAGGCACCCGTGAGAAGATTATGATTTTCGGTGATGATTATGATACGCCGGACGGAACAAACGTTCGGGACTATGTGCACCCCTTTGATTTGGCGGATGCACACTTGCTTGCTGTTCAGTACCTGCGTGAGGGCAATGACTCAACAGCCTTTAATCTTGGCTCGTCAACAGGATTTTCAAATCTGCAAATTTTAGAAGCAGCCCGCAAGGTCACCGGCAAAGACATTCCGGCTGAGAAGGCGGCCCGCCGCCCCGGAGATCCGGATACGCTGGTCGCAAGCTCAGAAAAGGCGCGTGAGATTTTAGGCTGGGAACCGCAGTTTGATGATATTGAAAAAATTATAGAAACCGCTTGGGCTTGGCACTCCAGTCATCCTAATGGCTATGGGGATTAGTTTAAAAGCAGCGGAGGAGACTCTGTTTGTCTTTTGCCTAGTATTTGTTCAAAGGAAATTATTCATACAATCAAAGCTCTTAGATAGGATCAGCCTTGTCTAGGAGTTTTTTTTGTTCTAATCTATTGGCTCTGCTAAAAAAATGTGTTCCTAGTGTTTGTTTGCAATTCAGCATTCTGCTCTGTCAACCTCTAGCAACCCAATACCAACCGAGAAAAGCAGGGTTTTTTATTTATAAACAAATCTCTTGCTAATTTATCACTAAGTAGTATAATTTTCTCATAAGTTGTAATAAAAAAAGTTACAAGATAGACTATGGAGGAATTGTTATGACAACGATTACGATTTTTGGTAAAGGAAACATGGGACAGGCTATCGGAGGACTTTTTGAAAAAGCTGGCCACTCTGTTTCTTATCTTGGTTCAACTGACAAAGCTGCAAATTTGGGCGATCTTGTGGTACTGGCTGTCCCTTATTCAGCAGTGGCAGCTATTCTTAAACAATACGGCAAAGACTTAGCAGGTAAGGTGGTGGTAGATATTACCAACCCTGTTAATTTTGACAACTTTGATGGTTTGGCGGTAGCTGCTGACAGCTCAGCGACAGCAGAATTCTCAAAGCAAGTGCCCGACGCACGTTGGGTTAAAGGTTTCAACACAACATTTGCAGCGGCATTGGTCAGCGGAACCGTAGCAGGTAAAGAGCCGACCCGTGTTATCTTAGCATCGGACGATGCAAAAGCAAAAGAACTTGTGAGTGCAGCTTTGGCAGGCAGCGGTGTGGCGGTACTGGATGCAGGAAGTCTGAAGCGTGCCCGTGAATTGGAAGCCATTGGTTTCCTGCAAATCTCATTGGCTGCGCAGGAAAAGATTTCATGGACAGGCGGCTTTGCTGTCTTAGAATAAGGAGCTAATCATGACTTATGCTTATAATTCCCGGATTCGTTTGGGCGAGGTGGTGCTCAATGTTCATGACCTGGAAAAACAAACCATTTTTTACACGGATTTCATTGGCTTTAAGGCGATTCACCAAACAGCGGATGAGACAGTTTTAGGAATTGAAGGTTCTGATGAGGCTGTTATGCGTCTGGTTAAGACGGATTTACCAGCTCAGAAGAATTATGGTCTCTACCATACTGCTATTTTAGTGCCAGACCGTCCACGTTTAGGAGCAGCGCTTAGGCATCTGGTGACCAGCGGTGTTCCGCTGACTGGCGGAGCAGATCATGGTTACAGCGAAGCTATTTACCTAGATGATATTGAAGGAAATGGTATCGAGATTTACCGGGACAAACCTGTTAGCGAGTGGGATATTCGTGAGGACGGCCGTATTATCGGGGTGACTGAAGAGATGGATGCTGATGGCGTTTTGGCGGAGGCAAGTCCTTACGATACCTTTGCGCTCAGCAGCAAAACTATTGTCGGCCATGTCCATTTGAGTGTCAAGAATGCTGGTCTTTCGTCCAAGTTCTATCAGCGTATCTTTGACCTCGGCGACAAGATGACCATTCCGTCAGCTTCCTGGATTGCTTCTGGTAATTACCATCACCAGCTGGCTCTCAACCAATGGGCAGGCTCTCATCTTCCTAAACGCCAAGCAGGACAGCCTGGTCTCAATCATCTGACCATCATCGTTAGCGATGCCGTCTTCTTTAGGGCTTCTTTGAACAAGGCAGAGCTTTATGGCATGACTTTGCTTGAAAAATCAGAAAGTTCTTACCTGATAGAGGATGCAGATGGCATTCGCATCAAGGTGCTCTTGAGAATATTTAATACTTTGGGGATAAACGAGTTATTATAAAAAATAACACTAAATAAAAATTAATCCTATTTACCGAGATACAAGAAAGAAGGTACTCTTATGACAGTAACAAACAATTATTTTCAATCAGATAAAGAAGAAAAGATTGACATTCTCAATCTTCCCAGTTTAGAAGCACGTGCCAAGGAAATTATTCCCAAGGGCGGCTTTGGTTATATCACTGAAGGTGCAGATGATGAGTGGACGCTGAAAGAAAACACAGCAGCTTTCAATCACGTGCAGATTGTTCCCCGTATTTTGACTTCTGTTGAAAACCCATCAACTGAGACTGAAATCTTCGGCATTAAGATTTCCATGCCAATTATCATGGCACCTGCTGCAGCCCAAGGTTTAGCGCATGCCCGCGGTGAACTGGCAACCGCAGAAGGTATGGCAGCCGCCGGCACTATCATGTCTCAGTCAACTTATGGTACGACCACAATCTCAGAGACCGCTGCCGCTGGTAAGGGGGCACCGCAATTCTTCCAGCTCTACATGAGCAAGGACTGGTCTGTCAATGAAGCCTGGCTGGATGAGGCTGTCAAAGCCGGTGTTAAGGCTATCATCATGACCGTTGATTCTATGCTTGGCGGTTACCGTGAAGCAGATATTATTAACAACTTCCAATTCCCGCTTCCAATGGGCAACTTGGCCAAGTTGGCAGAAGGAAGCGAAGGCAAAGGTATCAGTGAAATCTACGCGGCCGCAGCCCAAGTCATTTTGCCGGAAGACATCAAACGTGTAGCTGCTTATACCGGTTTGCCAGTTATCGTCAAAGGTGTTCAGGATCCTGATGATGCCGAAACGGCTATCAAAGCTGGTGCTTCAGGCATCTGGGTGTCTAACCATGGCGGCCGTCAGTTAAACGGCGGTCCAGCTTCCTTTGATACTTTGGCGGCAATAGCAGAGCGCGTCAGCAAACGTGTTTCTATCATCTTTGACAGTGGTGTCCGTCGCGGCTCCCATGTCTTTAAAGCTTTGGCAAGCGGAGCTGATTTGGTTGCTTTGGCCCGTCCAGTTATTTACGGACTGGCTTTGGGTGGCGCTCAAGGTGCACAAGCTGTTGTTGAACACTTGAATAATGAGTTTAAAATTGATATGCAGCTGGCTGGTGCGCAAACTATCGAAGACGTTAAAAAAGCAAAATTACTGCACCGCTAAACTTGCCAGCCCGTCAAAGTCATGATAGAGTAAAAGAGAAAGAATGACTTTGGAGATATCATGGCAAATAATCGATTGAGTGACTTATTACAAATTTTAGTATATGCTGAGGTACACAAAACAGAGGCGGTCAGCAGTGAACGTTTGGCAGCTAGCCTGAAGAGCAATGCCAGTCTGGTTAGGCAAATGCTGACGCAGCTGCGTAAGGCTGGTATCATTACAAGCCAAAGAGGCAAGACAGGTTTTCGTATTGAAAAACCATTGACAGAACTGACTGTTTTGGATGTTTACCATGCTATTGACAATCAGGGTGACCTGCTGAAGGTAGACCAAAATACTTCCAAGACCTGCAGCGTTGGGGTGGTCTTTCCAGAAGTTTTGCAGAACCATTACCAGGATATTCAAAAGCAGGCCGAAGCTCAGATGGCTCAAATCAGCCTGCAGCAGCTGGTTGATGAAACCCGGCAAAATATTTTAAATCATACCAAACAGAAAAAGACTGATGCTGGTGAAATCATTGATTTAACAGCTATCAGCAGCAGTAAATAAACAGCAGCCTTTTCTTGGGCTAATCCTTCTGCCGCTTTTATCAGAGTATAGACAAACACATTTTTCACTGCAAACATGTTTTGAAGCTCTTCAAATATCAATTAAATGGCTTAATTTGCGAGCGAAGCGAGCCTTAATCCGAGCCTTTTCGCCGTGATAAAAGTGGTAGAAACAATAGGGTTTCTGCCAGTCGGAAGATTTGAGACTAATTGAACACGGGTTTGCGGATTGTGGCAAAAAGATGAGTCTGCCTAGAATCTTAACGTTTCCGCGTCGCACTCTCTATTTTGCCTTTATCCGCAGATGCCCTTTGTATCTTGAACTTAGGCATGGAATTCCGAAGGAAGTCGCTGCGACGATTGCTGTTAGAAATCGATATTATTTCTAACGGCAATCTAATGCAAAACCTAATCAAGAGCTATAGCCTTGATTAGGTTTTGCCGTTCGTTATCACCTAAGGAAAGGATCATAAAAGACTTTGTCTTCAAGTTGAAGCTCCGTGAAAACGGGGCTTCTTTTTGTGCAGTTTTAGTAAGTTCTGTTTTGCTGACTGTGAGACAAAAGGTGGTCATGATTTACAGCTTGTCCGCATCAGCCTTGAGAACTTTGGTGAATTGACTGTAAAGAGCCTGTTTGTCGGCTGATAGTTTAGAATCTGTTACGACATAGTCAAAATCACTGGTTTTATAAAAAACGAAGAAATCATAGGAGTCAAATTTTTTATTATCGACTAAGAGATATTTTTCCAGCGCTTTATCCAAGGCGAGTTCCTGAATGGTGCCTTCGGATTCACTGTAGGTGGCTACCGAATCTTTATAGACAGCATTGGCACTGATGAAGGCTTTGGAAAAAGTCAGCGAAGCGATATTGCTGCTGGCTAAAGATCCAACAAAAGCCCCGGTAACAGGACGGTATTCTCCGCCAATAAGAAGGAGATCAATATTTGGGCTCTCTTTTAAAATATCAAATACCGGCAGGCTGTTAGTGATAATGCGCAGGTTGCGCTGGACCAATTCCTGAGCAAAGTATTCCAGCGTTGTCCCGGGACCGATGAAGATCGTTTCCCCATCTTGGACACGCTGAGCAGTAAAAGCAGCGATTTCTTTTTTCTCGCTGACCTGTTCAGAGTGTTTTTCAATATTTGATTTTTCGGGTTTATTTAAGAGGTTGATGCTTTGAGCACCGCCGTGCACCCGGATCAGCTGGTTCTCTTTTTCGAGTTCCGCCAAATCGCGCCGTACGGTCATATCAGAAACTCCGAGTTCTTTGATGATGTCATTTACGGTAATAATGGTTTGATGTTTTAATTGTTCTAATATCCAATTTAATCTCTCTTTTTTGATCATATAAATCTCCTACGCAGTGTTCTTTTGATGATATTATAGCATAAAGATAGAAAAATATCACAATTATAAACAAAAAAGAACAATTTTAAATCCTAGAAATCTTCTAAAAATAATTGAATATTACAGAAAGTTATTGATAAATCGGTGTTTATCGGTATTTTTTAAAATAAACAAAAATATTCAATTTTTTCTTGACAAAATGTTTGCTTTAGTTTATTATTATCTTGTAACAAACAAAAACAAACAAAGGAGAAGAAAAATGGCAATTGTACTTGGTGCCGATAAGGCAGGAGAAAGACTTAAAGATGTTGTCAAAGATTATCTGCTGGCAAGAGACTTTGACATTGTGGATGTCAGTGCAGAAGGGCAGGATTTCGTTGATGTAACTTTGGCTGTGGCAGCAGAAGTTAACAAAGCTGAGGACAATCTGGGTATTGTCATTGATGCTTATGGTGCCGGTTCCTTTATGGTCGCAACTAAAATCAAAGGTATGGTAGCTGCAGAAGTATCGGATGAACGCTCTGCTTACATGACCCGCGCTCACAATAACGCGCGTATCATTACCATGGGTGCCGAGATTGTCGGTGATGAATTGGCAAAAAACATTGCCAAAGGATTTGTTGAAGGCCACTATGACGGCGGACGTCACCAAATCCGCGTGGATATGCTTAACAAGATGTGCTAAAAAAGAAGGAGAAGAAAAATGAAAATCGCTATCGGCTGTGACCACATTGTGACAGATGAAAAAATGGCTGTCTCAGAATTTTTAAAATCAAAAGGTTATGAAGTACTTGACTTTGGAACCTATGACCACGTCCGCACCCACTACCCTATTTTCGGGAAAAAAGTCGGAGAAGCTGTTGTCAGCGGACAGGCAGATCTTGGCATTTGTATCTGCGGTACGGGTGTTGGTATCAATAATGCTGTTAACAAAGTACCGGGTGTTCGCTCAGCTTTAGTGCGTGATATGACTTCCGCTCTCTATGCCAAAGAAGAACTCAATGCTAATGTTATCGGTTTTGGCGGCAAGATTACCGGCGGTCTTCTGATGAATGATATCATTGAAGCTTTCATCAAAGCAGAATACAAAGAAACTGAAGAAAACAAAAAACTGATTGCTAAAATCGCTCATATTGAAACCTCAAATGCTGATCAAGCAGATCCTGATTTCTTTAAAGAATTCCTTGATAAATGGGATCGCGGAGAATATCACGATTAAGAAAGGTTTATTTCATGATTCTTACCGTAACGATGAATCCTTCTATTGATGTTTCTTATCCGCTGGATAAACTAAAGCTGGACACTGTCAATCGCGTCTCTGAGGTCACTAAAACGCCGGGCGGCAAGGGTCTGAATGTGACACGTGTGCTGTCAGAAGCAGGTGATGATGTCATTGCGACAGGCTTGATTGGCGGCAGGTTGGGTGATTACCTGACTGAAAAGCTGACGCAGGCTGGCATCCGGCATCAGTTTTTCCCTATTCACGGTGAAACACGAAACTGCATCGCAATTCTGCACGAAGGACTGCAAACGGAAATTCTTGAAAGCGGTCCCTTAATTGATGCCAGTGAAGCTGAAGGATTTCTGCATCATTTTAGAATGCTTGTCAAATCTTTTGATGTAATCACTTTTTCCGGCAGTCTGCCGGAAGGTCTTGAAAAGGACTACTATGCAAAATTAGTCGGACTGGCAAATCTGTATGGTAAAAAAACAGTCCTTGACTGCTCTGGAGCAGCACTTGAGGCTGTTCTTAGGTCTTCAGAAAAACCAACTGTTATCAAGCCTAACAGCGAAGAGCTGTCACAGTTATTAAGAAAAGATATTTCAGAAGATGCAGCCAGCCTGAAAGAAGTCCTGCTTGATCCTTTATTTGAAGGAATTGAGTGGATTATTGTTTCTCTGGGAGCAAACGGGGCTTTTGCTAAGCATGGGGATAAATTCTACAAGGTGGATATTCCCAAGATTGCGGTTGTCAATCCGGTCGGATCTGGCGACTCAACTGTAGCCGGAATAGCATCGGCGCTGGCACACAGCGAAGATGACGCTGCCCTGCTGAAAAAAGCAAATGTTCTTGGCATGCTGAATGCTCAGGAAAAAATGACCGGTCATGTCAATATGGCCAACTATGATACGCTGTATCAACAAATTCAAGTAAAAGAGGTTTAAAGATGGTACTGACAGAACAAAAACGCAAATACATGGAAAAATTAAGCGATGACAAGGGGATTATTTCAGCCCTTGCCTTTGACCAGCGCGGAGCTTTGAAACGTTTGATGGCACAGCATCAAACACAAGAGCCGACTGTGGAGCAAATGGAAGAATTAAAGGTTTTGGTTGCACAGGAATTGACTCCTTACGCGTCTTCAATGCTGCTTGATCCTGAATACGGTCTGCCTGCCACCAAAGCTCTTGATAAAAATGCCGGCCTGCTCTTGGCCTATGAAAAAACAGGCTATGACACAACCAGTACTAAACGGCTGCCCGACTGCTTGGATGTTTGGTCAGCCAAACGCCTGAAAGAACAAGGCGCAGATGCTGTTAAGTTCTTGCTTTACTATGATGTGGACAGCTCAGCTGAACTCAATCAGCAAAAACAAGCCTATATTGAACGCATTGGTTCTGAATGCGTAGCAGAAGATATTCCTTTCTTCTTGGAAATTTTGGCTTATGACGAAAAGATTGCAGACGCAGCCAGTCCTGACTATGCTAAGGTTAAGCCGCACAAGGTTATTGAAGCCATGAAAGTCTTTTCAAATCCGCGCTTTAATATTGATGTCCTTAAGGTTGAAGTTCCAGTTAACATGAATTATGTTGAAGGATTTGGCGACGGCGAAGTTCTTTACAGCAAGGAAGAAGCAGCAGCCTACTTCAAACAGCAGGATGAAGCAACTAATCTTCCTTACATTTACCTGAGTGCCGGCGTATCGGCTAAATTATTCCAAGATACCCTCGTCTTTGCCCATGAATCAGGAGCAAACTTTAACGGAGTTCTTTGCGGCCGTGCTACCTGGGCAGGCAGTGTTAAAGACTATATTGAAAAAGGCCAGTCTGCAGCGCGTGAATGGCTGCGGACAACAGGCTTCCAAAACATTGATGAGCTCAATAAAGTGCTGCAAAAAACAGCAACATCGTGGAAAACAAAGGTTTAATATTTTTAAAAGGAGAATCACTATGAACAGAGAAGAAGCGACTCTTTTAGGGTTTGAGATTGTAGCCTATGCCGGCGATGCGCGTTCAAAATTGCTTGAAGCCTTGAATGCTGCTCAGGCAGGAGATTTTGCTAAGGCTGAAGAGCTTGTTTCAGCAGCTGAGGACTGCATTACTGACGCTCATAAAGCTCAGACCAGTCTTTTAACAAAAGAAGCACAGGGAGATGCTATTGAGCTGAGTGTCACCCTGATGCACGGTCAGGATCATTTGATGACAACCATATTGCTGAAAGATTTGATGAAGCACTTAATTGAACTATATAAGAGAGGTAGCTAAATATGAACGCATTAATTGCTCAGATCGAGAAAGGAAAGCCTTTCTTTGAAAAGGTGTCTCGCAATATTTACCTTCGCGCCATTCGTGATGGTTTCATTTCAGCGATGCCTGTTATCCTGTTTTCCAGTATCTTTCTTCTGATTGCCTATGTGCCTAATATCTTCGGCTTTTCTTGGCCTAAAGATATTGAAAACGGCTTGATGACACCATACAACTATACGATGGGGATTATCGGTTTTCTGGTTGCCGGTACAACGGCCAAATCTTTGACAGATTCGATGAATCGTCGCTTAGATGATACCAATCAGATTAACTTTATCTCAACCATGCTGGCATCAATGGCCGGGTTCTTAATCATGGCAGCTAACCCTGCTAAAGAGGGCGGTTTCTTAAGTGCCTTTATGGGAACTAAGGGTCTCTTGACAGCCTTCATTGCAGCCTTTATTACAGTTAATGTCTACAAGGTCTGCGTCAAAAATAATGTAACTATTCGCATGCCTGAGGAAGTTCCGCCAAATATTTCTCAAGTATTCAAGGATATCTTCCCATTTGCTTTTTCAATCATTATTCTTTATGCTATTCAGCTGGGAATCAAAGCGCTTCTTGGCGTAAATGTGGCAGAATCAATCGGAACCTTGCTGGCGCCTCTGTTTTCAGCTGCTGACGGTTATCTTGGAATTACCATTATCTTTGGAGCCTATGCACTGTTTTGGTTTGTCGGTATTCACGGTCCTTCTATCGTGGAACCGGCTATTGCAGCCATTACCTATGCCAATGTTGAAACCAACTATCATCTGCTTCAGGCAGGCCAGCATGCGGATAAGGTCATTACATCAGGAACTCAAATGTTTATCGTTACCATGGGCGGAACAGGTGCGACCTTGGTTGTTCCTTTCATGTTCATGTGGCTGACAAAATCGAAGCGCAATAAGGCTATCGGCCGTGCGTCTGTTGTTCCAACCTTCTTTGGTGTTAATGAACCGATCTTATTTGGCGCACCTATTGTTTTAAACCCGGTCTTCTTTATTCCGTTTATTCTGACGCCAATCGTTAATGTTTGGATTTTCAAATTCTTTGTAGATACTTTGGGAATGAACAGTTTCAGCGTGAACCTTCCTTGGACAACTCCGGGACCGCTGGGTATTGTCATGGGAACAGGGTTTGGCGTATTGGCCTTTGTCCTTGCAGCTCTCTTGATTGTAGTTGATGTCGCTATTTACTATCCGTTTGTCAAGGTCTATGATGAACAAATCTTAGCAGAAGAAGCTGAGGGCAGCAGTGCAGCGGATTCTCTCAAAGAAAAAGTTGCCGCTAACTTTGATACCAAAAAAGCAGATGCTATTCTTGAAAATGCCGGTGCTGCTGAAGCTACGGACAGCGCAATCACTGAACAGACCAATGTTTTGGTTCTGTGTGCCGGCGGCGGTACCAGCGGTCTCTTGGCAAATGCACTGAATAAGGCAGCAGCCGAATACGGGGCACCTGTCAAGGCAGCAGCTGGCAGTTACGGTGCCCACCGTGAAATTCTGCCGCAGTATCAATTGGTTATTTTGGCACCGCAAGTGGCATCTAACTATGAAGATATGAAAGCAGAAACAGACAAGCTGGGTATTAAATTGGCTAAGACTGAAGGAGCCCAATACATTCAGCTGACTCGCGACGGTCAGGGAGCTTTGGCTTTTGTTGAAGAGCAATTTAAAGATTGAGAGGTCACAAGATGACTAAAACATTACCGAACGATTTTATCTTTGGCGGCGCAACTGCTGCTTATCAAGCAGAAGGCGTCACCAAAGGCGAAGGAAAAGGTCCTGTTGCCTGGGACAAGTATCTGGAAGATAATTATTGGTACACAGCAGAGCCTGCCAGCGATTTTTACCACAAATACCCTGTTGATTTGAAATTGGCCGAAGAATTTGGTGTCAACGGCATTCGCATCTCCATTGCCTGGTCGCGAATTTTCCCGACAGGCTCTGGCGAGGTCAATCCTAAAGGGGTAGACTTCTATCATAAGCTCTTTGCCGAATGCCACAAGCGCCATGTTGAACCATTTGTAACGCTGCACCATTTTGACACGCCGGAGGCACTCCATTCCAAAGGTGATTTCCTCAATCGGGAAAACATAGACTACTTTGTGGATTACGCAGAATTCTGTTTTAAGGAATTTCCGGAAGTCAACTATTGGACAACCTTCAATGAAATCGGCCCTATTGGCGACGGTCAGTATCTGGTTGGAAAATTCCCGCCGGGTATCAAGTATGACTTGGCCAAGGTTTTCCAATCCCACCATAACATGATGGTTTCTCATGCCCGCGCAGTCAAGCTCTTTAAAGACGGCGGCTACTCCGGTGAGATCGGTGTGGTTCACGCCCTGCCGACCAAGTATCCTTACGATCCATCTAACCCTGATGATGTGCGTGCCGCAGAGCTGGAAGATATTATTCATAATAAATTTATTCTTGATGCCACTTATCTGGGAGAATATTCTGATAAGACCATGGAAGGGGTCAATCATATCTTAGCTGTTAACGGCGGGGAGCTGGATTTGCGCGATGATGATTTTGCAGCGCTCAAAGCGGCTAAGGATCTGAATGACTTCTTGGGTATCAACTACTATATGAGCGACTGGATGCGCGCCTTTGATGGGGAAACCGAGATTATTCATAACGGAAAAGGTGAAAAAGGCAGCTCCAAATACCAAATTAAGGGTGTCGGCCGCAGAGAAGCGCCAACCAATATTCCAAAAACAGATTGGGATTGGATCATCTATCCACAAGGACTGTACGACCAAATCATGCGCGTGAAAAGAGATTATCCTAACTATAAGAAAATCTATATCACTGAAAATGGTCTCGGCTACAAAGATGAGTTTGTGGACAATACCGTTTATGATGACGGACGCATTGATTATGTGAAGAAACATTTGGAAGTCATTTCCGATGCCATTGCTGACGGTGCCAATGTTAAAGGTTACTTTATTTGGTCCCTGATGGATGTTTTCTCCTGGTCAAACGGCTATGAAAAACGCTACGGCCTCTTCTATGTGGACTTTGATACGCAGGAGCGCTATCCGAAAAAGAGTGCTTACTGGTATAAAAAATTAGCTGAAACGCACACTATTGACTGATGATTTTGCAGCACTTTCTTGTTTGCTAGAACTTAACAATACTCCATTATTTAATTATTAACACACAGACTGTTAAATCATCAGCTAAAATAAAGCGTTGCTATTTTCGAAAGGACTTTATAAGCAAGAGCTGCAGTCTTTGGCTGCGCTCTTGCTTTATTTTAAAGACTAAACAGTGAGGATAAATATGACAATCGAACTAAAAAATGAACAGCTTACAGTCCAGTTTAAAGAATTTGGCGGTGCCCTGTCTTCTATCAAAGATAAAGACGGTTTGGAATATTTATGGCAGGGAGACCCTCAATACTGGAGTTCTCAGGCACCGGTGCTCTTTCCCATTTGCGGCAGTTTGCGAAATGACTGGGCTATTTACGATTCGGATAAACAGGCACATTTTACCGGTCTTATTCCCAGACACGGATTGGTGCGAAAGAAGAATTTCACCTTTAAGCAGCTCAGTGAGGACAGTCTTGCCTTTACTATTGCGCCGGATGAGGACATGCTGGCACAGTACCCCTACCAGTTTGAATTAAAAATCATTTATAGCTTGAAGAGCTCAGCCATTCGTACAGAGTATCACATTACGAACAAGGAAACGGAAAAAACCATGCCCTACTTTATCGGCGGGCATCCCGGCTTTAACTGTCCGCTTGTAGAGGGTGATCGCTATGAGGACTACTATCTGGAGTTTGAAAAAGAGGAAACCTGTACAGTGCCGAAGTCTTTTCCTGATACAGGGCTGCTGGATTTACAAGATAGGACACCTTTTTTTGAAAAGCAAAAATTTCTTGATTTGGATTACTCCCTTTTTGCGCATGATGCCATTACTTTGGATCAATTAACATCAAGAAGTGTCACTCTGCGCTCTAAAAATCATAATAAGGGCATTCGTCTGGATTTTGCGGATTTCCCTTACTTGATCCTCTGGTCAACTGCCAACAAAAGCCCCTTTATAGCGCTGGAACCTTGGAGTGGTCTGTCAACGTCGCTTGAAGAGTCTGATCTTTTTGAAGAAAAACGCTCGGTCAGCTTTGTCAAAGCCGGTCAGACCGATTGCAAGCACTTTGACATCAGCATTCTTTGATCCTAAAAAAGCGAAGGTATCAGTTTCGGTTTTCTTTTTCCGAAAGTGATGCCTTCGTTTTGTTTGAACGAGGAAAGAGCTTAGTCACCTGAATTTTTTAGCGATTTCTTCTAATGGTCTTATTGATCCTAGCCTAGGTCCTTTTGAAAATAAGTATTTGGTATTTTACGGAGAAAGGTATAGCTGTAAACTATAATAAAAAGGGAGCGAATTTAGTGTATAATAAAGGAGAAAGAAGGAGGCATAACCATGCGCGATAACCATTTACACACCCATTTTTCCTATGACTCTCAGGCCCGTTTTGAAGATTATCTTGAAAACTATAAGGGAGAGCTGGTAACAACCGAGCACTATGACCTCTCAAATCCTTACACCAAGCAGGATGACGTGCCCGATTATGAGGCTTATTCTAAGGAAATAGCAGAGCTGAATGCTAAGTATGGCAACCGCATTAAAAAAGGCATTGAAATCGGCTACTATCAGCCCCGCGAAGCTGACCTCATCAGCTTCCTAAAAGACAAAGACTATGACCTCAAGCTCCTTTCTGTCCATCACAACGGTGTCAACGACTATCTGGATGACGAAGTGGCAGATATGGATAAAAATGCTATCATTCAGGAGTATCTGGACAAGCTGGAATATGCCGTCGGACGCGTGGAAGCTGATGTGCTGGCGCATTTTGACTATGGTTTCCGCCTCTTTGATGTGACGGTTGATGAATTAAAAGCCTATGAACCCCAGCTCATCCGCATCTTCCAAAAAATGATAGACCACAACCTAGCTTTCGAGCTCAACAGTAAATCCATGTATCTCTACGGACACGAAGACCTTTACCGCTACGCTGTTAGCCTGGTCAAAAACCTAGGCTGCCGCAAATACTCCATCGGCTCAGACGGCCACAAACTCGAACACTTCCGCCTCAAATTCGACCGCATCCAAGAAATATTGGAAGAGAATGGGATAGGGGAAGAGGAGATAGTATAGGAGAAATCAAGATGTCAGATAAATATAATGAATTTAAGAATTTACTTAGGAGATTTGTAGAACAGGCGAATATTAATATTAAGGGAGGTAGCGATAGGTCTCCACATTTGTCTCCTGATAGTTTTGAGAAAGATAATTATAAACTTGAATCAAGTAAAAATATGAAAATTGATAAAGTAAGAATTGATAATAAATGGTTTGACATTCATTTGAAATCTGGGTCTTCTTATGGTCCAACCAAAAAGGGATCATCAACAGTACCTTATATCGACTATTATATTGACAATAATTTATGGGCTAATTTACGGTTTACATTTAATTCAAAAACTATTGATAAAGTAAGTATTGTAATTTGGGATTCAAATAAAGTTGACCATAAAACGGGCATAGACGCTAAGATAAATGATTTTGATCTGAATGATGAGAATGTCCCGAATGATGCTTTAATAAGTTTTTTTGATCAGTATATGAATATTAAAGAAAGCGAAATCTATCGTACATTGATATCTAAAAATCATAATATAATAGAAGAACCACAGCCTAGTTACAACGATAGTAAATACGCTCGGGTTCTGAGACAATCCAAAAACCTCATCCTCCGCGGTGCGCCGGGGACTGGGAAAACTTATCTTGCTAGGCAGATTGCTGAGGAGCTGACTGGCGGAAATGATGACCAAATTGGTTTTGTCCAATTCCATCCGTCTTATGATTATACGGATTTTGTGGAGGGGCTGCGTCCTGTCTCAAGTGCTGATGGTCAGATTGGCTTTGAATTGCAGGATGGGATTTTTAAGAAATTTTGCCAGAAAGCGAAAAAGAATTTTATTGATTCGCAAAAATCTGCAAAAGCTATCAAGAATGAGAATGACGCTCGTAATAAGATTTCTACATTTTTTGCAAATATGGAATTTCCTGCTCAGGAATTCAAAACACAACGCAATAAATTCTTTGTAACAGATATTGATGAAAAAAATATTCATATTTCTATTCCTGATAATGAGGTAGCAAATAAATTAAAAATAAGCATTCAAGATATAGAACAAATGCTAGGTTCAGGTAGAAATTTTAATCAAGTTAATGAAATTACGCATTTCTTTGAAAAGCAGCATGCAACTCAAGGGTATTCTTACTATCTAGCTCTTTTTAAACAGATAAATAAAGAAAAAACTAAAAATGCTCATAAGGCAGTTACTAAAGAACGTAAAGACTTCGTCTTCATCATCGACGAAATCAACCGCGGAGAGATTTCCAAGATTTTTGGAGAATTATTCTTCTCTATTGACCCAAGCTATCGCGGTGAAGCTGGTACGGTTTCAACCCAGTATGCCAATCTGCATGATACTGATGAAAAATTCTATGTTCCTGAGAATGTCTATATCATTGGCACTATGAATGATATTGATCGTTCGGTGGATACTTTTGATTTTGCTATGCGCCGCCGCTTCAGATTTGTTGAGGTAACGGCAGAGGAACAGCTTAGTATGTTGGATAAACTAGGTGACAATGCTGAGGGAGCAAAGGCACGATTGACCAATCTCAACAGTGCTATTTCTAAGGCTGATGGTCTCAACAATCACTATCATATCGGTCCCTCTTATTTCTTGAAACTGAAGGAGCTTGATTACAATTATGAGGTGCTCTGGTTTGATTATTTGCAGCCGCTTTTGGAGGATTATGTCCGCGGTCAGCTTAATGAAAAAGAATTGATGGAGTCTTTTGAGAAAGCCTATTATTCGCCAGATAAAATTGAGGAAGCTGCTGATGATAACTCTTAAGGATAATAGCGGTTGCCAGCGTGATAGTATTAAAATTTCTGATGATTTTTTAAAGCAGATTGCTAATAAAACATTGGAAAATTTTCAAAAAGAAGGGCTTTTTATCTTTCCGTCTGATTTATCTGAATCTGACGACCTTGAAAGCAGTCAAAAGGTTTTGGAGGTAATTGGAGATAGGTTGCAAACCAGCAATGTCATGGGGATTTTGAAGTATGGTGAGGAAGAACTTTTTATCCAGTCTCGTTTTGACGATGAGGATAATTTCTTTTTCTTCTGTATGCTGGAAAAGGTATTGCATTTTAATGTGACAAGTTTTATGATGAGTGCTCGTTCGCAAACTTATCTGAATTTTTTAGTTTTCCTCTTTCCTTATTACCTTAATAGAGCATTGATTAAGGGTGTTTACAAGGAATATCAAGCGTTTCACTACAATGATGCCTATATTCGCGGACGAGTTGATGTTAACCGCTTTATCAAGGAAGACGTGCCTTTTACCGGCAGGATTGCTTATAATACTCGCGAGCGCAGCAGTGAAAATGCTCTCATTCATTTGGTGCGCTATACGATTGAATACCTAAAGCAAGAGGGCTATGCTGATTTGTGGTTGTCTGATAAAACCAGCCGTGAAAATGTGGAGGCGCTTGTCCAAAACAGTCAGCATTATCAAGCACAACCCTTGGCGAGAATTGTCCATGTTAACAGTAAGAATCCGATGCGCCATGCTTATTACCATGAGTATCGCGATTTACAGCGTCTCTGTCTGGCGATTTTGAGGCAGGAAACGGTCATGCCTTATCAAGAAAATCAACGAGAAGTTTTGGGATTTCTGATTGATGGTGCTTGGCTCTGGGAGGAATATGCAGCTACCTTATTGCCTGAATTTGAGCATCCTCAAAATAAGAGCAGGACAGGCGCTTATTACTTATTTCAAAATGGAAATGGAAGAATTTATCCAGACTTTCTCTCGTTATCAGATAGACCGATTGTTGCGGATGCCAAATATAAGCCTATGGATCATATCAATGGACGAGATTATTTGCAGGTAGTAGCTTATATGTATCGTTTTGAGTCCAAGCGAGGAATCTATCTTTTCCCTAATCACAAAGAGAAACCTGTTGATTATCAGTGTTCACAACTGTTACCAAAAGAACGAGAGCCCAAAATTATCGTGGAGAAAATTGGACTGGATATACCAAAGGATTGCACAAGCTACGAGGCTTTTGTCACTTATATAGAACAAGCTGAGCAGTGCTTTAAACAAAAAATAGATTCTTGTAAGGAAAAGATTATATGAAATTAGTATTTCTTCATGGCCTGGGTCAAGATGCTTCATCTTGGGATGAGGTGATTGCAGCCCTGCCTGACTATGATTGCTTGGCCTTAGACTTATTTACGGACGGGCGGCTGCCTGAGACTTTTGAAGAGTTGCACAAGCGGGTAGGTTCAGAATTGGCGGCAATTCACGAAGATTTTATTTTAGTTGGATTATCGCTGGGGGCTATGCTGGCTTTGTCTTTTTTGGAGAACCCAGCTGAGCATATGATTGCTGTCGTATCGGCGGCAGGGCAATATCAATTCGACGGCAATAACACGTATAAATGGCAGCTTTTTTTGTCTAAGCTGATACCAAAAGCTTTCCTTGCCAAACGAGGCATGGATAAAGATAATTTGCTGACCTTTTATGGCGGTTTAAGCCGGTTTGACTTGTCTGTCAGCCTTAAAAACTCAGACATTCCCTGTCTTTTGATGTGCGGGGATAAGGACAAGGCTAATTTAAAAGCAGCCAAGCAAATGACTGCGCTGTTAAAGCATGCTCAGCTGAAAATCATCAAAGGCGGCCGGCATGTGCTTAATCGGCAAATGCCAGAAGTCTTTGCCCAGATTCTTGTTTCCTATTGTCAGTCGTTATAAAAATTCTCCTTAATTAGCTAAGGAGAATTTCTCAATTTAAGATATCAATTGCACAGTTGCTGGATTTGAATAAGGTTTACAAATCCCTGCACTTTATTTTGGAAAATCATTGCTGCAGACAGGTTTTCAAGCAAACTGCTCCGCTATTACCAAAAAAACAGACCCTCGGGTCTGCTTTTTATAAATCTGTATAGTCAAGTCCCAGCGAGTCGGCTACAGCCTTGTTGGTTACTTTGCCGCGGTAAATATTGAGGCCGGTGCGCAGGGCTGTACTTTCAGCAACAGCTTTATCAGCGCCTTTATCGGCTAATTCAAGGGCATAAGGCAGGGTAGCATTTGTCAGAGCAAGAGTCGATGTGCGAGCGACAGCTCCAGGCATGTTAGCAACCGCATAGTGAACCACTCCGTCAACCAGATAGGTTGGGTCATCATGAGTTGTCACGCGGTCAGCTGTTTCAATGATACCGCCCTGGTCAACAGCAACATCAATGATAACAGAACCTGCCCGCATTTGTGCGACCATGTCTTTAGTTACCAGTTTTGGTGCGCGTGCTCCCGGAATCAAAACAGCCCCAATGAGAAGGTCTGCGTCTTTGACGCTTTCTGCGATATTGAGCGGATTGGACATGAGTGTCTGTACCTTGCCGTCAAACTGCGCATCCAGCTCAGCCAAGCGTTTTGGATTGACATCAATAACAGTGACTTTGGCACCGAGTCCGACAGCCATTTGTGCAGCATTAACACCGACATTGCCGCCGCCGATGATAACCACATGGCCTTTTTTAACACCGGGAACACCGCCCAGAAGGATGCCTGATCCGCCTTCAATTTTGGTCAGGAACTGAGCGCCGAGCTGAGTTGCCATGCGTCCTGCCACCTCACTCATGGGATTGAGCAGCGGAAGTGTGCCGTGATCCACAACGGTTTCGTAGCCAATGGCAATGACGTCTCCGTCAATCAGAGCCTGCGTCAATTCCGGTGCCGGTGCTAAGTGCAAATAAGTAAACAGCAAAAGATTAGAGCGGAAGAATTGGTATTCACTTTCTAAAGGTTCTTTAACCTTGATGACCATGTCAGCTGCCCAAGCTTCAGCAGCACTTTCTTTGATAACAGCCCCCTGTTCTTGATATTCAGCATCGGTAAAACCGGATCCAAGCCCGGCATCCTTTTCGACCCAGACGCTATGCCCGGCCTGTTTGAGCGTCAGCACACCAGCTGGCGTCAGACCAACGCGATTTTCATTGTTTTTAATTTCCTTAGGTACACCAATAATCATATTGTAACCCCTTTCATTTTATAAAAATATTTTCCCATATTGACAGGCAATAGTCAAGAAAAAATCAAAAGACACTTGAAAACAAAGGGATGTGATTGTGCTGTGCGAACCAAATCTGCTTTTCTTAGTCTCATTGTCAGCTGCTTCTTTGTTTGCTATAAGCTCAGCAAAGAAAGAGACGAGAGGAACTCTTGTGATTATACTGGGCGAGGAGAAGTAATACTTGTTTGAGGAAAATATTTCATAGGAAATAAAAAAATCGTCCCTGCGGACGATTTTAAAAATGTTTATCGAGTAACGCGGCGGCGCGCAGCTTTTTTGCGATTTTCTTCAATGAAAGCGGCTTTCTTTTCTTCCGGATCAATAATTGTTTTCTTAACAGCGAAGACAGCTCCGGCCACCGTTGCAGCAGTGCCGATGACACCTGTCGCGAGACCTCTAGCGAATGCATGTTTTTTAGCCATAAATAAGACTCCTTTTATATGTTATAATAGTACTATTATCTTAAAAATTACCGTTTTTTTCAAGGAAAAAGTGCATGAAAGAAAAAATACTTGTGGTCTTAGGTCCGACAGCAGTCGGTAAAACAGCTCTGGGTATAGAGTTGGCTCAAAAATATCAAGGAGAAATCATCAGCGGAGACAGTCAGCAAGTTTACCGCAAGCTGGATATTGGAACGGCCAAAGCAAGTGCAGCTGAGCAGAGAGCGGTTCCGCATCATCTGCTGGATGTACGTGATGTCAGTGAGAGCTACTCAGCTTTTGACTTTGTTCAGGAAGCAAGGAGTGCTGTTGAAACTATCAGGCAGCGCGGGCATCTGCCAATTATTGTAGGAGGAACCGGGCTGTATTTGCAGAGTTTGCTGGAAGGTTATCATCTGGGCGGTCAGGTCAATCAAGACGAAGTTCTCACTTATCGCAAAGAATTGGAGGAGCTGTCAGACCAGGAGCTTTTTGGTCTGCTGAAGACGTATGACATCAAACTGCCGGAAGCAAACCGCCGCCGTGC
This sequence comes from Streptococcus sp. ELY_86, assembly GCF_058314495.1. Classification (NCBI taxonomy): domain Bacteria; kingdom Bacillati; phylum Bacillota; class Bacilli; order Lactobacillales; family Streptococcaceae; genus Streptococcus; species Streptococcus sp. ELY_86. The sequence goes on along the minus strand of NZ_JBZFUK010000002.1, from coordinate 219,457 downwards.
CACCCGAGCGCTGGAACTCCGCAAGTTCAGTCAGGGAGCCCAAAATCATGAGAAACCTTATGATTTTTTAGTGATTGGTCTAAATGATGACCGCCAAAAGCTGTACGAGCGGATTAACCGGCGTGTTGATCAGATGATGGCTCAGGGATTGCCGGATGAAGCGAGATGGCTGTATGAGAATTATCCTCAGTCACAGGCCAGCCGCGGCATTGGCTACAAGGAGCTCTTCCCTTATTTTGCAGGAGAGATTAGCTTGGAAACAGCGGCAGCTCAAATCAAGCAAAACACTCGGCGTTTTGCCAAGCGTCAGCTGACTTGGTTTAAAAACCGTATGGCAGTTGATTTTTACAGGGTTAGTGATGCAGATTACAAGGAGAAAATAGATCAGGCAGTGGCTGATTTTTTAGGTAAAAATCCACCGCTTTAGCATGAAGGAGCACAGCGACTTTCTTTGGGGAATAGGATTTTTTTGGGGGTATATTTTTCTTCCTTTAAATGTGTTTTACATTCGTTAAGGACTGATAAAGAATAGCAAAATTGTCTGACTTTTCCAGGCAGCTGTGATATAATAATGTGTAAAATCACTCTTCTGATTTGCAATAAAAAAGAGTGAAAACTGGTGAAAGAGAGGGGCAGAAATGAATGATTGAAACCGGTCAAAAACAAGAACGTGTTATCCTTGTCGGTGTGGATTTGACGGGCAGTAAAAATTTTGAAATGTCCATGGAAGAACTGGCCAGTCTCGCACAGACAGCAGGAGCTAAGGTCATTCATTCCTATTCCCAAAAAAGAGAACGCTGCGACAGCAAGAGTCTCATCGGATCAGGAAAACTGCAGGAAATTAAGCAGTTTACTGAGATCGAGGCTGTTGACAGCGTGATTGTCAATAATCAGCTGACACCCCGTCAGAACACCTATTTGGAGGCTGCGTTGGGTCTGAAGGTGATTGACCGGATGCAGCTGATTTTGGATATCTTTGCCATGCGGGCCAGAAGTCATGAAGGAAAACTTCAGGTTCATCTGGCACAGCTCAAGTACATGCTGCCGCGTCTTTCTGGACAAGGAGTTATGCTTAGCCGTCAGGCTGGGGGAATCGGCAGCCGCGGTCCGGGTGAAAGTCAGCTGGAACTTAATCGCCGCAGTATTCGCAAACAAATTGCCGATGTTGAAAAACAGCTTAAAACCGTAGCTAAAAATCGTGAAACCAACCGGGAGAAACGGCTGGATTCGGAGACATTTAAGATTGGTTTGATTGGCTATACCAATGCCGGAAAATCGACAATTATGAACCTTTTGACGGACAAGAACCAGTATGAAGCCAATGAACTTTTTGCGACACTTGATGCGACGACCAAGCAGATTTATCTGCTTGATCGTTTTCAGGCAACTCTGACAGATACTGTCGGTTTTATTCAGGATTTACCGACCGAACTTGTCGCCGCTTTTAAATCAACGCTGGAAGAGAGCCGTCAGGTTGATTTGCTGCTGCATATTGTTGATGCCAGTGATCCTAATCATGAGAACCATGAACGCGTTGTTCTAAATATCCTGTCTGATCTTGGGATGTCAGCTATTCCGCGTTTAGTAGTTTACAATAAGATGGACAAGGTCAAAGACTTTACAGCAAGCCAGTATCCTTATGTCAGTCTTTCGGCTAAGTCTGAAGAAGGAGCTTTGGTCTTACGTCAGGCTATTGTGGAGAAATTAAAGAGTATGTTTGTGCCTTTCACTCTTAAGATAACTGCTGAAAATGCCTATAAACTCTATGATCTCAGTCGCATAGCCCTGCTTGACTTCTATGATACTGAGCAGGAGGGCAAAGAGATTAAAGGCTATATTGCAGAGAAAAACAAGTGGAGGCTGGAAACAGTTTATGTCGAACTATCTTGACTTAGCTCTTAAGTACGGCGGGTTCACCGGCTTGGACAAGGTTTATTTAGAAAATAAACTGGCATCTCTGTCAGATGCAGACAAGCTGGCTTTTATCACGCCGCCGCCGAGTGTGATTAACGCCTATTTTGCTGAAATTTACCAAAAACAGTCGCCCGAGGCGGCAACCGATTATTATTTTGACTTGAGTCAAAAACTGCAGCTGTTGAATGACACCCCTTCCTTTGACGAGCAAAAACCTTTTGTCCGTCTTAATTTGTCGGGAAAATCCTATGGTTTTGCCTATGAAAATGAAGAAGAAGTCGCTCAGGTTTTCAGTGAGCAGGACGAGCCGATTACTGACAGTCTTTTATTTGAATTGGCGCAGATTTTTCCTCAGTATAAGATTTTTGTGAATGCTCAGACCATAAAAATGAAACCTTTGACATTTGAAGAGGGTGAGAGTAACCAGATTAAAGAAGATTCGGCGCTTCTTAGTGATATTCAGAGATTAAAAAACGGAACGATTAAAATCTCAAGTTTCAATCAGGAAGAAATCATGGAAGTGGCTAAGGCCTACCAAGGTCAGCGCTATTACAGTTACGCTCAGCGTCAAGCTGTGCTTTACATTGTTAAAGATTAACCAGTATAGAAACGTATAAACAGAAAGTATAGTCAGTATGGAAATTCAATTTTTAGGGACTGGCGCCGGTCAGCCGGCTAAAGCCAGAAATGTATCAAGCCTTGTTTTAAAACTTTTAGATGAAATCAATGAAATTTGGATGTTTGACTGCGGAGAAGGAACGCAGCGCCAGATTTTAGAAACGACAATTAAACCGCGTAAAATCAGAAAAATTTTTATCACCCACCTGCATGGCGACCATGTGTTTGGTTTGCCGGGTTTTTTATCGAGCCGTGCTTTTCAGGCCAATGAAGAACAGACCGATGTGGATATTTACGGTCCTGTCGGGATCAAAGGACTGGTAATGAGCAGTTTGCGGGCTTCAGGTGCCCATCTGCCTTATCGCATTTATTTCCATGAGTTTAATGATAAGCACCTAGGTAAGATTCTTGAAACGGATAAATTCACAGTCTATGCTGAAAAGCTGGATCACACGATTTTTTGTGTGGGTTACCGTGTGGTTCAAAAAGACTTGGAAGGCGCGCTTGATGCTGAAAAGCTGGCTGCTGCAGGTGTTCCTTTTGGTCCGCTTTTTGGCAAAATAAAAAATGGCCATGATGTTGTTCTGGAAGACGGAACAAAGATTATTGCCAAAGATTATGTTTCAGCTCCCAAAAAAGGAAAAGTTGTCACCATTTTGGGAGATACCCGCAGAGCAGATGCCAGTATTCGTCTGGCTTTGGGGGCAGATGTTTTGGTTCATGAATCAACCTATGGCAAGGGAGATGAAAAATTAGCCAAGCGTCACGGCCACTCTACCAATATGGAAGCAGCCAAAGTAGCAAAGGCTGCTTCGGCTAAGAAGTTATTGCTTAATCATATCAGTGCCCGCTTTTTGTCGCGGGATATCAGCAAAATGCGAAGCGATGCTCAGGAAATTTTTGAAGATGTCCATGTTGTCAGGGACTTAGAAGAAGTAAAACTATGAACGAACGTATTATTGTAATCACCGGAGCATCCGGTGGAATCGCTGAGGGGATAATCAAGCGTCTTCCTCAGACAGACAAGCTTGTTTTGCTCGGCCGAAGCAAGGAAAAATTGGAAACCATGTATGCTCACCGCAAGCAAGTGAGCTGTTTTTCGGTTGACATTACAGATGATGAGGCTGTAAAGGCTATGGTTGATACGATTTATCAAGAATTCGGACGCATTGATATTTTTATCAACAATGCCGGTTTTGGTGAGTTCAAGGATTTTGATCAATTTTCAAATAGTGACATTCGAGAAATGTTTGATGTTAATACGTTGGCGACCATTAATTTTTCACGTCTTGTCGGTCAAAAGATGGCCGAAGCAGGCAAGGGCCATATCGTCAATATTGCCAGCATGGCAGGCCTGATTGCTACAAGCAAATCAACGATTTACTCAGCAACCAAATTTGCCGTTATCGGTTTTTCCAATGCCCTGCGCTTGGAGCTGGCAGACAAGGGGGTCTATGTGACTACGGTCAATCCCGGACCGATTGCGACGAAATTTTTTGATCAGGCCGATCCCAGCGGTACTTATTTGAAAAGTGTTGAAGAATTTACCCTGCAGCCGAGCGATGTGGCTAAAAAAGTAGTTGCACTTTTAGGACAGAACAAACGGGAGCTTAACCTGCCCTGGACCTTGAAGGCAGCACACAAAGCCTATACCCTTTTTCCAAGATTATCGGATTTTCTAGCCAGAAAGGTATTTAATTACAAATGATCACCTCCAAATTTGATTGGAAAATAAAGGAAGAAAAGCCAGATGATGGCTTTTTTGAACTGATAAAAAAAGAAAAGCTCAATCAGACGGCAGCTCAGATTCTCTATGGGCGCGGCCTTAAAAAAGCCGATGTTCTCGAGCAGTTTTTACACCCGGATTTGTCTCAGCTTCACGATCCTTATCTTTTAAATGATATGGGAAAAGCGGTTGAGCGAATTCGCCGAGCTATCGAAGCTGATGAAGCTATTTTAATCTACGGCGACTATGATGCAGATGGCATGACATCCAGTTCTATTGTCAAAGAAGCACTGGAGATGATGGGCGCAGAATGCCAAGTCTATCTACCCAACCGTTTTACAGACGGGTACGGTCCCAACCAAAGTGTTTACAAATATTTTATTGAGCAGCAGGGAATTTCGCTGATCATTACGGTAGACAATGGTGTTGCCGGCAACGAAGCGATCGCCTATGCCCAAGAACAAGGGGTCGATGTCATCGTTACAGATCACCACAGTATGCCTGAGGAGCTGCCGGATGCCTACGCCATTATTCATCCGGAACATCCGGATGTAGCCTATCCTTTTCACTATTTAGCAGGCTGCGGTGTTGCTTTTAAACTGGCTTGCGCTCTGTTAGAGTCTGTTCCTGTAGAAATGCTGGATTTAGTGGCTATCGGAACGATTGCTGATATGGTTTCTCTGACAGACGAAAACCGTGTCATGGTTAAATACGGCTTAGAAATGCTGAAGCAGACTGAGCGTATCGGTTTGCAGGAATTGCTGGATCTCTCAGATGTTCAGGCGGACAGCATTGATGAAGAGACTGTCGGTTTTAAAGTAGCTCCGCAGCTCAATGCGCTGGGACGCTTGGACGATCCCAATCCTGCTGTAGAGCTGCTGACGGGCTTTGATGAAGATGAGGCTAGGTCGATTGCGGTCATGATTAATGACAAAAATGAAGAACGCAAAGCTATCGTTCAGACGATTTTTGATGAAGCCATGGCTATGGTGGACAAAACAAAACCTGCTCAGGTTTTGGCCAAAGAAGGCTGGCATGCCGGTGTTTTAGGCATTGTCGCAGGACGTATCATGGAAGAAATCAGCCAGCCGGTAATTGTCCTTAACATTGAAAATGGTTTGGCCAAAGGAAGCGCCCGCAGTCTGGATGCAGTCAATATTTTTGCGGCTTTAAATGAACATAGAGACTTATTTACAGCTTTTGGCGGGCACAGCGGTGCGGCCGGCATGACTCTGGAAGCCGACAAACTGGAACAACTTGAACAAGTCCTCGTGTCCTACATTGAAGAACACCATATTGACCTCTCTAAAAAGAACCTGCTGACGATTGATGCCGAGCTTTCTTTGCCGCAGCTGAGTCTTGAAACAGTTAAAGGTTTGGAAAAACTGGCGCCCTTTGGAATGGATAATGCCAAACCGGTTTTTCTGGTAAAGGATTTTAAGGTGAAGCAGGCCAGAACAATGGGGCAAGCTGGTACTCATCTTAAGCTTCGTCTGGCTCAGGAAGCATCTGAGTTTGATTTGATTGCCTTTAATCAGGGAGCTCTGGCTCAGGAATTCCAGCAGGCTCAGAATTTAGAAGTGGCTGTGACCTTATCTGTCAATCAGTGGAATGGCAATACCAGCCTTCAGCTCATGCTGGTAGATGCTCGGATTGAAGGTATTCAGCTGGTGGACATTCGCTCGCGCAGCAGCGCCCTGCCTCAAGCTGTGCCGATTTTAGATGATAAAACAGCTAGTAAGGCTGTGGTCCTGCTGGAAGTCCCTGAAAATGAAAGGGACCTGCTGGCACTGTTTGCTGATCGCCATTTTGAAGCAATTTACTTCAAAAATAATATTAAGCACCGCTATTATCTGACCGGCTATGGAACGCGTGAGCAGTTTTCAAAGCTCTATAAGACGATCTACCAGTATCCTGAATTTGATGTCCGCTATAAGCTGAAAGAGCTGAGCCGCTACCTCAATATTCCTGAGATTCTCCTTGTCAAGATGATCCAGATTTTTGATGAACTGGATTTTGTCACCATAAAGGACGGTATTATGACTGTCAATAAGGACGCTGATAAACGCGATATTGCTGAAAGTCATATTTATCAGGACTTAAAGCGGCTTGTCAAATTTCAGGAGCTGATGGCTCTGGGCACACCGCAGGAAATTTATGATTATCTGACATCGGGGCAGGAAGACTAAGTCTTGCCTTTAATCTGACCTTATAGTTTCAGGATCAGTCTGGAACGAAAGTGACAGACTCTCCTCACAGCGGACAGTGAAAAAACACCATTCACTAAAAGCCGTGAGGAGAGTTTTTTTCTGTTTTCAGAGGGAAGATGCGTAGTTCTATTTTTATCGCTAATATGTTATAATAAAGAGTAAAAGATTTTTTGGCAGATTGCCCTAGAAAGTAAGAAAATGGATTTAAAAGATTACATTGCAACTATTGAGAACTACCCGGAAGAAGGAGTCCTTTTTCGTGATATCAGTCCCTTGATGGCTAATGGAAATGCCTATAGCTATGCTGTTCGTGAAATTGTCCAGTATGCGACAGACAAAAAGATTGATATGATTGTAGGACCGGAAGCACGCGGCTTTATTGTCGGCTGTCCGGTTGCTTATGAGCTGGGCATCGGATTTGCTCCGGTCCGTAAGCCCGGGAAGCTCCCGCGCAAGGTGATTGAAGCAAATTATGAAAAAGAGTATGGTATTGATACGCTGACGATGCATGCTGATGCTATCAAACCGGGACAGCGCGTCTTGATTGTTGATGATCTGTTGGCAACTGGCGGAACCGTTAAGGCAACGATTGAAATGATTGAAAGACTGGGAGGCATTGTTGCCGGCTGTGCCTTTCTGATTGAGCTTGATGAGCTTGAAGGGCGCAAGGCTATCGGCAATTACGATTATAAGGTACTCATTCATTATTAAAGATAAGCTATAGCTGTTTTCTATATCTAACTAGAGAAATTATATATTTGAAAACTATATCTCCCTGCTTTATAATATTAAAATAGATATTATGTAGAAACGGAGATATTTTCATGCCAATTACTCTCGATAAAAAATTACCTGCGGTGGATATTCTAAAGTCTGAAAATATCTTCGTCATGGATAATAAAAGGGCGATTCATCAAGATATACGGCCTATGAGCATTCTGATTTTGAATCTGATGCCGACCAAAGTAGCAACGGAAACTCAGCTGCTCAGACTCTTGGCCAATACGCCCTTGCAGATGAATGTTGATTTTTTGTATATGACCAGCCACCATTCGAAAAATACGCAGGCTGAACATATGAAGACTTTTTATAAAACCTTAAAGGACATCAAAGGAACGTTTTATGATGGCTTGATCATTACGGGAGCACCGGTGGAGACGCTGCCTTTTGAAGAAGTTGACTATTGGGAAGAGCTTTGTCAGGTTTTTCAATGGTCTAAGACCCATGTCTATTCAACCCTGCATCTTTGCTGGGGAGCTCAGGCTGGGCTTTACTACCGCTATGGCGTTGATAAGGTTAAGATGGGTGACAAACTTTCAGGCATCTATCGGCAGAAAGTAGAAGAACCTTACAGTCCCTTGATGAGGGGCTTTGATGATTGGTTCCTTGCTCCTCATTCACGTTATACGGAAGTTCTCTTAAAGGATATCATCAATAAGACAAATCTCGAAGTGATTGCCAGCGGCGATGAGGTAGGGCTTTCTATTTTGTCGAGCCGTGACATGCGGGAAATTTACAGTTTCGGCCATCTGGAATATGACCGGGAGACCTTAGGAATCGAATATAAGCGTGATATTAAGGCCGGTAAAAATCCTAAGATTCCAAGCAACTATTATCGAAATGATGACCCGCAATCTCATCCGGAAATGCGCTGGAATCTTGCTGCTGCAACTTTCTTTAGTAATTGGATTAATTATGCCGTTTATCAAGAAACTCCTTATCGCTTGGAGGAGCTGGAAAAGGATGTTTCATTTTATGGCTATCTGTAAGGAGGTTCTATGAGCTTTTTGCAACATTATAAATCAGGGAACTTGGTTTTGCCGAGTGCCTTGCTTTTTCATTACAAAGATATTTTCAGCAGCACGGAAGACTTTTTGATTTGGCAGTTTTTCTATCTGCAAAATACAACTAATATGGAAGAAATTGCCACCAGTCAGATTGCTGCTGCAGTCGGCAAGACCGTAGCCGAGGTCAATCGCTGTGTTTCAAACTTGATCAGTCAGGAGCTCTTAGCCATGAAAACCATTGAGCTGGACGGTGAAAGTGAAGTGATTTTTGATGCAACTTTGGCGCTGAAAAAATTGGATGACCTATTGGAACAGCCTAAACAGAGCCTGAGCCAGTCTAATCCGGCTGCTGCCGGCGGCAATGCTTTCAAAGATTTAGTTGAGGATTTTGAAAGAGAGCTGGGGCGGCTCCTCAGTCCCTTTGAATTGGAAGACTTGGAAAAAACGGTTGCAGATGACAAGACAGATCCCGATCTTGTTCGGGCAGCCCTGCGGGAAGCTGTTTTTAACGGCAAAACGAATTGGAATTACATTCAGGCTATTTTGAGAAATTGGCGCCGGGAAGGCATCACGACCCTGCGTCAGGTTGAAGAGAGACGGCAGGAGCGTGAAGAAGCCAATCCGGCCAATGTGACAGTTTCGGACGATTTTCTGTCTGCCATGAATTTATGGAGTGACTCAGATGCGAGATAAAAAGAAGGGCATCAGTCTTTCTGAACGTTTACAGGAAATTGCAGGCTTTGTACCCAAGGGTGCAAGGCTTCTTGATGTTGGAAGCGACCATGCCTATCTGCCTCTTTATCTGCTGGAAAAAGGGCATATCGATTATGCCATAGCCGGTGAGGTGGCAGAAGGTCCCTACAGCTCTGCCTTAGAAAATGCGGTTGAAGCCGGTTTATCAGATCGTGTGGATGTCCGTCTGTCCGACGGTTTAGCAGCAATGACAGAACCAGATGGCATTGATGTCATTACAATTTGCGGTATGGGCGGACGGCTGATTGCAGAGATTTTAGAAGCAGGAAGGGCTAAGCTGTCTTTGGTAAAGCAGCTGATTCTGCAGCCCAATAACTGCGAAGATGAGCTGCGCCTTTGGCTGATGACCAATGGTTTTGCTATTACGGCTGAAAAGATAGTGACCGATAAGCAAAAATACTATGAAATAATAGTAACTGAGCAGGGGCAAATGAATCTGTCAGCTGCAGATTTGCGCTTTGGCCCTTTTTTGCGGCAGGAATTGTCAGCTGTTTTTAAGGCAAGGTGGCAAAAAGAGCTGTCTAAATTGGAGCTGGCTCTAGAAAAAATTCCTGAGACAAACAAGCAGGATCGGCTGACTCTAACGGAGAAAATACATCAGATTAAGGAGGTGCTTGATGAAAGCACAGCACATTATTGAACGCTATGAGGCTTACTGTCCGCAGGAGCTGTCGCTTGAAGGAGATATATCAGGTCTTCAAATCGGGACTTTGGATAAAGACGTCAGCCGCATCATGCTGGCGCTTGATGTGCGCGAGGCAACGGTTGCTGAAGCTATTGAACAAAAGGCAGATCTGCTCATTGTCAAGCACGCTCCAATCTTTCGGCCCTTAAAAGATTTGACAGCGACTGCGCAAAATCAGCTCTATATTGATTTGATCAAGCACGACATTGCCGTCTATGTCAGCCATACCAATATTGACATTGTTCCCGACGGGCTTAATGACTGGTTTTGTGATTTGCTGGGAGTTACCAACCGTGATATTTTAAGCCCAAGTAAGGACGGCTACGGCATTGGGCGTATCGGAGACATTGCACCGACAAGCTTTGAAGATTTGGCAAGGAAGGTCAAAGAGGTTTTTCACTTGGACAGCATTCGCTTGGTGTCGTATGCTGAGGATAATCCTATGATATCGCGCTTAGCCATTTGCGGCGGCAGTGCTCAGAGCTTTTATCCTGATGCGCTGGCTAAGGGGGCTCAGGTCTATATCACTGGAGATATCTATTACCATACAGCACAGGAAATGCTGACAAACGGCCTGTTGGCTTTGGATCCCGGCCATCACATTGAAGTGCTTTTTGCCGAAAAACTGGCTGCTAAATTCGAGACCTGGAAGGCTGAAAATAACTGGGATATTGAGATTTTGATCAGTCAGGCCAATACCAATCCCTTCTACCATTTGTAGGAAGACACTGACAAAAAATAAGTTGGGAGTAAAGCTGAACATGAGGATATTTTGATGAGAAAAGTTGCTGTCATCGGTGCAGGGATTGTAGGATCAACAGCTGCCTATTACCTGTCTAAAGAAAAAGATCTATCGGTAACCGTCTTTGACCAAGGTGACGGCCAGGCTACCAAGGCTGCTGCAGGTATCATCTGTCCTTGGTTTTCTAAGCGCCGCAATAAAGCTTGGTATCGTTTGGCACGTTTGGGTGCGGATTTTTATCAGATCTTAGTGGCTGATTTGCAAGCAGATGGTTATGAGGCTGATTTTTATGACCAGGCAGGCGTCTTCTTGCTAAAGAAAAATGAAGATAAGCTAAAAGAACTTTATCAGATAGGAAAAGAGCGGCAAAAAGAGTCTGCCCTGATCGGACAGCTGCAGCTGCAAAAGCGAGCGGAACTTAATAGAGATTTGGATGATTTGACCGGTTTTGAAAACCTGCTTTATGCGTCCGGAGCAGCTCGTGTTGATGGTGCCAAGCTGACACAGACCCTTCTTGCAGCTAGTCAGGCTGATCTGGTCCGCGAAGAAGCTGTCTTAACAGTCAAAACTGATGGCTCTTACGATGTTTCCGGCCGGACTTTTGACGCCGTTTTGCTCGCCTGCGGCGCCTGGCTGCCTCAAATACTGGAGCCGCTGGGTTATAAAGTCAATGTCAGACCGCAAAAAGGTCAGCTGAGAGATTTCTTTTTTAAAGATTTGCAAACGGAGCGTTATCCGGTTATTATGCCGGAAGGTGAACTGGATATTATTCCCTTTGCCGGGGGCAAGGTCAGTATAGGTGCTACTCATGAGAACGATCAAGCGTTTGATTTAAGCGTTGATTATGACCGTTTAGATGCATTAGAAAAAGAAGCGCAGCTTTATTTTCCAAAATTAAAAGACGCAGCCTCAACAAGCGCCCGTGTGGGAACACGTGCCTACACCAGTGATTTTGCGCCGTTTTTTGGAGAAGTGTCTGGGCTGCCGCATGTTTATACTGCAAGCGGTCTGGGGTCTTCGGGTCTGACAACAGGTCCACTCATAGCCGATCAGCTGGTCAAAATGCTGACGGGTAAGCCTTTAGACTTGCCGGCCGGTGATTACAGTCTCTGCAACTATGTGATTAAGGGTAGTTAGTGACACCGCTAACAAAAAGTGATAAAATGTAAGATGACTAATTATAAAGAGGAGACCTAGAATGAAGGGTATTATTCTTGCAGGGGGTTCTGGAACACGCCTGTATCCACTGACTCGCGCTGCTTCAAAACAACTTATGCCGGTTTATGATAAACCAATGATTTACTATCCGCTTTCAACTCTGATGCTGGCGGGAATCAAAGACATTTTGATCATTTCAACGCCGCAGGATCTGCCGCGTTTTAAGGAACTGCTTCAGGATGGTTCAGAATTTGGCATTAACCTGTCATATGCTGAACAGCCAAGTCCGGACGGACTTGCGCAGGCCTTTATCATTGGCGAAGAATTTATCGGTGATGATAACGTAGCCCTGATTTTAGGAGATAATATTTATTACGGTCCGGGTCTCAGCCGCATGCTGCAAAAGGCTGCCAGCAAGGAAAAAGGAGCAACAGTTTTTGGCTATCAGGTCAAGGACCCAGAACGCTTTGGGGTGGTTGAATTCGATGACAAAATGAATGCCATTTCTATTGAGGAAAAACCGGAACAACCTAAATCGCACTATGCGGTTACAGGCCTTTACTTCTACGATAACGATGTCGTTGAGATTGCCAAAAACATCAAGCCGAGCCCTCGCGGGGAATTGGAAATTACAGATGTTAACAAGGCCTATCTTGACCGCGGAGACTTGTCTGTTGAAGTCATGGAGCGCGGCTTTGCTTGGTTGGACACAGGAACCCATGAAAGCTTGCTGGAGGCTGCTCAATACATCGAAACCGTGCAGCGCATGCAAAACCTGCAGGTAGCCAACCTCGAAGAAATTGCCTACCGCATGGGCTATATCACTAAAGAGCAAGTACGTGAACTCGCTCAGCCCCTCAAGAAAAATGAATACGGACAATACCTGCTCCGTCTGATTGGAGAAGCTTAATGACAGAAGACTTTTTTGAAAAAGAATTAGCTGCCCGCAAAATTGAAGAAATTCCTGGGATGATCGAATTTGATATTCCTGTTCACGGGGACAGCCGCGGCTGGTTCAAGGAAAATTTCCAAAAAGAAAAAATGCTGCCGCTCGGTTTTCCGGAGAGTTTCTTTGCTGAGGGCAAGCTGCAAAACAATATCTCTTTCTCCCGTAAAAATGTTCTGCGCGGTCTCCATGCGGAACCTTGGGACAAGTACATCTCAGTAGCAGACGAAGGTAAAGTCCTTGGATCATGGGTTGACCTGCGTGAGGGTGATACCTTTGGCAATGTCTACCAGACAGTTATTGATGCCTCAAAAGGGATTTTTGTTCCGCGCGGTGTGGCCAATGGTTTTCAGGTCTTATCTGACAAGGTAGCTTACACTTATCTGGTCAATGACTACTGGGCCTTGGAACTCAAACCTAAGTATGCCTTTGTCGACTACGCTGACCCAAGTCTCGGCATCAAATGGGAAAATCTTGAAGAAGCGGAAGTCTCAGAAGCCGATAAAAATCACCCACTGCTGAAAGACGTTAAACCGCTCAAAAAAGAAGACTTGTAAAAAAGCTGGCCAAACAATCCCAATACAAAGAAATTTAAAACAAAACAGGCTGAAAGTGCTGAAGAAAAGCTAGTGCACAGGCATATATTGTCGGAGATCTATCTTTCTTACGTTTCTTCATGCCTTTTGTATCTTATGGAGAAAACATGACTGAATTTAAAAACATTATCGTAACCGGCGGTGCCGGTTTCATCGGTTCAAATTTCGTACACTACGTTTATAATAATCATCCAGATGTCCATGTGACTGTCCTTGACAAGCTCACTTACGCCGGAAACCGCGCCAACCTTGAAGAGATTCTCGGTGATCGTGTGGAGCTGGTTGTCGGTGACATCGCGGATAGCGAATTAGTAGACAAACTAGCTGCCAAAGCAGATGCCATTGTCCACTATGCGGCAGAAAGCCATAATGACAACTCGCTCAAAGATCCTTCGCCATTTATCTACACGAACTTTGTGGGCACTTACACACTCTTGGAAGCTGCCCGTAAGTATGATATTCGTTTCCATCACGTGTCTACTGACGAAGTTTACGGAGATCTACCTCTGCGTGAAGACTTGCCGGGTCATGGTGAAGGCGAAGGTGAAAAATTCACGCCGGAAACCAAATACAACCCCTCATCACCTTACTCATCAACCAAGGCAGCCTCTGACTTGATTGTTAAGGCTTGGGTGCGTTCATTCGGTGTCAAGGCAACTATTTCCAACTGCTCCAACAACTACGGACCATATCAGCACATCGAAAAATTCATTCCGCGCCAAATCACCAATATCCTGTCAGGGATCAGACCAAAACTCTATGGTGACGGCAAAAATGTCCGTGACTGGATTCACACCAACGACCACTCAACAGGTGTCTGGGCTATTTTGACTAAAGGACGGATTGGTGAGACCTACCTCATCGGTGCTGACGGTGAAAAGAATAACAAGGAAGTGCTTGAACTCATCCTTGAAAAGATGGGTCAGCCCAAAGATGCTTATGACCATGTGACGGATCGTGCGGGCCATGATTTACGCTATGCTATTGATTCGACCAAACTGCGTGAAGAACTCGGCTGGAAACCGCAATTCACCAACTTTGAGGAAGGTTTGGAAGATACCATCAAATGGTACACTGAGCATGAAGACTGGTGGAAAGCTGAAAAAGAAGCCGTTGAAGCTAACTACGCTAAAACTCAGAAAGTGATTAACTAAAAAGCTGCTTGGGTTTTTCGCCAAGCAGCATAAGCAATCCTTGCCGCATCTATTTTTAGTAGACAGAACAAGGATTTTGTATAGTTGAGTTCATAAAAAACGTGTCAAATTCTGGCACGTTTTCGCTTTTTATTTCCCGCCGAAAAGTCCTTTGACTTTGTCAGCAAGGCCGTCCAGCCCCTTGCCGCCGTCAAGCAGGGCTTTCGCCTGATCAAAGTAATCTCCCAGATCGTTTTTATGCTGATCAATGAAATCCTGAGCAGCAGAGAAATCGCGTTTTTCAATCAGTTCTTTGACCTGATTAAACAGTTCAGTTGGGTTCATAGGCTTACCTCATTTCTTTTTCTCTATTAAACCATAAAAGCCCTGAATTTGGAAGTCCTGCCCTTATTTTTGTGACAGGCTAAGCAAAAAATCATGGCTTTGCAGCTGTTCAATAGGATCCAGCAGATTTTTAAGATTAATTTCATAGATAGAAGTGGCATTTGGATTGAGCAGCTTAAGAACGGCTTCCCAGTCAATCTTTCCTTGCCCCAAAGGCAGGCTGTCATGCATTTTGCCCATGGAATCCACCAAGTGGTAATGAACAATATGGTCTCTTAAAGTTTTCAGTGAAGCAAGGAGTTTGGGGTTGCTCCCTTGCATTTTGATAAAGGCGTGTGAAAGATCGTAGGCCAGTCGGTAGTTTTTGGCAAAGAGCAGAGCATCATAGTCAGGATCGCCAAAGTAAAAGAGGGGTGAGATAGAATTTTCAAACATGATGTGCTCCCGGCCTAAGTCTGAAAACTTATCCAGCCGGTCAAAAAGGTGTTGATTTGCTGCTTCCCAGCTGCCGTAATAAGACATCACAGCCTTGTTGCGCATTGTGTAAGAGCCGTGAACCAACACCTGAACATTGTGGTCAAATGCTAATTGCAGCAGATCAGCGGTTGATTTTTCCAAGAAATAAAAGGTTTCAGGAAAAAGTTCTTCAGGCACAATCATCTCCAGAAAGTCACCTTGAAACGTCATAGGCTGATGGAGAATAATTTTATCTGTAGCGCGCGCTTTAACCTCTTGGATGGCTTTGTTCAGGCGTTTGAGCCCGTCTTTTAAAAAAACATCTTGATCCGTATAAAATTCAAGTACTTCGGGCTGATGAATCAGTCGGCTCTCCAATTGTTCGGGGTCGCTGCTGGTTTTTAAACCTAATTTTACCAGCATGTCCATCACACTTTCGTATTTTTAAAGGCTACACAAACCACTTCAGGAGCTTTAAAGTCATGGCTGAGCTCTGTCAGTCGTCCTGTTTGGCTGTCACGCCTAAAAACGGTAATGTTATCAGAATCCTGATGGCCGACAATCAGGTGATGGTTATCGGGCGTGAGATTGAAATCACGCGGCTGCCTGCCTGCTGTTGAGATGATTTGCAGGAATTCTAAAGCACCATCACCAGTGACCTTCAAGGCTGCAAGGGAGTCATGCCCGCGGTTGCTGACGTAGACAAATTTACCGTCTGAACTGATGCGAATAGCAGCGCAGGCATTTTCACCGCTATAGGCTTGCGGAAGAGTGGAGATAGTTTGGCGGTGTGTAAACTGCCCGCAGCCGCTGTAAGTTAGGACTTCTATGCTGGCGTTAAGCTCACAAACGAGATAAGCGGTTTTTAAATGAGGATGGAAGACAATGTGCCGGGCGCCGGCACCAGCTGCTGCCTGATAGCTGCCGATCTCAGCTGTCTGACCGCTTGAGCTGACAGTGTAAGTTGTCACACAGTCTGTTCCTAAATCGCAAGTAAGAAGGCAGTTATCGGGTGTCAGGCCTGCAAAATGAACATGAGGGCTGGCTTGGTTAGGATGTATTCCCGATCCGTGGTGGATTTCTTTATTCAGCAAACGGAGAGCACCGTTATCAGCAATACTGTATATTAGAAGTTCTCCTTTATGATAATTGGCACCGTAAACCAAGCGGCGCTTACAATCAACACTCAGGTGGCAGAGCGGAGCGCCTTCTTCCAAGACTCGGTTGATAAGCTGGCCGTCTTTAGTGAAGCTGGCAATCCCGCCTTTGTCATCTTGTTTTGAGACGCTGAAAAGATGATTTTGCCTATCAAAAGCCAGATAAGTCGGATTTTCTTCAGCTGCGAGCAGCTCCAGATCTGACAAATGTCCTGTCTCAGTATCAAAACGAGCGGTGTAGATACCCTTTGATGTGCGTTTGGTATAAGTTCCAAAATAAACTGTTTCAATCATTTGTGCCGTCCTTTTAGTTTCTTGTCCAAATTATAGCATAATTTTTGTTATAATAATAAAGGAGAAAAGGAAGGACACAAAAAAATGACAAAGTTAGCGACGATTTGTTATATTGATAACGGACGTGAGCTGCTGCTCCTGCACCGCAATAAAAAAGAAAACGATGTGCATGAGGGCAAGTGGATCAGTGTCGGCGGTAAAATAGAAAAAGGAGAAAGTCCCGATGAGTGCGCGCGTCGGGAAATTTTTGAAGAAACGCATCTGAAAGTCAAAAAAATGGACTTCAAAGGTGTGATTACCTTCCCAGACTTTACACCGGGCCACGATTGGTATACTTATGTGTTTAAGGTGACCGATTTTGCCGGCGAGCTTATTTCGGATGAAGAAAGCAGAGAAGGAACACTTGCTTGGGTTCCCTATGATCAGGTTCTTCAAAAGCCGACCTGGGAAGGCGATTATGAAATTTTTAAATGGATTTTAGAGGATGCTCCTTTTTTCTCGGCTAAATTTACCTATGATCAGAAAAAACTCGTTGATAAACAAGTGACGTTTTATGGCAAATAGCTGTAAAACCCTCAGACATAAAGTAGGAAATACTTGTTAGGAGAATACGGATGGATAATAATCAAAGAAAATTTGATGTGACTTGGTTTTTTAAATGGTTTCTAAATAACAAAGCCGTGACCGTTTTGCTGGTCTTGCTTTTAGTCTTTTTGAATGTTCTTGTTTTCACGAAAATAAGTCCTATTTTAAAGCCCGTCATTTCTTTCATGGCTGTTATTATGCTTCCTTTGGTTATTTCAGCTTTGCTTTATTACCTTTTAAAGCCTATTGTTGATTTTATTGAGAAGCGGGGAACCAACCGTGTGACAGCCATTACGCTTGTTTTTCTGGCAATCGCAGGGCTTTTGATTTGGGGAATGGCGAATCTTTTTCCTATGCTCAATGACCAGCTGTCTTCTTTTATCAGGCAGCTGCCGAGCTATGTCAGGTCTGTTGATGATCAAGTGTCGGATCTCTTAAAAAATGATACCTTGGCCAGCTTTCGCCCGCAAATCGAAGAGACGGTTACGGATTTCAGCCAGAAGGCTGTCGATTATGCAGAGTCCTTTTCTAAAGGTGCTGTAACCTGGGCAGGGAATTTTGCCTCTGTGCTTGCGCGTGTTACGGTTTCTGTTTTGATTTCGCCTTTTATTGTTTTTTACCTTTTACGCGACAGCAGCAAGATGAAAAAGGCCTTTATTTCTTATCTGCCGACAAAAATGCGCCAGCCGACTCACCGCGTTCTCAGTGATGTCAGCCGCCAGCTGGCAAGCTATGTTCAGGGTCAGGTAACGGTGGCTATTATTGTTGGCTTTCTGTTTTCGCTGATGTTCAGTATCATTGGCCTGCGCTATGCTGTGACGTTCGGGATTTTTGCCGGCTTTTTGAATCTGATCCCTTATGTGGGAAGTTTCCTGGCTACGATTCCGGTTTTAATTTTGGCACTGGTTGAGGGACCGATTATGGTGGTGAAAGTCATATTGGTTTTTGCCATTGAGCAGACCATTGAAGGGCGCTTTGTGTCACCGCTTGTTTTGGGCAGCAAACTCAGTATCCATCCCATTACCATTATGTTTATTTTGCTGACAGCAGGTTCTATGTTTGGTGTTTGGGGTGTTTTCTTAGGAATTCCTGTCTATGCTTCTCTGAAAGTTCTTGCCAAAGAGATTTTTGAATGGTACAAGCCTGTCAGCGGACTTTATGAAAAAGAAGAAGAGGTCGGTAAAGAAGATGTTAAATAGTGAAAAAATGCTTGCAGCGCTTCAAAATCAAGATTTGGGGCATGCTAAAAAATATTTAAAACGGGCGCTGAGAGAAGATGATGCAGAAACGCTTCTGTCCTTGGCAGAATATCTGCAGTCTATTGGATTTTACCCGCAGGCTAAAGAGATTTATCTGCAGCTGCAGCCTGATTTCCCTGAAGTCAATATCAATCTGGCGCAGATTGCTAGCGAAGACGGCCAGACTGACGAGGCGTTTATGTATCTGGATGCCATTGCTCCAGAGAGTCCTGATTATCTGGCAGCGCTTCTGGTTAAAGCTGACTTATATGATGCAGAAGGCCTGACAGATGTTGCCAGAGAAAAAATGCTTGAGGCCAGCCGCATCAGTCAGGATCCTCTTGTGATTTTTGGCCTGGCAGAAATCGAAATGAACTTAGAGCTTTTTCAGGAGGCGGTTGATCACTATGCTCAGCTGGATAACCGGGACATTCTGGAAGCAACAGGTATTTCAACCTATGAAAGAATCGGCCGTGCTTATTCCGGTTTAGGAAAATTTGAAGCAGCAGTTGAGTTTTTTGAAAAGGCCGTCGAAATTGAATTCAATGACCAAACGGTCTTTGAAACAGCTGTCCTTCTCTATGATCAGGAAGAATATCAAAGAGCCAATCTCTACTTTAAGCAGCTGGATACTATGAATCCTGATTTTGCGGGTTATGAATATGTCTATGCCCTTTCTCTTCATGCCGAACACAAAACAGAAGATGCCTTGCGCGTGCTGCAGCAGGGGATCGCTAAAAATGAATTTGACAGCCGGCTGCTGCTCTTAGCTTCACAGCTGTCTTACGAGCTGCACGATAAAAAAGCGGCAGAAGACTATCTGCTTAAGGCCTTGGATGTTGCTGAGGATGACGAAGAAATTTTGATGCGGCTCAGCAATCTGTATTTGGAAGAAGAGCGCTTTGAGGAAGTGGTAAACTTAGACAGCGAGGCTATTGACAATGTGCTGACTAAGTGGAACATTGCTAAAGCCTATCAAGCATTGGACGCTGATGAAAAAGCTCTCGGGATTTACGATGACTTGGCAGCAGATCTGGGCGATAATCCGGAATTTCTCAAGGATTATATCTACATTCTGCGGGAATTTGGCTATAAAGAAAAGGCTAAATCTTTGGCTGATAATTACTTGCAGCTGGTGCCTGATGACAGCGATATAGCAGACCTTTTGGAGCAGCTCTGAGAAAACAAAAAAGCGAACCTTTGTTTTTGAAAGTGTTTTCATGATTTCGCTCAGAAATTCACAAATAAAAATTCACAAAGTCTTGAAAAATCTGTGGTATAATTGACATGAAACTTGTGAAGAAAGGATCTTAAATGACAGAAAACAATAAGAAAAACCATGGGGCTGACTTGATTGTTGACAGCCTCATTAATCATGATGTCAAGTATGTATTTGGCATTCCCGGCGCTAAGATTGACCGTGTCTTTGATACCTTGGAGGATAAGGGGCCTGAGCTGATTGTGGCCCGTCATGAACAAAATGCTGCCTTTATGGCTCAGGGCATCGGACGTATTACCGGAGAACCCGGTGTCGTTATTGCAACCAGCGGGCCCGGTATCTCGAACCTAGCGACCGGTCTTGTGACAGCGACAGCTGAAGGCGACCCCATTTTGGCGATCGGCGGTCAGGTTAAGCGGGGGGATCTTTTAAAACGTGCCCATCAATCTATGAACAATGTAGCGATGCTGGAGCCGATTACCAAGTATTCGGCTGAGGTCCAGGATCCGCAGACACTTTCTGAAAATATTGCCAATGCCTATCGTCTGGCTAAGGCTGGAAAACCGGGAGCCAGTTTTCTTTCAATCCCTCAGGATGTGACGGACAGTCCTGTTTCTGTTAAAGCCATTAAACCTCTGACAGACCCTAAACTGGGATCTGCATCTGTTGCTGATATCAATTATTTAGCGCAGGCTATTAAAAATGCTGTTCTTCCTGTTTTGCTTCTAGGAAACGGTGCATCAGCAGCACCCGTTACAGCGTCTATCCGCAGGCTGCTGGGCGCTGTCAAACTGCCGGTTGTTGAGACCTTCCAGGGAGCGGGGATTGTTTCACGTGACTTAGAAGATGATACGTTCTTTGGCCGTGTCGGTCTGTTTCGCAATCAGCCGGGAGACATGCTGCTTAAACGCTCTGATCTGGTTATTGCGATTGGCTATGACCCAATCGAATACGAAGCCCGCAACTGGAATGCTGAAATCTCAGCTCGCATTATTGTTATTGATGTAGCTCCTGCTGAGATTGATACCTACTTCCAGCCTGAGCGTGAACTGATTGGCGACATAGCAGAAACACTGGATCTGCTTTTGCCTGCGGTCAACGGCTATGAGCTTCCGGATGGTTCAGTGGAATACCTTAAAGGCCTTCGCAACAATGTGGTAGAAGATGTCAAATTTGATAAGACACCAAGAAAGGGACTTGTCCATCCGCTTGATGTGATTGATGTCCTGCAAAGTCAGACCACCGATGATATGACTGTCACCGTTGATGTGGGCAGCCACTATATTTGGATGGCTCGTTATTTCAAGAGCTATGAAGCCCGCCATCTGCTCTTTTCAAACGGCATGCAAACTCTGGGTGTTGCTTTGCCGTGGGCTATTTCAGCCAGTCTTTTGCGCCCCAATACCAAAGTTATTTCTGTTTCGGGAGACGGGGGCTTTCTTTTTTCCGGGCAGGAGCTGGAGACGGCGGTTCGTCTCAAGCTGCCTATCGTTCATATCATTTGGAATGACGGCAAATACAATATGGTTGAATTTCAAGAGGAGATGAAGTACGGCCGTTCATCGGGCGTTGATTTCGGGTCTGTTGACTTTGTCAAATATGCTGAAAGTTTTGGTGCCAAGGGCTACCGTGCTGACAGCAAGGAGCAGTTTGATGCTGTTCTGAAAACAGCTCTGAAAGAAGCCGAAAACGGTCCGGTACTCATTGATATTCCAATTGATTACAAGGATAATATTAAACTGGGTGAGACGATTTTACCAGATGAGTTTTACTAGAAAGGAGTTTGAAAATGGAAGCCAATAAATTGTTTCAGTACAATACCCTGGGGGCTCTTATGGCTGGTCTTTACGGCGGTTCGCTGACAGTAGGCGAACTGCTGGAGTACGGTGATTTGGGTCTTGGGACACTTGATTCTATTGACGGAGAGCTTATTGTCTTGGACGGCAAAGCCTATCAGGCTAAAGGATCCGGAGATAAGCCTGAGGTTGTTGAAGTACCTGATGATATGAAAGTTCCTTATGCAGCTGTTATTCACCATCAGGCTGAGGTTATCTTTAAACAGCGTTTTGAAATGACCGACAAAGAACTGCAGGCGCGCATAGAATCTTATTATGACGGCGAAAATCTTTTCCGCTCTATTAAAATTCACGGTAATTTTGCCAAAATGCACGTCCGTATGATTCCGCGTTCGACATCAGACAAAAAATTTGCTGAAGTCGCAACCCACCAGCCTGAATACACAGCAGAAAATATTACCGGGACTATTGTCGGTATCTGGACGCCGGAAATCTTTCACGGAGTCAGTGTAGCAGGCTATCACCTTCATTTTATTTCTGATGATCATACCTTTGGCGGGCATGTCATGGATTATGTGATCACAGAAGGTCAGGTTGAAGTAGGGGCAGTTGATCAGCTGGATCAGCGTTTTCCTGTTCAAGACCGCCAGTATCTTTTTGCGAAGTTCAATGCCAAAGAAGTTCGCGGTGATATTGACAAGGCCGAATAACTGGCAAGCCCAACGGCTGATCAAAGTCTGAATAAGAGCTGCCTGTACCGGCAGCCGGAAGGCAGAACTTAAAGCTGATTTTTCAAAAAAAGTGAGATACAGAATTAATTCCTAAGGAATACTGATTCTGTATCTCACTTTTAATTTTACACGTTTATGGCTGGTGTTTAAATTTGAGCTTGCTGTAAAGGCCAAAGCCGATAATCCAAATCGTTGCACCGACAGCACCGATATAGGTTGAATCCTGCAAAAAGAGGGAAATAAAAACAAAGGCAAGAAAGAGTGTGGTGACAGGATTAGAAAGCTTATAAGCCGGCATCAGGTAGCCGTCCGGCATGAAATCTTCAGACTGTCTGTATTTGTAATGGGCAATCATAGTCAGGATATAAATTGCAATATAAACACCTGATGAGGACGCCGTAATCAGGGCAAAAGCATCTGATATTCCCGGCAGCACAGTGATGAAGGCTGAGATAGCAATGACAACTGCTGACATGATAATAGCTCTGCTTGGAACACCTGTCCGTGACAGGCGATTAGCCTTGAAATAACTTAGAACAGGGTTAGGAACTTCGTTGGCCAGTTGGTAAAGATGCCGGCCTGTTGAATAAAGGGTGGAATTGAGTGCCGATGCTGCTGAGGTTAAAACGACAAAATTGATTAAAGCAGCAGCCCACTTGATTCCGGCAAGTTTAAAGACCATGACAAAGGGGGAAGCGTTAACCGGCAGGGCCCGCCATGGAAAGATAGCCATGATGGCAATCAGTGCGCCGATGTAGAAGATGACAATCCGAACCGGAATTTCTTGGATGGCCTTAGGCAGAACCTTTCTGGGGTTTTGCGTTTCCGAGGTTGTAATTCCGACAAATTCGATAGCCTGATAGGCAAAAAAGACCATTTGAAAGGCCATAAAGAACCTCGTCCAGCCCTTAGGGAAAAATTCAAAATTGTTGGTAATATTGCTTAGGCTGGCATGGCCCTGAGACGTTTTAAAATCAGTCAGTACCATGAAAATTCCGGTCGCAATCAAGGCCAAAATGGCAACAATTTTGATCATGGCAAACCAGAATTCTGTTTCTCCGAAAACTCTGACGGCAATCAAGTTGATAGACGACAGCAGTATCAAAAAGACAATCTGGATAATCCAGGCCGGCCAGGTAGGAAACCAATACTGAACATAAGTAGCAACTGCAGTGATTTCTGCCATGCCCAAAAAAATAAGCGACAGCCAGTAGGACCAGCCCGAAAAATGTCCCCAGTCCTTACCGACATACTTGGTAATAAAGTTAATAAAGGTATGCTGGTCGGGGTCGTAATAGAGCATCTCACCGATAGCCCGCATCATCAGGAACATAAAAAAACCTGTAATCAGGTAAACGATGATGATCGACGGGCCGGTCAGGCTGATGGATCTTCCGGCTCCCAGAAAAAGTCCGGTTCCGATGGTTCCGGCGATGGCAATGAGCTGAACGTGGCGGTTCTGCAGACCGCGGACCATACCGTTTTCCAGTTCGTTGGAATCTTGGCTGGTCTGTTTGGTATCTGATTGATCTGACATAATTTCATCCTTTTCCATAATATTTTATTATTATAGTATTATTTTACAAAAAGTACAAATAAAGCTTCAAATGCGCAGGAGCTTAGCAGCAGAAAATAAGAAGGCGGGACCTGTAAACTGGGCTGAAAGCGCAGAGTTTTGTCCCGCGTTTTTAAATTTTCATAGCCTTTATCTTATGTTCATCAGGAGTGACACGCAGGGTTTTTTGCCCTGTATAGGTGACAAAACCTGGTTTGCCCCCGCTTGGCTTGTTGAGTTTTTTGGCTTCAATCATATCAACCTGAACAAGGTTGGAAAGACGGGCTTTAGAAAAATAGGCAGCTAATTCAGCGGCGTCAGTCTTGATCTCATCACTGGGACTGAGATTATCCTTGATGAGGACGTGGCTGCCCGGAATATCCTTGGCGTGAAACCAGAGTTCGCCTTTTTTTGCCATTTTAAAGGTCAGCTCATCATTTTGCAGATTATTTTTACCGACCATAATGATGGTTTTACCGTCAGAAGCCAAGTAGCGTTCAGGTTTTTTGCGCTTTTGAATCTTCTCTCTGTGGCGGCGCTTAACAAAACCTGTTTCCACTAATTCTTCGCGAATCTCGCTGATTTCAGACAGGCTGGCCTGATTGAGAGCCGTATCGACACTTTCTAAGTATTGGATAGTAGCTTTGGTCTCTTCGATCAATCCGCCCAGATGCTTAACAGCTTCTTTTAACTTTTGATACTTTTTAAAATAGCGCTGGGCATTCTGGCTGGGGGTCAAAGCCTTATCAAGTGCAATGGCTACTTTTTCACCTGTATAATAATTATCAAGCACGACACTGTCCTGATTGTTAGAGACCTGATTCAGATAAGTTGTCAGCAGTTCTCCTTTTTGGCGGAAATCTTCTGCCTTATCGGTATCCTGCAGTTCTTTTTCTTGTTTTTTGAGTTTTTTCTTATTTTTTTCCAGTTCATTTTGAATGCGGTGAATCAAATCGCTGGCCTGCTGGGCAATGCGGTCGCGTTCGGCCTTGTCTTGGTAAAAATAATCCAGTAAATCAGAAAGACTGGCAAATGTTTCCTGAGAGTTATTCCAGTTGACCGCAGAAAAGGATTTTTCCGTCAAAACAGGACAGACCGGCAGGCTGAAAAACTGCTTAAATGCTTTCAGTCTGTCGGCAGTTAAACAGCTGCTTAATGCCTCAGCCGTATCGCGCCCCAGTCCTTGAAAAAGTTTTTGCAGGCTGTGGGCTTCAAGATTCTGCGTCTGCAGGATTTCAAAGAGCTTTTCATCAGAGATGGTAAAAGGATTTTGCCCGCTCGTTTTTGGCGGTGCCAGATAGGCAGAGCCTGGCAAAATGGTTCGGTAGCTGTTTTGGGAAAAGCCGATATGTTTAATGGACTCAATGATTTTTCCTTCATTTTTGTCAGTCAAAATAATGTTGCTGTGTTTGCCCATAATCTCAGTAATGAGAGTAACCTTGATTTGATCTCCGATTTCATTTTTATTGGAGACGGTGATTTCGATGATTCGGTCGTTATCAATCTGCTCGATCTGTTCAATCACGGCTCCCTGCAAGTACTTTCGCATAATCATAGTAAAAGTATTGGGATGTTGCGGATTTTGAAAATCCGTTTTCGTTACCTGTATCCGGCCGAAAACAGGGTGGGCCGAGAGCAGCAGCTTGTAATTTTGGCGGTTGTTGCGGACTGATAGAACCAGCTCATGCTCAAAAGGCTGATTAATCTTTTGAATCCGGCCTCCCAGGAGCTGTTCTTTTAATTCCAAGGTTAAATGATGCAAAAAAAAGCCATCAAAGGACATGGTTTTTCCTCTTTTCTCTTAGTCTTTTCTATTATACCACACGAAAGCTTCGATGCGCCCTTAAAGAACAGCGAAAGCGTTTTAAACTGTATTGAAAAAAGCTGAAAATTGCTGTAAAATAAAGGCAGGACTTATTTGAGGAGGAACTATGAAAAATAAACGTCTAATAGCAGTTCTGTTGGTTCTGGCCCTGCTTGTTATCGGCATCCTTGCTTACCAGTCTCTCAGCAGCAAAAATCAAAAGGCCTCTCAGTCAGATACTTTTAAGGTCGGTGTGCTCCAATATGTCAGCCACGATGCTCTGGATGAAATTTACCGGGGGATTAAAGACGGCATGAAAGAAGAAGGCTATTCCGGCAAAAAAATTAAAATTGATTTTATGAATGCTGAAGGAGATCAAAGCAAGGTTCAAACCATGAGCCAAAATCTGGTTAATCATAAAAATGATGTTCTGATCGGGATTGCTACGCCGGCAGCACAGGGCTTAGCCAGCGCTACAAAGGATATCCCGATTGTCATGGGTGCTGTGACGGATCCGGTTGGTGCTAAGCTGGTTAAAAATCTTAAAAAACCAGACGGCAATGTCACGGGCGTGTCTGACAAGACGCCGATCAAAGCTCAGGTTGATTTGGTAAAAAGTCTGACACCAGAAGTCAAAACAATCGGTATTATCTATTCAAGCAGTGAAGATAATTCTAAATCTCAGGTTGCCGAATTCAAGAAAACGGCAGAGAAAAAAGGCTACAAGGTAGTGGAGTATTCTGTTCCTTCAACCAACGAGATTGCTACTACCATGAACGTTATGCTGGAAAAAGCAGACGCTGTCTGGATTCCGCTGGATAATACGATTGCCAGTGCCTTTCCGACTGTCGTATCAGCCGCTAAGGCAGCAAAGAAACCTGTTTATCCAAGCGTAGATACCATGGTTGATGAAGGCGGCCTTGCTTCGGTTGTGGTTGACCAATATGAACTTGGTGTTGCTACTGGCAAGATGGCAGTGAAACTATTTGAAGGAGAAAAAGTTTCTGACCTGCCTGTTGACATCTTTGACAAGGGAAACCCTGTTGTCAATGAAAAAGTGGCTAAAGAACTGGGCGTAACGATTCCTTCTGACGTGCTTAAAAAGGCAAAAAATAAGTAATTCATATCTAAAGAAAACAAATTCAGACTATAAAAAAAGCTTCATTTGCTTATCAAGATAAGCAAATGAAATCCGCAGATTACCGTATAAATTTAACTTTTCACGAGCGGCGAGTTAAAAAGTATCAAAGAAAAGAGACTTTTGCTTCAAGCTGGACAAATTTCCTTTATTCAAGAGGGAGACAGGATCAAACAATCACAAATGATTTTTGTCCCCCTCCTTTTTTTGTGTTAAAATAGAAGATATTTATAAGAGAAGGATAAAAGATGTTACTTTCAACAATTTCACAAGGTTTTCTTTGGTCTATTTTAGGTTTGGGCATTTTTATGACCTTTCGGATTTTAGACTTTCCGGATATGACTACTGAGGGTTCTTTTCCCTTGGGCGGTGCTGTAGCGGTGACGCTAATTACGCAAGGCACCAATGCACTGTTAGCAACTGTCATAGCTGTTTTGGCAGGCTGTCTGGCAGGTTTGGTAACGGGTCTTCTTTATACAAAAGGAAAGATTCCTACTCTTTTGTCAGGAATTTTGGTCATGACCTCCTGCCATTCCATCATGCTGATGATTATGGGACGTGCTAATCTGGGTTTGCTCAATGCCAGAAAATTACAGGATCTGCTGCCGTTTTCCGGCAGTGTCAACTTGCTTGTTCTGGGGCTTATCTTTGTCATTTTGGCAGTCGGCAGTATGATTTTCTTTTTGAATACCCGTCTGGGACAGGCCTATATTGCGACTGGTGACAATCATGACATGGCACAGAGTTTTGGGATCAATACCGATAAGATGGAGCTGATGGGCTTGGTCTTGTCTAACGGTCTGATTGCTCTGGCTGGGGCTCTTATCAGCCAACAGGACGGTTATGCTGATGTTTCCAAAGGCATTGGGGTTATTGTCATCGGCTTAGCCAGTATTATTATCGGAGAGGTGCTCTTTTCAACAAGTCTGACCCTGCTGGAGCGTCTTATAGCGATTGTTATCGGGTCTGTTCTTTACCAATTTTTAATTTTGGCAGTCATTTCTCTGGGCTTTAAAACCAACTACCTCAAACTCTTCAGTGCTGTCGTGCTGGCTGTTTGTCTGATGATTCCGGAATTGAAAAAGAAATTTTTTAAAGGAGTGAAGCTATCCCGATGACTAAAAAAGTTGTTGAATTAAAAAATGCCACGGTTAAAGTAAATAATGGTTTTGATGACTATAAAACAATTCTTGATGATGTCAGCCTTGATATTTATGAGCATGACTTTTTGACCATTCTTGGGGGTAACGGAGCTGGTAAATCCACGCTCTTTAATGTTCTGGCTGGGACGCTCAGCCTGACCAGCGGCAGCATTTCTATCATGGGAGAGGATATGACCGCCTATCCGGCTCAAAAACGTGCCAAATACCTATCGAGGGTCTTTCAAGACCCTAAAATGGGAACAGCGCCGAGGATGACTGTCGCTGAAAATCTTTTAATTGCTAAGTACCGAGGAGAGCGGCGCAGCCTTGTTTCGCGAAATATCCATGCTCATAAAAAGGAATTTCAAGCAGTTATTGATAAAATCGGCAACGGTCTGGAAAAGCATTTGGAAACACCGGCAGGCCTCCTTTCAGGGGGACAAAGGCAGGCTCTGAGCCTGCTGATGGCGACAATTAAGCGGCCTGAATTGCTGCTGCTTGATGAACATACGGCTGCTCTTGATCCCAAAACCAGCGTGGCTCTGATGGAGCTGACCGAAGAATTTGTCAGCCGTGACCATCTGACCGCCCTCATGATTACCCACCGTATGGAAGATGCCCTCAAATACGGCAACCGGCTGCTGGTCATGAAAGAAGGACGCATTATTCAGGATCTGTCAGCTGAAGAAAAGGCTGAAATGGATATTTCCGACTACTATGGCCTGTTTGAATAAATTGAAAAATAAGCTGAAAAGTTGTATACTACTCATGTATGCAATTTTTTATTGCCCGCAGTAATTCGACTTGTCAGTCTGTGCATGAACGCAGGCGGCGAGGACCGTTTGTATGAAAATAAAAATAGTAAAAAATGGCAGAAAGTCATCCGACTTATGCTGTCTGAAAACACTATGAAAACATAAGGAGAACTAATGACTGACATTAAAATTATGGCCCTGGGAGGAGTTCGGGAGAACGGAAAGAACTTCTATCTGGCAGAGGTCAACGATTCTATTTTTGTTCTGGATGCTGGATTGAAATATCCAGAAAATGAACAGCTGGGTGTCGATGTGGTGATACCCAATTTGGATTATCTGATTGAAAATAAAAAACGAGTTCAGGGAATCTTTCTGACACACGGGCATGCTGATGCCATCGGTGCCCTGCCTTATCTCTTAACCAATGTCAAAGCACCGGTTTTTGGCTCAGAGCTGACTATTGAGCTGGCTAAACTGGTTGTGAAAAATAATGATGCGACAAAGAAATTTCATAATTTTCATGTAGTTGATGCTGAGACTGAAATTGAATTTAGCGATGCTTTAATTTCTTTCTTTAAAACGACGCACTCAATCCCCGAAAGCTTGGGAATTGTTGTCGGTACAAAGGAAGGCAGTATTGTCTATACCGGCGATTTTAAATTTGATCAGGCCGCAAGCAAGCTCTATCAAACAGATTTAGCCCGCATTGCTGAAATCGGACGTAACGGTGTTCTGGCTCTCCTGTCAGATTCGGCCAATGCTGACAGCAATGTCCAAATTGCCAGTGAAGCAGAAGTAGGCGTGGAAATGGAGCAGGTTATCTCCAACTGGGAAGGACGCATTATTGTTGCAGCAGTGGCCTCTAACCTTGTGCGTATCCAGCAGGTTTTTGATTCTGCTGCTAATAATGGCCGCCGTGTCGTTCTGACCGGTTTTGATGTGGAAAATATCGTCCGTACGGCTATCCGCCTTAAAAAGCTCTCAGTTGTAGATGAAAAGCTCATTGTCAAACCCAAAGACATGCATAAGTTTGAAGATCATGAGCTGATTATTTTAGAGACAGGCCGGATGAGCGAGCCTTTGAACGGCCTTAGAAAAATGGCTATCGGCCGCCACCGCTATGTTGAAATTAAAGA
Organism: Streptococcus sp. ELY_86; assembly: GCF_058314495.1. NCBI lineage: Bacteria > Bacillati > Bacillota > Bacilli > Lactobacillales > Streptococcaceae > Streptococcus > Streptococcus sp. ELY_86. The sequence goes on along the minus strand of NZ_JBZFUK010000002.1, from coordinate 189,838 downwards.
CGGAGATCTGGTGTACATTGTGACAACACCGACGGTTTCTAAAGAAGCTGTTGTAGCACAGGTTGAAAATCTGATTTATAAGGCGGGCGGCAATGTCAGACTGATTACACAGGATCTTCGAGTATCAGGGCATGCCAATGGTCGCGACCTTCAGCTGATGATCAACCTCCTTAAACCCAAGTACCTTTTCCCAGTTCAGGGAGAATACAGAGAACTGGCTGCTCATGCTGATTTGGCACTTGAAATCGGTATGTTTCCGGAAAATATTTACATCATGAAGCACGGGGACATCATGGTTTACGGCAAGGATGGCTTTGTCCATGAGGGATCTGTGCCTGCAGGGGATGTTATGATTGACGGTAATGCGATTGGTGATGTGGGCAATATTGTCCTGCGTGACCGTAAGGTTCTGTCAGAAGACGGTATTTTTATTGTCGCTTTGACGGTCAATAAGAAAGAAAAGAAGATTATTTCCAAGGCAAGAATCAATACCCGCGGTTTTGTCTATGTGAAAAAAAGCCGGGATATTCTGCGTGAAAGCGCTGATATTGTTAATAATGCGGTTGAAAATTATCTGGCTCAGGACAATTTTGACTGGAGTGAATTGAAGTCTCTTGTCCGCGATGAAGTCGGTAAATTCCTGTTCGATCAGACCAAGCGCCGTCCGGCGATTTTACCGGTTGTTATGGAAGTCAGAGGATAAAGAATATCAAAATAAGGAAGAGCAATAAAATCATCACTTAAAAGCGAGTGATTTTGGCTCTTCCTTTTTTATTGCTATGCAGAGGTCTCTTTTTAGCTGTTTGTGAAGGGGTTATCGGTAAAATAACGGTCATAATGGCGGCTGCAGCCGGGATTAAAGGGATGGCCGCAGTTAGGACAGGCTGATTTTCCTTTATAGTCTTCAATGGTCAGCTCCTTTTGACAGGCTCCGCAAAAAACGACCCGGTCTTCTTTCAGATGCTGCGGATAAGGTTCAAAAGGATGGTTTTCATGTCGGTTGTGGCATTTAAAACAAGGGTAGTATTTCTGACAGGCAAAGCATTTCAAAGCGACAATATCTGTCGGACCGTGGTAGTCTGTGCATCTTGTTTCTTTGTCAGTCAAATCGCCGTAAATTGTAAGCATTTTTCTTTCCTGCCTTTCTTTTTAAGTTTATCAAAAGAAAATAAATTATGCTATAATGAAGGCAAAAATAAAGAGGAGAAAACGATGGCTTTTTTTCAAATAGAATATCAATCACAAAGCTTAGATATGGTACGCCATGTCAATGTCATTTATCCGGATGCTGCAGAAATTAAAGAAGAATCTGTTAATGACACTGATATTCCGGTACTTTATCTCTTGCACGGCATGGGCGGCAATGAGAATTCCTGGCAGAAACGCACAGCGATTGAGCGCCTGCTGCGCCGCACCAACTTAATAGTGGTTATGCCTTCGACGGATTTAGCCTGGTATACCAATACCGCTTACGGCCTTAATTATTATGACATGATTGCCAAGGAACTGCCGGAAGTGATGCAGCGCTTTTTTCCCAATATGACAAAAAAACGCGAAAAAACCTTTATTGCAGGTCTTTCTATGGGCGGTTACGGAGCTTACAAAATTGCTCTTTCCACTGATAATTTTTCGCATGCTGCTTCATTTTCAGGTGCTCTTGGCATCGGTATTGACGGAAAAAATTTAACTGAAGCTACAGAAGGTTCGCCAAGTTATTGGCAGGGCGTTTTTGGTGATTTACAGAAAGAAGAAGAGCTGGAGAAACATTTTTTAACGACACTGGCAAAAAAATCGGATAAGCAGACAAAATTCTATGCTTGGTGCGGCTATGAAGATTTTCTCTACCCGGCTAATGAGATTGCTGTTCAAAAGTTAAAAGAGCTGGGACTCGATATTGACTATCGTACGGATCATGGCAGGCACGAGTGGTATTATTGGGAAAAACAGCTTGATTTTCTTTTAGAATGGCTTCCCATTGACTACCAAAAAGAAGAGCGGCTGTCTTAGTTGTATGCCAAGGCTTCATTTTTGAAGAGCTTGACAGGTTATTTGTAAGAGGTTACAATGAGGAGTATAAATGGAAAGTGAGGAATTTATTTATGAAAAAGAAACTTATCTTTGTTTTGGGAGCATTTGCTGCAGTTTTACTCACAGCTCTGCTGGTTCAAAACACAGCCAGCGCAAAGTCTTCCAATACAAGGGCTGTCTATTATCAAATGTTTAAAGAAGATACAGCAGATGTCCGGCTGACTTACTACCATAAAAAAGGGAGCGATCGCGTCACTAAACAGGTAACACAAAATACGATAACCTATGCAGCACTTAAGGTAGATGATGCAGAAGCAGCTAAGGAAAAGCTTTCTGACGAAGCAGGAAAATACCAAGGTATTACAGGTGTCAAAGAAAGCATTGACTATAAAGATACCTATTTGGTAGAAAAACTCAGTGTTGACTATAACAAAGCTGATCTTGATGAGTTGGCAGAAAAACTGCCGGAAATAGATCTTGATACACCTTCAGGTAAAAAGGCAGCTTATATTAGTTTAAAGAAAAGTGAAAAATTGCTTAAGAAACAAGGATATACCAAGGTTAAAAAAGGACAGTTTAAAGAGCTGAACCTTAAATAAAAGAGCAGCTATAAGCGAAACAGCAAAGCTGAGGCTAAGGCCGGCTGCCTGCTGTCTCGCTTTTTAGTTTTAAAAATCTGTGACGGCACAAAAAATTCTTGCTTTTTATTTTAATGCCTGCTATACTTAAACGTAATTTGAAAGTTTTGGGTCTTTTCTAACAAAAACGAAAGGACATCTCCTTATGAAAAGAATAATTAGAATTTTATTTTTTGTTCCCAGGTTAATTTTCAGTCTGATTTGGAGTCTTTTGCGAACGGCCATTATTCTGGCAGTTATTGCAATAGCTTTTTTCTATTTTACCAGCAGCAATAAAGCTGATTTTGGGGCTGCTGTTTCTAATCAGCTCAATAGAATTTCCACTTTTTTCAGCAGTGATTTCAACCTTCAAGATACCATGTCCAAATTGTCTACCGATAATTATGAGCATGAAGGCGGCAGCCGCTGGGCTGAGAACAAAGCTGCAGTTTATATAGCTTCAACTGATGAGACTTTTATTAAAGCTTATCAGACAGCCCTTGCTAATTGGAATGCGACAGGCAGTTTCACTTTTAATCTTGTTTCTAATAAAGAATCAGCTGATATTATAGCTACTGATTATACAGATGCTGCCTCCCAGGCTGCCGGTCTGGCTGAATCTGAAACCAATGCTGTTACCAACCGTATCAGTCATGTTGATGTTAAGCTCAATCGTTACTATCTTTTGAACAAGGACTACGGCTATAGTTTTGAGAGAATCGTTCATACCGCAGAGCATGAGTTGGGTCATGCTATCGGGCTTAGTCACGATGATAATGAGGCCTCTGTCATGGCGTCATCAGGTTCTTATCACGGTATCCAAGATGTTGATGTTGCTGCTGTCAAGAAGCTCTATGCTTCTTAAATGTGAAACAATTTGAGCAGTATAATATAGATATCATATTTATTTAATTTTATTGTTATCTATGAAATAGTTGAACATGGATTTTGTTAATTTTATTTTTCTATTAGAAAAATATGCTGTTCTGTTTGAACTCAGCTGAAGGTTAATAAAACAAGGATTTTGAATAATTGAACGCTCTTATTTAATAAGGGCGTTTTTTAATATAATCATAAAATAAGGGAAAAGTTTTTTAAAGAATTCAAAGCTTTTTGTCTTGAAAATGTAATAAAATAGTGATATTATGACAAAGATGTATCATTTTAGTATACATTAATTTAAAATTATCATAAAGAGGAAACATGAAAAAAATTAAAGTTATGCTTGTTTTCGGTACGAGACCGGAGGCCATTAAAATGGCTCCGTTGATCAGGTCTTTGAAAGAGCAGGCTGACCGTTTTGATGCAGTGACAGTTGTGACTGCTCAGCATCGGCAAATGCTTGATCAAGTACTGGAAACATTTCACATTGACCCTGATTATGATTTGAATATTATGAGCAAGGAACAGACACTGTCAACGATTACGACCAATGTAATCAGCAAGCTTGACGAAGTTCTCAAGACTGAAAAGCCTGATGTCATCTTAGTGCATGGAGATACAACGACGACTCTGGCAGCCAGTATCTCTGCTTTTTACAATCAAATCAAAATCGGTCATGTTGAAGCAGGTCTCAGGACGTGGAATAAATATTCGCCATTTCCTGAAGAAGTCAACCGTCAGGTAACTGATGTTGTAACAGACCTTTACTTTGCACCGACCAACCAAAGCCGGGATAACCTGTTAAAAGAAAATCATCCTGCTGAGCAGGTATTTGTCACTGGAAATACGGCTATTGATGCCCTTGAACTGACAGTGAAAGAGGACTACCATCACAAGGTGCTTGATGCTATTAATCCGGATAATCGGATTGTTTTAGTCACTATGCACCGCCGTGAAAATCAAGGTGAGCCCATGCGCAGAGTCTTTAGAACGATAAAATCAGTTTTGGACGACTACCCCGATGTTGAAATTGTTTATCCGGTTCACCTCAGCCCTTCTGTCCAGGAAGCAGCCAAGGAAATCTTAGCTGATGTGAAACGGGTGCACCTGATTGAACCGCTCGATGTTATGGATTTTCATAATCTGGCGAATAAGAGCTATTTCATCATGTCTGATTCCGGCGGTGTTCAGGAAGAAGCTCCTTCATTAGGTAAGCCTGTCTTAGTATTGCGGGACACGACAGAACGTCCGGAAGGTGTAGTTGCCGGAACTTTGAAACTGGTAGGAACCAAGGAAGCTGATGTAAGAAGTGCGATGACAGACTTGCTGGACAATAAAGCAGCCTATGATAAAATGGCGCAGACGAAGAATCCTTACGGAGACGGTCAAGCTTCTGAACGCATTTTAGATGCTATTTCTTATTACTTCAACGGCGGTAAGCGCCCGGAAGAGTTTGGAATGGGGGAATGAGTTCAGAATGAGACGATTACTAAACCTTTCCGGCATGCTTTTGCTCTTGCTGTTAGCTGCCGGTTCAAGCCTCTATATTTCTTTTCAGTACGGAACGATGATTGCGGGCATTTACGGCTTTCTTATTTTTATGGCTGTGCTGACGCCTTGGTTTCTGACTGATTTGCTGGTAACCTGGACAGAGCTCTTTACGCTTATTATCAGTGCCTTTATTCTTGTGATCGGTATTTCTTATATTTCCTTGAGAGACCGTTTAGTTTTGATTTTTGCTCTGCCTATTATTTTAATGATTGCCAATCAGCTGGAAGCTCTGATTTTAGAGAAAAAAAGTGCAATTGCCGTTCAGACTTCTAAGGCTAAGAGCTACTATGAGTATTATGCCCGTAAGGCTCAGCATGATGATGGCATTACCATTCAGACCATGCTGGTCAGCTGGGCACATGCTGAACAGTTTAAGCAAACGCAGCCCAAAGAATACTATGCCAGTATTAAGCGGATTAACCGTGCTATCTTTAAGTCCAAAGAAGACAGCGACAGAGTTTTCTACTTAAGAAATGGTTTATTTCTCATTATTCAAACCAGTTCGGATCCTAATTGGCGCAGAGGACTGGAAGAAGAAATCAGTATTAACCTGAGCAAGATACGCTTCAATAACGAAAACAGTATTCATGAAATCCAATTCCAGTATGGCTATCAACTGGTTGATCATGAAAATTGGCAGCGTTATGCTTATTATGAGGATATTATCAAGAGGCTGGAACGTCTGTTGGAAACTCATATCATTGTAGAATATTAGGTGAGTGGAGTTATGAATTTAACAAATGTATTTTTTAATATCGGGCTTGGCATAAGTCTCTTTTTTGCGGCCTGTTTTGTCATCTTATTCATTAGCTATTTAGTTATTCTCGAAAGAGTCAATAAAAACTTTAAGGCGGTGGATGATGATTAGTCAGATTTTAATGATTATTAGTTTAATCTCAATTTGGTCTTCCTTGGCGATGGCCTTGATTATCCTTATGTCGGCCGTTCATTTTTGGTTTAAACACAGTGACTTTGATGTTGATACCAGCCCGTTGCCGGAATACCCGGTGATAACGGTAGTTGTTCCGGCCCATAATGAAGATGTAGTTATTGCACAGACAGCTAAGGCTATTTTAGACATGAATTACCCGCATGACAAGCTGGAAGTTATTCTTTTTGCAGATAACTGCGAAGATAATACTTATCAGGAAATGCAAAAGGTAAAGGCCCTGCCGCAATATGCCGACCGTGATTTAACCTTGATTGACCGTACCGGTACAGGCGGAAAAGCAGGCGTTTTAAATGATGCCCTGAAAATGGCTAAAGGAGATTACATCTGTGTTTATGATGCCGATGCCATGCCTGAAAGAAATGCTCTGTACTTTCTTGTGCAAAAAGTCATGGAAGATCCTGAACGTCATGTTGCAGCCTTTGGACGCAATAAGACGCGCAATGCCAACCAAAATTTCCTAACCCGCTGTATCAATCAGGAAATCGTTGTAACACAGCGGATTCAGCACGTTGGTATGTGGCACTTAGGTAAAATCGGCCGGATTCCCGGAACGAACTTTATTATCAATACCGAGTTTGTTAAGAGTATCGGCGGCTGGCGCAACGGTGCGCTGACAGAAGATACGGACATTTCCTTTAAGATTATGCAGAGCGGCAAACTGATCGCTCTGGCCCACAACTCTGAGGCCTTCCAGCAGGAGCCGGAAACGCTGAAATCTTACTATTTACAGCGAAAACGCTGGGCTAAGGGAAATTATGAAGTTGTTATTGCCAATTTCAAGCACCTTTTCGGCCGCGGCAACTGGCGTGTAAAATGGGAAGTTTTCTATTATACCTGTACTTTCTTTTGGTTTAATGCGGCTATTGTTTTGTCAGATATTCTTTTCTTCTCTAATCTGATCGCTTTGTTTATCGGCTTATTTAAACCGGGAGTGCAAATTCCTTTTGCCTTTGATACCAATAATGTGTATATGGCTCAGCTGCTGCTGTTCAACTGGTTCTTGATGATTCTGCTCTATCTGCTGCAGATTTCAATTTCACAGGCCACTCAGTACGGTCAGGCAACGGTTAGACAGATTTGGATTGCCTTATTGTCTTACTTTACTTATACGCAGCTCTTTATCATAGTATCTATCTCATCTATCAGTTCTGTTATCATGGACAAAATCTTACGCCGTGACGGAACGAAATGGGTTAAGACAAAACGATTTGCAGGCTAAAGGAGAAAGAAGTGAAAAAGAAGAAATTAAAATATATTTGGTTTATCCTCTTTCTTGCCATACTGACTGCAGGGTTTTACCTTATCCGCATTAAGAGCACTGATGATATGCAGCAAAATGTTTATGACGAATGGTCAAAATACTACGTGGTAACCCACGGTAAAAGTGCCTATGTTAAGACGGCAGCAAACGAAGATGAAACAACCGCTCTTTCTGAAGGACAGGGCTACGGGATGTATATTGCTGTTGAGGCGGCTCAAAAAGGTGTCAACAGCAAGTCCGAATTCAGCAAACTCTATCGCTATTACATGGATCACCGCACTGCAGGTACGCAGCTGATGTCTTGGAAACAAAACATCAAAGCAGACGGATCGATTGAAGATCTGTCTAACAGCGCTACAGACGGGGATCTCTATATTGCGTACTCGCTGATCAAGGCTGCTGAACTCTGGTCAGATAAAGCGGACACCTATAAGAAGCAGGCTAAGCTCCTTTTAAATGATATTTTAGCCTACAATTACAATTCGGAAACGAAATCTTTGACTGTCGGAAATTGGGCTGTCAAGGGAAGTGATTATTATGATCTGGTCAGAACGTCGGATGTTCTGCCGGAACAGTTTGATGTTTTCTACAATTTCAGTAAAAATGACACTTGGAAGACGATTAAAGCTTCAATGCTTGATAGCTTGGAAAAAATGAGCGACCAGCACAAGTCAGGCCTTTTCCCAGACTTTATGTGGGTTCGTAAGTCCGGTGAGGTCAAGGCGGCCAAAGCGAATTTGGTTGCCAGCAAGTATGACGGCGACTATTATTACAATGCCTGCCGTATGCCTTATAACTTAGCCAGAAGCAAGGACAAGCAAAGTCAAAAAATGCTCAAAAAGATGATGAATTTCTTTATGAAACAAAAAAACATCTATGCAGGCTATAAACTAAACGGCAAACGCTTGGACGGCCATCAGTCTGCCAGCTTTGACGCACCTGTCTTTTATGCAGCTAAGAAGCTGGAGCATAAATATGAACGCCTGCATCAGCAGGAAAAGAAAGTCTTTATCGATGGTCTGTCGTCAACCAACTATTACGACTCAGCCTTGACAACTATGGCTGTTTTGGGAGACTGATTTTTTCTTGAGAAGCAGCAAAGAATAACCAATAATAAAAAGCGGTTTGACTTAAACTCCGGCAGCTGTGCCTGGAGCTGAGCAGCCGCTTTTTTTGGTATTGCTGCTGGCTTAGTTGACAGAGATTTGATAAAATAGACCTATGATTATTTTACAAGGAAACAAGATTGAGCGCTCTTTTGCCGGTGATGTGCTCTTTGATAATATCACTATTCAGGTGGACGAGCGTGACCGCATTGCGCTTGTCGGCCGCAACGGTGCAGGAAAGTCCACCCTTTTAAAAATATTGGTAGGAGAAGAAGCGGCAAGCTCTGGAAGCGTTGATAAAAAGAAGGGCTTGTCCTTGTCATATTTGGCACAGGACAGCCGTTTTGATTCGGAAAAGACCATTTTTGATGAAATGCTCCACGTTTTTGATAATCTGCGTCAGGATGAAAAGCGGCTGCGCCAGCTGGAATTGAAAATGGGAGAGCTGACAGGCTCTGCATTGGAAGATCTTATGCAGACTTATGATAAGCTGTCTGAAGATTTCAGAATCCGAGGCGGTTTTACTTACGAGAGTGATATTCGTACTATTTTAAATGCTTTCCAATTTGATGAGTCCATGTGGCAAATGAAAATTTCAGATTTGTCAGGCGGTCAGAATACACGTTTGGCCCTAGCCAAGATGCTTTTGGAAAAGCCTGAACTTCTGGTTCTGGATGAGCCGACCAATCATCTGGATATTGAAACCATCGCCTGGCTGGAAAATTATCTGGCCCATTATCAGGGGGCGCTGATTATTGTCAGCCACGACCGTTATTTCTTGGACAAAACGGCAACCGTGACGCTTGATTTAACTAAGCATTCGCTGGATCGTTATGTGGGCAATTATTCCAGTTTCATGGAACAAAAAGCTCAGAAACTGTTGGCTGAGGAAAAGCTGTTTGAAAAGCAGCAAAAAGAGATTGCCAAATTAGAAGATTTTGTTCAGCGCAATATTGTCCGTGCGTCAACGACCAAGCGTGCACAGTCGCGGCGTAAGCAGCTGGAAAAAATGGAGCGCCTGGACAAACCCGACAGCAATGCTAAAAAAGCGCATATGACTTTTAAAGCGAGCAAGCCTTCCGGCAGGGAAGTTCTAAAAGTTACCGATGGAGCGATTGGCTATGAGGGTGAGATTTTGTCTGCTCCTATTAATATGGAAGTCAGCAAGTATGACGCCATAGCTGTTGTCGGCCCTAACGGTATCGGCAAAACAACCCTGATAAAATCAATTCTTGGGACAGTTCCTCTTATTAAGGGCGACATCAAATATGGTGCTAATGTTCTGCTGGGTTATTACGACCAGACGCAGTCCAATCTGACAGATCGCAATACCGTCTTAGAAGAACTTTGGTCTGCGTTTCCGACAAGTCCGGAAGCAGACATCAGAAACCGCTTGGGAGCTTTTCTGTTTTCCGGTGATGATGTTCAAAAGACGGTCTCTATGCTGTCGGGCGGCGAAAAGGCCCGCCTGCTGCTGGCTAGATTATCCATGGAAGACAATAATTTCTTGGTTTTGGACGAACCGACCAACCATCTGGATATTGACAGCAAGGAAGTTCTTGAAAATGCTCTGATTGATTTTGACGGCACCCTGGTCTTTGTCAGTCATGACCGCTATTTCATCAACCGAGTGGCAACTAAGATTTTGGAAATTTCAAAAAACGGCTCTAAACTTTATCTGGGAGATTATGATTATTATTTAGAAAAGAAATCAGAAGAAGCAGCCAGGGCTGAAGAGCAAGCACCGGCATCATCTTCAGCATCCGCTGCCGCCCAAGACTACCACAGCCAAAAGGCCGGTCAAAAAGAGTTAAGAAAAGTGCTCCGCCGGCTGGAAGAAGCAGAGAAAATGATAGAACAGCTTGAAAATCAGCAAAACACTGTCAGTGAACAGATGGCAGCAACTAACGATGCCAACCGGCTTATGGAACTGCAAAAAGAGATAGACCAGTTAGCGCTTCAGCAGGAGGAGCTTATGGAAGAGTGGGCAGAATTATCTGAAAAGGCAGAAGAGATCAGCAGTTAAAGAGCAGAAAATCTCCGCCGGCAAAAAAGATCGCCAGTTAAAAGTATGGGCTTGTGGCTACGGGAGTTTCTACCGTATTCAGCTCTAGCAAACTGAGTCCGTAAGAGCTCCGCTGCTTTTTGAACAGTCCAAAGACAAGCAATGGCATGAAAAAAGTGCAGTGAAATCAAATATTCCTAAGAGAAATTGATTTTGCTGCACTTTTTACTGTTTGCTAGTTCTCAAATTCTGCCTTGCTTTTGACATCACCGTATTCTTCGGCGACTTCAAGACTGAGAATGTCTTGATAGCTGGGCAGACTGATGTCTTGGCCGTATTTGTTTTTTAAAGCAGTAGTGACTAAGCGGTAGGCAAGATTGGCATTGCGTGAAAGCAAGGGACCGTGAAAGTAGGAACCGAAGATGTTTTTATAATGAACTCCTTCGGTTGCGTCTTCCTTATTATTGCCATTGCCGTAAATCACTTTGCCCAGAGGTTTTTCATCTTCAGCCAAAAATGTCCGGCCCTGATGATTTTCAAAACCATAATAGGTTTCATCGAATTCGTCGTTGTGGATTTTAATATCACCGATATAGCGGTTGTTATCCTGATTGAGCGTGTAATGCCCCATAACACCGATACCATCAATTTTTTTCCCATCAGCTTGGATGTAGTACTGCCCAAGCAGCTGAAATCCGCCGCAGATTGCCAGACCGACGCCGCCTTTGTCAATAAAGCGGCTGATGGCATCTTTTTTTCCGGGCAGGTCTCTGGCAACGATAGACTGTTCATAATCCTGTCCGCCGCCAAAGAAAATCATGTCATAGTCTTCTTCATTAAAGGGATCTTCCAGTGAGACAATATCAAAGGTCATTTGCGCTTTTAATTTTTCACCGACATATTTGAGCATCAGCACATTGCCGTTATCGCCGTATGTGTTGAGCAGATTGCCATAGAGATGGGCAACTCTGAGCTGATAGCGATAATCAGGCCTGTCAGGAGACTGCAAAGATGTATAAACCATTAGTTCATCTCCTTTCCGACAGCGTGTCTGCTTGCTAAGAGACTGCGAAATTCCAGCATAGCCGTATAGGTCGCAAGAATATAGGCATGGTCTGTTTCTTGCTGTTCAATCATGGTCATAATGTCCTCTAATTTTGGGGCCTGATGAATCTTTTCCTCGTCATATCCTGTTACCCGCAGGCGTCTGGCGATTTCTGAATGGCGGATACCGCCTGTGAAGATTTCAGGAATATCCATATCCAAGATGCTTTCAAAATTGGCATCCCAAATCCAGCTGGTATCAATGCCGTCAGCATAATTGGCATTGAGAAGCACAGACAAAGTGAAAGGATAAGGAGCCAATTTAATCATATCAAGCGCCTGGCTGGCACCGACAGGATTTTTGATGAGAATCAGCGTACAGGATTTATTGCCGATTTTGAAGGTTTCCTGGCGGCCAAAGACAGCGCGGCTCTTCTCAAAACCGGCCTTAATTTTTTCAGGTTCAACCCCGAAAAATTCGGCGACAGCAACAGCAGCCAGAGCATTGTAAATATTATAAAGGCCGCCGACATTAATCTTATAGCTGTGCTGATCAATGATGAATTCAGAAGCTGTATTGGTGATTTTAGTCAAATCCGTCAGGGCATAGTCCAGCTGGGGCCGCTTAAAGCCGCAGTTCTGGCAGCTATAATCCCCCAGATTAGCATAGGTATTGAAGTGGTACTGTAAGATATGCTGACAGTTGGGACAAAGAATACCTTCGGTATTGTAGTGAGCCAGCTCAGCATCGTGCTTGTCAATATCAAAGCCGTAGTAGCGCATAGGATTGACCGTTTTGACAGAATGAAAGAGCGGGCTGTCTCCGTTAGCCAAGATAACAGCTTCAGGGGCTTTAGCTGCACCGTCTAAAATCATCTGATACGTTGTATAGATTTCTCCGTAGCGGTCCATCTGGTCACGAAAGATGTTAGTGAAAACGAAAAGACTGGGTGTCAGGTATTCTGTAATCTTAGGGAGGCTGGCCTCGTCAATCTCCAAGACTGCAATCTTTTTACCGCTTTTGCTCTTTTTGGCTGTTAAAAAGGTCGCTGTGATGCCTGTAATCATATTGGCACCGCTGGGATTTGTCAGCACTTCGCCGTAGGCTTCCTTGAGGATACCGACTGTCAGGGCAGTGGTCAGGGTTTTGCCGTTGGTGCCGGTGACAACGACAATTTCATAATCCTTAGCCAAAGTATTTAAAATATCTTTATCGCATTGAAGGGCAATTTTCCCCGGTAAAGTGGAGCCGCGCCCTAATCTACTGAGAACAAAATGGGCTGTTTTGCCGGCAACAATGCCTAATTGTGTTTTAAGAGTCATAAGACCATTTTATCATAAAAAAAGAGTTTGAGATACAGAAAAATCGCTTGAAAAGTGATATAATGATAAAGCATGTATTGAGCTAGTTTTTACTAAAAGAGAGAGTTGTATGAATACTTTATTTGATGTTGATGCCAATTTTTGGACCAGTCTGTTTGACAGTCCGCTGAAAATTTTTATTCACGTCCTTGATATTGCCATTGTATCGTGGCTGATTTACAGATTTATCAAGGCTCTGGCCGGAACGAAGGTCATGGCTTTAGTCCAAGGGGTTGTCTTATTTGTCCTTTTTAAATTTATTGCAGAATTTCTGGGACTTACGACGATAGCTTTTTTGATGAATCAGGTGATTACTTACGGGGTCATCGCCGGTGTTATTATCTTTGCTCCGGAAATCCGCTCGGGGCTGGAACGTTTTGGCCGGACACCCCAGTCACTTATTCAAAGACAGCAGCTCAGCGATGAAGAAAAGCTGGTCAATGCGTTTGTCAAAGCTGTTGCTTATATGAGCCCGCGAAAGATTGGAGCCTTGGTAGCTGTTGAAGAGACGCAGACCCTGCAGGAATATATTGCGACGGGAATTCCCTTGGATGCAGATGTTTCAGGAGAGCTGCTGATTAATATTTTCATTCCCAATACGCCCTTGCATGATGGAGCTGTTATTGTTCAAGACAATAAGATTGCGGCTTCCTGTGCTTATCTGCCTCTTTCAGAGTCCAGCCATATTTCCAAGGAATTTGGGACAAGACACCGGGCGGCTATCGGACTTTCTGAAAACTCTGATGCCTTTACTTTTGTCGTTTCTGAGGAAACAGGAGCTATATCCATTGCTTATAAAGGCGATTTTGTCCACGACCTGTCTATCGATGCTTTTGAAGTTTTGCTGCGTGATCATTTTATCAAAGAAGAACCCAAGAAAAAGAATCGTCTGAAACAATTCTTCGGAGGTCAACATCATGTTTAAACGAATTTCTACCAAACGCCTCTGGCTGCCTCTTGTTTCAATCTTCTTTGCCATCTTGCTGTTTTTGACAGCAAGTTCTGTTAATTATAATTCAAGGAATAAAACAAACGGTCTCCTGCAGACATACAGTCATACCTTGGAAAACGTTCCTATTGATATCAAGTATGACAGCAATAAATACTTTATCAGCGGTTATTCTTATGATACAGAAGTCTACCTGACATCAACCAATCGCGTCAAATTAGACTCCGAAATCAACGGTGACACCAGACATTTTAAGGTAGTAGCTGATTTATCCAATGCCAGGGAAGGAACCAACAGAGTGCCTCTGGAGGTGAAAGATCTTCCGAGCGGCGTCAGTGCGGAATCTTCACCGACCACTATAACAGTGAATGTCGGCAAGAAAAAGACGAAGACCTTTAGAGTTGAAGGAAGGGTTACTGCTAATCAGATTGCAGACGGTTACAGACTGGCGAAAGTGTCAACCGGTGTATCTGAAGTAGAGGTAACCAGTGATGAAGCAACCATCAACCAAATTGATCATGTGGCGGCTATCCTGCCGGAGGAGCAGATCCTCTCAAAGGATTACAGCAGTATGGTAACCATGCAGGCAGTTTCTGAAAGCGGCAAAATTTTGCCAAGTATCATTAATCCAACGAAAACAGATTTGGATGTTGATGTGGAAGAGCTGTCAAAAACAGTTCCGATTGTTGTTGAGCTGACCGGTCAGCTAAATCATAATCTGTCTGATATTCGCTATGAACTGCAGACCAAAGAAGCTGTTATTTACGGCAAACAGGCAGAGCTGGATAAGACCTCTTTTATTAAGGTCAAAGTCAATATTTCCGATGTTACCAAGGATACGACCAAGACAGTCGGCCTGTCAGCCGGCGATCTTAAGATCAGTCCTAATAAAGTTGCGGTTAAGTTGACAGCTAAGAAAAAATAATATTATAATGACATTAGATTAAAGGGAGGAAGATGCCTAGCATCAAATAATTATGGGAAAATATTTTGGTACCGACGGTGTGCGCGGTGAAGCAAATGTTGAATTAACGCCGGAGTTAGCCTTTAAACTCGGCCGTTTTGGCGGCTATGTGCTCAGTCAGCACGAAAAAGAAAATCCAACTGTTTTTGTAGCGCGTGATACACGTATTTCAGGTCAGATGCTGGAAAGTGCTCTGGTTGCGGGTCTTTTATCAGCAGGTATTGAGGTCTATCAGCTGGGAGTTTTAGCAACACCCGGTGTGTCTTATTTGGTTCGCACCGAAAAAGCCAGTGCCGGTGTTATGATTTCGGCCAGCCACAATCCGGCCTTGGACAACGGCATTAAATTCTTTGGCAGCGATGGTTTTAAACTGGATGATGACCGCGAACTGGAAATCGAAGCACTTTTGGATGCGGAAGAAGACCGGCTCCCACGGCCAAGTGCTGCCGGTTTAGGAAGACTGATTGACTACCCTGAGGGTGTCCGCAAATATGAGAAATTCCTCGTTTCTACCGGTGTAGATTTGGAAGGAATGAAAGTCGCTATTGATGCCGCTAACGGTGCGGCTTCTTCATCTGCCCGTCAAGTATTCCTTGATTTAAATGCCGACATTGCGGTCATTGGTGATGATCCAGATGGCCTTAATATCAATGATGGCGTGGGCTCTACTCATCCTGAACAGCTTCAGGAGCTGGTTAAAGAATCCGGTTCGGCTGTTGGTCTTGCCTTTGACGGCGACAGTGACCGCCTTATTGCTGTTGATGAAAACGGCGAGATTGTTGATGGTGATAAGATTATGTACATTATCGGCAAGTACCTTTCTGAAAAAGGCAAACTGGCTAAGAACACGATTGTTACAACAGTAATGTCAAATATCGGTTTTCACAAGGCGCTGGATCGGGAAAACATTAATGAGGAAGTCACTGCAGTCGGCGACCGCTATGTGGTTGAGGAAATGCGCCGTTCCGGCTATAATCTGGGCGGTGAGCAGTCCGGTCATGTGATTATTATGGATTACAATACTACCGGAGACGGCCAGCTGACAGCTATCCAGCTGACCAAGGTCATGAAAGAAACCGGCAAATCACTGTCTGAATTAGCCGGCGAAGTAACGATTTACCCGCAAAAACTGGTTAATATTCGTGTTGAAAACGGCATGAAAGATAAAGCTATGGATGTGCCTTTAATTGCAAACGTAATTGAAAAGATGGAAACAGAAATGGCCGGCAACGGGCGTATTCTGGTTCGTCCGAGCGGAACAGAACCGCTTTTGCGTATCATGGCAGAGGCACCCAGTTCTGAAGAAGTTGATTACTATGTCGACACGATTGCCAAGGTTGTCGAAGCAGAAATTGGTATTTAAAACTTTGTACACGTCAACACTAAATGTAATTCATAGGAGTCAGAAATACCTTTATTTCTGCTCCTTTTTGTTTGCCGGTGTACTGTCTGAATCAATGCCAGAAAGCATAATTTGTGCTATACTAAAGTAAACTGGAAAATGTAAGCGTTTAATAAATGTGAAAGGGTGATTTTATGGCAGATAAAATGACTCAGCTGGTTGAGGATTCTTTGGCAGAGGCCAAAGAGCTGGCTGTTTCCCACCGTAATTATCAGGTGGATATTCCCCACTTATGGTCAGCTTTCGTACAGCCGGAGCAGTTTGGCTTTCAGTTTTACGAATCTGTAGGAATAAGCGGCCGTCAGCTGCTTAAAGTGATTGACCAAGAAGTTGCCAAAATCCCTGCTCTTTCAAGTACTGAAAAAAGCAGCTATGCGCGCCTGTACAGTCAGCGTCTGAAAAATCTCTTGGACGATGCCCAAGAAGAGATGACGGATTTAGGTGATCAGGTGGTGACTGCAGAACACCTCATTTTGGCGCTTTTTAACCAGCAGCGCAATCCAATCACCGTTTTTTTACTGGAGCATGGTCTAACCAAAGATAGGGTCTATCAAAAAATGAACAAGATGCGAAAAGGGAAGCCTGCTATCTCTTCCAGTCAGGAGGATGTCTATGACGCTTTGGAGAAATACGCTGCTAATCTTAATCAGCGTATTATTGATGGCCATGTGAATAAAATTATCGGCCGCCAGGATGAAATCAATGACATCATCCGGATTTTGTCACGGAAAACTAAAAACAATGCCGTTTTGGTAGGACATCCGGGTGTCGGTAAGACAGCTGTTATGGAAGGCTTTGTCCAGCGTTTGGTCAAAAATCAGGTTCCTAAAAATCTTCAAGGAAAATTGATTTACAGCCTTGATATGGGGGCACTGCTAGCAGGAACCAAATACAGAGGTGAATTTGAAGAGCGTTTCAAGGCTCTCTTAAATGAAGTTGTAGCTTCAGAAGGTAAAATTATTCTTTTTGTGGATGAGATCCACTCCATTGTCAGTGCCGGGCGGACAGAAGGCTCGGTTGATGCCGCCAGCATTTTAAAGCCGCTTCTGGCAAGAGGTGATATTCGGATTTTAGGATCAACGACCTATGCGGAATATCGGGAGAGCATTGAATATGACAAGGCTCTGGAAAGACGTTTTCAAAGGATTCTGATCCATGAACCGGATACAGAGCAGACCATGGACATTTTGAAGGGCCTGCAGCCGATCTATGAAAATTTTCACGGGGTCAGGCTTGCAGACGACACGCTCGAAGCAGCAGTATCACTGTCCAAACGTTACATTTCTGATCGTTTTTTGCCGGATAAGGCTTTGGATTTGATAGATGAAGCCTGTGCGGTCAAACAAATTGCTGCCAGAGCCTATCCTAAGCAAATCGATGATCTGTCCGTACAGATTGTTTCCCAGAAGATTCATCTCCTGCGCTTGGCGGATGCCGAAGAAACAGACCCGTTAACAGATCGTTTGGCAAAATTGGAAGATCAACAAAACGCTTTGTTGGCACAGTGGCAAAATGAGCGTCAGCTTTTGGATCAGGAACAGGACATTCATTTGAAACTGGCAGAATTGGAAGATCAAGCTGACCGTGCCTTAGAAAACAATCAGATTGCTGAGTACGTTGAGTTAAAAGACAGTAAAATTGCCAAGCAGCATCAGATTATCAAAGACTTGGAGCAGGAGCGCCTGTCTCAAACATCAATGATTGACATTTCAGTCACGAGAGAAGATATTGCGGCCATTGTTGAGCGCTTGACCGGTATTAAAGTACAAGGTGTTATGGAAAACGAGCGTGACCGACTCTTGCACTTAGAAGATTTGCTGCATGAAAAAATCATCGGCCAAAATCAGGCTGTTCAAAAGGTATCACAAGCTATTATTCGTTCGCGTGCCGGGATTCAAAATCCTAAACGGCCGATCGGCTCATTCCTTTTTCTTGGTCCGACAGGTGTCGGAAAGACTGCCTTAGCCAAGCGCTTGGCCGAAGTCCTTTTTGGCAGTGAACTTGAAATGGTGCGTCTGGACATGTCTGAATATATGGAAAAGCATGCCGTTGCCCGTTTGGTCGGACCGCCTCCGGGCTATGTCGGCTATGAGGAGGGCGGCCAGCTGACAGAAGCTGTCCGCCAGCGGCTGTATTCCATCGTTCTTCTTGATGAGATTGAAAAAGCTCATCCGGATGTTTTTAACACGCTTTTGCAGGTTCTTGATGAAGGCCGCTTGACTGATTCCAAGGGGCGGACCATTGACTTTAAAAATACGATTCTGATCATGACCAGCAATATCGGATCATCTAAGATCTTGCAGAGTCTGCATGACTATGGCCATCTGACTGATGACATTCGGCAAGAAGTTTTAGAGGAGTTAAATCATAGTTTCAGGCCTGAATTTCTCAATCGGATCGATGAGACCGTTGTCTTTAACGCACTCTCTGCAGAAAATATGATTGGTGTAGTTAAAGTCATGGTCGCTGATCTGCAGAAACGTCTCTTGGATAAGGCTGTCCATCTTGAGCTGACAGAAGCTGTCTATTCATTTTTGGCAGAAAAAGGATTTGATGTGGCCTTTGGTGCCCGTCCCATACAGAGAACAATCATGCAGGAACTGGAAAATCCGCTTGCTCTGCATATTATTAAGAACCAGACAGACTCTAAAAAAGACCTTTTTGCCAAGGTCTCGCTCAAAGATGGGAAGCTTTCCTTTAGCTTTTCTTAGTTTTTAATGTTTCACTAATTTTTTGATTTTTTGGAAAATAATTTATTGGGAAATCGCTTGATAAAACCACCTTAACCGGTGGTTTTTTCTTTTAAAAAATTATGATAAAAAATAAATTTCACAAACTTTTTTTGCTTGAAATTCCTTATGGAAAGTACTACAATCAAGTTATAGAAAGCGTTTTCAGCAACAGTATCTAATGCCCTTTGGTTTTAGGAGAAAGGAGCGTGATATTTTGGCTAAATACGATGTTTTAATTATTGGTGCCGGACCTGGCGGCTATGTGGCTGCTGAAGAAGCTGCCAGGCTTGGCAAAAAAGTTGCCGTTGTTGAAAAGAAGTCGATTGGCGGGTCATGTCTGAATGTTGGCTGTATTCCCTCGAAAGCCTATCTTCAGCACAGCCATTGGCTTTTGTCAATGAAAGAGGCCGCAAAGCACGGAATCTCAGCTAATCTTGAAGGCATTGACTTTGAAAAACTGGTCCATCGCAAAGATCAGGTTGTTTCTGCCCTGCAGGGCGGGATCCATGCAACTTTTAAAACACTGAAAATCGATTACTATGAAGGTGAGGCGATATTTGATAAGGATAAGACCTTTATTGTCAATGGCGAAAAAATTTCCGGAAAAGATGTTATTCTGGCAACTGGAAGCTATCCTTTTATCCCGCCCATTAAGGGGATTGACTCGGCAGCTTATCTGACAACAGATACCTTTTTCGATCTAAAGGTTCTGCCTGAGAAGTTTGTCATTATTGGCGGCGGCGTTATTGCTATTGAATTGGCTTTTGCCATGAAACCGCTGGGCGTGGACGTTACGGTTATTGAAGTAGCACCGCAAATTCTCTTAACAGAAGATGAAGCTGCCCGCAGCATTATCAGAAATAAGTTAAAGGCATTAGGAGTGCGTATTTTTGAAGGCGCAGTAATAAAAGAAGTAACAAAACAGGCGGTGGTCTTGGAAGACGGCGGTGCTCAGGAGTTTGACCAATTATTGGTGGCGACAGGACGAAAACCAAACACAAAACTGGCTCAGGAAATGGGTGTCGCTTTAACAGAGCGAGGATTCATCAAGGTTGATGACTACTATGAAACATCAATTCCCCATGTCTACGCTATTGGTGATCTGACAGAAAGTTATATGCTGGCTCATGTTGCCAGCATGGAAGGTATCAAGGCAGTCAAGGCTATTTGCCGAAAGGCAGAAGAGCCTGTTGATGCTTTAGGAGTGCCTCGTTCGCTTTATACAAGCCCGGAAGTAGCTTCTTTTGGACTCAGTGAAGAAGAAGCTAAAAAACAAGGCTACGATGTTCAGACTGAGCAGCTGCCGTTTTCTTTCAACGGCCGGGCTCTGGCAGCAGCTGAATCAGACGGATTTGTCAAAATCATTTCAGAAAGGAGGTACCACCAATTATTAGGAGCTGTTATTGTTGGCGAGCACGCAACAGATTTACTGCAGCAGCTGATTTTACTGAGGCAGGCAGAGGGAACCTTGGATCAAGTTGTTGACACTGTCTTTGCTCACCCAACTATTTCAGAACTGATACAGGAAGTTGCTAAACGAATTGTTCAGTAAAGACTTTAACATAGGAGGGAAGCAGAATGCCAAACTATAAAGATTTACCACAAGAATTAACGAGAACCAGAAGCAATACATCTGTTTCAGAACTTGTTGACCTGAAGGTTCATACAGCAACGGACATTGAAGCTGAGGAAGTTTCAAAAGAAAAGGCTAAGGCCATGTACAAGACCATGTGGGATATCCGGAATTTTGAAGAAAATGCCCGCCGCTTTTTTGCAGCAGGACAAATTCCGGGCTTTGTTCACCTTTATGCAGGTGAAGAAGCAGTTGCTACAGGGGTCTGTGCCAATCTGACAGACAAAGATTACATTACCAGTACTCACCGCGGTCACGGCCACTGTGTGGCTAAGGGCGGCGATCTGAAAGGCATGATGGCTGAAATTTTCGGTAAGGCGACCGGTCTTGGCAAAGGCAAGGGCGGCTCCATGCACATTGCGGACATCGATAAGGGCATTTTAGGTGCCAACGGCATGGTTGGCGGCGGTTTCGGCCTGGCAACCGGAGCAGCTATGCGCAACAAGTATCTCAAAACCGACAATGTCGCTGTCTGCTTTTTCGGTGACGGTGCTGCTAATGAAGGGCTGTTTCACGAATGCCTGAACATGGCGTCTATTTGGAAACTGCCTGTCATCTTTGTCAATGAAAACAATTTCTTTGCTGAATCAACACCTCAGTGGTATTCATCCGCATCTCCAACAATTGCTGAAAGAGCTCTGGCTTACGACATGCCGGGTATCCGGGTTAACGGTAAAGACCTCTTTGCTGTTTACCAAGTGGCTAAAGAAGCAGTTGAACGGGCTAGAAGAGGTGAAGGACCGACTCTTATCGAAGCTGTTACTTACCGTAATTACGGTCACTTTGAAGGTGATGAGCAAAAATACAAGGCACTTGAGGGTGAAGAAAAGGAATGGGCAGATGTTGATCCTTTGGAAGTCTTCCGCGATCATGTGATTGAACACGATTTGCTGACAGAAGAAGAATTGGATGAAATTCTGGAAGAATCCAAAAAAGATGTCGAAGAGGCTATTCAATACGCCCAAGACAGTCCGATTCCTGCTCCGGAATCCCTGCTTGAAGATGTATTTGCTGAGTAAATGAAGGAGGTTAGAAATGGCTAGAGAACTGTTATTTATGAAAGCAATTAACGAAGCGCTTGATATGGCAATGGCCAAAGATGACACAGTCGTTTTACTTGGTGAAGATATCGCAGGCGGTGTCGAAGTTAGACGTTTGGAAGAACAAAATGAAGAAGCTTGGGGCGGCGTTATGGGCGTTACGATGGGACTTATGCCTAAATACGGCCGTGACCGTGTCATTGACACTCCTCTTTCAGAACACGGCTACATGTCAGCAGCTGTCGGCATGGCTCTGACGGGCTTACGTCCGATTCCTGAGCTCATGTTCAATGATTTCCTGGGCTTTTGTTTTGATGCTCTTATCGGTCAAGGCTCTAAAGTACGCTACATGTTTGGCGGTAAGGCCAAGGTGCCTATGACTGTAAGAACCATGCACGGAGCAGGAGCTTCAGCAGCAGCTCAGCACTCAGGCACCTACTATGGTATTTTTGGTTCGATTCCGGGCCTTAAGGTTGTTGTTCCGGCAACACCTTATGATGCTAAAGGTCTCCTTCTTTCATCTATTGAGGACAACAACATTGTCATCTTTTCAGAAGACAAGACCCTCTATGGATTAAAAGGCGAAGTTCCGGAAGAATATTATACGGTTCCAATCGGAAAGGCTGCTGTTCGCCGCGAAGGCAGTGATTTGACTATTGTAACGATCGGCAAGATGCTCTATGTAGCCTATGAAGTGGCTGATCGCTTGGCACAAGATGGTATTTCTGTTGAAGTTATTGACTTGAGAACTGTTGCGCCTTGGGATCAGGAAACAGTCATCGAATCAGTTAAAAAGACCGGACGCTTGATTGTTGTGGATGAATCCAATCCGCATAACAACACCGCGACAGATATTGCTTCTGTGGTTAATGATAAAGCATTTGACTACTTAGACGGCCCAATCAAATGTGTCTGTGCACCAAATGTGCCGGTGCCATTTGCCACCAACCTTGAACAGCTATACATCCCTAATGCAGACCGTGTCATTGAAGAAGCAGCTGAATTAATTGATGACTTGAAGGCCTAGAAGGGGGGATAATATGGCAACAGAAATTGTGATGCCTAAATTAGGTTTAACGATGTCAGAAGGACTGATTAATCAGTGGCTCGTCAAAGAAGGCGACACCGTTGCTATGGGCGATCCTGTATTGGAAATCAGTTCTGAAAAATTAACAAGTGAAGTTGAAGCTCCGGCAGCCGGTGTCATTTTAAAGATTCTCAAAGACGAAGGGGAAACTGTCCCTTGCAAGCAAGTCATTGCCTGGGTAGGCCAAGAAGGTGAAGCTGTTCCCGATGCAGAAAGTACAGAGCCTGAACCGGATCTGACAGCAGAAGAAAGCAGCACTTCCTCAACCGCAGCTGAAGCGACAGAAGCAGCTCCGGCTGCGGTAGCTGTTAAGCACGAAGGCGGACGAATCTTTATTACACCTCTGGCACGTAAAATTGCTGCGGAAAAAGGTTTGGATATTTCCTCTATTAAAGGAACAGGCGGTAATGGCCGAATTACACGGCGGGATGTTGAAGCCTTTAATCCGGCAAGTGTTCCAGCTGCTCAGCCTGCCGCTGTCAAGGCAGCAGCTCCAGTGTCTGCTGAATACGGAGCTGGTTTGACAGGTATGCGCAAAGTTATCGCTGAGCGCATGATGAAGAGTCTGCAGACAGGTGCGCAGTTAACCATTCACCGTAAGGCAGATATAACATCTTTGCTGGCTTTCCGAAAAGATATCCAGTCTAAGGTTAAGGAACCGTTGGAAAACGGCGAAATCGGAATCACAACACTCTTAACCAAGGCAGTTACTAAAGCTTTGCGGGATCACCCAGAAGCTAATGCCTGGTATGCTGACGGACAGTACCAGCTGCAGTCGGAAATTCACATTGGTATAGCGACTGCTTTAAGCGATGGTTTAGTAGTGCCGGTTATCCATAATGCAGACAAGCGGACCTTGTCGGATTTGGGACGGACTATTAAAGAACAGGCAGCACAGGCCAGAAAGGGAACTTTAGATGCTTCACTTTATTCTGGCTCAACATTCAGTATCACCAGTCTTGGCGGTCAGGGCGTTGAATACTTTACCCCAATTTTGAACACGCCGGAAGTGGCTATCTTGGGTGTCGGTACTATTCAAAAAGCTCTTGCTTTAGATGAAGAAGGACAAGTAGTCGAAAAACAATACCTGCCGCTTAGCTTGACCTTTGACCATCAAGTTTTAGACGGTGCACCTGCTGCTGAATTCCTAGGAACAATTGTTTCCTACTTGGAAGATGCTTACAGCTTGATATTCTAAGCAACAAGGCTTAGAGCTGACAAATTAAAAGGGATCGAGAAATAATTTCGGTCCCTTCTTTGATTCAAATTATATGCTGCATGCTGTCTGAGCAATCTTGTCCAGCAGTTTCTGACGTTTGCCAGCAGATATTTTTTCGACAGGGGTTAACTGGGTTAGTTTCACTGGCCAAATACCGCAGGATTTTAAAATTTGACGTTTTAAGACCTTTCCGTAATCCTGAGCAAAAGGAGTAATTAAGGCCGGTGTATTGTGAGTCGTAATAATCCAGGCAGATTTTCCCTTTAAATGGCCTGCAAGTCCTGTTTTTTTATAGGAATAGGCAAAACCGCTGACAAAGACCCGATCAATAAATCCTTTGAGAATAGCCGGCATGCCGCTCCACCAGATTGGAAAAATAAAAATCAGCTGGTCCGCCCAAGTGACAGATTGGCGATAGTTTTCCATTTCAGCGACCTTATCTAAATCGCGGCGTTTATGCTGCTCGTCGAATCGCAGCAGCGGATCAAACGCTTCAGCATACAAGTCAATGGTTTTAACTGTATGAGCCTTGGAGAGGTTAGTCTGAACCGTTTTGAGAATTTCAGCATTGAAACTTTTAGGGTTGGGGTGTGCATAAACGATTAAGGTATTCATGAGCGTTCTCCTTTGATATAGATATCAAGCATGTGATTGATGGTTGTTTGAATGGCCTTATTATCTAAGTCCGCGCCAATCGGGCTCTTGGTCAAAATCGCTAAGCCTGAAATAAAGCTCCAAAAATGAAAAAGGGTTTCCGTTTCACTGTTTGAAAAGTTTTCTTCTTTGCGAACCTTTTTAACGATGCTTTTGAAAAGGTCAAATCCCGGCAAATCATAATAGGTCACGATAGTTTCCTGAGTGACTTCCATATATTTAAAGGGGAATTTGACAAAGAGAGCCTCGAAAAAATACGGATAGGTCTGGGCAAAAGCAATGAAATTAAAGCCTATCTTTGCCAGCTGACTGCGGGCAGATGTCTCTTGCTGAAGTCCTTGCTGCATCTCCTGACTGAGAAAAGCAGAAAGACGCTTTAAAACGACCCTCAGGTAGTCTTCTTTACTTTTAAAATGGCGGTAGGGGGTGGCGTGAGTCACCCCGCAAGTCTTGGCTACTGTCCGTAAAGAGAGTCTGTCAATGCCGTGTTTTTTTATCTCAGCCATACCGGTTTGGATCAGTTTTTCTTTGAGTTCTGCAGTATTTCGCTTCATGGTAAAATCTCCTTAATCTGACAAAGGCAGCAATTATTTCTGATTCGGTCGTTATTTTTTTCTGCTTTGTTTCTTTGTGGTTTCCAAAAAGTAGTCAGTGTCTACTTTTTTGAAATAAGTTTACACTGTCTACTTTATTTTGTCAAGTCGCTGCTGTAAAAATTAGGATTTTCTGCTATTTTAAACTAAAAGTGGTAAAATAATATCATGTATTCAAAACCAAGATCAGCTTATGTGCATATTCCGTTTTGCACACAGATTTGTTACTATTGTGATTTTTCAAAAGTTTTTATCCAAAATCAGCCTGTTGATGCTTATCTGCAAGCTTTGATTAAAGAATTTAACGATTATTATCAAATTAAGGATTTGCGAACCCTTTATATCGGCGGCGGTACACCGACAGCCATTTCAGCAGAGCAGCTGGATTATTTGCTGAGCCATTTGTCCAAAAATCTTAATTTAGACATGCTGGAAGAATTTACCATTGAGGCTAACCCTGGTGATCTGACTCCGGATAAGATAGCAGTTTTGGAGCAATCAGCGGTCAACCGTGTGTCTTTGGGGGTGCAGACTTTTAATGATAAACATCTCAAACAAATTGGCCGAGGGCACAATGAGGCGCAGATTTATGACAGCATTGACAGTCTGAAAAAGGCAGGCTTTGACAATATTTCGATTGATCTGATCTATGCCCTGCCCAATCAAACCATGGCCGATGTCAGAGAAAATGTTGCTAAGGCTCTGGCCTTGGATATTCCTCATCTCAGTCTTTACAGTTTGATTTTGGAACACCATACTGTTTTTATGAATAAAATGCGCCGCGGCAAGCTGAACTTGCCGACAGAAGATTTAGAAGCCGAAATGTTTGAGTACATTATTAAAGAACTTGAAAATAACGGCTTTGACCATTATGAAATTTCCAATTTTACCAAGCCCGGCTTTGAAAGCCGCCACAATCTCATGTACTGGGACAATGTCGAATATTTTGGCTGCGGTGCCGGTGCTTCAGGTTATATCAATGGTGTCCGCTATCGGAACCGCGGACCTATTCAGCATTATTTAAAGGCCATCAAGGAAGACGGACATGCCAGATTGCAGGAGGAAAGACTGAGTCAGTCCGAAAAAATGGAAGAAGAACTTTTTCTGGGCCTGCGCAAGAAATCAGGTGTTTCTGTCAAGCGCTTTGAAGAAAAATTTGGTCGGCCGCTTGAGGAAGTTTACGGTCCGGCTCTTCGTGATTTAGAAGCAAACGGCTTGATTACAGCAGATAAAGACAGGATTAGGATGACTGAAAAAGGCCTCTTTTTAGGGGATACGGTCGCTGAAAAATTTATTTTGGAGTAAAATCATGGGAAAAAAATACAAAACACGTTATCAAATACCTTTTTATGAATGCGATGTCAACCATCATGTTAAGCTCCCGCATATCTTATCGGTTGCTTTGCAGATTGCAAGCAGCCAGTCTGTAGAGTTAGGCATCGGCGATGAGCGGCTGCTTGAAGACTATAATCTGGTCTGGGTTGTTTCCGAGCACGAAATAACCATTAAACGGCTGCCTCAGTTTGGAGAAACCGTGGAAATTGAAACCGAACCGATTTCTTACAACCGCTATTTTTGCTACCGAAAATTCAGACTTTTCGATGCTCAGGGTGAAAAGATTATAGATATTCTTTCCACCTTTGTTCTCATGGACTATGATACGCGCAAGGTTCATGATGTTCCGGAGGAACTTATTACGCCTTACGGATCGGAAAAAATTCGAAAAATTCTGCGGGGTCCTAGGTACAGACCGCTGGAAAATGCAGACAGCACACTGTACCATGTCCGCTATTTTGACCTTGATATCAATGGGCATGTCAACAACAGCCGCTATTTGGAATGGATGTATGATGTGCTTGACTTCGAATTTTTAAAACACCATATTCCTAAAAAAATCAATCTTAAATATGTTAAAGAAGTCCAATACGGTCATGATATCAATTCACGCCTGGAACAAGAAGGACTCCTGACCAAGCATGAGATTGCGTCAAACGGCAGCATCAACGCCCAGGCTATCACAGAGTGGGACAGTATACAATAACAGCTGTTTAAAAACCCTGTATGGCTAAGGGCAGGAAAACTCCACAGTGGCAGCTACAAAAGAAAATCAAAAAGAGAGAGGGCAAAAAACGAATGGCATATAAGGGTTATCTGATTGACCTGGATGGTACGATTTATAAGGGCAAGGACAGAATCCCTGCAGGGGAAGACTTCGTGAAAGAGCTGCAAAAGAGGCAGATCCCTTATATCCTAGTAACCAATAACACAACTCGAACTCCTGAAATGGTGCAGGAGATGCTGGCGACTTCTTTTAATATTCAGACGCCGCTAAAAACTATTTACACAGCGACCCTAGCGACCATTGATTATATGAATGATATGAAACGCGGCAAAACAGCCTATGTTATCGGGGAGACCGGCCTGAAGACAGCAGTGGCTGAGGCGGGATATGCCCATGACAGTAGCAATCCAGCCTATGTGGTTGTGGGCTTGGATACAGAGCTGACTTACGAAAAGCTGACGGTAGCTACCTTGGCTATTCAAAAAGGAGCTGTTTTTATCGGCACTAACCCTGATCTTAACATTCCTACTGAAAGGGGCCTCCTGCCGGGAGCAGGTGCTATCTTATCGCTCTTAGAAAAAGCAACACGGGTTAAACCCATTATTATCGGTAAACCTGAGGCTGTTATTATGAATAAAGCCTTGGAGCATCTGGGTGTCAAGCGCCACGAGGCACTCATGGTCGGTGACAACTACCTGACGGACATCACAGCCGGCATCAAAAATGATATTGCTACCCTTTTAGTGACAACAGGCTTTACCAAAGCAGAAGAGGTGCCCGGTCTGCCAATTCAGCCGGATTATGTCTTATCGAGTCTTGCGGAGTGGGATTTCGATGAAAAATAGGCTGCATTTCGGACTGACAATCCTTTTCTTACTGTCTTTTTCCATTTTAGCAACTATTTATTTCGTCTGGCTTTTTTATCCTTTGGAGATTTCCTGGCTGAACTTAGAGAAAACGGTTTATATGAAAAGCAGTCAGATTCACTATAATTTCAACCGTCTCATGCTTTATCTGACAAATCCTTTTAACTGGCAGCTGTCTATGCCGGATTTTCCCTCTTCTAAAGACGGCCTCCACCATTTTAAACAGGTCAAGCTGCTCTTTCATCTGGCTCAGCTGGCTGCTCTTATAAGTTTGCCGAGTTTTTTGATGTTTATGAAAAATAGTATTCAAAAGGGCTATGGTCTTTTGTACAGGCGGGCGCTCAGAATTTGCGCTCTTATCCCTGTTCTGTTTACGGTGGTTGCAGGACTTATTGGCTTTAACACGTTTTTTACGCTTTTCCATCAGGTTTTATTTGCCGGAGACAGCACCTGGCTTTTTAACCCCTACACTGATCCTGTGATTTATATCTTGCCTGAGTCTTTCTTCCTGCACTGCTTTCTGCTTTTTTTCCTTATCTATGAAATTGTTTTTTGCAGTCTTTTATGGAAAATTCGGCGGCAAAGGCACAGCAAAATGAGCTCTAGCGGGTCCTAAGGACTTGCTTTTTTTGATACCTGAGTGATTTTTAGATGTATTTAGCGTGGGACAGACTTTTTTTAACGTTTTTCGTTGCAGTTTTCGGCCTAAACCCTTACAATGATATATGACTATTTAATGAGGAGCTGTGCATGTTAGAGCTAAAACATATTACTAAAATCTATGATACAGCGGGGATTAAGCGGACAGCCTTAGATGATGTTAGTATCAATTTTCGGGCCAATGAGTTTGTCTCTGTTTTGGGGCAGTCCGGATCTGGGAAAACGACCCTGCTGAATATTATAGGCGGTTTAGATCAATATACATCTGGTGATTTGCTGATTAACGGTAAGTCAACCAAAGATTTTAAAGATAGGGGCTGGGACCGGTATCGCAACAATACGATTGGCTTTGTCTTTCAGTCCTATAATCTGATTTCACATCAGACAGCACTTGCTAATGTTGAGTTGGCACTGACACTGTCAGGTGTTTCCAAGTCAGAGCGCCGCAGCCGCGCTTTAGAAGCTTTGAAACGTGTCGGCTTAGAAGATCATATCCAGAAAAAGCCCAGTCAGATGTCGGGCGGCCAGGTACAGCGGGTTGCTATTGCGCGTGCTTTAGTTAACAATCCGGATATTTTATTGGCTGACGAACCGACCGGGGCTTTGGATTCGGAAACTTCCTTGCAGATCATGGATTTGCTTAAAGAAATTGCTCAGGAACGTCTGGTTATCATGGTAACTCACAATCCGAATTTGGCTGAGCGGTATTCTAACCGCATTGTTCGGGTTTTGGACGGCCGGATTATTGATGACAGCAATCCTTATCACGATAAGGACCTCGATCAGTCAGCAGTTGATTTTAAGAAAACCAAGATGTCTTTTATGACAGCTCTGTCACTGTCCTTTAATAATTTGCTGACCAAAAAAGGACGAACCTTTCTGACCGCTTTTGCAGGTTCTATTGGTATCATTGGAATTGCCCTGATTTTATCTCTTTCAAACGGTGCACAAAAATACATCGCAAAAACTCAGGAAGATACCTTAGTTGCTTATCCCTTATCGATTGAAAAATCTTCCAATGAAAACTTTATGGGCTTGCTTGCAGCCGGCAATGAAGAAAGCAGCAGTGACAAGAAGAAATCAGACAAGAAGACTATTAAAAGTGATAATATCCTGAAAAATCTGATTTCAACTCAGGTTGTGGATAATGATCTAGTTTCCTTTAAATCTTATATTGAAAAGCATTCCCGCAAATTCCGCAAGGTCACTAAGGACATCCAGTATTCTTATAAGCTGTCACCAAGAATTTATCAAACTGATACTTCTAAAGGTGTCAGACCGGTTAATCCCAGCAATCTGAGCAAGGAAGTGAAAAATGCCGGCAGCAACATTCAGGTTTTGCTGTCCAATCTTAATGTTTGGCAGGAACTGTCGTCAAATGCCAAAATGCTGTCTTCTCAATATCAAGTTGTTAACGGTCATCTGCCTGAAAAATATAATGAAGTTGTTCTCATAGCAGACGAAGATGACAAAATCGATGATTATGTCCTCTACAGTCTGGGAATTAAGGACGTCAGCGAATTAAACAACCGCAAAGATCTGAAAAATACCAAAGAAAGCAGCTATAAGTACTCCGATT
This sequence comes from Streptococcus sp. ELY_86, assembly GCF_058314495.1. Classification (NCBI taxonomy): domain Bacteria; kingdom Bacillati; phylum Bacillota; class Bacilli; order Lactobacillales; family Streptococcaceae; genus Streptococcus; species Streptococcus sp. ELY_86. The sequence continues at coordinate 159,590 of NZ_JBZFUK010000002.1, read as the reverse complement.
TAGTCGGTAAAAGCTATAAGCTGGTTGTCAATTCAGATGTCTATCAAAAAGAAGGAAGAATCTGGGTTGATCGCTCTGATAATGATGCTTATATGAAAAAGGTTGTACAGGCAGCTGAACCGATTAAAATTGTGGGTATTGTCAAACCTCAGGATGGGACTGCTTCAGGCAGTTCCAATGGCGGAGTCGGCTACAGCCAGAAATTAACCAACTATATTTCTGAAAAGATTAATGCCAGCAGCATTGCCAAAGAGCAGCTGGCCAATAAGAAGCGCAATATCTTTACCGGTCAGGATTTTTCAGCTTCCGGCAAGCCCTTCTCATCTGATAATTTAAGCGCAGAACAGGGAGCTGCTTTGGCTTCAATGTCAGCAGAGGAGATGGCAGATTATGTCAATCGCTATAATGAAAATGCGACTGCTACCTACGATGACAATTTAGAAAAAATCGGCATTATAGACACCGCTAATCCTGAAACCATCAACTTTTATGCGGATTCTTTTGAAAATAAAGAAGCCCTTAAAGATTTGATTAGTGATTATAATAAGCAGGTCAAAAAAGATAAGCAAAAATCAAAAGTCATCCATTACACGGATACGATTGGCCTGATGATGTCATCCGTTACTACAATGATCAATGCCATTACTTATATTTTGGTTGGTTTTGTAGCTATTTCACTGGTTGTGTCATCTATCATGATTGGTATTATCACCTATATTTCAGTTCTCGAACGGACCAAAGAAATTGGTATTCTGCGTGCGATGGGAGCTTCTAAAAAAGATGTCATGCGCATTTTTACCGCAGAAACCGTCATTGAAGGAGCCATTGCCGGTATTCTTGGGATTCTGATCACCCTCCTTCTCAATATTCCGATCAATATGATTGTCAAAAATCTGCTGGATATCAGCAGTATCTCTTCTCTGCCTGTCTGGTCAGCAGTAGTGCTGATTGCCATTTCGATTTTGCTGACCGTCTTTGCCGGCATTATGCCATCACGCGTGGCCGCTAAAAAGGACCCAGTAGAAGCACTGCGGACAGAATAAAAACAAACAAGCGAAACATCAGATTAACATCTTTTGTTTCGTTTTTTATTCCTCAAATCAAATTCTGGGAGCTGGCCAAATTTTTGTGTATAATAAAACAATCATGGTGCAAAGGAGAAAAAAATGAAACTGCTGGGAATTGTTGATACGAGCACCTCTTTTTCCTATAATCATTTATTGATGGCTTTTATTCAAGAGCGATTTGGACTGGCAGTTGATTTTGAAACGATTCAACTGGAGATGCTTCCCCTTTTTAATCAAGATGAAAGCTTTGATCAATATCCTATCTTAGAAGAATTAGAGAGCAGCATTTCAGCTGCAGACGGCCTTATTTTAGCCGTAGAAGAATACAATCACAGCCTGACGCCTAATCTCAAATCTCTGTTAGAATGGTTTTCCCGCCAGCAGAGCCCCTTTGAAAATAAACCGATTATGCTTGTTGGAATCTCCCTTGACGGGCATATCCCGCAAAAGGCTCAAGAAGATCTGAAACGAGTTCTCGCAGCTCCCGGTTTAAAAGCATGGGTCATGGCTGATAAGCCTTTCTTTCTGAAAAACGCCTCAGCCGCTTTTGACGAAAACGGTCAAATCAATGACCCTGATCTCATTGCCCGCCTGGCCGGCAGCTTACAGCACTTTATCCGTTTTATCAATCTGACTGGCAGTTTAAAAGAAAAGTAGGCATACCCTTTTAAAGTTTACCCAATATATCTAATTGAAAAAATACAGAAATATTTCTGTATTTTTTCGTTTATATTGTTAAAATATTTCATAGATAGTGGTATAATAGAAGCGCTTACATAAAATAAAAGGGAGTTCTTTATGACAAACGGAAAAATTTTAGATTTAGATATTGGGATTATAAAATAAAAAAGCACCGAATCGGTGCGCACTTTTTCAAGTTGTGTACGGACTGGATTAAAAATCACGGCCTTATTTTAACTTGCTGTGTTGTTTCGAATAATTCCAACACATTTATTTTACAATTTTTAATGCTATTTTGCAAGAGATTTTTGAAGGAGAATTTGATGAAAAAGCCTTACTCTATTGGACTTGATATTGGTACCAACTCTGTCGGCTGGGCTGTCATAACAGATGACTACAAAGTTCCTGCCAAGAAGATGAAAGTTCTGGGAAATACAGACAAAAATTACATTAAGAAAAATTTATTGGGAGCTTTATTGTTTGATAGTGGAAATACTGCGGAAGATAGACGCTTGAAACGTACAGCACGCCGTCGTTATACACGTCGGCGAAATCGTTTGCTGTATTTACAAGATATTTTTTCAGATGAAATGAATAAGGTTGATGAGAGTTTTTTCCATCGTTTAGAAGATTCTTTTCTTGTTGCTGAAGATAAGCGAGGAGACCACCATCCTATTTTTGGAAATGTTGTGGATGAAGTGAAATATCATGAACAGTTTCCTACCATTTATCATTTACGAAAATATCTTGCAGATACTCCAGAAAAAGCTGATTTACGTTTGGTTTATTTGACTTTGGCACATATGATTAAGTTTAGAGGTCATTTTTTAATTGAGGGAGAATTTGATACACAGAATAATGGTGTACAAAGATTATTTCAAGAATTTTTAACGGTCTATGATAGTACTTTTGAGAATAGCCCGCTTCAAGAACAAGATGTTCAAGTTGAGGAAATTCTGACTGATAAAATTAGTAAATCTGCTAAGAAAGATAGGGTTTTAAAACTCTTTCCTAATGAAAAATCTAATGGTCGTTTTGCAGAGTTTCTAAAATTAATTGTTGGGAATCAAGCTGATTTTAAAAAGCATTTTGAATTAGAAGAAAAAGCACCGCTTCAATTTTCTAAAGATACTTATGAAGAGGATTTAGAAGCACTATTAGCTCAAATTGGAGACGATTACGCAGAGCTCTTTTTATCAGCTAAGAAACTATATGACAGCATTCTTTTATCAGGGATTTTAACTGTTACTGACGTTAGCACCAAGGCACCTTTGTCTGCTTCGATGATTCAGCGTTACGAAGAACATCAGATTGATTTAGCTCAGTTTAAGAAATTCATCCGTCAGAATTTACCAGATAAATATAATGAAGTTTTTTCTGAGGTTTCAAAAGACGGTTATGCTGGTTATATTGATGGAAAAACAAATCAAGAAGTTTTTTATAAATACCTTAAAGGTCTATTAAATAATATTAAGGAAAGTGACTATTTTCTTGATAAAATTGATCGTGAAGATTTTCTGAGAAAGCAACGTACCTTTGATAATGGTTCCATTCCGCATCAGATTCATCTTCAAGAGATGCATGCCATCATTCGCAGACAGGCTGAATTTTATCCATTTTTAGCAAAGAATCAGGATAAGATTGAGAAAATATTGACTTTCCGTATTCCTTACTATGTCGGTCCCTTAGCACGGAGCAATAGTGATTTTGCTTGGTTAAGCCGAAAATCAAATGAAAAAATTACACCTTGGAATTTTGACGATATTGTTGATAAGGAGTCTTCTGCTGAAGCTTTTATCAATCGCATGACCAATCATGATTTATATTTGCCAAATCAAAAGGTTCTTCCTAAGCATAGTTTATTATATGAAAAATTTACTGTTTACAATGAATTAACAAAGGTCAAATATAAGACAGAGCAAGGGAAAACATCATTTTTTGATGCCAATATGAAGCAAGAAATCTTTGATGGTGTCTTTAAGGTTTATCGAAAAGTAACTAAAGATAAATTGATGAACTTCCTTGAAAAAGAATTTGATGAGTTCCGTATTGTTGATTTAACAGGTCTGGATAAAGAAAATAAAGCATTTAATGCCTCTTATGGAACTTATCATGACTTGCGTAAAATTTTAGATAAGGAGTTTCTCGATAATCCGAAGAATGAAAAGGTTTTAGAGGATATTGTACTGAACTTAACGCTATTTGAAGATAGAGAAATGATTCGGAAACGTCTAGAAAACTACTGTGATTTATTGACCAAAGAACAAATGAAAAAGCTGGAAAGGCGCCATTACACTGGTTGGGGAAGATTATCAGCTAAGTTAATTCATGGTATTCGCAATAAAGAAAGCAGAAAAACAATTCTTGATTATCTCATTGATGATGGCAATAGCAATCGTAATTTTATGCAGCTGATTAACGACGATGCCCTTTCTTTCAAAGAAGAAATTGCTAAGGCACAGGTTATCGGAGAAACCGATGATTTAAATCAAGTTGTTAGTGATATTGCTGGCAGCCCTGCCATCAAAAAGGGAATTTTACAGAGCCTAAAGATTGTTGATGAACTTGTCAAAGTGATGGGGCACAACCCTGAAAATATCGTGGTTGAAATGGCGCGTGAAAGTCAGTTTACAAATCAAGGTCGGCGAAATTCGCAGCAACGTTTAAAAGGGTTGACAGACTCTATTAAAGAATTTGGAAGTCAAATTCTTAAAGAACATCCGGTTGATAATTCACAGTTACAAAATGATAGGCTGTTCCTTTATTACTTGCAAAACGGAAGAGACATGTATACTGGGGAAGAGCTGGATATTGATTATCTAAGCCAATATGATATTGACCATATTATCCCACAAGCTTTCATTAAGGATAATTCTATTGATAATAGAGTATTAACCAATTCAAAAGAGAACCGTGGAAAATCGGATGATGTACCAAGTGCAGAAGTTGTTCATAAAATGAAACCATTCTGGAGTAAGCTTCTCTCTGCGAAACTCATTTCCCAACGTAAATTCGATAATCTAACCAAAGCAGAACGAGGTGGTTTAACTGATGATGATAAAGCTGGTTTTATCAAGCGTCAATTAGTTGAAACACGTCAAATTACTAAACATGTAGCACGTATTCTTGATGAACGTTTTAATAAAGAATTTGATGAAGATAAGAAACGGATTCGTAAGGTCAAAGTAGTCACTCTAAAATCCAATCTGGTATCTAACTTCCGTAAAGAGTTTGATCTCTACAAAGTGCGTGAGATTAATGATTATCACCATGCTCATGATGCTTATTTAAATGCAATTGTAGGAAAAGCTTTACTAGGTGTTTATCCACAGTTAGAGCCTGAATTTGTCTATGGTGAATATCCTCATTTTCATGGACATAAAGAAAATAAAGCAACTGCTAAAAAATTTTTCTATTCAAATATAATGAATTTCTTTAAAAAAGATGATGTCCGTACCGATGAAAATGGTGAGATTATTTGGAAAAAAGATGAGCATATTTCTAATATCAAAAGAGTGCTTTCTTATCCACAAGCTAATATTGTGAAAAAAGTAGAAGTACAAACGGGAGGATTTTCTAAAGAATCTATTTTACCCAAAGGTAACTCTAATAAGCTTATTCCCCGGAAAACGAAGAACTTTTACTGGGACACTAAAAAATACGGAGGATTTGATAGCCCAACTGTTGCCTATTCTATTTTAGTTGTTGCTGATATTGAAAAAGGCAAATCCAAGAAATTGAAAACAGTCAAAGAACTAGTTGGTGTTACTATCATGGAAAGAACGACTTTTGAAGAAAATCCGATTGCTTTCCTAAAACGCAAAGGTTATCAAAATGTTCAAGAAGAAAATATTATAAAGTTGCCAAAATATAGTTTATTTGAACTAGAAAATGGGAGAAGACGGTTATTAGCAAGTGCTAGAGAGCTTCAAAAGGGAAATGAAATTGTTTTGCCAAACCATTTAGAAACATTACTTTATCACTCTAAAAACATTCATAAAGTTGATGAACCAGAACATTTAAGTTATGTTGAGAAATATAGTGATGAATTTAAGGAATTGTTAGATGTAGTGTCAAACTTTTCTAAAAAGTATACTTTGGCAGAAGGAAATTTAGAAAAGATAAAAGAATTATATGCACAAAATAATGGTAAAGATGTCGAAGAATTAGCAAGTTCATTTATCAATTTATTAACATTTACTGCTATAGGAGCACCAGCTGCTTTTAAATTCTTTGATAAGAACATCGATCGAAAACGTTATACTTCAACTACTGAAATTCTCAACGCCACCCTCATCCACCAATCTATCACTGGTCTTTACGAAACGCGGATTGATCTTAGTAAATTAGGGGGAGACTGATGGCAGGATGGAGAACAGTGGTTGTTAATACGCATTCTAAGTTGTCTTACAAAAACAATCACTTGATTTTTAAAGATGCTTATCAGACAGAGATGATTCATCTGTCTGAAATTGACATCTTATTACTTGAGACAACGGATATTGTTTTATCAACCATGTTAATGAAACGCTTGGTTGATGAGAATATTTTAGTCATTTTTTGTGATGATAAACGTCTGCCAACAGCTATGCTCATGCCTTATTATGCGCGTCACGATTCCAGCTTGCAGCTGAGTCATCAGATTTCTTGGGCAGAAGAAGTGAAATGCGATGTTTGGACGACTATTATTGCACAAAAGATTTTGAACCAATCTTGTTATTTGGGAGAATGTTCTTTTTTTGAAAAATCCCAGTCCATTATGGATTTATACCATGGCTTAGAGCCTTTTGATCCTAGCAATAGAGAAGGACATTCTGCGAGGATTTATTTTAATACCTTATTTGGTAACGATTTTTCCAGGGAACAAGATAATGATATCAATGCAGGTCTTGACTATGGTTATACTCTGCTTTTAAGCATGTTTGCGCGTGAAGTAGTTGTGTCTGGCTGCATGACACAGTTTGGTCTCAAGCATGTTAACCAGTTTAATCAGTTTAACTTTGCCAGTGATATTATGGAACCTTTCCGTCCGATCGTTGACCGTATTGTTTATGAAAATCGAAACAGCACTTTTGTCAAAATAAAACGTGAGCTGTTCAGTATGTTTTCGGATACTTATCTTTACAATAATAAAGAGATGTACCTGACGAATATTGTCAGTGATTATACCAAGAAGGTGATTAAGGCGCTGAATAATGATGGGAAAGGAGTTCCTGAGTTTAGGATATGAGTTACCGATATATGCGAATGATTTTAATGTTTGATATGCCAACAGATACTGCTGAGGAACGCAAAGCTTATCGTAAATTTAGGCAGTTTTTACTGAGCGAAGGTTTTACCATGCATCAGTTTTCCGTTTACAGCAAGCTGCTTTTGAATAACTCTGCCAATACAGCAATGATTGCTCGTTTGAAAGAAAATAACCCTAAAAAGGGCAGCATCACTTTGCTGACAGTGACTGAAAAGCAGTTTGCCCGCATGATTTATCTCAACGGTGAGCGCAATACCAGTATTTCTAATTCAGATTCACGTCTGGTATTTCTGGGGGAGGACTTCTTGGATGAAGCTTAATTTTCCAATATTAGATGAACCGATTGAGCTTGAGGGAACAACGATTTTAGTCATAGAAGATGTGCAGGTTTTTGCTCAAATCGTAAAAAGTCTGTATCAATATGACGAAGACAGTGAGCTCAAATTATTTGATGAAAAATTGAAAGGTTTAAAAGTATCCGAGCTGATGCTTGTGACAGATATTCTAGGCTATGATGTCAATGCACCGTCGCTCTTGAAGCTGGTTCACGCTGACTTAGAAAATCAGTTTAATGAGAAGCCGGAAGTGAAGTCTATGATTGATAAGCTGGCTAACACTATTACAGAGCTAATTGCTTATGAATGCTTAGAAAATGAATTAGATTTGGAGTATGATGAAATTACTATTTTAGAATTGATCAAGGCTTTAGGTGTTAAAATTGAAACGAAAAGTGACACTATTTTTGAAAAAATGTTTGAAATCCTTCAAGTTTATAAATATTTAAGTAAAAAGAAAATTCTGGTTTTTATCAATTCTTTGTCGTATTTTCAGAAGGAAGAAATAGCTCAAATTCTGGAATATATTCACTTGTCTAATATGAATGTTCTATTTCTTGAACCGCACAAAATTGATGGTTTTACGCAGTATGTTTTAGATGAAGACTATTTTTTAATGATAGAAAGCAATAACTAAATACGAATAATAAGACAGTTCCTAAATGGGGAACTGTCTTTTATTATTACTTGACAAATACGTATAATGCGTATAATATAGAAATGAGGTTAGCAGTTTGCCCTTAACTGGAAAAGAATTAGCTAAGCTGGCTGTAAAGAATGGATGGAAAGAGGTTAGAGTACGAGGGAGTCATCATCAGTTCAAGAAAGATGGCATACCTTATATTGTGACGATTCCGATTCATGGGAATCAATCAGTTAAAGTTGGGCTTGAAAAGAAAATCTTAAAAGATTTAGGTTTGCGATGATAGAGGGAGAGTAGCTATGCTGAAAACATATCCGGCAATGTTTCATAAGGAAGAAGAAGGATATTGGGTTGAATTTCCTGAATTTGGCGGCGGTACGCAGGGAGAAGACTTGGAAGAAGCTATGCAGAATGCTCGTCAAATGTTAGAAAGTGTGCTGGCATCTTATCTGGATGAGGGAATGAAATTGCCTAAGCCGAGTGATATAAGAAAAATATCTGTTGAGGATGGTTTTGTTAGCCTGATTCAGGCTGATCCCAGTCCCTACCTTAGAAATAATAAAGCTATTCGGAAAAATGTCACAGTTCCTGAGTGGCTGGTGCGATTGGCAGATCGTGATCAAGTGAATTATTCTGAGGTATTAACCAGGGCTTTAGAGAAGAAATTACAATTATGAAACAAGAATAAAAGTGCTGGAAAGCTTGATTTCTAGCGCTTTTTTGAGTATAATATAAGTAATTAAAACATTTAAAAAGGAATCATTTTGAAGCTGAAATCTGGCTGAGATGAATGGCGCGATTACGAAATTTCGAGACGAAAATTGGTCCACGAGGTTTTAGAGCTGTGTTGTTTCGAATGGTTCCAAAACTACCGAAACGATTTATATTCAAAAAGATAGGTTTTAGAGCTGTGTTGTTTCGAATGGTTCCAAAACACCAAACCGTACTGCCAAGTATGAGCATAAGTTTTAGAGCTGTGTTGTTTCGAATGGTTCCAAAACCCAAAGATGAGTTAGGTCTTTTGAAAAACAAGTTTTAGAGCTGTGTTGTTTCGAATGGTTCCAAAACAGATGATGTCGTGTCGATAAACACCGCGGCGTTTTAGAGCTGTGTTGTTTCGAATGGTTCCAAAACTGTTCAGTGTCCGTTTCGTATTATCCGACCGTTTTAGAGCTGTGTTGTTTCGAATGGTTCCAAAACTGTCCGCATATGCTAAGCGATAAATTTCATGTTTTAGAGCTGTGTTGTTTCGAATGGTTCCAAAACAAAGAGGCTAAACGGCTTTTTTATGATGGCTGTTTTAGAGCTGTGTTGTTTCGAATGGTTCCAATGCCACAAGGAATATATTCATAATGGTTTATGTGATTTTGTGAAACCATATTTCAAGGGAAAAAAGAGAATCTGCGGATTTTCTTTTTTTATCATCAAAAAAACTGCAGCGCATATGCTGCAGTTTTGGCTGTTAAGTACAAAGTTTATCAGGTGATAACGGTGCCGATAATTTCAATGTCATCATCTTCCTGCAAAATGAGATCGTCATAATGAGGATTGAGCGAAATCAGCCTGATCTCATGGTCTTGTTTGTAGAGTTTTTTGAGATAGGCTTCATTGTTAACGATGGCAACAATAAACTGGCCGTGGTAGATCTCCTGTGTTTTCTTGACAAAGATGACTTCCCCGTTGTAAAAGAGAGGTTCCATACTGTTGCCGTTTACTCTGAGAGCGATATCGTGTTTGGGGATAGGCGCCGGATAGTTAATGGTTTCTTGTTTTTCATGACCGACCCAAATGCCGGTTCCGGCTGAGACTTCCCCGTAAAGTACAATAGACTCGTAACTGTGCCCCAAGGCCTGATAGAGGTCCTTGGCTTTTTTAATACTGTCTAAACGAACAGTATCCTGATGCTTTATTTCATCCGCAATAAATTTATCAACAATTTCCTGGTATTCAGCGCCGCCCGTATCTTTTGAAATTTGCCTGTCGACCAAGTGCTTTTGAGCAGGCAGTTCTGTGGTTTGCCTTTGTTTCGTCAGCTGCTGTTGGCTGAAATCAAGGACTTTTTGCTGTCTTTTTGCATCCAGCTGCCGAGCGGTGTAGGTAATTTTTTCGAGGACAGAAGAGCCGGATCTTTTTGAAAATCTAGGGTCAATATCAGATTTCTGCAATCCAAAATAATCAGCAATCTTTTGAATATTTCCGGCCTTTGGCAGCGTTCGCCCTTTGACGTATTCGTTGAGGCTGCTTTTGGGAATATTGAGAACAGATGCTAATTGAGATTGTTTCATGCCGCTTTCTGCCAGCAGGCGCTGAATATTGGAGGAGATCACTTTCATGTCTTCTAAATCTTGTGGCGTTAATTTTCCGCGTCCCATACTTCACCTTCTTTAGAAAAATACTATTTACATAATACCGCTTTCAATCGCAAAAGTAAATAAAAAAAGAGCAAAGGCTTGACTTTCGTTTTAAAACGAATTATAATGTTCCTATTAAAAATAGTTTTCATTGGGGCCAAGTTTTGACAATATAAAATCTTCACCTCAACATTATTTTAAAATTTCAAAATCTTCGTTTACGTCAAAACGACTGGCTGGTTTCCCTTTTTCTAAGTCGGTCCCCTTCTGAAAGTAAAGAGCGCTGCTATAACGCTGCTATTTTTGACCATGCTCCTAAAAACGGGCTGTGTGGGAATGTTGGTGAGATGAAAGGGGATGTGACAGTGGAGAAGTTGGCATTGCGAGCTCTCAGAGTGAACTATAGTTTAAGTCCTAAAGAGGTGGCTGATTGTCTGGGCATTCAACAAGAAACTCTGCTGAAATATGAAGATGATAGCTCTGATATCCCCATTCATCTGGCTAACGCTTTAGCTGATTACTACGATGTTAATCTGGATTCTGTTTTTTTAGGTCCTATATCCGATTTAAAACAGAAATTCAAAGAGAGTAAACTTGGAAAAGAGCCTAAAAACGGTAATTAGGCTCTTTTGTTCGTTAAATTTAAGGATTCTCTCATTTTTATAAGATAAGCATCAGCAGACCTTTCAGAAAATCTTAATTTATAGTCGAAATGGTTGAAATTACAGCATATCCTGTTATAATGGAGTTGTATTTTATATTTAGAATTAATACGATAAAGGAAGGCTTTTTATGAAATCGAAAACTGCTAGGATTACTTTATTAAGCGGTCTTGCTTTAGCCGCATTTGGAACTACAAATGTATTGGCAGAAGATGCAGCCGCCGGTCAAACACCTAGTACGCCTGCAAATACCAATGTCAGCAGCAACACTGCTGAGACAGTTCCTGCGGCTTCCAGCCAGCAGACACAGTCCCCGTCAGTGACGGTTACAAATACAGAAACAGCAGGCAATACGACGGTAACAACATCTGAAGTTGCTTCTCAAGAGTTAGAGGATGCAAAAGCAGCAGCGCAAAATGCCGATCTGAATCTTACGGAAACTTCTCCTGTGGAGCAGCCTTCTGTGGCAGCGGCAGATGCCGATAACAAGGCTCAGGCACAAAAAATTAATCAGGCAGTGGCTGATTATGATGCGGCCAAAACTCAGTATGCCCAGAATCAAAATCAGTACCAACAGGATTTAGCGGCTTATAATACCCAAAAGGCTGAATACGATGCCCAAAAGACAGCCTATGATGAATACCAGCAGCAGGTTTCTTCCGGTCAAGATGCCGGCAGAGTTGAGAAGGCTCAGGGACTCATTTTTGAAAACGAGCCACATGCTACCATAACTATTCATGGAGTTAACCATTATTTGAACAAAACAGCCAGAGCGGCTCATCAAACAGATGATATTCTGGAACAGTTTAATACGGATAAGTATGTGGATACCGACTTTACTTTAACCAATCCTTACGATCCCAACGAGGATACTTGGTTTAAGATGGCTGTTGGTGATACGATTGCGGTCACTTATGAAAATATTGTCAATTCAAGTTATAATAAGCAAAAAATCAGCAAGATTGTTATCACTTATAAGCTGAACAGCTCCACAAATAACGATGGAACTGCTATTGTTGAGTTGTTCCATGATCCGACCAAGACAATTTTTATCGGTGCACAGACATCTAATGCCGGCAGAGATGGTAAGATTAGTGTGACGATGCATATTACCTTCTTTGATGAAAATGGCAATGCTATTGACTTGCTTGATAACAGATCTATTATGAGTTTGTCATCGCTTAACCACTGGACGGCAGATTACGGCGATCATGTTGAGAAAGTTGAGTTAGGAAATAATGAGTTCATTCAAATTCCGGGGTCATCTATAAGCTTACATGGCAATGAGATCTACTCGATGAATGATAATCAGTATAAGAAAAACGGTGCCACTTTTGACGGTGACGGCGATGATGGCTGGGATGCGGTCAATGCAGACGGTGACCCTCGTTCTGCCACAGCTTACTACGGTGCCGGTGCCATGACTTATAAGGGTGAACCGTTCACCTTTACTGTCGGGGGCAATGATCAGGGAGTACCGACAGCTATTTGGTTTGCGACTAACTCCACAGTGGCTGTTCCTGAAAATCCGGGTGAGGAACCTAAGAAGCCCAACGAACCAAAACTGGAAAAACCGAAAGTAACTTGGCATAAAAACTTTATTGTGGAAACACAAAGCATTCCGCCGGAAGATCCGGAATCACCAACACCGGAACCGCCAATGCCGCCGACGCCTCAAACACCGCAGCCGCCAACTCCGCCAAGGGCAGAAAAAACCAGCGTTATGGCAGCTGTTAAATCAAATGATTTTAGACCGGCTCGAAAAGATGAGACACGTGTCAGAGAGCGTGAATATCAGCCAACTCTCCCTCAAACCGGAGATGATCGCCATAATAGCCTGAGTGTTATCGGTCTGGTTTCAGCGGCTTTCGCCGCAGCTACCTTGTTGGCTGCTAAAAAGCGCGAAGAGCAATAGACATGATAGAAAAAACTGAGGGATATCTATTCCTCAGTTTTTTTGTTTTTAGGACAGACATATGTGTTTTGTCCAAATCGTTTGTCTGTTTACAGGTACGGTGCACGGCCATTTTGGGGGTGGCTGATGGTGAGCGGCTAGCTAAACAGCAAAACTAGAGAGTATTCACCTGAGGTTAGCAGAAAAAAATATAGATTTCTTCTCTCTTACCCTGCTTTGAAAAAACAGCAGACCGTTAAAGGCTATCAGCTTTCCGGATGCTTGCGTCTTCCATTTAATAATCTATGGTAAGAGCCCTTCTTTTTTGTTATAATAGAGCTACTGATTAATTTTGACAAGGACAGCAAATGGATACTGAAAAACTTAAAAAACGTCAGGAGAAAATTAGAAATTTCTCGATTATCGCTCATATTGACCATGGGAAATCCACGCTGGCGGATCGTATTTTAGAAAAGACAGAAACAGTCTCTAGCCGTGAGATGCAGGCCCAGCTCTTGGACAGCATGGATCTGGAGCGTGAGCGCGGTATTACTATAAAATTAAACGCTATTGAGCTGAATTACACGGCTAAAGACGGCGAGACTTATATTTTTCACCTGATTGACACACCGGGGCATGTGGATTTTACCTATGAAGTCTCTCGCTCCTTAGCTGCCTGTGAGGGAGCGATTTTGGTGGTTGATGCTGCGCAGGGGATTGAAGCGCAGACTTTGGCTAATGTTTACTTGGCGCTGGATAATGATTTGGAAATTTTGCCGGTCATCAATAAGATTGATCTGCCGGCTGCGGATCCAGAACGTGTGCGGACTGAGATTGAAGATGTAATCGGCCTTGATGCCAGCGAAGCTGTTTTAGCCTCTGCCAAGGCGGGAATTGGTATTGAAGATATTCTTGAGCAGATTGTGGAAAAAGTTCCGGCTCCTGCGGGTGATGTTGAAGCACCGCTTAAAGCGCTGATCTTTGATTCTGTTTATGATGCTTATCGCGGTGTTATCCTGCAGATCCGTGTCATGGATGGCATGGTTAAACCTGGAGATAAGATCAAGCTGATGAGTAACGGTAAAACGTTTGATGTCACAGAGGTAGGTATCTTTACGCCTAAGGCTATAGGACGTGACTTTCTTGCAACCGGCGATGTTGGCTATGTGGCAGCTTCTATCAAAACGGTGGCAGATACACGTGTCGGCGATACCGTCACACTGGCTGACCGTCCGGCGGAGGAACCGCTCCATGGCTACAAACAGATGAATCCTATGGTTTTTGCAGGGATTTATCCGATTGACTCCAGTAAATACAATGATCTGCGGGAAGCCTTGGAAAAACTGCAGCTCAACGATGCCAGTTTGCAGTTTGAACCGGAAACCTCTCAGGCTTTGGGATTTGGTTTTCGTTGCGGTTTCTTGGGATTGCTGCACATGGACGTCATCCAAGAGCGTTTGGAACGTGAGTTTAACATTGATCTCATCATGACAGCGCCATCGGTTGTTTACCATGTCAATACGACTGACGGTGATATGCTGGAAGTATCCAACCCGTCTGAATTTCCGGATCCGACTATGGTTGATACGATTGAAGAACCTTATGTCAAAGCACAAATCATGGTGCCGCAGGAATATGTCGGCAGCGTCATGGAATTGGCACAGCGCAAGCGCGGTGATTTTGTGACCATGGATTACATTGACAATAACCGTGTCAATGTTATTTATCAGATTCCCTTGGCTGAAATTGTTTTTGATTTCTTCGATAAATTAAAATCCTCAACACGCGGCTATGCCAGCTTTGACTATGAAATTTCTGAATATCGGAAATCACAGCTGGTTAAAATGGATATTTTGCTTAACGGAGACAAGGTTGATGCGCTCAGCTTTATTGTGCACAAGGAATTTGCCTATGAACGCGGTAAATTAATTGTTGAGAAGCTGAAGAAAATTATTCCGCGGCAGCAATTCGAGGTGCCTGTTCAGGCAGCTATCGGTCAAAAAATTGTGGCTCGTTCAGACATCAAAGCTCTGCGCAAGAATGTTCTTGCCAAATGTTACGGCGGGGATGTTTCCAGAAAACGCAAACTGCTTGAAAAACAAAAGGCCGGCAAGAAACGGATGAAATCTATCGGCTCGGTTGAAGTACCGCAAGAAGCCTTCTTAAGTGTGCTTTCAATGGATGATGATGATAAGTAAGACTGAGAAATCAGCTCCAAGCTAGGCCGGTGTCTCTTGAAGACCGTTTACTGGCAGGAGGATGATTTGACGGCAAAAAGGAAAGGAAGCAGCAGTATGGCCATTAGACTAGCCCAATCAAAGGATATTCCGGCTATTGAAAAGCTCTTGCATCAGATATTTCAAGTTCATTATCAGGTGCGGCCGGATTTTTTTAAAGAAACTGAGGCAGGAAGCAAATATTCTGAAAAAGAACTGGAAGAACTCTTACAAGATGCATCCAGACCGATTTTTGTCTATACCGATGATGAGGAGCGCATTTTGGCTCACGTGTTTCTGGTGCTGAAAGAAAGTAAGGATTCTCCTGTTTCCAAGCCCATGAAGACGCTTTTTATTGATGATTTGTGTGTGTCTGAAGAAGCCAGAGGGCATAAGATTGGCCAGGAACTGTATGAATTTGCTTTACAATACGCTAAAGACAAGGGTTGTTATAATTTAACGCTCAATGTTTGGAATGACAATAAAGGAGCCTTGGCTTTTTATGAGCGTCAGGGATTAAAACCTAGGGAAACCAAAATGGAAAAAATCCTTTAAAAAACCCTAAAAAGTCTGTTTTTTTAAAGGAAATTTGTGTAAAATAAAGGCAAGAGTAATATTGAATGGGAGGGCTGATTATGCCAAGACGTCGTGCTAGCCGCAGAAAATCCAGAAGAAAAACGGTACTTAGTATCTTATTGCTGGGTTTGCTTCTTATTATCATAGGTCTGGCTGTCTATTTTATTTCTGCCAATCTTAAAGATTCGGACAAAGCTGCAGACAGCAAAACACAGACACATGTGGTCAATCCGAAGAAAGATCCGGAAGAAAAAGAGGAAACAACAACGTCTTCGCAAGCACCGGCGCCAAGCCTTGATCTAGCAGCCATTGCAGCAGGGGACTACAGTTCTGCAGCAGGCACTTGGACCAACGAAGCAGGTGACAGCCTGAAATTAAATGCAGCAGGTCTTGAAAGTGCCACTATTCAAAAGGCAACAGATTTTACACTGACTCCCGGTCAGGCTACAAACGATGCTATTTATCAGGCAACCTTGACTTCTGCTGACGGAACAGTCGTTTATAACCTCTTGTTTGTTAAGGGCGGAACAACGATTCCTGCTGACTTCTTTACGGAAGGTCACAGTGATACATCAGATACCTCCCGCGACCGTCTTTACGTCAGTGCAGAAACCCTCTTTGGAAGTGATGACTTCAGCAAGAATGTTCTTTATAAATCTGATAGCGAATAACGAAAAAGCAGAGCGACAGCTGTCTATATCTGACAGTTTTGCCGCTCCGCTTTTTTAATTTGAGGAAATGTTCATTGCCCTTTGATGCTTAACTGCTTTGTTTCCGGAACCGATAAAACATTTGAGAAACATCAGCATATAGCTGAACAAAAGATAAATAAGGGCAATGCCGAGGGCATTGATCAGGACGCTTTTGAAGCCATAGTTGGTCACATTGATAAAAAAATAGGGGAAAGGGCTGTCTGCAGAACCAGGTACCTCACATTTTACGATAAGCCCGTTAAAGAGCGCTGCCGCAAAATACACTAAAGGAAAAGCCGTCCAAGTCAGCGGGTCAAACCAGCGATAGACTTTTGGTCGATCCATAATCAAGGTATCAGCAATCATTCCCAAAGGAAGAATGTAGTGGACCAGAAAATTCCGCAGTGTGTAGTAATCATAGGCGCTCACCTTAGGAGCTAAGATAAAATGATAAACCATAAAAGTCATGACAATAATCATGGTGATGCCGCCTTTGAGGCGCAGCAGCCGATAATCAAGAGGTTTATGAGGCTCCAGCATTTCTTTGATAATGAGGTAAATAAGAAAGCTAAAAACGAAAACATTGGAGAGAGTTGTATAGTATAAAAGCATGCCCCAGCCGGACTGCATGATTTGGATAGAAACGCCAATAATACCGGACAGGGCAATAAGCATTCTAAAAACAAGTGTTTTTGACATGGACTGACCTTTCTAATGTGCTGTGTGTAAAACCTTTCTTATCATATCATATTTTCATTGACCTGTAAGCAAAAACTTTGTAGAATGAAAGTAAACAAACCAATCTTAAAGTAGGAAAACTGTGGCTAATTTTATTGATTATGTGAAAACAAATGCCGAGCGGTCCTTTGAGGATTTGCCTTTAAATGAAGTGGATATTGCCTGTTTAAATGAGCTGGGCTATCTGCCTTTGGGAGAGTGGCTGCAGCAGCCGTATTTAACCAGAGACAGCCTGTGCCTTAAAGATTATCTGGATGAAGAAATGCTGGCTCGTTTTAAGCGCGACTTTTTAGTGACCAAAGAGCGTCTGCTGCTGCTTGAGAGTGTCCTTTCCAGCCGTCGTTTTGCAGATTTGTCTCTTAGTTACTATGTCAATGAAGTCAGCCAAGAATTTGAGCGTCAGTTCGCAGCAATGGTTTTAAGTTTGCCGTCTCTCGGGCATACACAGCTGATTTTCCGGGGAACTGATGACAGCTTGATTGGCTGGCAGGAAGATTTTCGGATGACCTATATGCGTGAAATTCCTGCTCAGCGGATGGCCAGCCGTTATCTTTCTGATTTTTTAAAGGACTTTGAGGGGTCAATAGTGGTTTCCGGTCATTCTAAAGGCGGCAATCTGGCTGTTTATGCGGCCAGTCATTTGCTCAGTTCCTATCAAGAAAAGATTTCAGCTGTTTACATGCTAGATGCTCCCGGACTTCACCAAAGTGTGCTGTCTTCTTTTGGCTATGGCAATATTCAGTCAAAAATCCTGGCAATCCGTCCCAAGGAATCTATTGTTGGCGTTATGCTTACTGCCGGCGTTGATGTTAAAATTGTAGACAGTCTTTCTTTTGGCATCAATCAGCATAATGTGGCTAACTGGCAGGTTGATTTGCTGCTGGGGCGGTTCATCGAAGTCAGCCAAGGAACAGACTTCAGCCTTGCCTTGGAGAAAACCTTTAAAACTTGGAATGAGGAATTATCCAGTCAGGAGCTGAAAATCTTTTTTGACACTTTCTTTAATCTCTTTATAGATAACGGCATTGACAGTCTCAATGATTTTTCAGGCTGGAATCCGGATATTCCGCAGAAATTAGGGCATGTCATGACGGATTATTTTCAAGATCTTGATGATGACAAACGCCGCCTCATGCGCAAGTCGCTGGCTGCTTTGGTCAGCCATTTTGCAGAACATTCTTTAGAAAATACGAAAGAAAGCGTCAGCAGCCAATGGCCGGATTTCCTAAAGCATTTCCAATTACCGTTGAAGTAATTAGTGTAATTTTATTCAATAAAGTTGGCAATAAGCTATATCTGTGTTATTAGTAAGTTTGTATAGTTTTAGAGAAAATATATTGGCACTTGTAATTATTTTAGTAGTCTCGTATACTAGTAAGTAAACAAATAGTAAACAAGAGGTGACCATTAATGGCAACTATTCAAGATATTGCAAATGAAGTTGGAATTTCTAAAGCAGCAGTTTCACGCATTTTAAATCGAAAGGGTTCTTTTAGTAAGGAAACAATTGCTAAAGTTTTCAGAACAGCTAAGAATCTTGATTATATGTTGCCGAGTGAAATTCAAGCCTTTGATGAATTAGATTTTAAAATTATTGCTGCCGTTTTACCAATTAGCAATATGGTTTACTACAGCATCTTGGCTTCTTATCTGGAGGCAGCAGCATATAGTTATGGTTATAGCCTGCTGATTTGTAATTCTCTTTTTGATAAGGAAAAAGAAGAAGCGCTGTTTAAATATCTTCAGGAGCGTAAGATAAATGGTGTCATTTATGGAAGTTTTACAAATGATGTGATGATTCAAGAAAATTTACCAATCGTTACAATCGGATATCAATTATCTTCAAAAATACCAGTTGTTCGATCAGATAATTATATGGCAGGAGTGTTGGCAGCAAGGCATCTACATAGTAAGGGCTGTCGCCACTTACTTTATATTTCTGGATATCAGGTTGGAGATAAAAATGATGAGCGCTTTAAAGGTTTTTCTGACACGGCAAATCAATATGGATTGCATGTTATCCCTTATTTTACTGGAATGGATGAAAGAAAAAAGAATGTCCCTAGTGTGATATCTCAGATGTTCGTTGATCACAGCGAAGCAGACGGCGTTTTTGCAGAATCTCATTCCTTAACCACAAAATGCTTTCAAGTTGCTGCAGATTTAGGAATTTCAGTACCAAATGAGTTGAAGATTATGGGATATGGTAACTCAAGTTTGAGTGATTATACCTACCCGAAATTGTCTTATATTAAGGAAAATACAGAACAAATAGCTCAAACAGCTATATCTCAGCTTGTTGATTTAATTGAAAATGAAGCTGAACATGATAACAACCATAATAAAGTCACTATTGTTCCTGTTTCAATTGAACAAAATGGGACAACCTAAGTTTTTGAAATGAAGAGCACCTGTAAAGATTGTGTACATAATTTTTACAGGTGTTTATTTTATTGCTGCTTTCGGAAAAATTAAAGTTTCAATAAACTAGTTGACTAAATAAGTAAAAAAAGTTTACTATATAAATGTAAGCGCAACCATTGCTTATGATTTGCAAATCATTCTTTAAAAACTATCAAGGAGTGTTATTATGGTAACAAGAGATTATCAACAACTTGCTAAACAAATTATTGAAGCAGTAGGCGGTAAGCAAAATATTAAGCAAGTTTTGCACTGTGCAACAAGGCTTCGTTTTAATTTTTATCACAATGATATTGCTGCCGATGAAATTGAAAAGATAGATGGTGTACTAGGGACTATGAAAGTTGGTGAGCAGTTTCAAGTGGTTATTGGAACTGATGTTGAAAAAGTATTTGAAGAAATAGCAAAAGTAATGGATCTTGATGGTAGTAATCTTGAAGATTACTATGTTGATGCTGATCAAGAAAAACAAAAACTGTCTCTAAAAGTGATCGTCTCAAATATCTTAGACGTCCTGTCTGGAACCATGGGACCTGTTATTCCTGCTATTGTGGCTTGTGCTTTCTTTAAAATGGCCGTTGCCATTTTGGGACCAGATATGCTAAAAATTCTTTCCACTGAAAGTAACGTTTATACAGTTTTATCGTTTGTTGGTGATGCTGGATTCTATTTTTTCCCAGTAATTGTTGGATATACAGCTGCTAAAAAATTTAATACTACACCTACTTTGGGGATTTTGATGGGAGCCATATTAATTCACCCAACATTGCTTCAAATTGTTACAAAAGGTAAACCTTTTGATGTTTTTGGCATTCCAATGTATTTATCAAATTATAGCAGCACAATTATTCCTGCCATTTTATCTGTATGGGTAATGAGTTATGTTGAAGCTTTTTTTAATAAGCATATTTCGCAATCAATCAGGAGTGTTTTTGCACCCGCTTTGACATTGCTTGTAATGGTTCCTCTATCACTATGTTTACTGGCCCCAGCAGGTGCATTTTTAGGGAATTATATTGTTCATGGTTTATTTGCGCTGGAAGGTTATGTTGGATTTTTAGGAATTGCAGTTATTGCAGCTTTATATCCGATTTTAGTCATGACTGGAATGCACATGGTCTTGATTATAACGCTTTTCCAAATTTTTGCAACTAAAGGCTGGGATGGTTTTGCAGCTCCTGCTTTGTGTTATGCTAGCTTTTCAGTAATGGGTGTGGGTATTGGAGCTTTCTTTAGACTAAAAAATAAAGAGCAAAAATCATTAGCAGCAAGCTACGCTATTACTGCCTTAGTTGCAGGAACGTCTGAGCCTACAATTTACGGTATTTGTACAAGATATAAAAAACCGTTTATTGGCTTGATGGCCGGAGGCTTTGTTGGAGGCTTATATGGCGGTTTAACCAAGGTTATTTCTGCAACATTGGTACCTTCATCAAGTGTAACAGCTTTATTTGCGTTTTTAGGAAAATCGTCTGCTAATATTACTAATGGAACCATTGCTTCCATTATTGCATTGGTTGTAGCGGCATTGGTAACTTACTTCTTTGGATTTGATAAAAATGATTCTGATGTTAAAGGGTAAAATATGTTACATGAGAAAATTTATTTCGATGGAGAAAAAACAGCTTTTTTAGAAGTGTATGCTCTAGATGCTGAAATTTCATATCAGACTAGTCGAAGAAGACCTGCAATGATTATTTGTCCTGGTGGTGCTTATCTTATCTCAGCTATTAAAGAAGGAGAAGCAGTGGCATCTCAATTTCTTTCTCAAGGGTTCTCCTGTTTTGTTTTGAGATATTCAACGTTTTTGCGTGATAGAGAAAGTTTGTTTCTTGCTTCTCCAAATATTAATGAAAAAGCCTACTATCCTAGACAGATTGTAGAATTACTAGAATCTATTCATCTTATCAGAGAAAATGCAGATAGATGGAATATAGATACTGATTTAATATTTGCTACTGGCTTTTCTGCAGGTGCTCACATCGTAGGAATGGCTGCAACAAGATGGAACGATAGATATTTTTCTAATTTATTGTCATTTGTTCCTAAGAAAGATGAATTACAATTAGCTGGATGTATTTTATGCTATCCCATGTTAACTGGACCGATAGCTTCCCATCCAAATGAAGCTCTCCAAAAACAGACATTATTAATGGAGCGCTGTCTTTATGGGCATAAAAATCCTTCTCTATCTGAAAGAGAGAATTTAGAGTTAATTCGTGCTGTATCACCTCTGACGATTCCAACTTTTGTTTGGCATACAACAGGGGATGATGTGACAGATGCAAAAGTGACAACAGCATTTGTTGCTCGTTTACAAGAAATAGGAATTGAAACTGAGTATCATCTTTTTAGCGGTGGGAAGCATGGCTTGGCTGCAGCAAATGAGCTTTATGCAAAAACAAATGAAGACATTAACCAAAGAATTGCTTTGTGGCTTCCCTTAGCCTTTAATTGGTTAAAATTTAGAATAGAAAGTAAAAGCTAGGATGAGAAAAGAAGATTTAAGTATTTTTGAATATCGAATGGGAAAAGAAATTAAATATACTGACTTAATCAAAAAAGAACGCTTGTTAGGCCGCGCGGAAAAAGTTTCTTATTTTACAAAAGAGTGTGGCTATGTAGATGGTTATATTTACAGACCTTCTAATTATGACGGGAAGGATCGATTACCAATTGTCTTTAATTTTCATGGCGGAGGTATGGTACTGGCTTATTGTGAACAAGATGGTAAATATTGCCAATCTATTGCTGATGACATCCAAGCAGCGGTTATTAATGTTGACTATCCAGTAGCTCCTGAATATAAATACCCCTTGCCTATTCTTGCATCTTATCAATTCACCGTGGCCATGAAACGAGATGCTGAAAAATACCATCTCAATCCAAATAATATTGCTGTGATGGGACATAGTGCTGGTGGTTATATTTCCGCAGCATTGTGTATTCTAGATGCTGAAAACCCCACTTTGTTCTTTAAAGCTTTGATTGCTGATTACGCTGTATTGAGGCAAGATAAAAATCCTATGTTTAGAAAGGTTATTGATACGAATAAAGCAATCTCAGTATCAAGAATGCAGCAGTATTATAACTGGTACTTTAATCCCGAGGATAATCCATCGGAATGGCTAGCCTCCCCTTGCAATGCACCTGGCGAAATTTTCCCTTCAGCGCTAATTATTTCGGCAGAATATGATTCTTTAGCAGAAGAAGAAAAAGAATTTTATAATAATCTTATTTCTTCGGGAATTAAAGCTGAGTATAAAGTATTTCCAGAATGTATGCATGGTTTTACACACGATTGCTTTAGCGAATACAATGAACAACAGGCAACAAAAGCTTGGAATGATATGAAAAATTTTTTAAAGAAAAAACTATTTTAATTTAAGAATATAAAAAACTAGAAATATTGTTTTTGTCTGCATTGACAAGTTATCTGTAATTTTGTTGTAGTAGCTTATTGTAGTTATATTTCACTGCTTCAGGGAGAAATTTGTTTCCCTGAAGTTTTTTCTTGCCTTGAAGTTCACTCCAAGGTGTATAATGATAGGTGTCAGCGGGTGAGTCTGAGCAAATCAGCACGGATGCCCGGCTAAGATTAAGGAAAGAAGGAATGTAGATGAAAGTAGCGACATTTATTGAACCGGGGGAAATGACTGTGACTGAGGCAACCAAGCCTGAACTGCAAAAAGATACGGATGCTATTATTAAAATTGTACGTGCCTGTGTGTGCGGGTCTGATTTGTGGTGGTTCCGCGGTATTTCCCAGCGTGAAAAGGGCTCGTTTACCGGCCACGAGGCTATCGGAATTGTCCAAGAGGTTGGTGCTGCTGTGACAGACATAAAGGCTGGGGACTTCGTTGTTGTTCCTTTCACACACGGCTGCGGGCACTGTGCGGCGTGCCGGGCCGGCTTTGACGGCAACTGTACCAACAAAGAACAGGGCGGCAATGCAGGCTATCAGGGAGAGTATTTGCGCTATACCAATGCCAACTGGGCTCTGGTCAAAATTCCGGGTCAGCCTTCCGACTATTCTGATGAGCAGCTGAATTCTTTTTTAACGCTTGCAGATGTGATGGCCACTGGCTATCATGCGGCTAAGACAGCAGAAGTGAAAGCAGGCGATACAGTTGTTGTTATGGGAGACGGTGCTGTCGGCCTTTGCGGAGTTATCGGTGCTAAGCTGTTGGGTGCCGGCCGTATTATTGCCATGAGCCGCCATGCCGATCGTCAGGCTCTGGCTGAGGAATTTGGTGCGACAGACATTGTGGCAGAGCGCGGCGATGAAGGTGTGGCAAGGGTTCTTGAGTTGACCGAAGGCAATGGAGCTGACGCTGTTCTTGAATGCGTCGGAACAGATCAGTCTGTTGATACAGCCACAAAAATCTGCCGTCCGGGTGCCATTATCGGCCGTGTCGGTGTACCGCACAATTCGGAGATTGCTACCAATGACTTGTTTTGGAAGAATATCGGGCTGCGCGGCGGTATAGCATCTGTGACAACCTATGATAAGGAAATTCTTTTGGATGCTGTTTTAAATGGTGATATCCACCCCGGCCGCGTCTTTACCAAGCGTTTCCGGCTGGATGATATCCAAGCAGCCTATGAAGCGATGGATAAGCGTGAGGCTGTCAAATCTTTGATTGTTGTCAGTGAAAGCTAGCTCTTAAGCTCTGCTATGTTTTAAAAAATCAAGGAGAGACAATGAATATAAAAAAAGTCAGTGAACTGACAGGCGTGTCTGCAGATACCATTCGCTATTACGAGCGGATTGGTCTGATTCCGCCTGTGCCGCGCCAGAAGTCAGGTGTCCGGAATTTTACAGAACATGAAATCGGTATTTTGGAGTTTGTCCGCTGCTTTCGTAAGGCCGGTATGAGCGTGGAGTCGCTTATTGAGTATATTGCCTTATTGGAAAAAGGGGAAGGTACCGAAGAGGCTCGCTTGGCTTTGCTTGTAGAGCAGCGTGAAGAAATGGATGCTCGGATTTATGAACTCAATCAGGCTCGTGAGCGTCTGAATTATAAAATCGAAAACTATGAAAATAAAATTCAAAAGCGAGAGCATGAATTGTTCGATGAAAGTGAAGAAAACTGATGGAATATATTAGCTTATCAAACGGCGTGCAAATGCCGATTCTTGGCTTTGATCTCTATCAAGTTCCTGATTTGGCAGAGATTCTTTGTTTGCACCAAAGTGAAAGCTATCCTATCAGATGCTGCCTACCTGCAGCAGATGTGTTTCCGGCAAATCATAGATGGAGGAAATTATGGAATATATTAGTTTAAATACAGGGGCTAAGATGCCCATGGAAGGGTTCGGTGTTTTTCAAGTGACCGATCCGGATATTTGTAAGCAGTCTGTACTGGATGCTATCAAAACAGGCTACCGGCTCTTTGATACGGCGGCAGTTTATGGCAATGAACAAGCGCTGGGAGAAGCAATCCGTGAGGCGATTGAGCAAGGGCTAGTCAGTCGGGAAGAACTTTTTATCACCTCAAAACTCTGGGTTCAGGATATGGACTATGACGCTGCCAAGAAGGGGATTGAGCGTTCTTTGGCAAATCTTGGCTTGGATTATCTTGATTTGTATCTGCTGCATCAGGCTATGCGTGATTATTTCGGCGCCTATCGTGCCTTAGAAGAGGCTTACCATGCAGGTAAACTAAAAGCTATTGGTGTCAGTAATTTCTATCCCAACGTTTTGACCAATTTTTGTGAGACCGTTAATGTCATTCCGGCGGTTAACCAAATTGAGCTGCATCCTTTTTTCATCCAAGAAGATGCTCTTGAGACAGCTAAACATTATGGTGTTGTAGCAGAAGCATGGGCTCCTCTGGGGGGCGGTCGGTATGAGGCTTTTGATAATGATGTTTTAAAAGCAATTGCCGGCACTCATCAAAAAACGGTTGGACAAGTCATGCTGCGTTGGAATGTTCAGCGCGGTGTGGTTGTCATTCCAAAATCAACCCACAAAGAGCGTATCGAAGAAAACTTTGATATTTGGGATTTCAAGCTGACTGATGATGAAATGGCTAAGATAGCTTCTTTGGATATGGGTTACGGAGATACGCGCACCAAGCACTTTGACCCCGATTTTGTCAGAAGTGTCCTCAATCTTAAAATTCATGATTAACATTCTATAAGAATTTTGAAAACAGCTATTCTTTTTAGGCGGCAAAGAGGCTGGCAAGCGGCCATTCGCCGTTCCGCTATCTTGCAGCTGCTGCTTAGAATGCTGTATGATCGAAAGCTGTCAGCAACGGCCAATACGCTAAGGCCAACTAAGAAACTGGCAGTTCAATTAAGCAGAAAAGAAGGTAAATTTTATGACCATTAAACAAACTGCCGGACGGGACCGTTTAGGCGATTTTGCACCAGAATTTGCTCATTATAACGATGATATTCTTTTTGGTGAAAATTGGAACAATGAAGATATTGATTTAAAAACAAGAACGATTATTACGGTCGTTGCGCTTATGTCATCAGGGATTACGGATTCTTCTTTGAAGTACCACTTGTTAAATGCTAAAAACAACGGTGTCAGCAAAGAAGAAATTGTAGCTATCATTACGCACGCAGCCTTCTATGTCGGCTGGCCAAAGGGCTGGGCAGTTTTTAATCTGGCTAAAGAAATTTGGACAGACTGAGCTTAGCTCTGCTGCTGATTGAGAGCTGGCAAAGATAGGAGAGAAGGACTGTTCTAGCAATCAAAGCTAGACTTGTCATCAGTATAGGAGTCTCAGCAGGAATCGGTGAAGCTTAAGTTAAAGGCTGAACTGTTAAACTGGATTTTACAAAACGGATGACTCCTCAAGGGAAGCATTTCTTAGGAAAAACAGGATATTATTTGATGGCAGCCGGAAGGAGAAAGAGATGGCCAAACCGATTTTTAGACTTTTTAAACTGGGATTAAATGAAGCTTATGCCGAGGACTATGCTCAAGTTGGTTATGATAATTTGACAACTTCTATTGAAAAAGAGGCAGGGACCCTTGCCATGTATGCTAATCATCTTAAAGATGACAGGGCCAGACAGATTGTTGTGGAACTCTATGCTGATGACGCTGCTTATCAGGAACATGCCGTTTCCGCGCATTTTCAGGCTTTTGCCGGTTTGGCAGCCCGAGCACTGACCAGCCGCGAAGTGATTGCTTTAGATGCACAAGCCTTGCTGGAAAAAGAGAAAGCCTTGCGTGTTTTTGAAGCCAATGAGCTGTCTGTCCATCTTGCCCACATCAAGGTGAGTGACAGCAAAGCCTTTGCGGCCATTGTCCTGCCGGAAATGCAGGTCAGCATGGAAAAAGAAGAGGGTGTTTTGGTTATGTATGCCGGAACAGAAAATTCTGATCCTGAGTCTTGGTATTTTTATGAAGTCTATGCTAATGAAAGAGCGTATAACAGTCACAAAGAAACTTTGCATTTTAAGGAATATATCAAGAAAAGCGCAGGTCTGGTGCTGACTAAAGACCTGCAAGAGCTGACAGGCGATATTTTGGTCAACCGTGGTTCTTAAGAGTTACCCAAGAAGTAAGGCCAGCTGCCTCACAGCAGCGAGAAAATGAAAGAGTTTGAGACAAAAGTCCCAAACTCTTTACGGTTGGTATACTTAATGAATCATTTTAAAAACAAGAAGTCTGGCATTATTTTTGTGTCAGTTTTTGATAAAGACAGCCGCTGAGCAGAGCACATAGGATAATGCCCAGCAAGTGCATGCTGATTTCAGACAAACTTGCAGGAATCATGACACTGTCAATATAAGACTGAGTTTTACCTTCGGCAAGGAGCTGGGCAATATAGGCTTTCGGTGCCAGCCACATGGTTAGAATCGGTGCCAGATTACCCAGAGAAAAAACAGTATAGGAAACCAGATTGCGGCTCTTACTGCTGTATTGACCGGACTTGGCAATGCAGTCGGCCGCAAGGGCACAGAGGATATTGGGGAGTGCCGCACCGACAAAATGTCCGGATGCCAGAAAGAAGAGGGACATCATGGCGCCAAGGGCAGTAATAGGACCGAAAGTCTCAGTTTTTCTAATCAAACCAAGATAGACCCAGCTGGCAAAAAGGGCAGACATGGCAGGCGTGTGGGCCATATTGGTAACTTTAAAAAGGACTAAGTCAATAGCAGTCGCTAAGCCGACGCAAAGGAAGTAAAGAAGCATGGCTTGGGCTGTTGTCAGTAATCGTTTTTTATTCACGTTAATCTCCTTAGGATATGATATAGTTTTATCTTATCATACGGGTCTGCATTTGGCTAGAGGCTGATCTTTCAGAGCCTGTCAGTTTCACTTATAATCAACCTTAGTCCTAGAGATTTCAGGTTATTTATAGTAGACTAAACTATAGAAATAAAATGCTTAATTGGAGATTGGCCTATGAAAACACTTGATTTAAAAGACTTTACTTGGATGCGCCAGCCGGCAGCTGTTACTTACGGTTCTTCGGATATTCAAGTCACAACCGCTCCGCATACAGATCTCTGGCAGAAGACCTATTACCACTTTATCAATGACAATGCGCCTGTTTTTCTGGCGCCGGTAGAGGAGCAGTATTTTTCATTTACGGTTAAGACAAGCTTTGCGGACAGTCACTATCGTTTTGACCAATGCGGGGTCGTGCTTTACCAAGACAGTGAAAACTGGATCAAGGGTTCTATCGAATATGAAAATGATGCTTTCCAGCATTTAGGCAGTGTGGTGACCAACCACGGTTATTCAGATTGGGCGACGACTGAGATTCCGGCTAGTACCAAAAGCATGTGGTATCGGCTCAGCCGCAGGGAAAGTGACTTTCTGATTGAATGCTCTGAGGATGGCAAGACCTTTCGCCAGATGCGGATTTGTCATTTCTATGAGGGAACAGGTACCGTCTATATTGGAGTTTATGCCTGCTCACCAGAAGATTCTTCTTTCACGGCTGTCTTCTCAGATTTTAGTCTGACAGACTGCCAGTGGGCCGCACACGATGGTCAGGCGCCGAATATGTAGCTATTTCAAGTCATCAGATCAAAACAGCTGAGGTGCTGTCGGCTTAATCTGAAAATTGATTTGATTTGTCTCAGTAACTAAGTAAAATACGAACATTAATTATTTAAATTATTATATTTTTAGACAAAAGAGGGATATTTTTATAATATAGCTATGGAAGGGTAAGAAATTGCCCAGCGATGCTCTGAAAGCTGTATCGGCTGCCGGAGTTATAGGAAGGTCATCATAGTAATGCTGCAAGCTGAAGGTGACCGTTTGATATACTCAAAAATCCTCTGTCAGTTTAGCGGCTGAAAGAGGATTTTTTATGTATAATGATTTGCCCGTTTTTGATTATGAAGACATTCAGCTGATCCCCAACAAATGTATCATCGACAGTCGATCTGAGGCTGATACGACAGTGACACTGGGCAAGCATCAATTCAAACTGCCTGTTGTCCCTGCCAATATGCAGACCATTATTGATGAAGATGTGGCAGAGATGCTGGCAAAGGAAGGTTATTTCTATATCATGCACCGCTTTAATGAAGAAGGTCGTAAGTCCTTTGTAGCACGCATGCATGCTCAAGAATTGATAGCTTCCGTCTCAGTTGGGGTCAAGGATTATGAATATGGCTTTGTCAGCAGTTTAAAAGATGATGCACCGGAATATATTACCATTGACATTGCTCACGGACATGCAGATAGTGTCATCAAGATGA
This sequence comes from Streptococcus sp. ELY_86, assembly GCF_058314495.1. NCBI lineage: Bacteria > Bacillati > Bacillota > Bacilli > Lactobacillales > Streptococcaceae > Streptococcus > Streptococcus sp. ELY_86. Next base: position 130,373 of record NZ_JBZFUK010000002.1, on the reverse strand, counting down.
TTAAACATATCAAGTCCGAGCTGCCAGAGACTTTTGTCATTGCTGGTAATGTCGGAACACCTGAAGCGGTTCGTGAACTGGAAAATGCAGGTGCAGATGCGACCAAGGTCGGCATCGGTCCGGGAAAGGTCTGCATTACTAAGGTTAAAACAGGCTTTGGAACCGGCGGTTGGCAGTTGGCGGCCCTTCGCTGGTGTGCCAAAGCTGCACGCAAACCCATTATTGCAGACGGCGGTATCCGCACCCATGGCGACATTGCCAAATCTATCCGTTTTGGCGCAACGATGGTCATGATCGGCTCACTGTTTGCCGGCCATATCGAAAGCCCGGGTAAGCTGATAGAAGTAGATGGCAAGACCTTCAAAGAATATTACGGTTCTGCTTCGGAATATCAAAAGGGTGAACACAAGAATGTCGAAGGCAAAAAAATTCTTCTGCCAACTAAGGGATATCTCAAAGATACTCTGCTTGAAATGGAGCAGGATCTTCAAAGCGCTGTCTCTTATGCCGGCGGACGTGATCTGGAGAGTTTGCTGCATGTTGATTATGTCATTGTTAAAAACTCAATCTGGAACGGCGATGCTATCTAGGATATGAAAAAAGAGAGTGGAATAAGGACTTACTTCAAAACAAGAATACTGGACGAGTTTTTGCCCACCCTCTTTTTCCAATTTCTAAAGATTTTCTTTGAGAAACGTTAAAAAACTTTGGACAACCCGTGACTGCTGGCTGTGCCGCTTCCAGATAAGATGAAGGTTAATATCCGGCAAATCATCAGTCAAAGGAATAAAGACCAAAGGACTGGTTGGGCTATCGGTATTGACGAGGTTGGGCCAAGCAATCGCAATCCCCATGCCGGACTCGACCATGAGACTAGCATTGTAAACCAGATTAAAGGTAGCAGCCAGCTTTGCTTTTTTGCCAACCTTTTCAAGAAATAAATTTCTGGCTTCCTTCTGATTGGTGATAATAAGGGGGTAGGGCTCAAGGTCCTTCAAGTGGAGACTCTTTTTGCCTGCAAGTAGATGATCTTTCGGCAGGAGAACACCCCAAGTTTCCTGAGACGGCAAGGTCATGCTCTTGAATTGTTCATGATTGACATCGCGCGTAACAATCCCTAAATCCAGGATACCGGCATTAATCTTTTCGATAATATCATCGGCGTTTCCGCTGGTTACATCAAATCTGGTATTGGGGAATTTCTCTTGGAAAGCTTTAGCGTGGTCAATGATGGTTTTAACAGACCGTCCTTCTGCAGCACCGATAGCGATCGGACCTGAGATGGGGTCTTTATCGATTAGATTATTGGTGGTTCTATCAACCAGGGCTAGGATTTCTAAGGCCCGATTGTAGAGGTAGTGACCATCCTCAGTCAGACTTACTTCACGGCTCCCGCGATAGAGGAGCTGGGTACCAAGCTCCTCTTCTAAATCCTTCATTTGGCGTGATAGGGTTGGCTGTGTGATGTGACGTTTCTGGGCAGCTTTGGAAATCGATTTTTCTTCAGCGATAGTTACAAAGTATTGTAAAACACGTATATCCATAGTTAGTTACAGTCCTTTCTAAAATAGTATAGCATGAAAATTAAATGTATGCTTAAAAAGCATTTTATAAATACAATATAAGTATTTGTAATAACACGACTGTTGGCTTATACTGTATTTACAAACAAAGAAAACAAGGAGAAAGATAAATGACTGAACAACGATTTAACCTGACACAGGAATGGGATAAGGTCTTTCCTAAGAGCAATCACGTGAATCACCAAAAGGTGACTTTCCAAAATCATTTTGGCATCACTTTGGCTGCTGATTTATATATTCCTAAAAATGCTGATGCTAAATTACCGGGACTTGCCGTAGCCGGACCTTTCGGGGCTGTTAAAGAGCAGTCTTCAGGACTTTACGCTCAAGAAATGGCAGAGCGCGGCTTTGTAACGATAGCTTTTGACCCGTCCTATACTGGTGAATCTACTGGTTTTCCGCGCTTTATGCAGTCACCGGATATCAATACCGAAGATTTCCAAGCTGCAGTTGATTATTTGAGTAGCAGTGACCTAGTAGATCCTGAAAAGATTGGAATCATTGGTATCTGTGGTTTTGGCGGTATTGCCCTCAATGCGGCGGCTATCGATCCTCGTATCAAGGTGACTGTGGTCTCTACCATGTATGACATGTCGCGTGTTGCCGGAAATGGCTACTTTGATGAAGGGGATAATGAAGAAGCCCGCTACCAACAGCGCTTGAACTTGGCTAAGCAACGGACACTTGATTATAAAAATGGCAGCTATGCTCTTGCCGGCGGTGTAGTCGATCCCTTGCCTGAGGATGCGCCGCAGTTTGTCAAAGACTATTATGCTTACTATAAACAGCCGCGCGGTTACCATGCCCGCAGTGTCAATTCAAATGATGGCTGGGCTGTTCAAGCCAATACCAGCTTTGCTAATACGCGTTTTCTCTACTACAGCGATGAAATCCGAAACAGCGTTCTCTTAGTGCATGGGGATGCTGCCCATTCTTACTATATGGGTAAAGACGCTTTTACCAAACTCAAAGGGGATAACAAAAAGATGATTACCATCAAAGGGGCAAGTCATGTTGACCTTTATGATCAAAAGGATAAGATTCCTTTTGAGGACATCGAAAAGTTTGTCAAAGAAAACCTATGATCAAGCGCCTTTTCTTCTCGTGTCTTATCTGCTGGACGGCTGCTGCCTTATGTGCCTGCCGCCAGCCAAGAAAAGCAGGGCCTGAATCAAGAAGATATCAATCTCGTACGGCAAAAGAAGAGAAAAGGGATAAGATGACAGATCACATTACTCTGAAACTCAAAAATCAGACAATTTCTCTGGAATTAAAGGATAATCAAGCTACCCGCACCTTAGTAGATAAATTATCGCAGGGTGATATCGAAATTTCTCTGTCAGATTACGGCGGTTTTGAAAAAGTAGGCGACTTGCCTTTTTCTCTGCCGACGGAGGACACTCACCAAACAGCTGAAGCAGGGGATGTCATGCTATATCAGGGTGACAAATTAGTGATTTTCTACGGTTCCAACAGCTGGTCTTATACGAAACTTGGCCATATACCCGGATACTCAGGCAAGCAGCTAAAGCAGCTTCCGGGGAAAGGGGAAGTGACCCTCAGCTTGTCTTTAAAAGACTAAGTGCTGTAAAATTTATCTGACTTAATAGATAGAAAATGGGATTGGAAACAGTTAGTTTCCAGTCCTTATTTTTATGATATTGTACGGTGACTTTCAGTGTTTAGTTACAGTCAACACAGTATCAAGTTTCCTGAACTTCCTAAATAACTTGTGAAATGTTAAACTTGATTTATCAGAATAAGGAGGCGCTTTCATTATGAAAAAATTAACAGATACGGTGACTTTTCGCCATGGCGCAAGTATTAAAACGCGGACAGCTCAGTCCCCCATGCTGACCAACAGCGGCTTGGACGAAAAAGTAACTCAGGACACCATTGATTATTATGCAGCACGTTCACAGTCTGCAGGCATGGTTATTGTAGAATATACCAGTGTCAGTCCAAATGGCGGTCCCTCACGCTCATGGGCAAAAGACCGTGAACAGCTAGCCATTTACAACGATGATTTTAAGCCGGGCTTTGCTAAAATTGCTGAGGTTCTTAAAAAAGATGGCAATAAGGCCATTTTGCAGCTGGTGCATTCTGGGCGCGAAGCTCAGTACCGCCATGTCCTCGGCGGCCGTGTTGAAGTGCCGTCCGCAATCGATTTTCCTTGGATTGACTACCCTTTGCATGAATTGACTGAAGATGAGGTCTGGCAAATTGTCAAAGATTTTGGTGCTGCGACCAAACGTGCGATCGACTGCGGTTTTGACGGTGTTGAAATTCATGGTGCCAACCACTATCTCCATCAGGAATTTTTCTCGGCTTTTTCCAATCTTCGTACAGATTTCTGGGGCGGATCGCTGGAAAAACGTATGAATTTTGCTATTGAAGTAGCGCGTGAAGTGTTCAAAGTTGCCGAAGAATTAGCCCCTAAAGATTTTATTATTGGCTACCGCATCAGCCCGGAAGAAATCCATGGCGATAATGTCGGCTACACCTGGCATGAGTCGCAGCAGCTGGTTAAAAAGCTGACGGAAACCTTTGAATTTGACTATGTTCATCTCTCAACCAATGATTACACATCGACTCCTGCTGATTCGGATAAGAATTTTGCCCAATTGCTGGGTGAAGGGATTCAGGCACCAACTTTAGAGCTGATTGCCGGCGGTATTCACACCGTTGAAAAAATGGAAGATGCCCTGAATTATGTGGATATTGCAGCGCTTGGCCGCGCAACGCTGATTGATCCGCAAATTGCTCATAAATTACAAACGGGTCAGGCAGATAAGATTTTCTTGGAATTTAATGAAGAATCGGTTAAAAATTCTCACCTGACACCGGGCTTGATTGATCTGCTAGCGAATGCTGAATACTTTGCCATGCCGGGTATGGATTATCTGAAAACTCTATCAACAACCAGTCTTGATGATGTTGTTACCCACGATGGTACCCAATAATACTGCCTTTTATAACCAGATTTTGGCTTGTCGGATCTAGTTTGTCTGTTTTTGGTAAAAGAAAAAAGAATACAGCCAAAATCAATTTTTGTGTTTTGCTGTATTCCTTTTTTATTACTTTATTCAATAAGTTTAGACTGTTGACGTATCGAGTCACTGTATTAAGTGTTTAAAATTTGTATCTCAGCGGTAATGTCCGCCATTAAATCTTGAGCTTTGCTTGATAACATGTGGTTGGGATTCGTCAGCCAGCCGAGTTTAAAATTATCATCAATAAGATGACCGATATCAATACTGACAAATTCTGAAAAGTCGGTACTGCTGGAGAGGCTGCTTTGCAGGGTTCTGCCAAAGCAGACGGTATTGAGTTTGCTGATAGCTTCTTTCATAGCCCAAGCATCGTCAACGCGCAGGACAAGCTGCAAAGGACCGCCTTGAAACTGAAGGCGCTCAAACAAGCTATCGTGAAAGCGGTCATTAAAAAGACTAAATTTTTGGGTTTTTAAATCCTCCAGTGTAATAGGCCGCTTTAATCGGCTCAACGGATTGTTCGGAGAACAGATGAGCTTTAGCTTAGTGTCGCAGACAGGTGTGAAAATCAGATGCTGCAGCAAGTCGTCATCACTTTGTTTGATGGCAATAAAACCAGCATCAATTTCCTGACTGTGAAGGCGCCTGATGATAGAATCCAGCTCGTGGCAGCTGATGTCAAACTGAACGTGGCTGTACTTAGTATGAAAATCCCTGATAAAAGGTGTCATAAAGGGTTTTAACAAGGTATTCATATAATGAACAGCCACTCTTTGATAATCATGAGCAGCGATTTGTTTGGCAGTACTCTCAAGATTATTTTTATGCCGCAGAATATCGGAAATAGAAGCCAGAAGCTGGCGGCCGTTTTTCGTCAGATAAGTTCCTTTAGCTGAACGTTCAAAAAGTTTGACCCCCAATTCGTTTTCCAGCTGAGTGATGGCTAGACTCAGACCGGATTTGCTGATGTGGAGTGCATCGGCAGCTTTTTGCATGGAATGGTGCTGTGCTAAAATTTCGGCATAGAGCAGTTGTTCAAAAGTCATGACAAATCCCTCAAAAATAGACAGTGCCAGCGGCAGAGCAAGTTTTAGCGCTGCCGCAGCACTGGTTATATGAATACAGCAACAGAACAATTGGAACCATCTTTGCATTCAGCAGAAGATGGTTTTTATTTTGATTGGATACTGGCTGAAAACGTATCCAGTAAAACTCTGCCTAAAATATAAAGCGGCAGGCGGGAATGCACCTCGAAATCCGGGAAATAGGACAGTTCTGTTTTAAAGCCGTATATTGTTAATCCGGCAAATTTAGCCAGACTTCCGGATTTGTTAGCGGTGATTAATAGATTGGGAATCTTGTTTTTTTGGCAGTTTTTGGCTGCCGCAACAAGAGATGCGGTCTCACCGTTTAAGGAAATAAAGAGAACAAAATCATGCAGCGACAGCTGTTTGCTGACAGGCACAATGATATTTGGATCGGTATGCATCTCACAGTATTTATGCAGCAGCTGAAATTTCACCAGCATCTCATTGCCCAGCATTTCGGAAAACCCTCTGGCAAAAATAATAATCCTTTTAGCTGCAGTCAGCTGAGGGATAGCTTGTTCTAAAGCATCTACATCAAGCATGTTTAGGGTTCTGACAACCTCCTGATAATTTTTGACGATGGAATGCTTGGTATCCATGGTCATTTTTTTACAGTCAAGGATGTTGAGCTGATCTTTCTTTTGAATAAGAATAGAATGTTTAAAGTCAGAAAAACCGGTATAGCCTTTCTTCTGAAGGGTTCTTGTAATCGTGGCATTTGAAACATTGGCTGCTTCACTGAGCTCGGAAATGCTGTAATCTGCAATAGAACCGGTATTTTTAGTGATATAAGACCAGAGATAGTTTTCGGTATCTGTCAGCTTTGTTGGTTTGTTCATGACAACTCCTGAAAATCGTTTCAGACTTCCCCTTATTTTTGGAAACACTTTCAACAATAAAATAGTAAGATAAGGACTGTAAAAAGATTATATCAAAAAAACGAGAGGAGGGAAATAATGTCGAGGATTTACACGTGTACGATGAACTTGGCTATTGATTTGTTTATCGAAACTGAGCACATGCTGGCCTCAAAAGTGAATCGTACCTTATCCGACGATGTTCAAGCCAACGGGAAAGGGGTCAATGTTTCCTTTATCATGAAGCAGCTGGGCATTCCGACAACGGCTATTGGCTTTGCAGGCGGTTTTACAGGCAAGTTCATTGCTGATACCTTAGTGTCTAAAGATATCGGGGCGCAGTTTGTTGAGGTTGACGGTCTCACCCGTATCAATGTCTTTACCAAAGTAAATGCCGATCACAAAGAATTCAAACTGGTTAACCGGGGTCCGCTGGTCGGTACAGAGGCTCAGAGAAAACTTTTAGAACAAATCAAAAGTTTCGAGGAGGGAGATTATCTGGTCGTCTCAGGAAGTCTGCCCCGAGGCGTGAAGCCTGAAATTTTGACAGAAATCGCTAAAATCGGTAAGAAGAAAGGCCTGCATCTGATTTTCGATGTCAGTCACCCGACGATTTTGGAGAGTTTAGCCTACAGGCCTTACCTGCTGAAACCCAATGAAGAAGAGCTGGCCGACTGGTTTGGCAAAGAATCGCTCAGCCACAATGAAGTCATTGACTGTGCTAAGGAACTGGTAAAGCGAGGCGCCCAAAACATTCTGGTTTCACTGGGCGGAGCAGGTGCTGTGGCTGTGAATTCAGCTTTGGATGTCTTTGAATGCAACGCCCCGCAAGGTGAAGTCGTCAATACAGCCTGTGCAGGTGATACCCTGCTTGCAGCCTTTTTAGCAGGCTTGATCAAAGAGGAGACCATTGCTGCTGTATTGCCGAGAAGCGTTGCGGCCGGCTCATCGACAGCTTTTCGAAGCGGCTTGACAGATTTTAGCGATGTTGAATTATTGCAAAAACAAATTAAATGTCATCAGATATAGGAGTTAGAAAATGGCAAAATATAAAATTATTGCAGCAACTGGCTGCCCGACAGGAATTGCTCATACATTTATGGCACAGGAAGCTTTGGAAAAAGCAGCAGCTGACAGAGGGGTCAGCATCAAAGTTGAAACGCATGGACAAGTTGGTGTGGAAAATGCCCTGTTACCGGAAGAAATTGCTGCAGCAGATGCGGTTATCATTGCAGCGGATAAAGACGTTCAAGCCGAGCGTTTTGCCGGCAAGCGCCTGATTGAAGTATCTGTAGCAGACGGTATCAAAAAAGCCGATCAGTTAATTGACGATGCTCTTGCCGGCAAAGGCCGTATTAAAGAAGGCAAGCAGCAAAAAGAATTCTCAAAAAGCAAAGATAATCCTGGGCAGGAAAGTATCGGCCGCCAGATATATAAACATTTAATGAACGGTGTTTCGCACATGCTGCCCTTTGTTGTAGCCGGCGGTGTGCTGGTAGCTGTTTCCTTTCTCTTTGGAATTTATTCCGCTGACAAAAGCAGCGCTCAGTATAACTGGTTTGCAGCCCTTTTAAAAACCGATATTGGCGGTGTGGCCATGGGCATGATGACGCCGGTCTTAGCTGCCTTTATTGCTGAGTCCATTGCCAAACGTCCAGGCTTTGTAGCCGGTCTTGTAGCCGGTTTGATGGCGGCAAACGGCGGTTCCGGATTTTTGGGAGGAATACTCGGCGGTTTTGCTGCAGGTTACATCGTTTTAGTCTTAATGAAAGTATTCAGCGGTCTGCCAAAGTCATTAGATGGCTTGAAAGCAATTTTCCTTTATCCTGTGTTTGGTGTTTTGCTGACAGGTCTTGTCATGGCCCTCATTAATTCTCCGATGGTATGGGTGAATACTAGCTTGATGAAGTGGCTGGCTGACTTTGAAAATGCCAATCCGCTGGTTTTGGGTATTATTATTGGCTGCATGAGTGCTTTTGATATGGGCGGACCTGTTAATAAGGCGGCCTATGTTACAGGAACAGCCCTTTTGGCGCAGGGAAATACCTCCTTTATGGCTGGAGTGTCGGCGGCTTGTATTGTACCGCCGCTGACAACCTTTGTTGCAACCACTCTTTTTAAAGATTCCTACAGCGCTGAAGACCGTAATGCCGGCTTAGCAAATCTTATTCTGGGTTCTACCCATATTACTGAAGGCGCCATTCCTTTTGCTGCCAAAGATCCGCTGCGCAACATTCCCACTCTTATGCTAGGCTCATCCATAGGAGCTGTTCTGACTTATATGTGGAAGGTGAAAGTACCTGCTCCGCACGGCGGCTTTTTGGTCCTGCCGGTTGTTACGCACGCCTTTCTCTGGGTACTGGCTATCGCCATCGGTGCCGTGGTTTCAGGCATTCTTATGGGTTTTATCCAAAAATCAAAAGTTAAGAAAGCATAAAGGAGGTGGACAGTATGATTGATGAATCGCTAATTAAAATCGCTTTGACTTTGGAAAGTCAAGAAGGCGTTTTTCGTTATCTGTCTGAGCTGGTCGTTAAAGAAGGCTATGCGAAAGAAGCTGACGACGTTTTAAAAGCGTTAAAAGGCAGAGAAGCAGAAGGAACGACAGGAATGATGGACGGCTTTGCTATTCCTCATGCAAAATCAAGTACTATCACTAAGCCTGGCGTTGCCATCTTAAAACTGGCAGCAGGGATTGATTGGGAATCAATGGACGGAAAACCGGCTCAATATATTGTTGCCCTCTTTATTCCGGAGAACGAAGCCGGCACAACCCACTTAAAATTACTATCTCAGCTGGCGCGTTTGCTGATGAGGGATGATTTCAAAAAAGCTTTTGAAGCTGCTCAGACATCCAGTGAGTTAAAAGAGCTGCTCGAAGATCAATTGGGGGTCTGATTCAATATGTTTTTAATAGAAAGTAGGATGAAAAAAGTACTATGTTAACATTAACGCCTAACAAAAGAGCTTGTCTGGAAAAGATAAGCCGAAAGGGGATTATTTCCGCATTGGCATTTGATCAGCGTGGCGCTCTTCGCAAAATGATGGCACGTTATCAAGACAGCACCCCGGTGAGCGAACAGATGGTGCGTCTGAAAGCTTTGGTGTCTGAGGAACTGACAAAATACGCCTCATCTATCTTACTGGATCCAGAATACGGTCTTCCTGCTGCCAAAGTCAAGGATGAGCAGTCAGGACTCTTGATGGCTTACGAAAAAACAGGCTATGACACGACAACCACCAGCCGTCTGCCTGATTGCCTGCCGGAATGGTCAGTCAAACGTTTGAAAGAGCAGGGGGCTGATGCGGTTAAATTTCTGCTTTATTATGATGTTGATGGGAATGCCGACGTCAATCAGCAAAAGCAGGCCTATATCGAACGTATAGGGGCTGAGTGCCAGGCAGAAGATCTTCCTTTCTTCCTTGAAATTCTGACTTATGATGAAGGTATTGAAGACAAGAGCAGTGCTGATTTTGCCAAAGTAAAACCTTACAAGGTAAACGGTGCTATGACAGTCTTTTCTGACCCTCGGTTTAGAGTAGATGTTTTGAAAGTAGAAGTGCCGGTGGATATGCATTTTGTGGAAGGCTATGCTGATGGTGAGGTTCTTTTCACAAAAACTGAGGCTGCTCAAGCCTTTCAGGAGCAAGACGCCGCCACTGATCTGCCTTATATTTACCTGAGTGCGGGGGTCAGTGCTCGGCTGTTTCAAGAAACCTTGGTATTTGCTCACGAAGCTGGTGCCCAATTCAACGGTGTTCTCTGCGGTCGGGCGACTTGGTCAGGCTGTGTGCCGGTTTATATTGAAAAAGGAGAAGCAGCAGCCAGAGATTGGCTGCGGACAGAAGGATTCAGAAATATTGACGAACTCAACAAGGTACTTGAAGAGACGGCCTCTCCCTGGGAAGCTAAAGTTCGTTGAGTTCCGGTCAATTACTAATTACTGATAGTCAAGAAGAGAGACTCAAACCTAGGTTTCTCTTTTTTGATGGCGGCTTATATATTTACTGTGCAAAAAATTCGCAAGAGCTAGGGGCAAGTGTCGTGAACGCCCTTAAATATGTCGTGAATGGGGAAAATAGTTCTTGATTTTTCAATAAAATGACCATTCACGACCTATTTGATACCATTTACGACAATCACCACACAAACGGATCAAAATAAGTTATACTATGAGTGTTTCATGGCCAAGGGATAAGATCAAAAAATGAAAAAGGAGTTTTGGTATGAATACAATGATATTTGAACAATTTGAAGCAATGGATAGCCAAGCACTCGCTGCTGTTGAAGGCGGGAAGGTATTGGGTGGAGAAGCAGTTTCAGCAATTGGAATATGTGCCACTGCTTCAGCAGCTGTTGGAGGACTGGCAGGTGCAACTCTTATTACTCCATATTGCGTAGGCACTTGGGGATTGCTTAGAAAATAAGAAAGAAATAGAGGTGTATATGAATAATTACAGAAATTTAAATGACAATGAATTATCAGAAATTTTTGGGGGCAGTAAGAGAAATGGAGATTTATTTCTTTCCGGTGTTGCTGGTGCTGCTCAGGGTGTAACTGCTTGTGCGACTAATGGTATTATTGTTCCCGCCCATCTCGCAGTTTGTGGAGCGGTTGGTGCAGGTATGAATATAGTATTTCCTCATTAATTATGTGTACACGGAGTTACTAAACTTTGCTTATTTGTAGTTACTAGAAGCATAATAATGTATATGAAAAAATTAAGTTCTACTACTTTACGGTTCATCAGACTGGGAGCTAGCCTCATGGGGCTTTTAAATGCTCATCTTTGTATCTATGCTGTAGATAATAATAATGCTATATGGCTCTGGCTGCCGCTAGGTGTTTTGTCTGGATTATCTTTCGTGGTAACCTATGTTGCTTATAAAGAGATAAAAAGGCGTCCTATAGAAGAACAAAGCTTTACACAGTACCAAACTCAGATTGGTATACTCATAGTTGCATTTTTGACTTTTTTTCTTCTTTTATATGTAGCAGTTACCACTGGTGATGAAGCTCAACGAGCGGCCTTAATTATTGTTCTAATCATTTTAATTATTACTATCATTTGTAATTTGATAAGATTTATCAAATTACATAAAAAACACTAGATTGCTCATTTAATTTTACTTATACAGGTGATAGAGGATTGGCTTTTAATATTGGCTGTTCGCAGTTTCTGAATGAATACAGTGGCTTTGTCTGGTTTGTCAGCCTATTTGGTAAAAAGGCAACTGGAAATGAGAGCTGAGCCCTTATTAATTTTTAATACACTCCAGCAATTGTAGCTGTATTAATGGCTTTGGCAATTGCTCTTATAGTTTTGATTTTCAAAATATTAAATAATACTGGTAATGATGTCAATAAGGTTTATTGGTTACTTATAGACACTGTCTTGCTAATCTTCTATGGAAATAGTACAGATCTGTATAAAGAATTTAAGAGAAGAAAGAAAAAGATTTTAGAAAATAAAGTACAGAAGTAAATTTATGTGGCAGGTATTTTAGTAACCTTGTCTTAGAAGTCAGACAGAAAAGCTAAAGATTGAGGTGTTTTTTCTATGTTATAATGTTATTGATAACATTTTTAGAAAGCAACGATATGCCTCAGACAAGCCTTGATATTGACAAATACCATGAATTAGCCCTGCAAAAGCAAAAGGAGCACCGTCTCTTTTTGGCGGCATTGAAGAAAAAAGCCCCGAAAAATTTAGACAGAATTGTTCAGGAAGTGCACAGCCAAGTATTTGAGGAAATTGACTGTACAGCCTGTGCCAATTGCTGCAGAACTTTGGGGCCGCTCTTCACAGAAGCTGACATCACCAGAATTGCCAAGCACTTTCGCATGAGACTTCCAGTTTTTGAAGATTTGTATCTGCGCGTGGATGAAGATGGCGACAAGGTTTTCAAAAGTATGCCCTGTCCCTTCTTAGGTGATGACAATCTCTGTTCTATTTATGACATGCGCCCTAAAGCCTGCCGCGAATTTCCGCATACAGACCGTAAAAAGATTTACCAGATTAATCACCTGACCCTAAAAAATACCTTAACCTGCCCGGCTGCCTATCTTTTTGTGGAAAAGCTGAAAGAGAGGCTATAAGGCTGTTTGGGAAAAGAGCTAGCTGATTTCTTCAATTCTAGCTTGGAGCGGTATTATCGTCGGCAATCACTGTCTTGTTCGGTTATGGTTTGAGAGCTATGTGTGATTTTCTGAGTGTAAGAAAAATTTTTGAATGATGTTGTATGTAATAGGAATGTTACTCCTTATCTACTTGCTTGACATTTTCATCTGTTAGCATAAGAATATTAAGGTAAAATAAGAATATTAGTCAGTTTATTTATCTGCAATCCAATAGTAATAAAGGAGTACTCGCAATGCTCTCCATATATATATTAGAAGATGATTTTCAGCAGCAGAGCCGCCTCGAATCTGTTATCAAAAATTATGGTCATGAAACAGACACTCCCTATCGGCTGGAGGTACATGGGAAGTCCGAACAGCTATTAGAGGCTATCTCTGTTAAGGGCAGCAATCAGGTCTTTTTTCTAGATATTGAGATTAAAGAGGAGACCAAGAAGGGGTTAGAGGTTGCTAAGGCTATTCGTGAGATGAACCAATCGGCTGTTATTGTTTTTGTAACGACACACTCGGAGTATATGCCTCTGACTTTTTAGTATCAGGTTTCGGCCTTGGATTTTATTGATAAGAATGTTAATGAAGAATTGTACAAGCAAAAGATTTTTGATACCCTCAATTATGCTAAGAGCAACTTTAGTACTAAAAAGGAAGGTCTCTTTATTTTTGAAAATCGTTTCAGCCGTATTCGGCTGTCTTATGATGAAATTTACTTTATTGAAACTTCAGAAACAGTCCATAAGCTTATCCTTCATGGTAAATACGACTATATGGAATTTTATGGTACGATTGCAGAGATTGCTGAGAAAACAGCTCTGGTCAGGTGTCATCGTTCTTTTGCGTTAAATCCTCAAAATATGACTCATGTGGATAAAACGAAAGGCCTTGTCTATTTTCCTAATGGTGAGAAATGCAGTGTTAGTAAAAAGAACCTCAAAAAAATCACTCAGCTGATGTCTAACCAAAAGAGTGGGGTAAAGTGATATGGCAGTAGTGATCTCCTTGTATATTTCAAGAATAGTTGTATTGCTAACCAGTTTATTCATTCTGAAAAGAAATACCAAAATAAGCTATCGAAAAAAAGACTTAATTGTCTTTTTTCTGATTAGTTTGCTCTTATATGTCCCCTTATCCAATGTTTATTATTTAGATTATTTTTTTGATCTCTCTCTTTTATATTGGCTATACTCAAGAAGCCGTCAGCACTACGAAATACGTTGGGTGAAAATTTTTATTGTGCTTTACTCTAGAGGAATATATGAACTTACGGCTCGCTTTTATTCCTTAAACGTCATTAGTCAGATATATCCAAGTGTCACCAAAATAACGGGAGCAGATGTCATTGCGTCACCGGTATTGATATTAGTCCAATGCCTGTTAGCAGTGGCAACGAATGAATTGTTTATAAGAATTTTAAAAGTAGATTTTGTAAAATTTCAAAAATTATCAGCTTATAATAATGTATTAAAGATATTCCGAGCCACCTCAGTCTTGTTATTGATTTATTACAGTACGCAATGGTTAAGCTATATATTATTCAATTTTTTTGGCGTAATAAGTAAAAATACTGAACTGACTATTCGGCAGTATATTTCTTTAATCGCTATGTTTACTTTGATATTCTTTGTTGTCAGACTGAACCAAAGGGTAAATGAGGGACTGGAAGAAGAACTCCTTCAAAAAGAAGAAGAGCAATATAACAATTTAATAGCTTATACCCACCAGATTGAGTCCCTGTACAATGATTTGCGTGCCTTTCGGCATGACTATACAAACATTCTGGCCAGTTTGCAATATAGCATTAACCAAGGAGACTTAGAGAGTATCCGGCAAATCTATGAGGGCATCTTAAGTGAGACTTCTGACTATGTACAATCGCCAAAGTTTGATATAGGAGATCTTTCCTTGATTGAAGATGAAGCCATTAAAAGTGTAGTGCTGTCCAAGATCAATCAGGCTCACTATAAAGGTCTCGATCTAACCCTTGAGATTGTTAGCCCTATAGGCAAACCCAATATGCCTTTAGTAGATTTTATCCGTATTATCTCTATCCTTATGGATAATGCTATCGAGGCTGCTCAAGGGACAAAAGACCACCTCCTGCAATTTTCCTATTTTAAGGACGGCAACAAGACGGTTCTTATTGTTGGTAATTCCTTAGATGATTATTCTGAAAAGATCAATTTAAACCAATTATATGAGCTCGGCAGCTCTAGCAAGGGGGAGAGCCGAGGAACCGGACTGGCCAATGTTAAACAGCTGATTTCCCAATTTCCCCACCTTAATTTAAAAACACATAGGCGGACTAATTATTTTCGTCAGACTCTGGAAATATGGGAAGAAGAGATGGGTTAAAGATGATAAGGAATAAAAAAATCTGTGGAGGAGTTTGTCTTCACAGATTTTTTATATAAACCTAACTAGCGATTCCCTTTTTCTTTGTGATAATTAGCACTGGATTGCTTTTGCAGTAACGCTGTAGTATCAAGAAACCCTAGACTAATTCCGCCATTTACTTGGGAGAGTTCATAGCTAGTGAGTATTTCATAGTGATTAAGGAATGTAAATATTTCTATTTTTTATTTGTCGGGGTGCTGGACCAATTCTTTTTACCTTTCCATTCTTTCATAAATCTGCCTTCACTATACCAAAAAAATTACAAGAATTGGAATGAATGTCGTGAACGCCCTGAAATATGTCGTGAATGGGGAAAATAGCTCTTGATTTTTCAATAAAATGACCATTCACGACCTATTTGATACCATTTACGACAATCACCACACAAACAGATTAAAATAAGTTATACTATAGGTGTTTCTTGGCCAAGGAACAAAATCAAAAATGAAAAAGGAGTTTTGTTATGAATACACAAGCATTTGAGCAATTTGAGACAATGGACATGGATCTGCTTTCCAAAATTGCTGGCGGAGGTACGGGAGCTTGCTTAGCATCTGCAGCAACCGCATTAGGACTCGGGGCTGCAGCGATTGGCTCATCTGTTGTACCGGCTGCAGCAATGTATTTGGGAGCACAAGCCTTTGCTACTGCTGCAAACTACCATTATTGTACACACTAATATCGCTGAAAAATGACTTTGATTAAATAAAATGAGAAATAATAATAAACTAGTTTCACTTGGCTTGTTGCCACTACCATTTGTTCTTGCCTGGCTGCTGTGGCCTATTTCGAAAATTTTGGCTATTATAGGATTCATACTGGTTACGGTAGCAAATATTTTGCTTTATTTTTCGGATAATAAATGATACAAAAAGATATATCTAAAGAATTTTGTAATGCCATAGATATTGTAATATTGCTAGTCATTTCTGACATAACCGCTGGTAAATTAATTATCCAATTTCTTAAAATATTTGTGCAGTTATTGTAGGAAGATCTATTTAATTAAAACAATTTTCTATCTATTATTATTAAGGGTGGAAAAATGGAGGGCGCCTGTTTAAGTGCAGGAGCGCTTGCATCATCTGCCCTACCAGCTGTTTCAATGTATCTTGGAGTGCAAGCTGTAGCTATTGGTGCCACTCTTTATTCTTGTTTGGGATGATAGCTAACTTTAAAGAATGGAGCGAATTTGAAAATGAAAAAAGGAAATCACAGATGACAAGCACTGGTACTTATGCCGGCTGCCTTTATGCTTGCTTGGGGCATGGGGCGGACCTGCTGGCATGGCAGCAGGATGCGCAGTAGGTATTGTAGAATCTTTTTTCTAGGACTATAACTAACTTCTATGGAACTCATTATTAAAGTTATTATCTTTTTCTTCTTTTTATTAATTTCAGTTTGTTTAAAAAAAAGAAAATGGTTCAATGATAAACAATTCTATTCGTTTGTTGTTGTTTTATTCATGATATTATTTAGCTATTACTTATTTGAGATTATAATAACATTTATAGAGTAAAGGTATTTATGCAATTAAGAAAATACCATCGTTCTATGTACGTTGATAATCCTGTTGCTAGGTGCCACAGTTTTAATGACTTCAAATTATTTATGGTAAATAGCGTTTGCAATTATTGGTATATTACTGTATTTAGCTGGTCTAGTAGTAAAATTTTGGAAGAAAAAGTAGGTTTGTATTGTACAATAACAGATGAAAAATAGTTATTGTACACTACTCAATATCTTAGAATCTAGGACAAACAGCTATAATGACTGTCTGTCCTGCTCTCTTTTACTGCTCACGACAAAATAAGGACCAGTCATGACACAGGAGGGCATGGTTTGAAAATTAGGATAATATCATCGGTTTGCCAAGCAGCTAAAATTAAATATTATGAAAACACAAGCATTTAAACCGTTTGAAGCAAATGGATAAAGATATAATTTCTGGAATTGCCGGCGGAGGCACGGGAGCTTGGGATGATAGATGTAATGAATCGAGTTTAAAAATGAAAAAAGGAAATCACAGACGACAGGCACTGGTACTTATGCCGGCTGCCTTTATGCTTGCCTGGGTGCTGTGGCCTATTTCAAAAATTCTAGCAGTTATAGGTTTTACAGTATTTGCAGCTGCCAATATTTTATCCTATTTTTTAGAAAACTAATATAGAAATTAAGCGCCTTCTCTAAGAATCACTGTTACAGTTCCTTAGTTATACAGCGCCTTGTTTTCATATTTGTGAATTTTTAAAAACGTTAATCAAAATGGTAAGATAATATTGAGGAAATTCCTAAAGGTTTCCCTAGTCTTATCTTAAGTTTTATTTGGCGTGAGAGCTTTGTCGTCTTCCGACAATATTTTTAGATTAGTATTAATTTTTACCTTTCTTCTCATGATTATCATTCCAATTTTGAAAGAAAAATAATTATATTTGATAAACGGAGGTCATATTGTCCCCTCTGAAAGTTAGTTTTTGTATCTAATTTTTAGGAGGGACAGGAAGGCTTCCGCTTTTTGCAAGTATGTGATTTTAGATCAAAGGCAGGATAATAAGCACCGATTTTTAAAATCACAAACAAATGAAAGGAAAAGTTATTTATGAATCACTATAAATCATTATTACTATTCTCAGCGACAGCTTTGTTATTAGTAGGAGGTAGGATTTACGCTGACGAAGTGAGTCAAAGTGTTGACCAAGGGCAAGTACCTGCAGCCGCTGCGCAAACCGATAGTCAAGAAAATCGACAAACTACGGAGCAACAGATTCTTCCAGCTGAGACGAATCACCAACAGAAACAAAACTTGCCAGCTCCTGAGGAAATTTCACAAGCTCAGGATGCTACAGAGAATCAGGATCAAACACCTACCTCCTTTGATCAAGAAGCCTCAAATCAGGCGGTTAAAGAACAACAGAGCCAACAAGCCCCTGTTACGGAATCTCAGGCGGCTACAGCAGTGACAGAGAGTGAGAGTACAGAAGGTCAAGAGTCCCTATCTATAGAAAAATACGAGGCAAATGTTGCCGACCTCAAACAAGTCACCATGGTTGATGTCTATCACATGTTTGATGACCAGGATGGTAATTACACCCTCTATATTGGTCGGCCAACTTGCCATTATTGTCGCGATTTCTCGCCAGTTGTTAAAGAGTTTTATGGAATGACTGGTGGACAGGTCTATTATCTCAATACCGATAATCCGGACTTTACACCAGCTTCTAAAGATTTTTTGAGAGGAAAGATTGGGGAATATGCTACACCGACTATCCTGCATCTGGAGAAGGGGCAAATTGTCTCTGGTCAGTTAGGCAGCGGTGGAACCGCTCAGGAACTGTACAATAAAGTCTTTCCTGCAGTTAGTACTGAACAAGCTGATGAAACACAAACACCGGCTGCACAAGATACCGCCCCTCCTAAAATAGCTCCTGAACCAGCCAATGCAGAACCAGATCCAACGACTGTTCCAGAACAATCTTTAACAAAGAATAAGGAGAAGCAGGTAAGTAGTGAGACGACGTTTGACAATAGTCATTTTCTTAAACAGGTGCTTGAACAAGCAAAATCATGGCTAACAAGCATTTTAGAAAAATGGAAGGCTTAAAGAGTAAAAGGTTATGATTAAGTCAACTTCAGCAGTGGCCATACAAAGGTACCCAAATAAGTTATACTATAGATGTTTCCTGACCAAGGGACAAAATTAAAAAAATGAAAGTAGAAAAACTTGTCACAAAGCTTTATAACAAGTTTCCATGGTCTGCCTGTGAATTGTAAAGAGCAGTTCCTTAGCGTCTGTATCGCTGATGTCAGGGTGCTTAAGCCATTCAAAAATAAAGCCGGTGATGGAAGAAGCCAGATAAGCATTGTTGAGACGGACAGCAGGACTGTCTCCTTTTTTCGATAGCTTTTGTGATCCAAGCATACACTTATCAAAAATGGTATCAGTAAACTGCTTCAGAAAAAGCCCCTTGTCGCGTGCAGCCAGAATGCTGATAGCTTTCTTATTTCTAGAAATACTGTCAATAATGCCATTAGTATAGGCTCGGTTTACGCTGTCATCAACTTGGCTGATGTGACTGACACGCGTTTCAAATGAGTCTGCCAAATTGTCTAAAATATCTGCCATAATGGTTTGATAAAGATCCTCTTTGACTTCATAGTGCAGATAGAAAGTATTGCGGCTGCACTGTGCTTGTTTGCAGATGTCTTTGACCATGATGTCATGGCAAGGTTTCTCCTCAATCAGTGTCAAATAGGCACTTTTGAGGTTTTTTTCTGTTTTGAGATATCTCAGGTCATTTTTATTCATAGGCCACCTCTTACTTATAGGACATTATACCATATAAAAGCAACTTATAGGACATTTATACATCATTTAACTATTGATTGGACAAAAGAAAACCCTTACAATAAAGCTGTAAAATAAATCACAAAGAGGTATTGAGATGAATCGCGTATCACAAATTTTAGGTATTAAAAACCCTGTTATTCAAGGTCCGCTAAACTGGCTGACAGATGGGAAGTATGCTGCTGCAGTAAGCCAAGCTGGAGGACTGGGCGTCCTTGGTTTTAACGCAGGACAGAAGGAAGCTGTCTATACAGTTGACGAAACGGTTGAAAATATGCGTCGGGAAATTCGTATCGCCCGCGAATTAACAGATAAACCATTAGGGCTGAATGTATCACCAACAGTTGAAGGTGAAGAGGATATGTTCGGCAGAGCTATGCTTGATTTGATGGTAGAAGAAGGGGTGCAAGTAGCCATAATGGTTGGAGATTTTTCACCTTATTGGACAAAACAATACCATGATAATAATATTAAAGTCGTGTTTAGAGCGCATACACCAACCGTTGAGAATACTGAAGAAGCTATTGAAGGCGGTGCTGATATTATCGTGGCAACTGGTTTTGATGAAGGCGGAACAGTTCCTAATAATGTGATTGGTACATTTTCAATTGTTCCCTTGATTGTTGATGCAGCCAAAGGCCGTGTCCCAGTCATGGCAGCTGGAGGGATTGCTGATGAGCGAACAGCAGAAGCTGCATTTGTGCTGGGAGCAGAAGGGCTCTTTGTTGGGACAGCCTTTATGATGGCAGAGGAATCTGTTTTAGCAGGAAATATTAAAGAAATGGCTCTTGAATCAGATGCTACTGATTTGCTGATGTATCGTACGGTTCCATCTTTCTATCGTTCATTACGGGGAGAACTTCCTGAGAAGTTACTGGAAATGAGCAAGGCCGGCGCTACAGAAGAAGAAATTTACGAGGCTCAGCATGCTTATATCGGTATGCGCGACGGGATGCTCTTTGGAGATCTCAGCAAAGGCTATGCATCCTTTGGACTTGGAATTTCCTTTATTGAAAAAGTCGAACCAGTTCAAGTGATTATGGATCGCTTAGTCAAGAATATTGGTAAATTCTTATAAAAAGAATAGAAGATTCCAATTTAAGAAAGCAGGGAAAATATGAAAAAAATTTTTTCAACAAAAATGATTAATACAGGTGGACGTACAGGTGAAGTTCACGCACCAGATAACTCCATTCAATTTCAAATTGTGCAGCCGGGACAAAAAGTAGCTGGTGCAACTAACCCAGAACAATTGTTTGCGGCAGGATTTAGCAGTTGTTTTAACAGCGCCCTCAGCTATGTCTTATCTAGTCAACAATTGACAAATAAGGCCACAGTTTCTGCGACTGTTTCTATGTATAACGTCAGTACTGGACCAGTACCGGACGTGGTTCTTGGTGTTGATATTGAAGGTCATATTGACGGTTTACCACTTGATCAAGCGCAAGCCTTATTAGAAGAAGCGCATAAGGTTTGCCCATATTCTCGGGCAGTTTCGGGGAATATTGAAGTGACGGTCAAAGCAGTCTGAGAAATTATCGCTAACGTTCAAAAACGTAAAAGTATAAAACGGATATCTTTACGTTTTTATGATATAATGGAGTAAATTTAGGTGGTAAAATGATGTCCCCTAGAAAGGATATTCTTACCATGTCTTACAAATTCCTACTTTTTGAAATTGATACAAATTAAAAATTAATATCCCTTGAAATCACTTGGTTTCAAGGGATATTTGTCTCTGTTGATATTTAGAAACAAATTAGACTAGACTGATTCTTATTGAGTGGTTTTATAGTTTGATTGGTTTTTAGAAATCGTTTTAATAGTATTAAATCGTTAAAAAATATTACTGAAATAGCTAAGTTAGAGTTTTTGATTCAATTTTGAGGACAAATCTTGATTAGGTATTTAATAACAAAGTTTACGTGGTATAATATAATTAGAATGAATACAATCAAAGGCGTAAAAAACTATGGGAAAATATGACGATGATTTTGGCTGGGGAACACTTTTAGGTGTTGGTGCTCTACTAGGTCTGCTCGGTTGGGCAAATTATAAAAGTTATAAAGCATCTACTGAAGCTGATCGAGGAAGAAGGGAAATTCCAATTGTATGGTCAACAGGCCTATCCGAAGAGGTTTTCGAGACTTTTTGTAGAAAATCCGCAAGGGAAATTAAAAGACTAAAGATAATTTCAACTGATGGTTTACATGTGAGATGCGAGGTGAAATCAAGTGGTGGAATTTCAACTTGGGAATTTAGTGCAGATTTTTATGATTATGGTAGTCTTTCAGGTAAATATTTTATAGGATATAAAGAAAATGATGATTCTACGATTCCAAAAGTATTTTTGGATAAAGTTGCTAGTAGAATAAGAGAAATCACTTATAACTATGAGGTAGCTGCTCCCTTGTCATCAGTAGATTTAATCGGACAAAACGTTAATGATGTGGAACATTTGTTTGTTAGTAGTGGCTACATAATGGTTCATACAACGCCCAGGGTTTTTAGGTTGTTATCTAAAAACGGTACTGTGACCGAGGTAAGGATAGATGGTGTTTCAGAATTTTATAAAGATCAAATTTTCAGAAGTGGTAGTGTCGTGAACATCACCTATTTAAAAAATTAAACAACTCCTTGCTACTTAGTTGCTTAATGAAAAATACGAGAGGTAATAAAAAATGGATGAAGGGATCCTATATTTTGGACCAGATGATTATGAGATTATCGATATCGAAGGTTATGAGACTAGACCTAAAGCAGTTATTAGCAAACTCCCTGAAATTGCCAAACCATTATTACGTAATGCCGATATTATTTTTTCTAAAGTAGAGAATTTACTTTACACTGCGCCATCATTTATTAACGTAGTTAAAGCCACTATCCCTGAAGAAACGTTACAAGCTGTATTATCCAGGGAACAAAAAGAAGCGATAGCAAAAGGGGCTTTAAAATTAATGACCAAGAAAGATGATTCATTAATGGCAACTTTGTTGAATACAGAAACTGGTAAAATTGCTGCCACAGTCCCTTTAAAATCTGTCGAACTCTCGCCAGAGATAACTCAAGCAACTACAAACTATGCCTCTCAACTTCAAATGGCTCAAATTGCAGAACAGATTGAAAATATACAGCTGGCAATTGAAGATGTTAGAAAAGGACAAGAGTCTGATAGACTAGCCATAGCATATAGTTGTCAACAAAAATTATTACAGGCTAGAGAAATTGTGAATCCACAGCTAAGGACGTCCATGTTACTTCAAGTAATATCGGATGCTGAGGATAGTCGAAATCTCTTGATGCTTAGCCAGAAATCGAATGTTGCCTTTATACAAGAACAGCCCGAAGATACACTTGGGAAATTTATTAAAGGAGAAAAACAAAAGAAAATCGATACCAGAATTAATGAGATAAGAGATGGCCTATCAGCAGTTAACTTAGCTTCACTATCAGCTGCTATGGCTTATAATGAATTGGGTGAGGAAAAGGCCGCTCAAAAAAGTCTTGAGTACTTTGCCCATTTTCTTAATGTGACTTATTTAACTACACCTCATTTAATAGAAAGATTAGATTTGCTTGATCCATCTCCAACGAATTATTGGACTGAAGAACTGCCCAAAATTAAGAGTTCTATTCTGAATTTACCGAATAATAATTTAAGTAAAATAGAAACTGAGGAATTAATATGACAAACAGTAATACTTGTAAAAAATGTGGCAGAAAACTACCGATAGATTATAGATATAAGAAATGTGAATCATGCAGAAACAAGAATATTGACGGTCTTAAAAAGTTTGGAAAAGTAATTGGTGGAGTTGCTGTTACTGCCATTCCTGTCATATTAAACAATGCTTTTGGTGGTAAAGATAAAAGTTAAACAATGCACCCCCTTTTTTTAACCCTTGCACCCTAGAAAGGAAGTATCAATAGCTCACAGATCCTTGGACAGGAAAAAGAAAAGGAAAGTCAGGCTCCAATCTACTGTACGCATGTACAATGATATTCGAAAGAATGACTTTCTCAAAATTGATAACCTTCAGTCCATCAGAACTATCTATGATCAGTTAACTGATGGTGAGATTGATAGCGAAGACATGCTGGATGGTGAGCTTTTCAGAGATAATCTGGTATCAATCATTGATGCTGCTAATAATAAGACCAAGCACGTTCCGCCCATATCTGAAAAACAAATCTTTGCCATGCTGCAATCATGGATTGGCTTTATCAATGATAAGACGGTGCCAGTGCTGATTAAGTCTTTTCTGGCTCACTATTTCTTTGAAAATGTCCATCCTTTCTACGATGGCAATGGCAGAACAGGCAGGTATATCCTAGCAAGATATTTAGCGCGCAAACTTGATATCTACTCAGGTCTAGTTATCTCTCAAAGAATCAATCAGGAAAAGAAGAAATACTACAAAGCCTTTAGCATCACTGGAGAAGCGGATAACAAGGCAGAAGGAACTTTCTTTGTCCAATCCCTAATGGAAATCCTCAAAAATGGTCAGCAGGACATTATCAATACGCTAGAAGAAAAGAAAGCTATCTTAGACGACTATTCTAACGATTTGGATTATTCTGACTACACCGAACTCCAAAAGCGAATCCTCTATCTCTTGCTTCAATCCAAGGTCTTTGTGGATGATCCAAATGAGGGTCTTTCAGACAATGACATCATAGAGCTCCTCTCACACGACTTTGCCAAACTTGCTATCAAAAGAGAAATCGACCACTTGGAAAAAATCGGCGTCCTAAAACTAACCGCACAAAGACCTAAAAAACACCTGCTCTTGTAAAACTCTCTAATTCAATATTTTCACAAGAATAAGAAACATGAGAAGTCGGAAGCAGCAGAACTACCAGCATTTCAATGAAGGTAGTTCTATTGCATGAAACTATGATTACTGGAAAAATAGACATTGGGAGATAATCATAAACTAGTTAAAGCAGCCCTTGATTTTGGGTTGCTTTTCAAATGTTTTCAATATAATCTTTCTTTTTTTTTGGAAAAGTAACAAAGTTTAAAGATAATAAGAATTGCTTGAAAAATTAAGCAAACCATCCTTTGAGAGGGGCAGAAGTGGTGGTATAATGGTATTGATATCTAGTCATTAATATAATTTATTAGAGTAAAAAGAGGTAGATAATGTCAAAAGAATCTCAATTGAAAGATAATTTAGTCGAAAAAAGTGTTGAAGCATTTATTATGGGTTTAGAAATTTACAATAAACCAACCATAAAATATAGAATAGAAGGATTCAGTTTCTTTATCTGCAATGCATGGGAATTGATGTTAAAGGCAGAGTTGCTAAATAGAAATCAAGATATTTACTATAAAGATAATCGCAACAGAACTTTGAGTTTAGAAAACACAATAAAGAAGATCTATTCTGATGAACATACTCGTATTCGTTTAAATTTAGAACGAATTATTGAACTTAGAAATATAAGTACCCATTTTATTACAGAGGATTATGAGCTTAAATACGCCCCCTTATTCCAAGCGTGTGTTTTAAACTATACAAATGAATTAATCAGATTCCATAAGAAAGATATTACACAAAGCATAGCACAAAACTTCCTAACAATTTCAGCAGAATATGAACCTCTGACGGACGAGCAAATCAGATTAAAATATCCTGCTGAGATAGCAGAAAAATTTATTCAACAAGCGAATGAAATTGATGTTTTGAGTAAAGAATACAGTTCTGATAAATTTGCTATTGATATTAGGCAGAAATTATATATAGAGAGGAAAAAAGATAAGGCTGACTTTACTGTTGCAATAAAAAATCAGTCAGATAATTCTGTTGCGATTGTTAAAGAATTAAAAGATCCTTCTAATACTCATAAATACTCCTATAGTAATGTAATATCTGTTGTAGCAGATAGATTGAATAAAAAGGGGATTAGATTATCTTATAGAAGTGGATTTAATCAGTATGTTTTAAATTTAATTATAGATTTTTACCATATTAAACAGAATGATAAGTTTGCATATAAACACACAATTGGAAAATCTGAACAATATACTTATTCACAGGCCTTTATTGAATTTATTGTTAAAGAAATAGGAAAAGACCCTCAAAATTTTGTTGAGAGTCTGAAAAACAGCAACACTAAAAAAAGATAACCCCAGGCACATAGGAATGCTCAGTGCATAGCACCTACCCCATTCTGGGACCCAGCGTTAATCCTTCACAAGTTATCTTTACTAAAATTATTTTAACATATGTAATTAATAATTCCAAGGATAATAATAAATTTTATAAAAATAATTGGCAAACTAATTATGATAGTTTATATTTAATAATTTAAAAACATTAAGTGGAGAAAAAACTTTTTCAAAGTATGATTGTATAGGAGGATGAATGAAAGATAAAAGTTTTATAGAACTTAAACATATTGATACTTCGGTAGCAGCTAAAAATTTCAGTAACTTGTTAAATGAGAATAAGACCTATTTTTTAAACGGTAAATGGGGTTCGGGAAAAACAGAATTTTTAAACGAAGTTCAAAAACATACGAAGAAAAAATTAGTTAACATTGATTTTTGGAAATTAAAGGATAGTAGAACAGCGATAGAATTAAGCTTAGCGAAGTTACATCCATTTATATATTGGGAGATTCGTCTCGCAACAGTACTAGCTGTAGTCGTTTCGATTTTAATGACTAATGTTGTTGATTTAGGGATAGGAGGGTATTTTTCAGGAAGCTGGATAAAACTATTTGGAAGTTTTATTGTCCTGATAGTCGCAGTTTATCAATTCTTTAGAATAAAATCAGATGATTTTTATGCTTGGTTACTACTAAAAATTCCTCTTATTAACAAAGTACTAGTCATTGATGATTTCGATAGAATTTCTGAAAATTGCCAAGAGGAATCTTATAAACTATTTGCCTTATTAAACAAGAAACTTCCCATTATATTTGTCGGTGATATTAACAGCATAAGTTTTAGCGGCAATGATTATTTATCTAAAATAATTGATAGGAGGGTTGAACTTCCCTTTGCTATACATCCATCCTCAATTTGGGATAGTTACTTTGAACAATTAGAGAAGAGTTTAAAAATAACTATTTCTCAAGAGTTCCAGCAATTTGTAAAAGATGAGTTACGAAATCTAAGGGATAGGAAGCATTTCAATGACTATGTGAACATGGAGTTCTTTGAGAGGGGAAAGTTTGGACATGTCCAAATAGAGCAGCAGTTACTTACCATCTATGTCTACTTATTCCATACAGACTTCTATCAAGGTTTGATTAATAATTTCAATAAAGATATTTCAGATATTTATGCTAAAGATGATGATAACCCTAATAAAGACTTACCATCAGTGATAATAAAGTTGCTATCTCCTGTAATGAAAAAACGTTTTTCTATGAATGGTGAATATCCTAGACCATTTTCAAAAGATAAACAAGCTTATTTCATTTATGAAGAAGCATCCAATATGACGGTTGAAGAGTTAGAAAAGTTGTTTTCGTCAGAAGAAGAATTAAGGAAAGCAATGTTGCTAGAGCGTGATACAGATTTTTATCAATATTTAACAGCAAAATATCTTAATTTTTCATCAGACCGAAAGAGAAAATTACTAAATTTAGCTTTATCTTACGTCCAACAATCTGTTAATAGTCCTGCTATTGAATATATAATTGCAGAAAAGTGGGAGCCGATAAAATCATCAGACCGTGATAAAATATTTGAATTTTGGGATAAAATTCTTGATGAAGCTAATTTTGATTTCTCGCAAAAATTATATCTATTGCAAAAGTATGGCATAATCAGTCTGCATGACTTAGGAGAAAAATTTCCAGATATTTCTATCACAGATAAAGATTATAATAAGGCTAAGAGAAAGGATCTAATTCTATTAATTTATATTTCTCATCAAAATTTATGGATGAAATTTGAAAATTGGGATGACAAGATTTGGAGTGCTATTAATATGTTAGATGATGATGAACAATATATTAATTTTTGGATATACCAAAAAGTTCTTTCTACAACTGATAAATATAATGATTTTGACTTCAATCCAGAAATAAGAAATTATTACTTATGTACTGGGCGATATGAATTTGATCCACCTCATGGATTTAGAGACTACCAGTCTATAGTTCTTTCTAAAATGTCTTCACGATTAGAAGAAATGAAAAACAGAGGTTACCGTTTTAAATCTGGTAATGATGAACAATATAAATTATCAAGTTAAAATACTCCTTTATATTAAGACACAAGCGCTGCACCCTGAACTTTTAGTAGAAGACTTCTTGGTTAGGTGCATAGAGCTTGTCCAAAAGCGTAAGTTGTGTTTACTCAAGAAAAATCATATTGGTTTTATTCAGTTTTTTAGAAAGCAAAACAAGTTTTTTGTTACATAAAGAATCATCAAATTCAATTAACCTTACGGTGTCCATTTACTGTCTGAATCATTTCCAAATGATGAGTTAGTAGATGGTAAGAAGGCTAACGGTGGGGAGTATCTACGTTTCGTTGCTTGAGCATTTACATCTCCCTTTAAAAGGAGTATAGTAATTAGGGTAAAGGAGTGAGAATATATGAATGCTGATGAGAAAATCATAGCTTTGGTCAAGCCTGAGTATATGGAGCGGATTCCGCGGTTGGTGCGCGGGCATGCGACTAAGGCGACCTGCAAGCTGATTGCGCGTGAGTTTCCGGAAGCTTATGCGGAAGCACAAAAAGAGGGCGAGTTGAGCCCCGAGGCTAAAGAAAGCCTGAGCTTAATCGTCAATGATATCTTTAAAGAGCGCATGGCTAAGCACAATCTTTGATTGTCCGAAATGGCAAATATTGCTACCTTTGAGCAGCTTTGCCGGCAGCGGTAAATCCTATAAAAAGCGAGCTTACTTTGAGCTCATTTTTTGTATTAAGAAAAATCTCTGAGATTTTTGGTTGGGTCGGGATGCGGGACATTGTGGCGCTCGCGTGAGCGATGGCGGTTGGCCATATTGATGCGCGTCATCAGTCTGTTTTGCAGGACCAGAATAAATGCGAGGGCAATCATATGGCGTCTGAGAAGAATCATGGCAACAGTGCCGATAAGAATTGTCAGTGCATACTCTATCCAAGCCTTCAGGTCAAAGCGGTAGAGGTCTTTATTGTAGCGAGAGGTGGCCAGAACTCCTGTGTAAAAGCTGAGAATACCGGCTAAAAAGAGAATAAAGCCGATAGTAACATGGTGTGAATCTGCTAAAAATTCAATGCCTACGGTAAAAATATTGATACCGATAAAGATAGGCAGATGGGCATAAAAAAGGGTTGCAGCGGTGGTCTCCTGATGATGGTTGATATTTAAGAAAGTCTGTCCCATATAAAAGACAAAGAGTGTTGCCATCCCTAAAAATAAGGTAGCTCCGGTAAAGGGTCTTGCCATAATCGGATAGGTTTTTATAATACCGATCACAGCCTCACCAAAGCTGAGAATAGTCACCAAGTGCAGCCGTTCAATAACATGAGGGAAGTTGACCAGCTGGCGATTGTAAAATTTAAGTCTGTAGACAGGCAGAATATTTGGCAGCAAGTAAACGAGAATGGTCCATCCGTTGATGGACAGAAGTCCCAGAGCAAAACCGGTTAAAGACAGGCTGTAAAGAAGTTGGGTAACGATATCCAGCTTGATATTATGGGTGAATCCTAATTTCCGTCCCTTTAAAAAATACTGCAGGGCAATGATTGCATAAGCCATCATCAGTAGCAGGTTAAAAAGCATAGCTTTAGGGCTTCCGGCATGGTATTGGCTGAGATCGAGGTTAAAATTGAGAGCGATATTGCCGACCACAAACATCAGTGCGATGACAGTATAGATGTCAATCAGCCGAGAATCGCCGTACTTATTGAAATAAAAAACTTCATTGTGCCAAATGTTAAAAATAATGATATTGGTCGTGATGAAGGCGACAATTTCCCCCAGACCGATATGATTGAGATGAATGGCTGATGTGAGCTGGCCCAGAGCCAGGACAACGGCTAAATCAAAAAACAATTCATAATTGGAGACACGTTTGGCTAAAAACTGAGACATATAATTTCCTTTCGTTCAAAAAGTCACAGGATATTCTACCAAAAAGCCGGCGGAAAGAAAAGCAAAATCAACTGTAACAAAATCCAGAAAACCATCTGTGTTTTTGTTATAATAGCATTATGAATCAATTGATACAGCATAAATTAGAACTTTTGCCGGACAGTCCCGGCTGCTATCTCCATAAGGATAAAAAAGGAACCATTATTTATGTGGGGAAGGCTAAAAATTTAAAGAACCGCGTGCGCAGCTATTTTCACGGCAGCCATGACACTAAGACAGAGATGCTGGTGTCAGAAATCGCTGATTTTGAATACATCGTGACGGGTTCCAATATCGAAGCCCTGCTTTTAGAAATTAACCTCATTCAGGAAAATCATCCTAAATACAATATCAGGCTGAGAGATGATAAGTCTTATCCTTTCATTAAGATTACCAATGAACGCTATCCTCGTTTGTTGATTACCCGTCAGGTTAAAAAGGACAAGGGGCATTATTTCGGTCCTTATCCTGATGTCGGTGCTGCCAATGAAATTAAACGGCTGCTGGACAGGATTTTCCCTTTTAAGAAATGTACCAATCCTCCGGAAAAAGTCTGCTTTTACTATCATATCGGCCAGTGTTCGGCCCACACTGTCTGCCATACGGACAAGGCCTATTACGATAAGATGATAGAAGATGTCAGCAATTTTCTAAATGGCCACGATGATAAGATTGTCAACGGCCTCAAAGAAAAAATGCAGACCATGGCTGAAAACATGGAGTTTGAGCGGGCTGCAGAGTATCGCGATTTGATCAGTGCTATCGGTGTTCTCAGAACCAAGCAGCGGGTCATGGCTCAGGATCTGATTGATAGGGATATTTTTGGTTATTATGTGGATAAGGGCTGGATGTGTGTACAGGTCTTTTTTGTCCGTCAGGGCAAGCTCATTCAGCGTGATGTCAACATGTTTCCTTATTACAATGAACCCGAGGAAGATTTTTTGACCTATTTGGGGCAGTTTTATCAGGACAGGCGCCATATTATCCCCAAGGAGATTTTTATTCCCGGCAATATTGATGAGGACTTCGTCAGAGCTTTGGTGGATACGAAGGTCATCAAGCCTAAGCGCGGTGAGAAAAAGCAGCTGGTTAATCTGGCTGTGAAAAATGCACGGGTCAGCCTGCAGCAAAAATTTGATTTGCTGGAAAAGGATCTGAAAAAAACGCAGGGAGCCGTTGACAATTTAGGCGAGCTGCTGGCTATTGACAAGCCTGTTCGAATCGAAGCCTTTGATAATTCCAATATCCAAGGAACCAGTCCGGTTGCGGCCATGGTGGTCTTTGAAAACGGCAAGCCCAATAAAAAAGAATACCGCAAATATAAAATCAAAACAGTTACCGGTCCGGATGATTATGCCTCTATGCGCGAAGTCATTCGCCGCAGATACGGCCGTGTTAAACGCGATGGTCTTAGAGCTCCTGATTTGATTATCATTGATGGAGGTCAAGGACAGGTCAACATTGCCAAAGATGTTGTCAGAAAAGAGCTGGGGCTTGCGATTCCCATTGCCGGGCTCCAAAAAAATGACAAGCACCAAACGCAGGAGCTGCTGTTCGGTGATCCTTTAGAAGTGATTGATCTGCCCAGAAATTCAGAAGAATTTTTTCTTCTGCAGCGCATTCAAGACGAAGTGCACCGCTTTGCCATTACCTTCCACAGACAAGTCCGCAGCAAAAACAGTTTCAGCTCCAAGCTGGACGGTATTGCAGGCCTCGGGCCCAAACGCAAACAGCTGCTCTTGAAGCACTTCAAGAGTTTGACTAAGATTAAAGCAGCCAGTACGGATGAGATGATTGCTCTGGGAATCCCGCAGAAGGTAGCAGAAAATGTGAAAGAAAAGCTGCAGGAAAAAGCATAAGAAACTGTGAAAATGAAAACCCGCTAAATGACAGTAAATAAGGAGACCGCTATGCCAACAAATATCTTTGATCAGCCAATTGGAGAACCAGTTTTTGATTTTAAGCCCGGTCAGCTGCCGGCTATCAAGCAGCTGATAGGAAACTATACCATCGTTGAACCACTGAATGCCGACAGGCATTTTGAGGATGCCTATATCTTTTACGGTCCTGACAGTCCCAAAGAACAGTGGACCTATTTGCCGATTGAGCGTTTTGAAAATAAAGAAGATTTTAGAGTCTATTTTGAAGGGATGGTTGATTCCAAGGATCCTTATTACTTGGCTATTTTAGATAAGGAAAGCCATAGGGTCATCGGAACGTTTTCTCTCATGCGAATAGATCCTAAAAACCGTGTGGTGGAAATGGGCTGGGTTCTTTACGGGCAGGAGCTGAGACACTCACGAATAGCAACTGAGGCGCAATATCTGGTAATGAAATATGTTTTTGAAGAACTCCGTTACCGTCGCTATGAATGGAAGTGCGACAGCCTGAATGCGCCTTCTAATCATGCAGCTAAGCGTCTGGGCTTTACCTTTGAAGGCACCTTTCGGCGGGCAGTAGTTTATAAAAACCGCAGCCGCGATACCAATTGGTATTCCATGCTGGAAGAAGAGTACCAAACTATGAAAGCTAAGTTTGACAACTGGCTGAATCCGGCAAATTTTGATGAGCAAGGCCGTCAGATTACCTCTTTGAACACAGACTATTAATCTTGTGTGACCTCAAACCCTGAGACTGACCGCAGGATGATAATCAAGGAAAAAGAAACTTCAAACAATAAAAAAGTGTGAGTTTTATTTTGGAAAAGTTTTCATTATATTTTTCCTTGTTTTTATGATAAACCGAAGGCAGTTTTTTGAAAATACGATTTTCAAGACCAAGCATGCTGATGATTATCTTTCAGTGAAAGGGGCTCATGAATGGCGAAAAAAAGCGATGACGAAAAGCAAAAGCAAATCATGACAGACTACTACAATCTTTTGCTCAATCCGGATATTTATCCGGAAGAACGTGAGCTGCTGTTGGATTATAAGCAGGAAGTGGAGGCTGGAGGTGATTTTTCAAGACAGTCTTATCGTCTCTGCAGAGAGTTAGAGCGCTTGTCATTGAAGTATTTGCAGAGAAAAAAGGGCTTATCAGAACCTGTTAAAGCTTTTTATGGTTCGCTTAACGGTTTAGAGGCATCAGAATTGAGAAACAATGAAATTGCCAAAGGCATCATCGTGGCCTCGGGCACTTGGTTATAAATCAAACAGCAGATTGAAGAAGAAGTCTATTTTCTCAAAAAGTAATATTTTGTTATGATACTTTCCTTAGGTAGCACGGACGGTAGCGACTTCCTTCGGAATTCCATACCTAGATTTTGAGCCTAGGTCTCAAAATCTCCGAGAGGCAGAAACATTGAGTTTCTGCCTCTTTTGCTACATCGGAAAGTATCGGATTAGGCTTTGATCATTTCTATATCATCTTACAAAAGCGAAAAGTGATACAATTCTATGATGAAATTTTAGAGAGAATTTAGTTTTGGGAGTTTGTCTACAACCTGACAGCAGATTGAAAATCTGCTGTTTTAATGTCTCGGGTTTTTTTATTTATTTTAAAAGATGCTGAAAAAGCTGAAAACAGTTTCAAAAAGTGGTAAAATAAAAAAGTAACTATTAACACATTAGAAGGATTATTCGTTTATGAAATTTTTAGAGTTAAATAAAAAGCGGCATGCCACTAAGCACTTTAATAATCAGGCAGTTGATTTTAAAGATGTCAGAACAGCGATTGAAATTGCCCAGTTAGCTCCCAGTGCCAATAATATTCAGCCTTGGAAATTTGTGATTGTCAAGGATAGAAAAGCTGCTTTGGCTGAAGACCTGCCTGCTTTGAATAAGGCTCAAGTCGAAGGGGCGCAGTATGTTATTGCCTTGTTTACCGATACCGATTTGGTTCAGTGCTCCCGCAAGATTGCGCGGATTGGCAGCAAGAATCTTCCAGATGATATGATTGCCTACTATATGGAAACGCTGCCGGCTCGTTTTGCAGGATTTGATGATAAAAAAACAGGTGAATACCTGGCTTTGAATGCCGGTTTGGTGGCTATGAACCTGGTTTTAGCCCTGACAGCTCAAGGCATTTCATCGAATATTATTCTTGGTTTTGATAAGACTAAGACCAATGCTGTTTTAGATATTGATGAGCGTTTCCGTCCTGAACTCCTGATTACCGTAGGATACACGGATGAAAAGATTGAACCAAGCTATCGTTTGCCGGTAGATACAATTATTGAAGAAAGATAGGAGCTGTGAGTAAGATGTTTGTAGATTTTCAAAAAGAAGTAGATAAACGCCGGGGAGATATTTTAGCGGATCTTTTTCGAATTTTACAGATCAATTCAGAGCGTGATGACAGCAAGGCTGATGCCAAACATCCTTTTGGTCCGGGTCCTGCTCAGGCTCTGCAGCATTTTTTAAAAATGGCAGAGCGAGATGGCTATGAAACTAAAAATATCAATAATTACGCCGGTCATTTTGAATACGGTCAGGGAGATGAAGTTTTAGGCATCTTTGCCCATTTGGATGTTGTGCCGGCTGGCAGCGGCTGGAAAACCGAGCCTTACCTGCCTGAAATTATCAACGGCAAGCTTTATGCGCGCGGCGCCAGTGATGATAAAGGACCGACTATTGCCTGCTACTATGGCTTAAAGATCATCAAGGATTTGGGTCTGCCGGTATCTAAAAAGGTTCGCTTTGTTGTCGGTACGGACGAAGAGTCCGGCTGGGCGGATATGGATTATTATTTTGAGCATGTCGGTCTGCCGGAACCTGATTTTGGTTTCTCACCGGATGCGTATTTCCCTATCATCAACGGTGAAAAAG
Source organism: Streptococcus sp. ELY_86 (assembly GCF_058314495.1). Taxonomy (NCBI): domain Bacteria; kingdom Bacillati; phylum Bacillota; class Bacilli; order Lactobacillales; family Streptococcaceae; genus Streptococcus; species Streptococcus sp. ELY_86. The sequence goes on along the minus strand of NZ_JBZFUK010000002.1, from coordinate 96,122 downwards.
GCAATATCACAGAGTACCTGCATTTTGGCAATAGCAACGGCGGTTCTTTCACGCTTCAATCTTTTAAGGGCGGCCTGCGTGAAAATATGGTGCCGGAGTCAGCAACGGCTATTTTTAAAGGCAATAGTAGCTTAGAAGATCTGCAGCTGTCTTTGGATACCTTTGCTGAATCTCACAATCTTAAAGCCAGTCTGACTGAAAACGAAGGTTGTTTTCACTTGACGGTTCATGGGAAATCCGCTCACGGCTCAACGCCGGAAGCTGGTATCAATGGTGCTACTTATCTGGCTCTCTTTTTATCTCGTTTTGATTTTGCCGGTGATGCCAAAGCCTACCTTGATTTAGCAGGTAAGATATTGCTGAACGACCATGCGGGGGAAAAACTGGGTGTTGCTTTTGTCGATAAACAGATGGGAGCCCTATCTATGAATGCGGGTGTCTTTGATTTTGATGCAGAAGCAGAGGACAATACCATTGCTCTTAATTTCCGCTATCCGCAAGGAACGGATGCACAAACCATTAAAGCAAAACTGGAGCAGTTAGAGGGTGTCAAAGAAGTCACTCTGTCTGAACACGAGCACACGCCTCACTATGTACCTATGGATGATCCTTTGGTGTCAACACTTTTAGCTGTTTATGAAAAACATACCGGCGAAAAAGGCAAAGAATGGGTTATCGGCGGCGGTACTTTCGGACGTCTGCTGAAACGCGGTGTTGCTTACGGCGCCATGTTCCCTCATTCTGAGGATACCATGCATCAGGCCAACGAATTTGTCGAAGTAGACGATCTCTACAAGGCAGCAGCCATCTATGCTGAAGCTATTTATGAGTTAATCAAATAAGCCAACGCAGCTCCGTCATAACGGTTTACATAATTAAAAGGGAGTGGGAAAGAACCCAAAAATTGAAAATTTTGGTTCTCACCACTCCCTGATTTTAAGGTGGTGAGCTGAAACGGTCTCTCCGCAGACTGTTTCACTCCCAACCACTGTGCCAAGAGTTTATTCCAAAACAGGAATACTGGACGAGTTTTTGCCCAGCCTCTTTACCAAAGGAGAGAGACGATGACAAGTATTGAGGAAATTACCAAGTCCATTATGGCAGACAGCCAAAATGAAACATTCACAAAGCAAGGTATTGAGCCGCTCTTTTCAGCACCGAAAACAGCGCGTATTAATATTGTCGGTCAGGCGCCAGGCATCAAAGCGCAGGAATCGCGTCTCTACTGGAATGATAAGAGCGGTGATCGTCTGCGTGAGTGGATGGGGGTTGATTATGATACCTTTTACCATTCGGGGTATTTTGCTGCCATTCCCATGGATTTTTATTATCCCGGTAAGGGAAAATCAGGCGATCTGCCGCCGCGTAAAGGCTTTGCTCAGAAGTGGCATCAGCCGATTTTGGCTTTGCTGCCGGATATTGAGCTGACTGTTTTGATTGGCAATTATGCTCAAAAGTATTATTTAGAGCAAAAAGCTTCAGTCAAACTGACAGATACAGTTGAACACTACAAGGATTACCTGCCTGAATATTTCCCGCTTGTTCACCCCTCTCCCAGAAATCAAATCTGGATGGCTAAGCATCCTTGGTTTGAGGAAAATGTGGTGCCTGATCTAAGAAAGATTGTTCAGGCTATTCTTAAATCGTAACAATAGGAGAAATCACAGAAAAACTCTTTGCCGCCCAAAAGCTGCAAAGAGTTTTTCTTTTTATAAGAGCTTCAATCGTTTGCCTGCCGGCAGCTGTCCCTAAAGGATTAGCTTATTTGCCCAAACAAAATTGGCTGAACAGCTGAGTAATCAGCTCATCAGGGGCAGCATCGCCTGTGATTTCTCCCAAAATTTCCCAAGTGCGGGTCATATCAACCTGCAAAAGATCCACTGGCATGCCGAGTTCCAAGCCTTCGTTAACCGCATGAAGGCTTTCAAGGGCCTGTTCAATCAGCGTGATGTGGCGGGCATTAGAAAGATAAGTAGCATCTTTTTCAACAATGCCGGCATTATCAAAGAAAATCTGGTTGATCCGCTCTTCGATGAGGTCAATGTTGTGATTTTTTAAAACGGAGATTTTAATAACATCGTCCGGCAGCTGATCGCTTTCAATTTGCTGCGGCAGATCAGTCTTATTGAGTAGGATAAGCCGATTGGTATTTTGGCTGATTTCAAGCAGTGCGCGATCCTGATCGGTCAGCTTTTCGGCGCTGTTGAGGACCAGAAGGACCAGATCGGCTTCTTCAAGTGCCTTTTTGGAGCGTTCAACGCCGATTTTTTCAACTAGGTCATCTGTTTCGCGAATACCTGCTGTGTCAATCAGTTTGAGAGGCACGCCTTTGATGTTAACGTATTCTTCAATGACATCGCGGGTTGTTCCCTCAACATCGGTGACAATGGCTTTGTCTTCGCGCAACAGGTTGTTAAGGAGACTTGATTTGCCGACATTGGGCCGGCCAATGATAGCAGTAGAGAGGCCTTCGCGTAAAATCTTGCCGCGGCGGGCAGTCTTCAAGAGATTGGTCAGCAGGTTTTCAAATTCCTGCGTTTTTTCGCGCATGAGGGCTGTTGTCATTTCTTCGACATCATCATACTCGGGATAGTCAATATTGACTTCGACCTGAGCCAGGGTGTTTAGGATTTCCTGGCGGATGCTGTTAATAAGCTCGGACAGCGATCCCTCCAGCTGTTTCACAGCGACAGCCATGGCCTTATCAGTTTTGGCACGGATCAAATCCATAACAGCCTCTGCTTGAGCTAAGTCAACACGGCCATTTAAAAAGGCCCGTTTGGTAAATTCACCGGGCTCAGCCATCCGGGCACCTGAGCGAATGACCAGCTGCAAAATTTCATTAGTGACCGCCACACCGCCGTGGGTGTTGATCTCAATCACATCTTCGCGGGTAAAGGTTTTGGGCGCTCGCATGACAGAAACCATGACCTCGTCGATGATTTCGTCACCTTCTGCGATATGGCCATAGTTAATAGTATGAGAGGCGGCCTTGCTTAAATCTTTGCCTTTAAAGATTTTTTGAGCGATGGCAAGTGCTTCGGAGCCCGAAAGCCGGACAATGCCGATTGCCCCCTCGCCGAGAGGAGTTGCGATAGCAGTAATTGTGTCGAATTCTTTAGTGATCATAGTTTAATTGTAGCGCAAAAGAACGGAAGCTGCAAGATTTTGAGACGTTCAGAAAAGGAAGATTGCCATTTAACAAGTATGCGATTTCATGTTATAATAAAGTGATTATGTGTGAAAGAGGAAGCTTTATGGAAGAGCTCAAAAAAATTGCTGGCGTCAAAGCAGCAGAATATGTCAAAGACGGCATGATTGTGGGACTCGGAACAGGGTCGACAGCCTATTATTTTGTGGAAGAAATCGGCCGCCGTGTGCAGGAAGAGGGACTGCAGGTTGTCGGGGTCACAACCTCAAGCCGGACAACTGCTCAGGCTGAAAGCTTGGGAATTCCGCTAAAATCTGTTGACGAAGTCGATGTCATCGATGTGACTGTTGACGGTGCCGACGAGGTAGATCCTCAGTTTAACGGAATCAAGGGCGGCGGCGGCGCTCTTCTCATGGAAAAAGTAGTCGCAACCCCGACCAAAGATTATATCTGGGTTGTTGATGAGAGTAAGTTGGTGGAGACTCTGGGAGCCTTTAAACTGCCGGTTGAAGTCGTTCAGTACGGTGCTGAGCATTTGTTCAGAGAGTTTAAGAAAAAAGGCTATCGGCCTTCTTTTAGAGAATATGACGGTGTTCGTTTTATCACTGATATGGGCAATTTCATTATTGATTTAGATTTAGGAAGCATTCCCAATCCTCTTGAATTTGGCAGCAAGCTGGATCACCAAGTCGGTGTTGTTGAGCACGGCCTTTTTTGCGGCATGGTTAATCGTGTAATTGTGGCCGGCAAAGAGGGCGTACGGATTTTAGAAGCCGATAATTTATAGTTGATAGCAGAGCTATCTTAGAGATGAGGAATATCATGTCAACATTTGATCGTATTCATTTAGTCGTTTTGGATTCTGTGGGAATCGGGGCAGCGCCCGATGCTAATAATTTCTCCAATGCCGGTGTCCCGGACGGTGCTTCGGACACACTGGGGCATATTTCCAAAACGGTGGGGCTTAATGTGCCAAATATGGCTAAAATCGGCTTGGGTAATATCCCTCGTCCGCAGGCCTTAAAAACCGTTCCCGCCGAAAGCAGCCCGACAGGCTATGCGACAAAACTGGAAGAAGTGTCACTGGGCAAGGACACCATGACCGGTCACTGGGAAATCATGGGACTCAATATTACTGAGCCTTTTGATACCTTTTGGAATGGTTTCCCGGAAGAAATCATTACCAAAATTGAAGAGTTTTCGGGACGTAAGGTCATTCGTGAAGCCAACAAACCCTATTCAGGAACTCAGGTGATTGCGGACTTTGGCCCCCGCCAAATGGAAACGGGTGAGCTGATTATCTATACGTCAGCCGATCCTGTTTTACAGATTGCGGCGCATGAAGATGTGATTCCGCTGGATGAACTCTACAAGATTTGCGAGTATGCACGTTCGATTACCTTGGAACGTCCGGCTCTGCTCGGCCGCATTATCGCCCGTCCTTATGTGGGTGAGCCCGGTAACTTTACGCGGACGGCCAATCGCCGCGATTTAGCCGTTTCTCCCTTTGCCCCAACTGTTTTGAACAAATTGGATGAAGCAGGGATTGATACTTATGCGGTCGGTAAAATCAATGATATCTTCAACGGTTCCGGCATCAATCATGACATGGGTCACAACAAGTCTAACAGCCACGGAATAGACACTCTGCTGAAAACCATGAACCTGCCTGAATTTACCCGCGGTTTCTCCTTTACCAACTTAGTAGACTTTGACGCTCTTTACGGCCATCGCCGCAATGCGCATGGCTATCGCGACTGTCTCCATGAATTTGATGGACGTTTGCCTGAAATCATTGCAGCTATGGGTGAAAATGATTTGCTGTTAATTACAGCCGACCACGGCAATGACCCTACCTATGCCGGTACCGACCACACCCGTGAATACGTGCCGCTTCTGGCTTACAGCCCGGCCTTTAAGGGTCATGGCGTGATTCCAGTCGGCCACTATGCAGACATCTCAGCTACTGTTGCCGATAACTTCGGTGTGGAAACAGCCATGATAGGCGAGAGCTTCTTAGATCAGTTGGTGTAAAAGGTCTAAATGTATCAAGCAAAGAATAGAACCCTGACTTTTAACGGCATTAAAATGGACTATCTGACTTTCGGCAGAGGGATGAAGCCGCTAATTCTAATTCCTGGATTGAGTACCCAAAGAGTCAAGGGGACGGCCTTACAAGTGTCCTATGCCTATCGTATTTTTGGCAGGGATTATAAGGTCTATATGTTCGACCGTAAGGATAAGGTTGAGGTTGGTTATAGCATTGCTGATATGGCAGATGAATTAGCTCAAGCTCTGAAACACTTAAATCTGGAAAAGGCAGATATCGTTGGTGTTTCGCAGGGTGGTATGATCGCTCAGAGCCTAGCAGCTGTTTATCCTGAGTTGGTCAATAAACTGGTTCTCGGCGTCACCCTATCTCATGTTAATGACAGAGCAAGAGCAACGATAGGCAACTGGATAAGGCTGGCCCAAGATAAAGAGCGTCAGCAGATGGTACTTGATATGATGGATAAGGTTTATTCTGAGCGCTACGTCAAACGACACCGTTGTCTGATTTATCTCATGTCTAAGCTGACAAAACCTAAAGAGTTGGGTAGATTTATCATTTTAGCTGAGTCCATTTTGCAGTTTGACATGAGGGATAAACTTAAAGATATTTCCTGTCCTGTCTTTGTTCTCGGAGGAGCTGATGATAAGGTAGTCGGAAGCCGTTCATCAGCAGAATTAGCTCAAGCACTGAAGTGTGAGAGCTATATTTACCCTGATTTAGGGCACTCTGCTTACATAGAAGCCAAAGATTTTAATCAAAAAATCTTAACCTTCTTACAATCTTGATTAAAAGAAAAAAATAAAATTTGCAGAAAGGATTGTTCAGTTGGGGTGATATATCTAACTGAATACGGGATACGGACTTCTGCAAAAAGCTAAACGGACCTAGGCGCAAGCGTCGTCTCGGTCAGTTTCCTATTTTGCTATTGTCCGTTTAACGCCCTTTATATCTTAATTTATGACATTATTAGAAAAAATTAACGAAACACGCGACTTTCTGACAGCCCAAGGCGTTCAAGAGCCAGAGTTTGGTCTGATTTTAGGCTCTGGCCTCGGTGAGCTGGCAGAAGAGATTGAAAACGCCGTCCTATTGGACTACGCTGACATTCCCAATTGGGGACGCTCGACCGTTACTGGTCATGCTGGCAAGTTAGTCTATGGCGACTTGGCTGGCCGCAAGGTCTTAGCACTTCAGGGCCGTTTTCATTTCTATGAAGGCAATCCACTGGAAGTAGTGACCTTCCCTGTGCGAATCATGAAAGCTCTGGGCTGCCAGGGCGTTTTGGTCACCAATGCGGCCGGAGGTATCGGCTTTGGTCCTGGGACACTCATGGCTATCGCTGATCATATCAACCTGACAGGACAGAATCCTTTGATTGGTGCTAATATAGATGAGTTCGGTCCGCGCTTTCCGGATATGTCCAATGCCTACAGCAAGGACTATCGAGAGACAGCTCATCAAGTGGCTGATAAACTCGGTATCAAGCTGGATGAGGGCGTTTATATCGGTGTATCAGGCCCTTCTTATGAAACGCCGGCCGAAATCCGCGCCTTTAAGACGATGGGAGCTGATGCTGTTGGTATGTCAACAGTCCCGGAAGTTATTGTCGCAGTTCATTCAGGTTTGAAAGTCTTGGGGATTTCAGCCATCACCAACCATGCAGCCGGCTTCCAAGATGAGCTCAATCACGATGAAGTTGTTGCTGTGACTGAGCGTATCAAAGAAGATTTTAAGAGATTGGTAAAGGCTGTTCTGGCGGAGCTTTAGGAGGCTGGTTATGAGAATTCATTTTGTCATTCAAGACTTTAGTGACAGGGAAATGAATGACAAACTCTTTTCATTTCTGGATAGTTTCAATGCTTAAATCAGATAAATCTTATAGTCGTCAATTGTTGACCGCCTTTATTCTGACCAGTTTACTGACGGGCTGCGGCGGTATATTGCTGCATGAGCTGCAAAAGCTGGTGGAAAAGCTGGTTTTTGGACAAGCAGAAGCGTCTTCGCAGCTGCAGCTCTTTAATCATCTTCCCTCTGAACGGCGTTTTCTGGCAGTTTTTGGTGCGGGAGTCCTTTCAGCCCTGATGTGGTATTTCATACAAAGGAAAAACCGGCGGATTATTTCAGTCAGGTCTCAGATAGCACTTGATAATAAGGCTGCCTTCAAGCCAGTCATTTGGGTGCACCTCTGCAATATTTTCTTGCAGATTGCTTCTGTCGCAGCAGGCTCCCCTATTGGTAAAGAAGGAGCGCCTCGTGAGTTGGGAGCTTTGACAGCAGGGCGAATTTCAGATTATTTTCATCTGCGTCTGCCCGACCGTAAACTCTTGATTGCCTGCGGAGCGGCAGCAGGGCTGGCAGCGGTTTACCAAGTTCCTTTTGCCAGTGTTTTCTTTGTCTTTGAGACGCTGGCTGTTGGTTTTTCTTTGCGCAATGGTTTGCTTGCCCTTCTTTCTACGGTTTTAGCGGCAGCAGTCGCCCAGCTGGCTATTCCTGATGTACCGCTCTATAGGACAGGACAGCTGACAACTGACTGGTCCACGCTTTTACTGGCTGTTGTAATGGGAGCTGCCATTGGGCCTGCGGCCGGACTCTTTCGTCAGCTGACCGCTTGGGCGCAATCTCATAAAGATAAAAGCAGAGCTGTCCTTTGGCAGCTGCCCTTGAGTTTTCTCATCTTGGCTGCGGTATCGATTGCTTTTCCTGAGGTTTTGGGAAATGGCGGCGCTTTAGCACAGAAAGTCTTCTCTGCTATGTCACCGGTTCAGGCAATGGTGGTTTTGCCTATTAAAGCCTTCCTTGTTTTGCTTGTCTTAAAATCAGGAGCCTACGGCGGAACCCTGACACCATCTTTTTCGATGGGAGCTGTCGCGGCCTTCATTTTAGTGTCAGTCCTGCACATCATTGTTCCGAGTTTATCAATGACAGCAGCTTCTTTATTGGGCTCAGCTGTATTTTTAGCAGTAACCATGAAAGCGCCGCTGACTGCCGTTGGCTTGGTTATCTCTTTTACAGGGCAGTCTTTTCCGTCTTATTTACCGCTTTTATTGGCAGTCGCGACTGCCTATATTGTCAATACTTATTTATCAAAATTACAGAAAGGCAGGGCATAGCTTGTACTCAGAGTAACTGAATACGGGCTAAGGCCCCTTCCCAATAGTAAACTTACAGAAAGGACGAGAGTTTGTTCACATTATTTGAACTCGAGCGGAAAGCTTAGAAAATAGATAAACCTTAAGGGAAATCAGGATTTCCCTTCGGTTTCCTAATTTTCAGTCGCTTTCTGACCGCTCTCTGTATCATAATATTATGTCTATTCATATCGAAGCGAAACAAGGTCAAATTGCTGATAAGATTCTTTTGCCGGGAGATCCGCTGCGTGCTAAATTCATTGCCGAAAACTTTTTAGAGGATGCCCAATGTTTCAACAATGTCCGCGGTATGCTGGGTTATACGGGAACGTATAAGGGCCATCGCGTCTCCGTCATGGGAACTGGAATGGGGATGCCGTCCATCTCTATCTATGCCAGCGAATTAATCACCTCTTACGGCGTTAAAAAGCTCATTCGTGTCGGAACCGCGGGCTCGCTCAATCAAGATGTTCATGTCCGTGATTTGGTATTGGCACAGGCTGCCGCCACCACATCCAGCATGATAAAAAACGAATGGCCGCAGTATGATTTCCCGCAAATTGCAGACTTCAGTATGTTAGATAAGGCCTACCATATTACTGAGGATATGGGGCTGACTGCGCATGTCGGAAGTGTTTTATCTATTGATGCCTTTTATTCTGATTTTGCCGAGAATAATATTAAACTGGGACAATTGGGCGTCAAGGCTGTTGAAATGGAAGCAGCAGCGCTTTATTACCTTGCGGCTAAACACGGCGTGCAGGCATTGGGCATTATGACCATTTCAGACAGTCTGGTCGCAGATGAAGACACAACAGCCCAAGAACGTGAAACAACCTTCACCGATATGATGAAGGTAGGCTTAGAAACATTGATTGCTTAACATGACAGAAAAAGAAACATTGGACATTCTGCTGAATGTTTACGCTTATCACCATGCTTATCAGATTGTAAAGGCCAGCCGGGAGTTTTCTGACGATATTGACTTTCTTTTGGAGCTCTTGAAAGAAAGACGCGAACTCAATGTTGATTTTCTCTTTGAGCATCGAGCGCGTCTGAAAGAACTGGAAAGTGCCCATCAGATTTCTCTTTTGGATAATGCTTACGAAGAAGAATTGCTGGCAAACTATATCATGGATTTGGAAGCAAAGCTGCGCAATGATAACATTATCGACTTTGTCAGGAGTGTCAGTCCGATTTTATATCGGCTGTTCATGCGTTTGCTGAACAGTCAGATTCCGGATATTGAGGATTATATCTATGATGCCAAAAATGACCAATATGATCTCTGGGAATTTGACAAGATGCATCAGTCTTCAAATCCCTTTGTTCAGGATTTTGTCGCTAAGAGAAGAGACAGCAAGGTAACTTCCAAAAGCTTGGTTGACTTTATCCAGCTGACTGATCTGCCTGAAGAAATTAAGGCTGCTGTTTTGCTCTTGCGGGACTTTGAAAAATCAGCCCGCAACCCTCTGGCTCACCTCATTAAGCCGTTTGATGAAGAAGAGCTCCACCGGACAACAGGCTTTTCGTCCAAAACATTTTTAGAGAAGATAATTGCTTTGGCTGTTTTTTCAGGGGTCATTTATGACAGTCAGACCTTTTATTTTGACAAGGTCAATGCCTTAATTAAGAATCTTTATTGATAAGCCCAATATACAGCTGTTGCTGTTTTAATATATACTGTTTGGTTTATTTGGAGTCTCTAAGCAAGTATGATGATGGAGAATGTCTATGTTTATAAAAAATTATAGTTTGGTTGTTGGCAAAAAAGTATTATTAAAAGAAACAGAGTTAGCTTTTGAGAAGGGTAAAATAAATCATATTTTAGGTCGAAACGGTTCAGGAAAATCACAACTCGCAAAAGACTTTCTCTTGAATGGTGGAAGAAATTTTTCTAGTGAAGTATCTTCTGGCACTTTAATAATATCCAGTTATTCAAATTTGCCAAGGGAGTTAACGATTAATGATTTTCATAAAGTCATCCCTTGGGAACTATCAAAAGAAATTTATGATTTATTAGATATTAAAAGTATTGACAGTAACATAAAGCTAAAGTATTTAAGTGATGGTCAAAATCAAAAAGTTAAATTATATATTTTACTATCATTGAATAAGGATATCATCATATTGGATGAGATTACAAACGCATTAGATAAAACGACTGTAGGTGAAATTCATCTCTTCTTGCAAAATTATATTGATAACCATCCAGATAAATTAATCATCAATATTTCTCATGATATCAGTGATGTTAGAGTGTTGATTGGGAATTATTTTGTTATTGACAATCAAAAACTGAATAAAGTCCCCTCATTTGAACATGCGATAAAGTGGTATCTGGGGGAGGAATAGTATGTTAAAAATAGAGCTATTTAAGTCAATTAGAAATAAAACTTTCTTATATATTTTATCAACAGTCTTACTAAGCTATATTTTAGGCTATATATTGCCGCTTGGAATTGACAAGGCTAGTCAACTGGGAATAGGGGATTTTTATTTTAGTACTTACACAGTATTTACCCAATTTGGTTTTCTAATTTTTGGATTTGTGATTGTTTATTTTGTAAATAAGGATTACTCAGATAAAACAATTTTGTTAAATTATTTTTGGGGATATAACTCATTACAATTCTTACTTGCAAAAATGGCTGTCCTTTTACTAGAATTTATTTTATCGATTATCATTTCAAACCTATTGATAGCTCTCCTTTTTCATTTTAGTTCCTTTTACTTTCTATTTTCAACCTTGATGTTTTCACTAATTGTACTTCAATACATTTTAATTGTTGCTACCATTAGTATCCTTTTTTCAAATCTGCTGGTATCTATTGGTGTATCTTTATTTTATTGGCTGACATCGATAATTCTTGTTGCAGTAGGTGGAATATTCAAAATAGCTGCAGTATTTGATGCGTCGAATTCTCTTTATGCTGTAGTTGAAAAAGCATTATTCGAAGGAAGAATAGGTGATATTTCTACCTTTTTTATCATTTTTCCTTATATTTTGATCCTAATTTTGCTGAGCTTATTTATTGGTGGAATTTCGACAAAAAGGTGGCTTAAAAACGGTTTGTAATTAGATTATATTAAAATACACAAGAGACCTAGAATCAGCATTCTTTCAAATTGATTCTAGGTCTCTTGTGTATTAATTAAACTTCACTTCTTCAAGAAGGTAGTCGATGAATTTTTCGCCCATTTTGGAGAGGTTGGCTTTTTCGTGCTTGAGATAGATGATGTCAATCTCATCTTCAACATCCAGAGGGATGGAAACGATATTGTCTCCGTTGAGATTACTGTTTAAGATACCGGTGGCGATGGTGTAGCCGTCCAGCCCAATCATGAGATTAAAGAGTGTAGCCCGGTCGGATACGACGATGGATTTTTTGTGGGAAATCTGCGACATGATTTCTTCCGAGAAGTAAAAGGAATTGTGAATCCCTTGATCATAGCTGAGATAAGGAAAATCTTCCAAATCGCTCATGGAAACCATTTTTCTATCAGCCAGAGGGTTGGACTTGCTGACAAAGATATGCGGATGGGCCTTGAAAAGATTGGTATAAGTCAAGTGATTGTCATCAAACATCTTGGTCAAAACATCATGATTATAGCTGTTTAAAAAGAGCACGCCGATTTCTGAACGAAAGTTTTTCACGTCGTCAATGATTTCGTAGGTTCTGGTTTCACGCAGAAAAAGCTCATAGCGGGTCATGTCTGTTTCCTTCAGCAGACTGACAAAGGCATTAACAACAAAAGCGTAGTGCTGAGATGAAACACTGAAGAGTTCGCGCGTGTGTCCCTGGCTTTTATAGCGCTCTTCAAGCAAGGCTGTCTGTTCGACCACCTGACGGGCATAAGATAAAAACTCTACACCGTCCTTAGTCAGCGTGATGCCTTTAGGATTGCGGATAAAGATTTCAATGCCCATTTCCCGTTCCAAATCACGAACCGCATTGGACAGCGATGGCTGAGTAATAAAAAGCTGTTTGGCAGCTTCGTTCATGCTGCCGGTTTCGACAATTTTGATAATGTAATGTAATTGTTGGATACGCATATGCTTATTGTAACACAAATGAGGCCGTTAATAAATACAGCCTGTTTAAGGCGGCTTTTTGCTTAAAGCTCATCATTGCAAAGGAGCTCTTGAAATGGTATAATGAACAGGTTAATATTACCTATCAAATAAATTATAGTTTTGGAGAAGAAAAGCATGGTTAGTCGCTCAAATAGAAGTAGTCATCAGAGTCATCATACAGGAAATCACAAAAAGCTAAGTGTTGTTAACAGTGTCCTCTTAGTTCTTTTTACAATCCTGTCTGCTGTGACTCTCTTTTTTGTTTTTGCCTATGATTTCTTGGCTTTCAGAGGGTTGAATGTCATTGCAGCAGTGGTCTTGATTGCCGTTGTCTTGCTGGCGCTGGTTTTGATTTTGAAAAAACGCGCTGCCAAATTGACCTTTGTTCTTCTTTTGCTGGGAAGCATAGCAGCTTCAGGTGCTCTATACTTTCTGAAATCAGCCATTGATGTATCTGACAGGATGAATCAAACGGCTTCCTATTCAGAAGTTAAAATGAGTGTTGTTGTCCCTAAAGACAGTTCAGTCTCCAAAGTTTCTGATTTAAAGAGTGTTTTAGCACCAACCGGCAATGACGGAACTAACATTGCCTCTCTTATCAGTAAGATTCAAACTGATAAAGGTGTTGATTTGACTACAGAAGCGACTGATTCTTATCAGAGTGCTTATCAAAGCCTGCAGGAAGATTCCAGCAAGGCTATGGTTTTAAACAGCGCCTACAGTGATTTGCTGTCACAGACTGATGAAAATTATAAAGATAAGCTGAAGACAATTTACACCTACACGATTAAACAAAAGGTAGCCTCAGCTCGAAAGAAAACCAATAAAGATGTCTTTAATCTTTATATCAGCGGTATTGACAGCTATGGTTCTATCTCATCGGTTTCACGCTCAGATGTCAATATCATTATGACGGTCAACCGTAAGACCAATAAGATTCTTCTGACAACAACACCGCGTGATTCCTATGTTCCGATTGCTGACGGCGGCAATAACCAAAAAGATAAGCTGACGCATGCAGGGATTTATGGTATTGATTCATCAATCCACACCCTAGAAAACCTCTATGACATTGATATTGATTACTATGCCAGAATTAACTTTACGTCTTTCCTGACCTTGGTCGATTTGCTGGGCGGCATTGAGGTCTACAATGACCAAGCCTTTACTAGCCATATCGGTCACTATGATTTTCCGGTTGGAAAGCTGAAATTGGATTCTGAAAAAGCCTTGGCTTTTGTCCGCGAACGCTATTCACTGGAAGCAGGGGACAATGACCGCGGCAAAAACCAAGAAAAAGTCATCGCAGCTATTGTTGACAAACTGTCTTCTATGAAAGCTGTATCCAATTACAACAGCATCATCAAAGGACTTGGCAAATCCATTCAAACCAACATGTCCTTAAATACCATGATGTCTCTGGTGAACTCACAGCTCGAGTCCGGTTCAAAATACACGGTCAAATCACAAGCACTCACCGGCACAGGCTCAACCGGAGAACTGACATCTTACGCCATGCCTAATGCCAGTCTTTATATGCTGTCTATTGATGAATCTAGTCTGACAAAGGCTAAAGATGCCATCAATGACACCATGGACGGGAAATAAACACTGAAACTTGAAGATAAAGCTATTTTTTCTAGACTATGTTTTGAAGTTCTAAAATGCCAATTTAAATAGCATTTATCTGTGAGCGGAGCGAGCTCTAACTGAGACTTTGTCTGCACTCTGAGCCGTTCCAAAGAATCGGCCAAACCCATGATTTATGAAAAAGCAAAGAAGGAGGGGATTATTTGACTGAGAATGACCTTGAGGAGGTTCATCGGTTTTATTTATATGTCAAGCGTCTGCTGGATATTATTATCGGTCTTTTGGGCGCCGTTTTTCTCCTGCTTCCGGTTTCGGTGATTATTGCTGTTTTCTATCTTTTTGGCAGAGACAAGGGCGGTATCTTTTTTACCCAGGAAAGAATGGGCAAGGGAAGAAAGGCCTTTAAAATCATAAAATTCCGCTCTATGGTTGTCAATGCTGAGGACGTTTTGAAAACAAATCCTGAACTCTACCAGCAATACCTTGATAACAGCTACAAACTGCTGCCTGAAGAGGATCCAAGACTAACCCGAATCGGCCATTTTATCCGAAAAACTAGTATTGATGAATTGCCGCAGTTTATCAACCTGATTAAGGGAGATATGAGCTTTATCGGTCCCAGACCTATTTTGGCTTCTGAGTTAGACGAGTACACACCGAGTGAACAGGCTGAACTTCTGTCTATTAAGCCCGGAGCAACAGGCTGGTGGCAGGTTTCTGGCAGAAGCGAGGTCTTATATCCCGAGCGCTGTCAGCTGGAGCTCTATTATGTCAGAAATTTCTCTTTTAAGTTGGATTTGAAAATTTTCTTTTTGACGATCAAAAAAGTTTTCACAGGTGAAGGAGCCCATTAGGCAGGAGTCTGAACCTTTGATAGCATTAAACCAGATTATCCGTAAATGGAGTAGTATATACAGTGAACCGCTATAATTCCGTCAGATTTAATTTCGTGATGAACTTTATTCTGACCATCTCAAACTTTATTTTTCCTCTGATAACCTTTCCCTATGCGTCCAGAGTTTTACAGGCTCAAGGGGTCGGAACGGTATCGTTTGCGACGTCCATCATCACTTACTTCACCATGGTAGGCATGATGGGGATTCCGACTTATGGGATCAGAGCCTGTGCCAAAATCAGAGATGATCAGGCAAAATTACGGAAAACCGTTCAGGAAATTTTTCTGCTCAATGCTATTGTGATGCTCTTGGCATTAGTTGGCTTAGGCATTTCCGTTTTCATGGTTCCAAAACTGTCCCAGGAAAAATTGCTCTACTTGATCATGTCCTCAACATTGATTTTTAATGTTTTAGGCGTAGAGTGGCTCTATAAGGCTTTGGAAAAATATTCCTATATTACAGTTCGGTCCATTATTTTCAAATTTCTGTCGCTGATTTTACTGCTCCTTTTGGTGAAAAACAAAGAAGACTATGTTATTTACGGCGCCATAACCGTATTTGCAGGCGTAGGTTCCAACTTGATGAACTTCTTAAATTTAAGAAGACTGATCGACCTCAAACCTCTTAAAAATTTAGATTTAAAACAGCACATCAAGCCCTGTCTGACCTTTTTCCTCTTGACGGTATCAACAACCATTTATCTCAATGTTGATACCACTTTACTGGGATTTATCAAAGGGGACCATCAGGTCGGCTACTATACTGCCGCTGTAAAGATTAAGCAGATTCTTGTCAGCATCGTAACATCACTGGGAACGGTTTTGCTGCCCCGTTTGTCCTTTTATCATGAGCAGGAACGCCATACGGAATTCAGAACCCTTGTTGAGAAGGCTCTCAGTTTTGTTTTTGTCCTGGCAGTGCCTTTGACGGTGTTCTTTGTGCTTGATGCTAGGGAAAGCATTCTCTTTTTATCGGGAGACAATTTCCTGCCTGCGGTTCTGCCCATGCAGCTGATTATGCCGACGGTTATTTTTATTGGTATTTCCAATTTAATGGGCATCCAGATTTTGGTTCCCATGCAAAAAGAAATGCTGGTGGTGGTATCCACAATCATCGGAGCAGCAGCTGATGTTTTGATTAATGTCATTACCATTCCTTTATTCGGTGCTGCAGGGGCTGCCTTTGCCGGCAGTATTGCAGAGCTGACAGTTGTTTTGGTTCAGCTGTATTTCTTACGTGATTTGATTGTGCCCATGCTGAGGCAAATCGGTCTATGGAAGATCATCTTAAGCACACTGGCAGCAGTTGGTGCCACTTTGGTTTTAAAAGGATTCTTGTCTCTTGGGACCTTCTTTACCCTTGCTGTGACAGCGCTTGTCTTTTTTGCTGTTTATGGTCTGTTTTTGCTTATCACAAGAGAAAAGTTTACGTTAGATACCCTTCAATCATTATTGCTGCGGTTTAAATAGGAGATTCACATGTCAAATTATGATTACTTAGTAGTAGGGGCAGGCTTATTCGGTGCCGTTTTTGCTCATGAGGCAGCCCTCAAGGGCAAAAAAATCAAGGTCATTGAAAAGCGCAGCCACATTGCCGGCAATATCTATACCAAAGAAATGCAGGGCATTCAGGTTCATGAATACGGTGCCCATATTTTCCATACATCAGATAAAGAAATTTGGGATTATATCAATCAGTTTGCGGAGTTCAACCGCTATACCAACTCACCCATTGCCAACTATAAAGGGGAGATTTACAATCTTCCCTTCAATATGAATACCTTCAATAAGCTGTGGGGCGTGGTAACGCCTCAGGAGGCACAGGCCAAGATTGAAGAGCAGCGCGCCGTTTTGGGCGGCAAGAAGCCGGAAAATCTGGAAGAACAGGCAATCTCTCTTGTCGGCACGGACATCTATGAAAAGCTCATCAAAGATTATACTGAAAAGCAGTGGGGTAAGGCCTGCCGAGACCTGCCGGCTTTCATTATCCGCCGGCTGCCGGTCCGTCTGACCTATGATAATAATTATTTCAACGACACCTATCAAGGCATTCCTATCGGCGGCTACACGCAGATTGTTGAGAAAATGCTGGCTCATGATAATATTGATGTGGAAGTCGGTGTAGATTTCTTTGCGGATAAGGAAGGCTATCTGGCAGATTTTCCTAAGATTGTCTTTACCGGGATGATCGATCAGTTCTTTGATTACCAATTAGGAGAGCTGGAATACCGGAGCCTTCGTTTTGAGACGGAGACACTTGATATGGAAAATTATCAGGGCAATGCCGTGGTCAACTACACGGACAGTGAAACACCTTATACACGGATTATCGAGCACAAGCATTTTGAATTCGGCACTCAGGAAAAAACGATTATCACCAAAGAGTATTCCAAGACCTGGCAAAAAGGGGATGAGCCTTACTATCCTGTCAATAACGACCGCAACAACCATCTCTACAGTGCTTATAAAGCCATGGCTGATAAAGAAAATAAGGTTATCTTCGGCGGCCGTTTAGGGCAGTATCGCTACTATGACATGCATCAGGTGATTGCCGCAGCCCTTCAATGTGTCAGAAAAGAAGTAAAGTAGAGGATTAGCGTGAAAGACATTAAATTAATTGTGGCAACACACAAGCAATTTAAAATGCCAACAGATCAAACGCTCTACCTTCCCTTGCATGTCGGCAGAGAAGGAAAGAAAGATCTGGGATATACAGGGGACAATACGGGCGATAATATTTCGCGCTTAAATCCCTATTACTGTGAGCTGACCGGCCTTTACTGGGCATGGAAAAATCTGGACTGCGACTATCTGGGTTTGGTCCACTATCGGCGTTATTTCACCAAAAAGAAACAGTCCTATAAAGAAGACCTAAAGATTGATGAGGTCATTCTTTCGCAGTCGGATACAGAAAATCTCCTTGATGAGGCGGATATTGTGGTACCTAAGAAGCGCAAGTACTATATTGAAACCCTTTATTCCCACTATGCTCATACCCATGATGCTAAGCATCTGGATGTGACCAGAGAGATAATGGCAGAGCTGTATCCGGATTATCTCCCAGCTTTTGACAGCGTCATGAAACAGCGCAGCGGCTATATGTTCAATATGTTCATCATGAAAAAAGAGCTGTCTGATGCCTACTGTGCATGGCTGTTTGCTATTATTGACGAACTCTACAAACGTTTGGATCTGACGGGTTATTCGAGCTTTGATGCGCGCTTGTTCGGCCGCGTCAGCGAGCGTCTCTTTAATGTCTGGCTGGCTCAGCAAAAAGAGCTTACCATCAAAGAAGTTCCTTTCATGTATATGGAAAAAATCGACCTTTTCCAAAAAGGGAAGTCCTTCTTAGCCGCTAAATTTTTAGGAAAGAAATACGGGAAAAGTTTTTAGGAGAAATCAACATGATGAAGCAATATGTGCAATTTAGAGGTAGAAAAATCAGAACAGATGAGTTTTTATTCTTTCTAGGTTTTATCCCTTACCTAACAATTGCAATGCTGGGAACTACAATGTTTCCGGTTCCAAGATTTCTTTATACAATCGCTAAAATTTTTTTAGGTTTTTCTTTAGCCAGTGTTTTTTTTAAGAAAAGTTGGGGTTCTCAATTTTTTATCACCTCTCTTCCCTTGTTGGCGATTGGAGTTTTAACTTGGTTTCAAACAAGTGATACTGAAATAATTGCTTTAACATTGCTGATAATGGGAGCTTATAGACTTAATGCTAGAAAAATTATCCGAGTTTACCTTATTATCATTGTTTCTATTATGGGTCTTGCTTTTCTTGCTTCCATGGTGGGAATCATTCCCAATTTGCAGTATGTTCGGCCGGGTTCAGGTATTGTGCGTAATTCATTTGGAATTATTTACCCGACAGATTTTGCAGCCCACGTTTTTTTTGCCTATCTGTTTTCAGCTTATTTGTATTTTGAAGAAAGGCCGTATCTATTTACAGCTCTTGGGGTATTTCTCTCAATCTTTGTTCTTAAACTTTCAGATGCCCGTCTTGATGCTATAACACTGTTTTTAGCACTTATCTTATTTCTCATGGTACATTTTTTGAAATCAGATACTCTGTATCCCTTGGCAAAAATCGGTACTTTATCAACGCCGATAGGTTTTTTAATATCTTATCTTTTAACCATTTTTTACAGTCCTAAAAATGCCTTCTTACAAATGATTAACAAGGCTCTCTCTGGGCGCCTTTACTTGGGCAGAAAGGCATTGAGCAAATATGGTTTACGCTTATTTGGGCAGGTGATTGAGTTTTTTGGAAATGGACGTTCAACAAAAGCAGTTTCACACTATAATTTTGTGGATAGTTCGTATTTGAAATTTGCTCTTTTATATGGTCTCGTCTTTATTCTTTTTTTCGTATTGTTGATGACCTTTCAAGCAATTAACCGTTTTCGCAGAAGGGATTACTATACTCTTGCGGTATTAGCCATGATTTCTCTTAACAGCATAGTTGCTCATCATTTGATTGAGCCTCAGTACAATATCTTTGCGGTTCTTTTTTTAGCATCTTTCACGATTCCGAAGCGAGAAGATACTCAGGTAGAGCTGGTTCAAGAACAAGTGGTATAATAAGGAATTGGAAAGTATAAGCTACAGTTTTAAATAAAAGAATTTCTGCCGGTAGTATTACTGGTAAATATGAAAATTTTAGGAGTACAGAGTGCAAAAATTATTAACCATATCCATTGCAGCTTATAATGTTGAAGATTATATTGAAGAGACACTGGACTCGCTGGTGGCTTCCAAATATTGTGACCGTTTGGAAGTCTTTGTTGTTGATGATGGCGGAAGCGATCGAACATATGAAATTGCCCAAAAATATCAAAAACAATATCCTTCTGTCATTCCTGTTCACAAAGAAAATGGCGGATACGGAACAACTGTTAATTACAGCATGGCGCATGCGACGGGCAAATACTTTAAGTTATTAGATGGTGATGACTGGTTTGATACTGAGAGCTTGGATCAGCTCATCGAATTATTAGATCACAGTCAGACGGATGTCCTGGTGACACCCTTTAACTGGGGTCCAAATAAAAATGAATTACAAAAGAAAAGTTTGACGGCTTATCCCCAAGAACCAACTCTGTTTTCTCAGCTTAAAAATTATCAAACAATCAGTATGTGGAGTTTATGCTATCGAACGGATATTTTGCGGCAAGCCTCTTTTGAATTGCCGGGCAGAACCCTATATACCGATATTTTGTATGCAACCATTCCTTTTGCCTACATTAAAACCATTCAATATGTTGATTTGCCGGTCTATGGCTATCGTGTAGGACGTGATGGCCAAAGTGTCAGCCGTGAATCAAGGATTAAAAATGCGGAAATGATGCTGGGAATCAGTGAACGGTTAGCGCAATTCTACGCTAATAAGAAAACGAATGAGAATGCTTCTTATCTCTTGCATCGGGCAACATCGGCTTACCTGCAGGGAGTTAAAACCCTATTTCTCTTGGCTGTCACGAAAGAAACCAAACAGCGTCTGAAAACCTTTGATCAGGCCATTCACTCGGCTTCTTCTGAAGTTTATGAAGGAATTTTGGCCTTGGGCAAACTGGGTAAATTTTTAAAATTAGTTCGCATGACAAACTATCAGGCTTATTACTTATTAAAAGTTTTATACCCTAAAGGATTTCCTAATTGGATTTAGTAAGGGACTGAGCATGACAGATAAAACATTACGAGATTTACAGCTGGCCGAAATTGAAATTTTCAAAGTGTTTCAAACCATCTGTGAAGCCCATCAGTTACATTATTTTATCATCGGGGGGACACTGATCGGTGCTGTACGCCATGGTGGCTTTATTCCTTGGGATGATGATATTGATGTAGCTATGCCGCGTGAAGATTATGAAAAGTTTATCCGTATTTTTAAGGAACAAAATGTCCGGCCTATTGACATAGCGTATTATAAAGATAATCCTAGTCTGTATTTTTACCCTGTTCGTTTGGTTAATACCCAAGTTCAGATTACTGACCCCAGAACTAACCGGCCTGCTCCGGTATGGATGGACATTTTACCTATTGACGGTTTGCCAAACCAAGCCATGAAGCGAAGACTTTTTAAATTAAAGATGGACAGCTACCGGCTGGCTCTTGGCCTGCATTATATTGATCAATTGCGTGATACCAAAAGAGATTGGAAGCAGCGCTTGGCAATTACTTTTGGTAAAGTGACTAAAATTGGTAAACTTTTTAATCCGACCAAGGTAAAAAATCGCTTAGATGCCACTTTAAAATCACATTCGATTGAGCAGTGTGACGTCATTGGTACTTGTATGGGGGCCTACTATTTTAAAGAATTTGTACCGAAGGATTATTTTGGTTCAGGCACAACCATTGCATTTGAAGGGATGCAGGTAAAAGCGCCTGAACAAGTTGATGCCTATTTGACTCATATGTATGGTGATTATATGAAATTGCCGCCGGAACATGAGCAGCTGGCACAGCATATTAACGTAAAAACAGAAATAGGAGAGCAGTGATTATGAAGAAGGTAATTACTTATGGAACATTTGATTTGCTGCATTATGGGCATATCGAATTATTGCGAAGAGCCAGCAAGTTAGGAGACTGTCTGATTGTTGCCTTATCAACTGATGAATTTAATTCACGTGAGAAAAATAAGAAAACGTATTTTTCCTACGAGGAACGTAAAAAAATGTTAGAAGCGATTCGTTATGTAGATAAGGTGATTCCTGAGGAAAATTGGGAACAAAAGCGTACGGATATAGTAGACTTTGACATTGATGTATTTGTTATCGGCAATGACTGGACCGGGCATTTTGATGATTTAAACGATTTGTGCGAAGTGGTTTATTTGGAAAGGACACCGGATATTTCGACCAGCCAAATCAAGGAGGATCTCAATGACAAAAAAACTGACGCTTAGGGAGATCCAGCTGTTAGAGTTGGATATGCTGAAAGCTGTTGTTGAGTTCTGCAATCGTCATCAGTTAACCTATGTTTTGTGCGGAGGTACTTTACTGGGAGCTGTCCGTCATCAGGGATTTATTCCGTGGGATGATGATATCGATCTGCTGATGCCGAGGGAAGACTACGAAAAATTTTTAGCTTTGCACAGTACTTTTGAGGAAGAATTTTCGTTTACGGTGGCCAGCAACCGTCTTAATAATTTAAAAAGACCATACTGCCGCATCTTAAATAAAAAAACAATCTGCAATAGGCAATTTATTGATGATCCGCAAGAGAATTTCCTCTGGATTGATATTTTTCCTTTAGATGGTTTGCCTAATGACAAGCAAAAAGTACAATCCTATTTGAATCAGATGGGTAGATTAAACAAACTTTTAGTCATTGCACTGTCCAGAACTGGCGAAGGCAAGTCTAAGTTTAAAAAAATAGTCAAACCGGTAGCTAAAAGCTTGCTGAAAGCAGTAGGTGTCAAACGTCTGGTTGATCATACGGATAAAGTTTGCCGGCGTTATACTATTGCAGACAGCGATTTTGTCGGTGAGAATATCATGGCCAGAAAAGCGCAGGAAATGATGCCGAAAGAGGCTTTTTTGACAACTGTTGATGTTAACTTTGAAGGTTTGACCGTTAAGGGACCTTCCAATTGGGATTATTATTTAGAAAAGAAATATGGCGACTATATGCAATTGCCGCTGGAAAGCGAACAAGTTAACCACACGGCAGATATTTATTTGGTGGAAGACTGAGTTTTCACAACCGACTTGACAATTTCCTTTAAACCAGTGTTTAAGTGGGATGTTTAATGTTGCTGTATCTGTTTACGACTGGATAGTAGGAATTGCACTTAATACTATGTTTATGATACAATGATAGACAATCAGTCAATCTTTAGTTGTTAAGTAAGATAGTTTAGAGGATACATTGATATTCGATGGAGTTATAGAATTAATAAATGAAATTGGTCAACTACATCAACGTTTCTCAGAGGAATTTTTTGAAAAACATGTTCCTTATAATTTAAAAAAGAAGCGGGTTGACAGTGTTTTATACGAAGAGAATTATGATGAGAACTTTATTACTCTAGTAGACGACTACATAGAGGAGCTTGCTTTTTGGCAGATTTTTCTTGAATTTGATTCTAATTCACCCGTGATTGAAACGCGGTTTCGAGGTAAAAATAAAGAGTCCGCTCTAAATAAACTGTATTATTATCGTTTTGGCAGAAATGTTTCTGAAATCCCCATTCAGAAATGTTTGAACGACTTACTAGGATTTCGTATTGTCATTGATGGTAATGTTGATTATGAGCAGTTATTAGTTGACATTAGAAATTCTGATGCTTTGGAGGTTGAACTTTTTCGTCCATATGTCCGACAAGATAAAGATTACATAGGAATTCATATTTATTTTAAAAGCGGTCATAATCAGTATTTTCCGTGGGAGCTTCAAATTTGGGAGAAATCTGATGAAATATTAAACGAAAAGTCTCATAGGGATCATAAGGAAAAGCGCCAGTATATTAGTTGGACTGAAATTTATAAAGGTAATAAGCATAGAGAGGAGTAAGAGGCTATGGTGCAGCATGTCATTGTTATCGCTAGTTCTTATCGGCTTGGCAAGCGTATTGCTTGGCATTACGCAGCTGATGTTATTGATAAAAGTGTTTTAAAAGGGCTGGAAGATAAAACCAGAACTTTATTAGGGCGACCAGATTATGCTATTCATAAATTGACAACTGATTCAAAAGACTGGAGCAGTGTTGTTAATAAAGACAGCTTTTTTGAAGGAATTAAAATTTATAGCAGTCTAGATAAATTCTTAAAAGAAATTTCAAGCGATAAAAAAATAACAGCTCTTGATATTGCAAAGTATCTTCTTTCTGTTCAGCCAATGTCAAATCTTAAGCTGCAAAAGATGATCTATTTGATTTATGCTGATTATCTTACTAGAACTGGGAAGAAACTTTTTGATGATAAAATTATTGCTATGCAATATGGACCAGTTATACGAGAGGTTTATGACTTTTACAAAGGGCATGGTCGCGAAGAAATTGATGAAAGAAGCGACGAACATGTGGTAACGTTAAATGAAATTACGATGCCGCTTGCTTTAGCTAAAATTCTTCAATCAGATGATGAAAAATCTATTATTTCTTCGATTAAGTCCACTATTGAGAAGTTTGGTAAAAAGACAGCTTCGCAATTAGTGACAATTACGCATAAAGAGGGAAGTCCGTGGAGTAGGGCTAAGGATGTAGGCCTTTATTCAGAGATTACAGATAATCTTATTCTAACTTATCATGCTGTTGAGATGATTTAATTATTGACAAATGGACTAAAATGTTCTAATTCATTCTTTAATTACTCATTTGACATCTACCTGATTTCAAGCTATAATGAGAAAAAATGAAATAACCTTTAATGGAGTCCAGAGAGGCTGTCAAGGGAATCGCGTTTAAAAGTGGCTGAGACAAAGGGTGGTGTTGATTCCATAGTCCATGAGAATGACTTTTTAGCGCAGTGGTTGGCTGGCTGTTCTTATCCCTTGCAGGGCAAGCGATAGCGACCAACCTAGCCAACTGTGCGGGGGTGGGACAACAAAGTCTATTCTTTAAATGACTGACTTTTGTCCCACTCCCCCGCTTTTTGTGCAACCTTGCCTTGCTGGTAAGGTTTTTTTGTTAGAAAGGTGCTTATGATTTTAAAAGAAGACATGACGGTGGTCAGTCAGAGGGAGATTGCGCCGCGTATTTTTGAGATGGTGCTGACTGGTGAAATGGTCAGTGAAATGAAGGTCGGTCAGTTTTTGCATCTGCGTGTGCCGGACAAAAGCAAACTGCTGCGGCGGCCGATTTCCATATCTGAAATTGACAAATCCAAAAAAGAGGCTGCCATTGTTTATCGGATTGAAGGTGAAGGAACGGCTGTCTTTTCCGAGCTCCAAGCCGGTGACACTCTTGACTGTCTGGGGCCTCAGGGCAATGGTTTTGATGTGTCTGTTATGAGTTTCGGCCAGACTGCCCTGCTTATCGGCGGCGGCATCGGAGTTCCGCCTTTGGTAGAGCTGGCAAAAGAGCTTAAGAATAAAGGCGTGGCTGTTTTTGCGGTGCTGGGTTTTGCGACGAAAGATGCCGTTATTCTTGAGGAGAAGATGCGCTTATATGCGGATGTTGTTGTAACGACCGATGATGGCTCATACGGGCAAAAAGGCTATGTGTCAACTGTAGTTGATGAGCTGACGTTTAGCCCTGATGCGGTTTATGCCTGCGGTGCTCCCGGCATGCTCAAATATGTGGATACTAAGTTTGAAAATCACCCCCATGCTTATCTGTCGACAGAATCCCGCATGGCCTGCGGTATGGGAGCTTGCTATGCCTGTGTTGTCCACCTCAAAGGGCAAACAGAGGATCGCAATCTTCGTGTCTGTGAAGATGGTCCGGTTTTTAAGACCGGTCAGATTATCTTGGATTAGGAGGAGACCGTGACAAATAGACTTGCTGTTAAGCTGCCGGGATTGGAGCTGAAAAATCCGATTATTCCGGCGTCCGGCTGCTTTGGCTTCGGCCAGGAGTATGCTAAGTATTATGATTTGAACCGGCTTGGATCGATCATGATCAAGGCAACGACTCAGCACCCTCGTTTTGGCAATCCGACACCTCGTGTGGCAGAGACCCCTTCGGGCATGCTCAACGCAATCGGCCTGCAGAATCCCGGCGTGGATGCGGTTATCGCTGAAAAACTGCCCTGGCTGGCTAAGCATTATCCTGAACTGCCTATCATTGCCAATGTTGCCGGCTTTTCTAACGAAGAGTATGCCTATGTTTCTGAAAAAATCTCGCGTGTGCCTAATGTGGCGGCTATTGAGCTCAATATTTCCTGTCCCAATGTGGATCATGGCAATGCAGGGCTGCTTATCGGACAGGTGCCCGATCTTACGTACAAAGCGGTTAAGGCCAGCGTCGATCATTCAGATGTTCCTGTCTATGTCAAACTGACACCCAGTGTAGCTGATATTACAACGGTTGCTAAAGCCGCAGAAGATGCCGGCGCGGCCGGTTTTACCATGATTAATACCTTGGTGGGTATGCGCTTTGATCTAAAGACAAGAAAACCAATCATCGCTAATGGCACAGGCGGCATGAGCGGCCCTGCTGTTTTTCCTGTGGCGCTTAAACTAATTCATCAGGTCGCGCATTTCTCAAAGCTTCCCATCATTGGCATGGGCGGTGTTGATTCGGCTGAGGCTGCTCTGGAAATGATGATAGCCGGAGCCTCTGCCGTTGCTGTTGGGACAGCTAATTTTACCGATCCTTATGCCTGTCCGACAATTATTGACGATCTGCCAAGCGTCATGGATAAGTACGGGATTTCAGATCTGGAAACTCTCCGTCAGGAAGTTCGGAACAGCTTGCGGTCAAATTAAGTTTTAGGACAGCAGTGATAATTAAACATTTATGATATAATAGCGTTGAGGTGATTCCATGAGTGAGAATTTTTCCCTAACTTATGCTAAGGCACATAAAGAAGATTTTTTAAAAACAATTATCACAGGAAAAACAGTCTCAGAAACTAAAGATGCTTTGTTTATGGCAGGCAGCCCAGGAGCAGGAAAGACTGAAGTAGCTGAAACTTTCTCAGAGTTACTTGGAAACTTGGTTACAATTGATGCTGACTTTTTTCGAAGTCAGTTTCCACATTATAATGGGAAAAATTCTAGTCAATTTCAAAGAGGGGCGGCATATCTGGTAGATTATTATTTAACAAAATTATTGAAAAAAGGATATTCATTCATTTTAGATGGTACCTTTGCCGTTTCGAAAGCAAAACAAAATGTTGAACGTTCTTTGAATCGCGGCTATAATGTTTCTATTTATTATGTTTATCAGAATCCTTTAATAGCCTGGAATTTTACAAAGTTACGTGAACAAGTAGAAGGAAGAATTGTTCCAAAGGAAACGTTTATTAATGCTTATTTTAAATCACGTCAAAATATTGAAGAAGTCATAAAACACTTTGGTGATAAAATTTCTTTAAATATTGTGTTTAAGGATTATCAAAATAATATTTCAGATATTCAATTTGATGTGGATTCAATTGAACTTACTCTGCCAGATAAATATACTAGAAAAGAATTAGAGGAACAGTTATTATGACGGACAAAAAAGAAATTCAAGAAATTCTCAAAAAATATGATGATAGTATTGGTGAACTTTTTAATAAGGGAACTATCCGTGAAAATAAAAAGGTCTTAAAATGGGTAGCTGATGAATCTAATCGAAAACAAAGAAAATTGGTTGGTTTAGAATAGAGCATCTGTAGCCAAATTAAGTTTTAGGATTTTTCAAAAACATAGATGGTTTTTTGACTTTGAAGCTGAAAAAAGCTATAATAAGACAAAATAGAATAACCTTTAATTGAGTCCAGAGAGGCGAGGAAGGTTGACAGCGAATGAAGGAGTTTTTCTCCGCATAAAAGGGGGCCAGCCCTCTGTTTTCGTGTAACCTTGCTCCTTTGGGCAGGGTTATTTTTCTATTATAGAGGTTAAATAGACTGATGCTTGAAAGCTCTCTATTTTAATCACTGTAATGATATGCTAGGTAAAAAGGAGAAAACATGCGCGAAGAACGCCCCATTATTGCTCTGGATTTTCCGTCATTTGAACAGGTGAAATCATTTCTGGCTCTCTTTCCGGCTGAGGAAAAGCTTTACGTTAAGATCGGTATGGAACTTTACTATGCGGCAGGTCCCGAGATTGTCCGCTATGTGAAGAGCCTTGGGCATTCCGTCTTTTTGGATTTGAAACTGCACGATATTCCTCATACGGTTCAGTCGGCCATGGCTGTGCTGGCAGGTTTAGGCGTTGACATGACCAATGTCCATGCTGCTGGCGGCCTTGAAATGATGAAAGCTGCGCGTGAAGGCTTGGGGGCAGGCCCCAAGCTGCTGGCGGTAACGCAGCTGACCTCAACTTCTGAAGAACAAATGAGGCAGGACCAAAACATTCAGACCAGCCTTGCTGACTCCGTCGTGCACTATGCTCAAAGAGCTGCGGCAGCCGGTCTTGACGGTGTTGTCTGCTCTGCTCATGAAGCCGCAAAAATCAAGACAGCAACCTCAGCCAGCTTTGTCTGCCTGACGCCGGGCATCCGCCCTAAAGGCTCTGCTGTCGGTGATCAAAAGCGTGTCATGACGCCGAGCGATGCCAGAAAAATCGGCTCTGACTATATCGTTGTCGGCCGACCGATTACGCAGGCTGAAAATCCTGCTGCGGCCTATCAGGCCATTAAAGCAGAGTGGCTGGACATGTAAAAAGCGCTGTGCAGCCGACATTTTTGAAAAAAGCGGATTAGCTAATCTATTTTCAAAGCAGCAGTAGATGCTGAACGTTAAAAATGAAAGAGGACTTTTATGACATTAGCCAAAGACATTGCACGTGATTTATTGGATATCAAGGCAGTTTATTTGAAGCCTGAAGATCCTTTTACCTGGGCGTCCGGCATTAAGTCGCCGATTTATACGGATAACCGCATTACGCTGTCTTATCCTGAGACACGCACCTTGATTGAAAATGGGTTCGTGGAGGCCATCAAAGAAACTTTTCCGGAAGCAGAGGTTATTGCAGGCACTGCGACGGCCGGAATTCCTCACGGAGCCATTATTGCGGACAAGATGAACCTGCCTTTTGCTTATATCCGCAGCAAACCTAAAGACCACGGTGCCGGCAATCAGATTGAAGGCCGGGTGGTTAAAGGGCAAAAAATGGTTATTGTTGAGGATCTGATTTCAACAGGCGGATCGGTCCTTGATGCGGTGGCAGCAGCCAAAAGAGAAGGAGCAGATGTGCTCGGTGTTGCCGCTATTTTTACTTATGAACTGCCAAAAGCTGCCGAAAACTTTGAAAAGGCCGGGGTCAAACTGGTTACTCTGTCCAATTATTCTGAGCTGATCAAGGTGGCCAAAGTCCAAGGCTATATTGATGCAGATGGTCTGCAGCTCTTAAAGAAATTCAAAGAAAATCAAGAAACCTGGCAGGACTAAAACTTGACAGATTTAAGAGAAAAAACACGAAAAACGAACAGATACGGAGGTATCCTATGAAAATTACAGTTTCGTTTGACAATCAGATTATCCCGGATGCTTATGGGAAAAAAGCCAGCGATACCAACAAGGGATACGCTGTCAAATCTTTTCCTTTTGAACTTTCAGAGGTTCCTAAAGACGCCAAAACACTGGCCTGGTCTTTTGTCGATTACGATTCTATCCCAGTTTGCGGTTTTGCCTACATTCATTGGGCAGTCGCTAACGTTCCTGCTGATAAAACATCTATTTCAGAAGACTTTGCCAGACGTGATCAGCATCACATCAAAGGCAAAAATTCACTGGTCAGCAAGTTTTTGCAGACGGATTATTCCGACATGGAAAATGGCTACTTGGGACCATGTCCGCCAGACAAGGATCATCAGTATACGCTGACAGTCTATGCTCTGGATGAGGAGCTGCCTTTGTCAGAGGGCTTTTACCTGAATGATCTTCGGCATGCTGCTAAAGGTCACATCATTGATCAGGCTGAAATTGATTTAATTGGTAGAGTTTAGTACAAGGAAGATAAACATGGTAGCTAATAATTGGCTGGATGCAACCGCAATGTCCCAGGCTGTTTTGAACAGAGACGTTTCCCCAAAAGAATTGGTAGAAGAAGCAATTGAAAAAAGTCAGGCTGTCAATCCTAAGATTAATGCTATTGTAGATACGCGTTTTGAACAGGCTTTGTTAGAGGCGCAAAATCGAGATTTCTCAGAAAAACCTTTTGCAGGTGTTCCGCTCTTTCTTAAGGATTTAGGTCAGGAGCAGTCTGGCGAGCTATCAACGTCGGGTTCTCGTTTGTTAGCCAATTATCGTGCCAGTCACTCTGACAACTATGTCAAACGCTTGGAAGCTTTGGGTTTCGTTATTTTAGGCCGGACTAATACTCCGGAATTTGGCTTTAAGAATATTAGTGATTCCAGTCTGCATGGCAGTGTCAATTTGCCTGATGATGTCAGCCGAAATGCGGGTGGCTCCAGCGGCGGTGCAGCTGCTTTGGTTAGTTCAGGTATCTTGCCTCTAGCGGCTGCCAGCGATGGCGGCGGTTCGATTCGTATTCCTGCTTCTTTTAATGGGCTTATTGGGTTAAAGCCAACAAGGGGGCGCATTCCAGTCGGACCCGCTTCTTTTAGAGGCTGGCAGGGAGCCTCTGTTCAGTTCGCCTTAACCAAGACAGTACGGGATACCAAGCGTCTGTTGTATTATCTGCAGACCCGTCAGATGGAAAGTCCTTTCGTACTACCAACTTTACCGAAAGCATCTCTGGAGCAGTCTCTAAAGAAAAAATTGAGAATAGCCATGTTGCTTGATTCGCCTATTGGCAGCCAAATTTCCAGCTCAGCTGTTTTTGCTGTTCAACAAACGGCTAAATATTTGGAAGATGCAGGACATACAGTAGAAGAAGTAGCGCAGCCCTTAGATGGTGTAGAGGCTATGCAGTCCTACTATATAATGAACAGTGTCGAAACGGCTGCTATGCTTGACGGGTTGTCTGCTGCTTTGGGACGTAGTCTGATGCCGGATGATATGGAAATCATGTCTTGGGCACTTTATCAAGCTGGTCAAACGATTCCTGCTAAAGACTATTCCAAGGTACTCAGCCAATGGGACCAGTACAGTCATCGTATGGCGCTATTTCATGAAAAATACGATCTGATTCTGACACCAACGACAGCTGAGGCTGCACCTAAACATGGGCAATTTTTCTTATCCGCAGACTTGGAAAACAATTTAAAGCATATGGCTGATTTTGATCAAACCCGACAGCAGGAGTTCATTTGGGAGATGTTTGCTGAGAGTTTAGCTTGGACGCCTTTTACACAGCAGGCCAATCTGACTGGGCAGCCAGCCATCTCTCTCCCCCTTTATCGTGATGCTCAAGAACTGTCACTGGGTGTTCAGCTGACAGCTGCTAAAGGGAGAGAAGATTTACTTTTAGCTCTGGCACAGTCTTTTGAGGAGCAGCGGCTTTTTGTCTAAAGTTAGAGAATGCAGATAAAATACTTGAAAATTTTCTAAGAAAAGTGTATTTTCACAAAGTAAGCCTTTTCAAGCTTACAAAATATTGTTGTATACAAGGAGAAAATACAGGATGAAAAAGAAACTTTTCATAGCTTTAAGTCTTCTAATGGCTGCTGTGTTTCTGGCTGCTTGTTCCCAGTCATCGGATTCCGGACAAAAGAGCTGGAATAAGATTGATAAGAGAGGAACTCTTAAGGTTGCTACTTCGGGAACGCTGTATCCGCAGTCTTATCACGACGACCAGAATAAATTAACAGGCTATGATGTTGAGATTTTAAAGGAAATTGGCAAACGTTTGGGATTAAAACTTCAGTTTACTGAAATGGGTGTTGATGGTATGCTGACAGCTGTCAAGAGCGGCCAGATAGATCTTGCTAATTTTTCTTTAGAGGATGGCAACAAAAATATCAGTAAGTTTTTGAGGACTTCCCCTTATAAATATTCTTTTACCTCAATGGTTGTTCGCTCTAAGGATGATTCAGACATTCATTCTTGGTCAGACATCAAAGGGAAGAGAGCTGCTGGAGCTGCCAGCACAAACTATATGAAGATTGCCAAAAAACTGGGGGCAAAATTGGTCGTGTATGATAACGTGACTAATGATGTCTACATGAAAGATTTGGTTGATGGCCGGACAGATGTTATTATCAATGATTACTACTTGCAAAAAATGGCAGTTGCAGCTATTAAGGATCAATATGCTGTCAGAATTAATGAGGGGCTTTTTGCCAATCCTTACAGTACAAGCTTTACGCTGTCTCTGAAAAATAAGCTCTTACAAAAGAAAATCAATAAGGCTTTGAAAGATATGCGCAAGGATGGCACTCTTTCAAAATTATCGAAAAAATTCTTCCGGGGAGAAGATGTGACAAAAAAACACCAAAACAACTATAAGAAAATTGATATTTCGGATATTGATTAAGGGCGGGTGGTTCCTTTTCAAGGAATCGCCTTATTTTTATCTTCTTTTCTTAACTGGAATGCCATTTAAAAATTTGTTACAATAAGTTTGGTAAGTGCGTGATTTTTAGCAATCACGTCTTTAGAAAGATTAATAAGAGATTTATGTTCATTAATTTTCAGCTGATTATCGGCAGTCTGCCCTTTGTTTTATCAGGGATTCCGTATACCTTAGGTATTGCCGTCCTTAGTTTTCTGACGGGCTGCCTTTTGGGGATTTTGATTTCTGTTTTGAGGATGTCTGAAAATTTCTGGTTCAGATCCTTTGCGCGGACCTATATTTCGATAATGCGCGGTGTCCCCATGCTTGTTGTTCTGTTTGTCCTTTATTTTGGTCTGCCTTATTTTGAAGTGCAGTTGCCGGCTCTGCTTTGTGCTTATATAGGTTTTAGTACAGTCAGTGCTGCTTACATTGCCGAGATATTTCGCTCTTCCATATCAGCAGTGGATAGGGGACAGTGGGAAGCAGCTAGAGCTCTGGGACTGCCTGCTAAATCTATTTTAAGAAGTATTATTATACCGCAGGCTTTTCGGATTGCTATTCCGCCTTTGGGAAATGTTATACTGGATATGCTCAAAAGTTCTTCTTTAGCGGCTATGATTACAGTACCGGATATTTTCCAAAATGCAAAAATTATTGGCGGCCGCGAATATGACTATATGTCTATGTATGTTTTGATTGCTTTTATTTATTGGCTGCTTTGCTTTTTATTTGAAATGTTTCAAAATCATTTAGAAACAAAACTCAGTATTTATTGATAACTTAGTAAGGAGAAATGTATGCAACACTCAGCTTGGCATGATTTGATCAAAAAAGAGCTGCCGGATGGCTATTTTGCGCAGATCAATCATTTTATGGATGAGGTTTACAGCCGCGGGACAATCTATCCGCCGCGGGAGAAGGTTTTTAATGCTATTCAGACCACTCCTTTAGAAGAAGTGAAAGCGGTCATTATCGGTCAGGATCCTTATCACGGCCCCAATCAGGCTCAGGGACTGTCCTTTTCGGTGCCTGATCAAGTGCCTGCACCGCCGTCTTTGCAAAATATTTTGCAGGAACTGGCTGCAGATATTGGGGAGAAAAAAAATCATGACCTGACCTCTTGGGCGCAGCAGGGTGTGCTTTTGCTCAATGCCAGTCTGACAGTGCCTGAACATCAGGCCAATGCTCATGCCAACGGCATCTGGGAACCCTTTACCGATGCGGTGATTAAGGTGGTCAATCAAAAGGATACACCGGTTGTCTTTATTCTTTGGGGTGGTTTTGCGCGCCGCAAAAAGGCACTGATCACCAATCCGATTCACCATATTATTGAGTCGCCTCACCCAAGTCCCTTATCTGCTCACAGAGGTTTCTTTGGCAGCAAGCCCTTCTCACGGACCAATGATTTCTTGCAGGCTCAAGGAATTGAGCCGATTGATTGGCTGCAATAATTAGATGTAAGGGAGAAAATAAATGATACTTATCAAAAACGGCCGTTTGGTTGACCCAAAATCTCAGACAGACAAGATCTGCGATCTGCTGCTTGATGGTCAAAAAGTGGTGAAAATAGCAGAGAAAATCGAAGCACCTGAGGCTGAAATCATTGATGCAGCAGGGCTGGTGGTTGCTCCCGGTCTTGTTGATGTTCATGTGCATTTTCGTGAACCGGGCCAAACGCACAAAGAAGACATCCATACAGGTGCCCTGGCGGCGGCGGCGGGCGGTGTGACAACGGTTGTTATGATGGCCAATACCACACCGACCATCTCTGATGTGGCAACACTGACAGAAGTTTTGGACAGTGCTGCCAAGGAAAAGATTAACATTAAGTCTGTCGCGACCATTACCAAAAATTTTGACGGGCAGCAGCTGACAGATTTTGAGGCCTTGTTAAAAGCGGGTGCCGTCGGCTTTTCTGATGATGGTATTCCTTTGACGAGCTCTAAGGTTGTTAAGGAGGCTCTGGACTTAGCCAAAAAACACGGAACCTTTATCAGTCTTCATGAGGAGGATCCTGAATTAAACGGCATTTTAGGTTTTAACGAAAACATCGCGAAAGAGCGCTTTAATTTCTGCGGTGCAACGGGCGTGGCTGAGTACAGCATGATTGCGCGTGACGTCATGATTGCTTATGACAGGCAGGCTCATATTCACATCCAGCACTTATCTAAGGCGGAGTCTGTCAAAGTGGTGGAATTTGCCCAAAAATTAGGGGCTCAGGTAACCGCAGAAGCAGCGCCGCAGCATTTTTCAAAAACAGAAAATCTGCTGCTGGAAAAAGGAGCCAATGCCAAGATGAATCCTCCTCTGCGCTCAGAATCAGATCGTTTGGCAGTGATTGAAGGGCTTAAATCGGGTGTCATCTCGGTGATTGCTACCGACCATGCACCCCATCATGCTGATGAAAAAAATGTAGCTGACATGACCAAGGCACCGTCCGGTATGACAGGTCTTGAAACATCGCTCTCACTTGGTTTGACGTATTTAGTCCAAGCAGGACATCTTAGTTTAATGGATTTTCTGGCCAAAATGACAGTCAATCCGGCACAGCTGTATGATTTTGACGCCGGATATCTGGCTGAAGGCGGTCCTGCCGATGTTGTCATCTTTGCAGATAAGGAAGACCGCTTGATTGGAGAAAACTTTGCGTCTAAAGCGGCCAATTCACCTTTCATCGGAGAAACTGTGAAAGGTCAAGTCAAATATACCATCTGCGGCGGCCAAATCGTCTATCACGTTTAATTCATGGAACCCTTTTGCCGTTTGTAGCCCAGGTTTAATTCGCTTTAAATATTAAAAAGAAGGCTAGTCAGCCTTCTTTTTTTGATGTGTCAGGTTTAATCCCCAGGGGACGAGATTTTCATTTTTTTCTTTGATGCGGATCATATTATCCTTGTGACGGACAATGATAATGCCCGCAATCAGAATAATAATAGCTGTAAAAAGCCAGTCGTAAAATGGTAGGAGAAAATGAAAGGCAGGGAAAATTAAAGCACTGATAATAGCTGCGCTTGCTGCTGTTACGCTGGCCAGCGAAATCATGCTGGACAGGTAAAGAACAAGGGCAAAAATAATCAGCAGGTAAATAAGAAAGAGCGGTGCTAAGCCCAGCAAAATTCCTGCACTGGTTGCGACAGCTTTGCCGCCTTTGAATCCGGCAAAAATGGGAAAGGTATGGCCCAAAATGGCAAAAAAGCCAAAGAGAAGAGGTGTCACGCCGCTGACGCCAAAAATCATGGGCAGTACAGTAGCCAGAGTTCCTTTCAGCATATCAATGATAAAGGTTGCAGAACCTGCCTTAGGACCAAGAACACGAAAGGTATTGGTCGTTCCCATGTTTCCGCTGCCATAGTCTCTTAGATTTTTTCCGTAAAAATACTTACCAATCCACAGTCCGGTAGGAATAGAGCCCAGCAAGTAGGCAATGATTAAAAAAATAACGACTTTCATAGTCTCATTATACCAAATCCTCTGGGGAAAATCTCTTGATTTTCAAAAATAACTTTGCAAAATTTCCAAAAAACTTGTAAGATAAAAAAGATGAAATAATCGGAGGTCAGTTTTGGCTAAGAAAGAAATTACAATCACTAATTATAATGATGATGCCATTCAGGTACTGGAAGGCTTAGATGCTGTCCGCAAGCGTCCGGGAATGTATATCGGATCAACCGATGGCACCGGCCTGCACCACTTGGTATGGGAAATCGTAGACAATGCGGTCGATGAAGCCCTGTCAGGTTTCGGTGAGCGCATTGATGTGACGATTAATAAAGATGGTTCCTTAACCGTTTCTGACAGCGGCCGCGGTATGCCGACAGGGATGCACGCCATGGGGATTCCAACCGTGGAAGTGATTTTTACAGTCCTCCATGCCGGCGGTAAATTCGGTCAGGGCGGCTACAAGACATCCGGCGGTCTGCACGGTGTCGGCTCTTCTGTCGTTAATGCCTTGTCCAGCTGGTTAGAAGTTGAGATTACTAGGGACGGTACGGTTTATAAGCAGCGTTTTGAAAATGGGGGCAAACCGGCAACAACCTTAAAAAAGGTCGGCACAGCGCCAAAATCTAAAACCGGCACCAAGGTCACTTTTATGCCGGATGCAGGTATTTTTTCAACAACTGATTTTGTTTATAATACGATTGCTGAACGCCTGAATGAGTCTGCCTTCCTGCTCAAAAATGTGACGCTGACACTGACAGATAAGCGTCCGGAAGAAGCACAGCATGTGGAATTTCACTATGAAAACGGCGTGCAGGACTTTGTTGAGTACCTCAACGAAGACAAGGAAACACTAACGCCGGTGATTTACTTTGAAGGCGAAGAGTCCGATTTTCAGGTCGAAGTTGCCCTGCAGTACAATGACGGTTTTTCAGATAATATCCTGTCTTTTGTTAATAACGTTCGAACCAAGGATGGCGGAACCCATGAAACGGGGCTCAAATCTGCCATTACCAAGGCTATGAACGATTATGCCAGAAAGACCGGTCTGCTGAAAGAAAAGGACAAAAACTTAGAGGGCTCTGATTACCGTGAAGGCTTGTCAGCGGTACTGTCTGTTTTGGTTCCGGAAGAGCATTTGCAGTTTGAAGGACAGACCAAGGATAAATTGGGCAGCCCTTTGGCACGGCCGATTGTGGACAGCTTGGTTTCTGATAAGCTGACTTTCTTCCTCATGGAAAATGGGGAACTGGCTTCCAATCTTGTCCGCAAGGCTATTAAGGCCAGGGATGCCAGAGAGGCAGCCCGCAAGGCGCGTGATGAGTCCCGCAACGGTAAGAAAAGCAAAAAAGATAAGGGACTCTTATCCGGTAAGTTAACTCCTGCCCAGTCCAAAAATCCCAAGAAAAATGAATTGTATCTGGTCGAAGGGGATTCTGCCGGCGGATCAGCTAAACAGGGGCGTGACCGGAAGTTTCAGGCCATTCTGCCCTTGCGCGGTAAGGTTCTTAATACTGCCAAGGCCAAGATGGCAGACATTATCAAAAATGAAGAAATCAATACCATGATATATACCATCGGTGCCGGTGTCGGAGCCGATTTCAAGGTTGAAGATTCCAACTACGACAAAATCATTATTATGACCGATGCCGATACGGACGGTGCCCATATTCAAACCCTGCTGTTAACCTTCTTTTACCGTTATATGCGGCCGCTGGTTGAGACAGGCCATGTCTACATTGCTCTGCCGCCGCTCTATAAAATGTCCAAAGGCAAAGGAGCAAAAGAAGTCGTCGAATACGCATGGACCGACCAAGAGCTGGAAGACCTGCGCAAGAAGTTCGGCAAGGGCGCTGTTCTTCAGCGCTACAAAGGGTTAGGCGAAATGAATGCCGACCAGCTCTGGGAAACCACCATGAATCCTGACAGCCGCACCCTCATCCGGGTCACCATTGAAGACTTGGCGCGTGCCGAACGCCGCGTTTCCGTCCTTATGGGAGATAAGGTCGAACCCCGCCGCAAATGGATTGAAGATAATGTCAAGTTTACCTTGGAAGAGAATACGGTATTTTGATTGGTTATTTGAAACAGATGCTAAAGCATCTAATGAAAAGACGCTTGCCGCTAAGGCGAACAAGCTAACTCGCTCACTAGCTCGAAAACAAAATAGTATTGATTTTGTTTTCTCATATCGTAGAATAATTATCTTCGAGGGGATTTGAGAGACTTTGGCTCTCAAATTAGGAATGGAACTGTAGGTTCGCTTCCGCCCCCACTACTTAAAGGAGCTTTCAAAAAACAAAGTAAAGAAAGATATTTAGAAAATGTCAAACATTCAAAACATATCCTTAGAGGATATCATGGGAGAGCGCTTTGGCCGCTACTCCAAATACATCATTCAGGAGCGGGCGCTGCCTGATATTCGTGATGGGTTGAAACCTGTTCAGCGCCGCATTCTTTATTCCATGAATAAAGATGGCAATACGCATGACAAAGGCTTCCGCAAGTCTGCCAAATCTGTCGGGAATGTCATGGGGAATTTCCACCCGCACGGTGACAGCTCCATCTATGATGCCATGGTGCGCATGAGCCAGGACTGGAAAAACAGAGAAACTTTGATTGAAATGCACGGGAACAACGGTTCCATGGACGGTGATCCGGCCGCTGCCATGCGTTACACAGAGGCCAGATTGTCTGAAATTGCAGGCTACTTGCTGCAAGATATCGACAAAAACACCGTGCCTTGGGCCTGGAACTTTGACGATACGGAGAAAGAGCCGACTGTTTTGCCGGCCGCTTTCCCAAATCTCCTCGTCAATGGTGCAACTGGGATTTCTGCAGGTTATGCAACCGATATTCCGCCGCATAATTTAGCCGAAGTCATTGATGCGGTTGTTTATATGATTGACCATCCAAAGGCCAAACTGGACAAACTCATGGAATTTCTGCCCGGTCCGGATTTTCCGACAGGAGCCATTATCCAGGGTAAGGATGAGATTCGCAAGGCCTACGAAACCGGCAAAGGCCGCGTAGCTGTTCGTTCGCAGACGGAGATTGAAAGCCTCAAAGGCGGCAAAAAGCAGATTGTTGTAACAGAAATTCCTTATGAGGTCAATAAGGCTGTGCTGGTCAAAAAGATTGACGATGTCCGCATTAACAACAAGGTGCCCGGTATTGCTGAAGTCCGCGACGAATCTGACCGTGACGGTCTGCGCATTGCTATTGAGCTCAAAAAAGATGCCGATGAAGAGATTATTTTAAACTATCTTTTCAAATATACGGATCTGCAGATCAATTATAACTTTAACATGGTGGCTATTGACAATTATACGCCGCGTCAAGTCGGCATTATTCCTATGCTGTCCAGCTATATTGCCCACCGCAAGGATATTATTGTTGCGCGCTCTAAATTTGACAAGGAAAAGGCAGAAAAGCGCCTGCACATCGTTGAGGGACTTATCAGGGTCTTATCCATTTTGGATGAAGTCATCGCGCTTATCCGTGCATCTGAGAACAAGGCTGATGCCAAGGAAAATCTCAAAGTCAGCTATGAGTTTACCGAAGAGCAGGCCGAAGCGATTGTCACCCTGCAGCTTTATCGCTTAACCAATACCGATATTGTGACCCTGCAAGAAGAAGACGCAGCCCTGCGTGAACAAATCACGACCCTGTCTGCAATCATTGGTGATGAGCGGACCATGTACAATGTCATGAAGCGCGAGCTGCGTGAGGTCAAAAAGAAATTTGCCAGCCCGCGTTTGACCGAATTACAGGCCGAAGCGCAGACGATAGAGATTGACACAGCCAGCCTCATTGTTGAGGAAGAAACTTTTGTCAGTGTTACCCGCGGCGGTTATATCAAACGGACCAGCCCGCGTTCTTTCAATGCGTCAACGATTGAGGAGTTGGGCAAGCGCGACGATGATGACGCTGTCTTTATTAAAAACGCTAAGACGACTCAAAGTCTGCTTTTATTTACCAGTCTGGGCAATGTTATTTACCGGCCTGTTCATGAATTAGCGGATATCCGCTGGAAAGAAATCGGTGAACACCTCAGTCAGACGGTTACTAATTTTGCTACAGACGAAGAAATTCTCTATGTTGATTTGGTGGATCATTTTGAAGAAGGCACTTATTATGCGGCTACCCAGTTGGGGCAAATTAAGCGTTTCGAGCGTAAAGATTTAACCCCATGGCGCAGCTATAAAACAAAATCCGTCAAGTATGCTAAATTAAAAAATGATGACGATCGCATCGTCGCCATCTCACCAATCAAACTGGACGATATCATGCTGGTTACCAACAAAGGTTACGCTCTGCGTTTCAATATTGAGGAAGTACCGATTGTAGGGCCTAAGGCTGCAGGTGTCAAAGCTGTTAATCTCAAAGATGGCGATTATGTGGCCAGTGCCTTTATCGCTAATACGGACAGCATCTATATTTTGACCCAGCGAGGCAGCTTAAAACGAATGGCTGTCAGCCTTATTCCGCTTACCGGCCGGGCTAAAAGAGGCCTGCAGGTACTGCGCGAACTCAAGAACAAGCCGCACCGTGTCTTTGCGGCCGGCCCCGTCTTTTCCGAAACAAAGGCAGGGGAGCTTGATTTGTTTACGACAGCAGATTCTAGCAGCGGGCAGGCGGAAGTTCTTGAGGTTAGATCACAGACGGCAGCTTACGATGTCAATCTGGCTGAGCTGTCCATGTCTGAGCGCACCAGCAACGGCAGCTTCATTTCAGATACCATTTCCGATGAGGGCGTGCTTTCTGCCAGAATAAACTCATACTGAGAATATTTCCATGGTTCTGTGCGCTGACGGAAGGACTGAAATCTTTGAAATAATATGATAAAGCTAGGCAGAAGCTGTGATGTGACTGTCTGGTTTTATTTCTTTAAGGAATTTTCAGAATTTTACGAAAAAACACTTGAAAATTTTTGGGAAAAGCGTACAATAGAAAAAGAAAAAAGGAAGAAAGAGGAATTTAACATGACAGTAGATTTAGACTGGGAAAACCTTGGATTTGAATACCACAAGCTTCCATTTCGTTACATCTCTTATTATAAAGATGGCAAGTGGGACGACGGCAAACTGACAGAAGATGCAACGCTTCACATCTCAGAAAGCTCACCGGCTCTTCATTATGGTCAGCAGGCTTTCGAAGGACTAAAAGCCTACCGCACCAAAGATGGTTCCGTGCAATTATTCCGTCCGAATATGAATGCTGAGCGTCTGCAGCGGACTTCTGACCGCCTTTTAATGCCTCAGGTACCAACTGATAAATTTATTGACGCTGTGAAGCAAGTGGTACGCGCCAATGATGACTATGTACCGCCATACGGTACCGGTGCGACACTTTATCTGCGGCCTCTACTGATCGGTGTTGGTGATGTTATCGGTGTTCATCCGGCCAGTGAATATATTTTTACCGTTTTTGCTATGCCGGTTGGCAATTATTTCAAGGGCGGTTTGGCACCGACTAATTTCCTGATTCAGGATGATTATGACCGTGCAGCGCCTCACGGAACAGGGGCAGCCAAGGTCGGCGGCAACTACGCAGCCAGTCTTCTGCCGGGCAAAGTTGCTCAGGATCATAAGTTCTCTGATGTTATCTATCTTGATCCGGCTACCCACACTAAGATTGAAGAAGTGGGTTCGGCAAACTTCTTTGGCATTACAAAAGATAATGAATTTATCACACCGCTCAGCCCATCCATTCTGCCATCAATCACTAAATACTCCCTCCTTTATTTGGCTAAAGAACGCTTCGGTATGAAAGCCATCGAAGGAGATGTCAGAATTGATGATTTGGATAAATTTGTTGAAGCAGGTGCCTGCGGTACAGCAGCCGTTATCTCACCAATCGGCGGTGTTCAGCACGGCGATGACTTCCATGTTTTCTACAGTGAAACGGAAGTAGGACCTGTAACACGTAAGCTCTATGATGAGCTGACAGGTATCCAGTTTGGTGACGTTGAAGCACCGGAAGGATGGATTTACAAGGTCAATGACTAAAAAGAAAAATTTGCTTGCTCTTGCAAGCTTTTCTTTTTTTTTGTAAAATATTTGAGAGGTAAATTATGCGTAAAAAAGATAAGAAAATTGAAATCCAGATCAGCGATGCTCAAGTTGAAGTCAATGGTGCGAAAATGACAGGCTATCAGCTGACAGTCGGGAAAAGAGTTATCGGTGAAATTGCTGAGATTGATGAAAAATATGCAGCAGTGAAAAACGGTGAGGCTGTTGATTTTCATAAAAATTTAGAAGCCGCTGTAGAAGCTGTTATTGAGGCCTACAATTTGAATAACTAAACTAAGAAAAGGCTTGATTTTGACATAAGATTATGATAAACTAATCTTTAGTTGTCACTGGAAGGGTAGCGAAGAGGCTAAACGCGGCGGACTGTAAATCCGCTCCTTCGGGTTCGGGGGTTCGAATCCCTCCCCTTCCATACTCAGGATACAAAGACCGTTAAAAAATCCGTATGAAAATAGAAAACTGACGAAGCGTTGTTAAAAACGCTAGGAAGTTTGTCTTTTTCACTAGGATTTTAGGTCGTGTTCAACTTCGTTTTACGAGTTTTCTGAGTACGAATGATTTAGTTTGGGGTATAGCCAAGCGGTAAGGCAAGGGACTTTGACTCCCTCATGCGCTGGTTCGAATCCAGCTACCCCAGTCAGAGGTATTAGACCGAGTCTAAGGCCGTCAGTGATATGCGTCTTGTTGTTTGTCCTTGCGGGTTACCTTGTGAAAATATATTGTTATCAAGAGATAAGATTTCTTATTTCTTGTCGGAGGTTTTTTTAGAATGAATGAATTTGAAGATTTGCTCAACAGTGTTAGTGAAGTAAATCCAGGTGATGTTGTTACTGCAGAAGTGTTAACTGTAGATGGTGAACAGGCAAACCTTGTTATTGATGGAACAGGTGTTGAAGCTGTATTGACGCTTCGCGAACTGACTAATGATCGCAATGCGGATATTAACGATTTGGTTAAACCGGGCGATAAAGTTGAAGTGCTTGTCCTTCGTCAAGTTGTCGGAAAAGATACAGATACAGTGACTTTCCTTGTCTCTAAAAAACGTCTGGAAGCTCGCAAAGCTTGGGATAAACTTGTCGGCCGCGAAGGCGAAGTTGTAACGGTCAAGGGAACACGTGCTGTTAAAGGCGGACTTTCAGTTGAATTTGAAGGATTGCGCGGTTTTATCCCGGCATCAATGATTGATACACGTTTCGTACGCAATACCGAAAAATTTGTCGGTCAAGAG
The DNA here is from genome assembly GCF_058314495.1 of Streptococcus sp. ELY_86. Classification (NCBI taxonomy): domain Bacteria; kingdom Bacillati; phylum Bacillota; class Bacilli; order Lactobacillales; family Streptococcaceae; genus Streptococcus; species Streptococcus sp. ELY_86. Next base: position 53,523 of record NZ_JBZFUK010000002.1, on the reverse strand, counting down.
TTTGAAGCTAAGATTAAAGAGGTTGATCCTGCAGAAAATCGTTTCATCCTTTCACGCCGCGATGTTGTTGAGGCAGCAGCAGAAGAAGCTCGCAAAGAAGTCTTCTCAAAACTTGCTGTCGGCGATATTGTTACCGGTACTGTTGCCCGTTTGACAAGCTTTGGTGCTTTCATCGATCTTGGCGGAGTTGACGGCTTGGTACACGTCAGTGAGTTATCACATGAACGCAATGTGTCACCAAAATCTGTTGTTACAGTCGGTGAAGAAATTCAAGTCAAAGTTCTTGCCATTGATGAAGAAGCCGGCCGTGTGTCACTTTCTCTTAAGGCAACAACTCCCGGACCATGGGATGGTGTTGAACAAAAACTTGCTGCGGGCGATGTTATCGAAGGCAAAGTTAAGCGTTTGACAGACTTCGGTGCTTTTGTTGAAGTTCTTCCTGGTATTGACGGGCTGGTTCACATTTCACAAATTTCGCACAAGCGTGTTGAAAATCCAAAAGATGTTCTTTCAGTCGGTCAAGATGTAACTGTCAAAGTTCTTGATGTTAATACTGCTGATGAACGTGTGTCACTTTCAATCAAGGCTCTTGAAGAGCGTCCAGCTCAAGATGAAAACAGCGGTGAAAAACGTCAGTCACGTCCTCGCCGTCCAAGACGTCAAGACAAACAAGATTATGAGCTTCCGGAAACACAAACTGGATTCTCAATGGCTGATTTGTTTGGTGATATTGAATTATAATTCATTAGAGAATTTCTATATTTCTATAGGACCGGAAAACTAGTATTTCCAGTCCTTTTTTGCTCCAATGGTTAGTATGGTTTGACTTGCTTTTTGAACATCAAAGAGCTGACAGTGATTCATGCTAAAATGGCATAGTCCTTATAAGTTTGGGATGCTTACTAGGAGCTGCTATTTAAAAAGCCTGGCCCTTTTCATTTTTAGGGTAGGGTAAACAAGAGTTTTGATAAGGAGGAAATGGATGCTTAGACCTTTGCTGGCCCAAATAAAAGAGTACAAGAAGCCCTCTTTGCTGGCCTCATTGTTCATGTTTTTTGAAGTCATTTTTGAAATAGCCCTGCCCTTTTTGATGTCTTATATTATTGATTACGGCGTTAATAAACAGGATATGGGAAATATTATTAAGTATGGCATACTTATGGTTGTTTTGGCTTTGCTGTCTTTGGCCTGCGGCATGCAGTCTGCTCGCTATGGGGCACTTGGTTCTGCCGGCTTTGCCAAAAATCTGCGGCGTGCCCTCTACAACAAGGTACAGACTTTCTCATTTGAAAATATAGACCGTTTTTCATCGGGCGGTTTAGTAACACGGATGATGACTGATGTTACCAATGTACAAAATGCCTATCAGATGATCATTCGTGTCTGCGTGCGTGCACCGCTCAATCTGATTTTTGCCATTACTGTCTCTTTTTTTATCAATGCTAAGATGGCCATGATCTTTGTCTATGTGGCTGTGTTTCTGGCTCTTGTTTTGGCAGGCGTATTAAAGTTTGCTTTTCCGCTTTTTCGGAAAGTCTTCAATGCCTATGATGAATTGAATTCCAGTGTACAGGAAAATATCACCAATATGCGGGTTGTAAAATCTTATGTTAAAGAGGAAGAAGAAACCAAGAAATTTCAAGGCGCTTCCCGCAAGATTTATGGAATGTTTGTCAAGGCAATCCGCATTGTCATCATCAATAATCCTGCGATGATGCTGTCCATGTATTCGTCCTTCATCATGATTTCCTGGCTGGGCGCTCATTTGATTGTTGCCAAAGAATTTACGACAGGTGAGCTGACTTCCATGTTTTCCTACACGATAACGATTTTAATGTCACTGATGATGTTCACCATGATTTTTGTCATGCTGACCATATCAATGGCATCGGTGGAGCGGATTTCAGAGGTTCTGACGACACAGGCAACGATCGTCTCACCTCCAAACGGACTGACAGAAGTAATAGACGGCTCTATCACATTTGAACATGTTGATTTTGGCTATGAAACGTCTGAAGAAAAATTGGTTTTAAGGGATGTCAATCTTTCGATCAAATCTGGTGAAGTCATTGGAATTTTAGGCGGAACAGGCTCCGGCAAGTCCAGTCTTGTGCAGCTTTTGGCACGCATGTATGATGTTGATGGCGGTTCTGTAAAGGTCGGCGGCCGAGATGTCCGCGACTATAATCTGGATGCTCTCCGGCGCAAGGTAGCCATGGTCTTACAAACCAATGTCCTATTTTCCGGAACAATCAAAGAAAACATGCGCTGGGGCAATAAAGAGGCGACAGATGAAGAAATTATTGCTGCCTGTAAAATTGCGCAGGCAGATGAATTTATTGCCCAGTTTGAAGACGGCTATGATACAATGATCGAGCGCGGCGGTGCCAATGTATCCGGAGGACAGCGCCAGCGTTTGTGCATTGCCCGCGCTTTGCTGACCAATCCTAAAATTTTGATTTTGGATGATTCGACATCGGCTGTTGATACCAAAACGGATAAATTAATTCGGGAGGGCTTGGCTGCCAGTCTTCAGGGAACAACTAAAATCATTATTTCTCAGAGAATCTCATCTGTTGAAGATGCTGATCGAATCATTGTTCTGGACGATGGAAAAATCAATGGTCTGGGCAGCCATGAAGAATTGCTGCAAACCAATAAAATCTACCAGGAAGTTTATGAAACCCAAACGAAAGGAAGTGACCAAGATGAGTAACAAACAAAGACCTGATAATTCTTGGGCTTCTATCCGCCGAGTTTTCATCTACATTTGGCAAAGATACAAGCTGCGCCTGCTGATTTCCTTTCTTTTAATTGCTGTTTCCTCTTTGGCAACAGTCTATTTGACAGCCTCTATTCAAACACTGATTGACAGCTATATTATCCCCATTTCACAGAGTGACGATAAAAACTTTGGACCGCTGTTTTATTTTTTAGTACGCTTAGGAATTTTCTGTTTGGCGGGTGTTCTGGCTAACTATGCTTTTAGTTTGATTTTGGCTATTGTCAGCCAAGATACCCTGCGGACGCTGCGAGATCAGCTCTTTGCCCGCATGCAAAAGCTTCCCGTTAGATATTTTGATCAGCACCAGCATGGGGATATCATGTCCGTTTATACTAATGATATTGATACCCTGCGTCAGGCTATCGAGCAGTCTCTTCCGCAGCTTTTGGCCTCCTCCATTACAATCATTGGTGTGACCGTATCAATGCTGCTGGTAAGCCCGCTCTTGTTTTTAGTAGTTGCTGCTATGATTGTTATCATTGTGATTACTATTCGCACGATTTCTGCCAAATCCAAATTTTATTTTGGCCAGCAGCAAAAAAATCTGGGGGCCGAAAATGGTTATATAGAAGAGATGATGGCCGGTCAAAAGGTAGTAAAAGCCTTTGTATATGAGCAGGAATCTGCTAAAAAATTCGATGCCATCAATGAGAAACTCTTTGAATCCTCCTATAAAGCTAATGCCTATGCCAATATCCTGATGCCTACCCTTGCAAATCTGGGAAATATGTCTTATGTATTGGTAGCGATTATCGGAGGAACCTTTACGATTTCCGGACTGGGCGGGCTGACAATCGGCGGATTGATATCATTTTTGCAGCTGACCAAATCTTTCACCCAGCCAATCGCTCAGGTATCGCAGCAGCTGAATTTTATTCTAATGGCTCTGGCCGGTGCGGACCGCATTTTCCGCTTGCTTGATGAAAAAGAAGAAGTGGATGATGGGATCGTTACTCTGGTCAACTATGAACTGATTGACGGCCAAATGACAGTGACCGACAAAGAGACCAATCTTTGGGCTTGGAAGCATCCGCGTGAAAACGGGGACTTTGCCTTAGTACCTTTGGTCGGCAATGTTAATTTTAAGAATGTAAATTTTTCCTACGATGATAACAAGCAGATTCTCTACGATATCAATCTTGAAGCTAAACAAGGGCAGAAAATTGCCTTTGTCGGAGCTACGGGAGCCGGGAAAACAACCATTACCAACCTGATTAACCGCTTCTACGATATTCAGTCAGGCTCTATTACTTATGACGGTATTGATATCAAGCTGATAAAGAAAGCTTCGCTGCGAAAATCCTTGGGCATTGTTCTGCAGGATACGCATTTATTTACAGGAACTATTGCTGAAAATATCGCCTATGGCCGTGAAAATGCCTCTCAGGAAGAGATTTTAGAAGCAGCTAGCATTTCCAATGTTGACAGTTTTGTTCACCATTTGGACCATGGTTATGAAACCCTGCTGAAATCAGACGGTGCCAGCCTGTCGAATGGTCAGCGCCAGCTGATTGCCATTGGCCGTGCAGCTTTAGCCAACGCTCCGGTGCTGATTTTGGATGAAGCCACGTCGTCTATCGATTCCCGAACGGAAAAAATGGTACAGGACGGTATGGACAAATTGATGGAAGGGCGAACTGTTTTTGTCATTGCCCACCGGCTGTCTACCATTGTAAATTCAGATCTGATTATGGTCATGGATCACGGACGCATTATCGAACGGGGCAGCCATGAAGAGCTGATGAAGCAAAAAGGTACCTATTATCGTCTCTATACAGGCGGTTTGGAGCTGGATTAAAAAACATTGATGAACAGATAAAATAATTTTGCTAAATTTGCAGCCAAATTGGCAAAACTATGGTATAATTATCAGTGTTGTCCACCTTTAGTGTAATGGATATCACGTAAGATTCCGGTTCTTGAGATGGGGGTTCGATTCCCTCAAGGTGGATTTTTGATAAAGAAACAGCAAAGCGAGTCTGGAATACATTTTCCAGACTCGCTTTGCATGTATGGGGGAATTTTATGAGCTTTCCCATTTTGATTATTTAAAAAGATGTTCCAAGAATTTGCTGCCGTAAATCCAAAAATAACTGTATGAAATGATGGATAAAGGTTTAGTGATGGCGATAATCGTTGTAAAACGCTTGAGAGTCATATTAGTCAAACCGGTGATCATAACCATGATGTCGGCCGGTGAAACCGGAGACAGCATACAAAAAATGAAGAGCTTTTCGTAAGTCTCGCTTTCCAATTTGGCTTCATACTTATAAAAGGTTTCTTTTTTCATAAAGAGCAGAATAAATTTTCGGCCAAACCATTTAACCAGAAGAAAAAGCATGACGCTGCCGATGATAATACCAATATAATTTAAAATGAAACCAAGCCAGGTATCGAAAATCAGAAATCCGGCAACCGTAGTAACGCCGCCTGGAATAACGGGAAAAACAATTTGGAAAACCTGCACGAGTATAAAAATCAAAGGTCCTATGACTCTGTGACGGTGAACCAGATCTTTTAAGGCATTGCTGTCATTTAAAATGCCCAATTTATAGAACCAGATAACCAGAATGACAGAAGCAATTAAGGCTAAAACGCCTAAAATCTGGATAATCTTTTGCAGTATCAGGTAGCGCCTGCTTAATTTCATTTTCATAATATTATGATAACATATTAGGGTATTTTTTTGCTATTTTTTCTGTATTTTGCTATACTATTTTCACGGATAATGTTTGGGGTCGTTACGGATTCGACAGGCATTATGCGGCTTATTTTGCGACTCATCGGCAGATGTAAAAATGCCAGTTAAATATAACTGCAAAAAATACAAATTCTTACGCAGTAGCTGCCTAAAAACCAGCCTGTGTGACTTCCACGAGATTGCTTGTGTTTCGGCGGAAGTCTTATGATTAGCAAGCTACGTTTAACCATTGTCTGGCTGGTTAAAAAGAGATTGACAGACTCGCTGAGGAAAGATTTGAGCTATGTACCGTTTCTCAGTTAAATCAAGACATAGCCTATGGTTGTAGACAAATAAGCTGGCAGGTGTTTGGACGTGGGTTCGACTCCCACCGGCTCCATAAACGAAAACGCATAGGCGTTTTTTTATTTAAAGGAGATTTTGGCTGTTATGAAAGGATTGAGGAAAGTGCTGCAGGCAGGAGCAGCCGCTATATGCTGTTTGCTGATGCTGGGCTGTCAGGCTAGAGAGTCTCAGCAAAAACCAGCGCAGCCATCTGATGAGGCTTTGCTGATGAAAACAGAGAATGCGGACTTTCGTTTGCATTTTAACAAGATTAACGTTTCTGAGGACAGGACTGCCTTTACAGGCGGGACAAGTCTGGAAGAATTAAAAAAGCTTCTGGGTGAGCCCGTTAAACATGAGCAAAAGCCGGCAGGGGATGTCACTTTAGACAGCTATACTTGGGAAAGAGATGGTGCGGTCATCGTCGTTCATCTGTATGAGAACAGTACAGTAGCACGCTCTATCACCAATTTTTCATTTAAGCGCAAGGCGAAAATTTCCCAAGCTGATTTTCAAAAACTGCAGACACGGACCAGTTACAAGCAAGTCATTGAACAACTGGGTGAGCCGGATGTTCTGTCTCAGTCTGTGTCGTCGGATAAAACAGAAATTCAGGCAGTCTGGACCAGCGGTTTACAAGCAGAATCCGAATCGGCAGATATTACATTGTATTTTGAAAACGGCCTCTTAAAAAATAAATTTCAAAATGGGTTAAACTAAATAATAAAGGAGATTAGAAAGACTAATCTCCTTTGCTTTTGTGGCAGCAAATTTTACTGGATGTTCAATTTGTTTTTGATAATGTAGTGTGTTCCGAAGTAGAAAATGAGGCCGTAAATGACAGTAACGACAATATTTAGAGTCAGCTGATAATAGTCTTCAAAAATACTATCACTGCCCGAAATCATGGCATTAATCAAACCGGTTCCGGCACCAGTTGCAAGATAATCTAAAAAACTGCGGGTAAGATTGATAACAAAGTAAAAGGCAAAAGCAAGCAAACCGCGGTAATCCTGAAAAAGCTGGCCTAAAGAAATGGCAAAGTAAATTTCTAAAATACTGGTGAAAATTCCTGCGATTATAAGAAGAATGAACAATCCAAATTTAGGAGAGAGGAGAGCGTCCTTGGCGGCATTCATCACGTCGGACAGATACGTAGGCTGTAATTGTTTGAGAGCCGGAAAGGCTAATAGGAAGACACTGATTATGAAAATCATGCCGCTGCAGACGTTCCAAATAAAACCGGTCAGTAATTTAGCCAAAATCGTTTTGTGCGTTGATACCGGCAGGGTTAAGGTCAGATAGCCTTCTCTGCCGAAAATATTATTATAAAAGCGGCGAATAATAATTAGCAGGGTGGCGATAAAAATAGCAATAAAAACGGCTACCAATGCACTTGATAAAGCAAAAAGCAAAATATCCTGCGTATCTGAGTTAAAACTGGTCTCCTTTTGAAGCTTGATATTGCGGCTGAACCAAAAACCCAAGCCCAAGGAAATAAATACAGCTAATCCATACAAGCCGAAAAACCAAGCTCCGACTGATTTAAATTCATATTTTAATAATTTTCCAAACATGACATCCTCCTAAGCTTTGAATCGTTCTCTAAAGATCTGATCGATTGACTGTGCATATTTCTCACGTAAATCATCAACAGTTTCCTGCAAAACAATCTTTCCTTGATTGATAAAAATAACGTCATCTAAAATTTGTTCAACATCAGCAATCAGGTGTGTTGAAATGAGAACAGAAGCATCTTCTGAGTAATTATTAACGATTGTTCTTAAGATGTAGTCACGGGCAGCGGGATCAACACCGCCGATGGGCTCATCCAGAATATACAGCTGTGCTTTGCGGCTCATCACAAGAATCAGCTGTACCTTTTCTTTATTGCCTTTAGAGAGATTTTTTAATTTTTCATCCTGACCGATAGCTAAATCTTCCAATAACCGTTCAGCTTTTTGCCTGTCAAAGTCACTGTAAAAGTCTTCAAACAGACGCAAAATATCACTGACCCGCATTTTATCGCTGAGATAGCTCGTATCAGGGAGGTAGGAAACCATTGATTTTGTTTGAGGACAGGGTCTCAGTCCGTTCACTACGATTTCACCTGAGGTTGGCTGCAAAAGGCCGTTAGCCAGTTTGATAAGTGTCGTCTTGCCGCTTCCGTTTGGACCCAATAAGCCGATAATTTTCCCTTTTGGCAGTTTGAAGGAAATATCATCAAGGGCAGCTTTTTTCCCGAATTTTTTGGTAACGTGGTGCAGTTGCAGCAGGGGCAGTTGTTCTGTCATTGCGACTCTCCTTTAATATATTGTTCTAATACTGTTACTAGATTATCTTTACTAAAACCGAGTTTGGTCATCTTGTCAATAAAACCTTTGAGCTCTGTCTGTGCCAGTTTATGGCGTTCCTCTTCAATAAGCTGTAAGTCTTCTGTAACAAAACGTCCGGAAGTTCTGACCGAAAAAACCATATTTTCGTGTTCCAGCGATGTAAAAGCACGCTGCATAGTGTTAGGGTTAACACCGGCTTCTTCGGCCAGATCTCTGACTGTGGGCAGCTGTTGACCGGGCTTTATTTCCTGACTGATAATCTGCATTTTAATATGATTAGCAATCTGAAGATAGATAGGCGATTTTTCATCAAATTTCCAAGCCATCTTTTCTCCCTTCTAAATGTATAATTGTGTTATATCTATAATACAATTATAAAAAAGCAATGTCAAGAAATAATTCAGAAGTTTATGACAGACGCTGAAAATTAAAGATTATTAAGCTGGCGGCTTTTTTATAGGTCAGTGAACGCTGCTGGAATTTTCTCGCTAGTTTTGATCTTTAAATCATGCCATGACAGAATGAGAAGAGAATTATACGGATTTATAGTATAATAGAAAATAAGAGGATTTTAAGGAGAAGGCTATGTTTGCACAGTTAGATACTAAAACCGTTTATAGTTTTATGGATAGTTTGATTGACTTAAAGTCTTATATCAAAAAGGCCAAGGAACTGGGGTACTCACATATCGGGATTATGGATAAGGATAATCTCTATGCTGCCTTTCATTTTATCAAAATGGCACAGCGGGAAAATCTGGTGCCGGTTTTAGGGCTTGAGACTGACTTGATGCTGCTTGGCGAGCAGGTGACCATGTGCTTTATTGCTCAAGATACTGCAGGTTATCAAAATCTGCTTAAGATTTCAACAGCAAAAATGACCGACCATCATCTGTTTTCTGATGTAGAAGAATTTATGGAGGGAGTGGCTGTTGTCGTTCCTTATTTTGAAGGAATTGAAAACATGGATTTGCCTGATTCTTTCTACATTGGTGTCAGACCGGACACGCCGCAGCTGAATTTTACACATCAAATCCTGCCTCTTTACACGGTGCGCTACTATGAAAATGCTGAAACGGAAACGCTGCAGATTCTGCATGCTATCAGAGATAATCTTCCTTTGAGGGACGTGGAGCCGGTCGCTAAAAATCAATATCTGTTTTCTGAAAGTGAGATGGAAGCTCTTTTTGCCCAACGTTTTCCGCAAAGTCTTGTGAATTTAGAAAAACTGGTCGCTTCTGTTTCTTATCAATTTAATACTGACTTAAAGCTGCCGCGTTTTAACCGTCACAAGCCTGCTGCTGAAGAGTTGAGAGAACTGGCACAGCAAGGACTGAAAGCTAAAAATCTTACAGGCAACAGCTATCAGGAACGTTTGAGAACTGAACTGACTGTCATTCATAAAATGGGATTTGATGACTACTTTTTGATTGTTTGGGATCTGCTGCGCTTCGGCCGTTCTCAAAACTATTATATGGGAATGGGACGGGGATCTGCTGCGGGAAGTCTGGTAGCTTTTGCTTTGGATATCACCGGCATTGATCCTGTGAAAAATGATCTCCTTTTTGAACGTTTCCTTAATGAAGAGCGCTACAGCATGCCGGATATTGATATTGATCTTCCTGATATTTACCGCAGTCAGTTTTTGAGTTATGTTCGTGACCGCTATGGTTCAACGCATTCTGCCCAAATTGTTACTTTTTCAACATTTGGAGCCAGACAAGCCATACGAGATGTCTTCAAACGCTTCGGAGCAACGGAGTACGAACTCAGCAATATCACTAAAAAGATTAGTTTTCGGGATACGCTGACCAGTGTGTATGAAAAAAATATTGCCTTTCGTCAGATTATTAACAGCAAAGAAGAGTACCGTAGGGCCTTTGAAATTGCCCGAAAAATAGAAGGGAATCCTCGCCAGACCTCTATCCATGCAGCCGGAATCGTAATGAGTGATGATAATTTAACGGATCACATTCCTCTCAAGTCTGGTGAGGAAATGATGATTACCCAGTACGATGCACCGGCAGTTGAAGCTAACGGACTGCTGAAAATGGACTTTTTAGGCCTTAGAAATCTGACCTTTGTTCAAAAGATGCAGGAAAAAGCAGCCAAGGATTACGGCCAGATTATTGATATCAGATCCATTGATTTGGAAGACAAAGAAACATTGGCTCTGTTTGCTGCCGGCAATACAAAAGGAATTTTTCAATTTGAAGCTGCCGGTGCCATCAATCTCTTAAAGCGCATTAAGCCGTCCCGTTTTGAAGAAGTCGTGGCAGCAACCAGTCTTAACCGCCCCGGTGCCAGTGATTATACGGAAAACTTCATTCGGCGCAAGTACGGCCGGGAAAAAGTTGATCTGATCGATCCTGTGGTTGCTCCTATTTTAAAATCCACCTATGGTATCATGCTTTATCAGGAGCAAGTCATGCAGATTGCTCAGGTGTTTGCGGGCTTCACACTGGGAAAGGCGGATTTGCTGCGCCGTGCTATGTCTAAGAAAAATGCGGCTGAGATGCAAAAGATGGAAAAAGATTTTTTGGCAGGAGCCGAACATCTCGGACGAAATCCTAAAGTAGCCAAGGATTTATTTGCCAGAATGGCTAAGTTCGCAGGTTATGGTTTTAACCGGAGCCATGCCTATGCCTACTCAGCTTTGGCCTTCCAGATGGCTTATTTCAAGGCGCATTACCCGGCTGTTTTCTTTGACATTATGCTAAATTACTCCAGCAGTGACTACCTTGATAATGCTCTGGAAGCGGATTTTAAAATTGGTCCTCTGTCCATCAATACGATTCCCTATTCTGATAAAATAAGCCAGGGTCAGATATACCTAGGCTTGAAAAATATCAAAGGAATAGCGCGTGATTTTGCCTATTGGATTATTGAAAACCGCCCTTTTTCAAGTGTAGAAGACTTTCTGACAAGAATGCCGGAGAAATATCAGAAGACTGAAATCATCAGTCCTCTGGTTCAAATTGGCTTGTTCGATCAGTTTGAAAAGAACCGCAAAAAAATTGTGGTGAATTTGGAACATCTCTTCACTTTTGTCAATGAGCTGGGAAGTCTCTTTGCCGATTCTTCCTACAACTGGCTGGAAGAAGAGGATTATACCAATGCGGAAAAATATCAGATGGAGCAGGATATCATCGGAGCAGGTATCAGCCCTCATCCGTTGGTTGAAATTGCTAAGCACTCATCGAAAAACCTGGTGGGGATAAGTGATCTTGTTGAAGGAAGCGAAGTTACTGTGCTTGCGCAAATCAATACCATCAAGATTATCAGAACGAAATCAAGAGGGGAGCAGATGGCCTTTCTCAGTGTGACCGATACCAAGAAAAAGCTTGATATTACTCTTTTTCCAGAAGTTTATCAGAAATACAGACAGATTCTGGCTGAGAAAACGATCTATTATTTTACCGGTAAAATTCAAGAGCGGGATCAGCGCCTGCAGATGGTTTTGCACCGGTTAGAGCCTGCTTTGACAGAGAAGTTTTGGATAAAACTGCAAAATCATGCCTATGATAAAGAAGTTTCTGCTATTTTGGCGGATTATCCCGGAAATATTCCGGTTGTGCTGCACTATGCAGAAAGCAAAGAAACGCTGCAAAGCAGCCGTCATTTTGTTGCCAAAAGCCCGGAGCTGGAAGAAAAACTGGCCAATTATGCGTTGAAAACGCTTTTTCGCTAAAAAGTAAGAAAGAAAGTGAACATTTTACCAAGGTTTGTGCTATAATAATAACGTTAATTTAAATAAAGGAGTATCAAGCAAAATGAAACGTATTGCTGTTTTAACCAGCGGCGGAGACGCCCCTGGTATGAATGCTGCTGTTCGTGCAGTCGTTCGTAAAGCAATTTCTGAGGGAATGGAAGTTTGCGGCATCAACCGTGGCTATGCTGGTATGGTTGAGGGTGATATTTTCCCGCTTGACGCCAAAGGAGTATCAAACATCCTTTCTCGCGGAGGAACTTTCCTCCAATCTGCACGTTATCCTGAATTTGCTAAGCTTGAAGGGCAATTAAAAGGTATTGAACAACTCAAAAAGCATGGAATTGAAGGTGTTGTTGTTATCGGCGGCGATGGTTCTTACCACGGCGCTATGCGCTTAACCGAACACGGTTTCCCTGCTATCGGTCTTCCTGGAACGATTGATAACGATATTGTCGGAACTGATTACACGATCGGTTTTGATACCGCTGTTAATACGGCAATGGAAGCTCTTGACAAAATTCGCGACACGTCATTCAGTCACGGACGTACCTTTGTTGTTGAAGTGATGGGACGCAATGCAGGTGATATCGCACTTTGGTCTGGAATCGCGGCCGGTGCTGACCAAATCATCATCCCTGAGGAAGACTACGATATCAGCGAAGTTGTAGCCCAGGTTAAAGACGGCTATGCCACTAAAGGCAAAAACCACCACTTAATCGTTCTTGCAGAGGGTGTTATGCATGGTGAAGCATTTGCTGCCAAGATGAAAGAAGCAGGAGATGACAGTGATCTTCGGGTGACAAACCTTGGTCACATTCTTCGCGGCGGAGCACCAACTCCTCGTGACCGTGTGATTGCTTCATGGATGGGAGCACATGCAGTCGAGTTGCTGAAAGCCGGCAAGGGCGGTCTGGCCGTCGGCATTCAAAATGAAAAACTGGTTGAGCATCCAATTCTTGGAACAGCAGAAGAAGGTGCCCTCTTTAGTTTGACAGAAGCAGGGGATATTGTTGTGAACAATCCTCACAAAGCACGCCTTGATTTTGCGGCTTTAAATCGTGACTTAGCTCACTAAGACTGCGTTATAGTTTTTAATAATAATCAATGATTGACAGAAAATAAGGGAGTTTCATAAAAAATGAATAAACGCGTAAAAATTGTTGCAACATTAGGTCCGGCGGTTGAAATCCGCGGCGGTAAAAGATTCGGTGAGGATGGTTATTGGGATGAAAAGCTTGATGTCGAAGCTTCAGCTGCCAAGATTGCTGAATTGATTACTGAAGGGGCTAATGTCTTTCGTTTCAACTTCTCACATGGAGATCATGCTGAGCAGGGTGAACGTATGGCAACTGTACGCCGTGCCGAAGAATTGGCACGCCAAAAGGTTGGATTCCTTCTTGATACTAAGGGACCTGAAATGCGTACAGAATTGTTTGAAGATGGTTCAAAAGAATTTTCTTACAAGACTGGCGATAAGCTTCGTGTAGCGACTAAGCAAGGTATCCAATCTACAAAAGATGTTATTGCTTTGAATGTTGCCGGCGGTCTTGATATTTATGATGACGTTGCTGTCGGTCAAACCATTCTTATTGATGACGGGAAACTTGGTCTTACGGTAACAGCTAAAGATATTACTAACCGTGAGTTTGAAGTCGTTGTTGAAAATGACGGCACTATCGCCAAGCAAAAAGGTGTTAACATTCCTAACACTAAGATTCCTTTCCCGGCACTTGCTGAACGTGACAATGCTGATATTCGTTTTGGTTTGGAACAAGGACTTAACTTCATTGCTATTTCGTTTGTTCGTACGGCAAAAGATGTTAATGAAGTGCGTGCTATCTGTAAAGAAACCGGCAATGATCATGTTAAATTGTTTGCTAAAATCGAAAACCAACAAGGTATTGACAACATTGATGAAATTATTGATGCTGCAGACGGTATCATGATTGCCCGCGGTGATATGGGTATTGAAGTTCCGTTTGAAATGGTTCCGGTTTACCAAAAAATGATTATCACTAAGGTCAATGCAGCCGGCAAGGCAGTTATCACAGCAACAAACATGCTTGAAACAATGACTGACAAACCGCGTGCAACGCGTTCAGAAGTATCTGACGTTTTCAATGCGGTTATTGACGGTACAGATGCAACAATGCTTTCCGGAGAATCTGCTAACGGTAAATATCCGGTTGAATCAGTACGTACAATGGCAACCATTGATAAAAACGCTCAAACGCTTCTTAACGAATATGGCCGTTTGAACTCAGACAATCTGCCTCGTACAAACAAAACAGAAGTTGTTGCCTCAGCTGTTAAAGATGCAACCAGATCAATGGATATTAAATTGGTTGTTACCATCACTGAAACCGGTAATACAGCCCGTTTAATCTCTAAATACCGTCCGGATACTGACATCTTAGCTTTAACATTTGATGAAAAGATTCAAAAATCATTGATGATCAACTGGGGTGTGATTCCAATTTTGACGAAGAAACCTGCATCTACTGATGACATGTTCGAAATTGCTGAAAAAGCAGCGCTTAAATCAGGCTTGGTTGAATCTGGTGATAACATTGTTATCGTTGCCGGTGTACCAGTTGGTTCAGGCGGAACAAACACCATGCGTGTCCGTACAGTAAAATAAGAATTGCATACAGAGGCTGGGCAAAAACTCATCCAATATTCTTGTTTTGGAATAAGCTCTTGACGCAGTGGTTGGGAGTAAGACTAAGTTGGCCTAGCCAACTGTGCGGGGGTGGGAGTGAAACGGTCTGGTGAGAGACCGTTTCAGGTCACCACCTTGAAACTAGGGAGTGGTGGGAACCAAAATTTTCAATTTTTAGGTTCTTTCCCACTCCCTTTTTCTTTGGAATGTGATTTGCAAAGTATTGACTGCCGGGGATAAAAGCAATTTTCTTGGCATTTAGGGATTTTCCTGTTAAACTAGATATAATTCTTATACAGAAAGGCAGAAATTATGGGATTGATTTGGTCGCTGATTGTCGGAGCTATTATTGGAGCTATTGCCGGTGCTCTGACAAACAGAGGAAAAACGATGGGCTGTTTTGCCAATATTTTTGCAGGTCTGGTTGGTTCTTGGGCAGGTCAGGCTCTGTTTGGCAGCTGGGGACCCAGTCTGGCCGGTATGGCTTTGGTTCCGTCTATCTTAGGAGCAGTTATTGTTGTGGCTGTAGTGTCCTTCTTTTTAGGTGAAAATTAAGCAGATAGTTCTATTGTAAGTATAATCAGAGAGTGATGATGAGGCATTTAACTGCTGGTCATGATTTTAAAATCGCTCTCTTTTTTTATTGTCTGAAACATGCTATAATAAAGAGTAACAACTTAAGGAGAGATCTATGGTTAAACGTGACTTTATCAGAAATATTCTTCTGGCCGTGCTGGCAGTTTTCATCCTGCTTTTATTGCGGATTTTTGTTTTTTCTACCTATCGGGTAGCACAAGATGATGCAAACAGTTATTTGAAAACGGGTGATCTCATTACGATTTCCAAAAAAGAAAAACCGGATTATAAAGAATTTGTCGTTTATCAGGCTGCCGGTAAATCTCATATCGGCCGTATCGTTGGCGAACCTGCAGACAGTATCACATATATGGATGATATTTTTTATCTCAACAACAAGGTAGAAGATCAGACCTATATTGAGAAACTGAAAAACAGCTATCATGCAAAAAACGCAGACAATCCTTTCACAGCTGACTTTACTGTTGCCACTGTCACTAAAGGAAAATATCAGGAAATTCCTAAGGGACAATATTTGATTTTAAATGATGACCGCACAAATACCAAGGACAGCCGGACATTTGGCCTTATCAAAAAATCACAGATTAAAGGTGTTGTAACCTTTAGACTTTTGCCATTAAAAACCTTTGGGTTTGTCCGCAAAGAGTAGCACAAGCTGCTCTTTTTTCTTGCTTTGTGCTATCAAATAAGACTAGACCAATTTTGTTGTTGACTTTAGAAGAATAAAGTTATATACTGGTTTTGTTGATTTTTTGGAGGCCTAATTAGGCTATACCAATTATAAAAATTTAAGGAGGAAGCAGCAGGAAAGACTCTGCTGCAAGAAAACTATGTGTGGTATTGTAGGTGTTGTAGGAAATCGTAATGCAACAGATATTTTGATGCAAGGATTAGAAAAATTAGAGTATCGCGGATATGATTCTGCCGGAATTTATGTTATTGATAAAGCTGAAAACGGACGTTTGATTAAGTCAGTCGGCCGTATTGCCGATTTGCGGGCTAAAATTGGTATTGACGTAGCTGGTTCTACAGGAATCGGTCACACGCGCTGGGCGACTCACGGTCAGGCTACAGAGGCCAACGCTCACCCGCATACATCAGCAACTGGACGCTTTGTTTTAGTCCATAACGGTGTCATTGAAAATTATCTGCAAATCAAAGAAGAGTACTTGGCCGGTCATACATTAAAAGGCGAAACGGATACTGAAATTGCCGTCCATTTAATTGGTCAGTTCGTTGAAGACGGTTTGTCTGTACTTGAGGCTTTTAAAAAAGCCCTCCATATTATTGAAGGTTCTTACGCTTTTGCCTTGGTTGATTCACAAAATCCGGATACTATTTATGTTGCTAAGAACAAATCGCCGCTTTTGATCGGTCTTGGCGACGGCTACAATATGGTCTGTTCAGATGCCATGGCTATGATTCGCGAAACCAATCAGTTCATGGAAATCCATGACAAAGAATTGGTTGTCTTGACGAAGGATAATGCGGAAGTGACAGACTACGACGGTAATGCTGTTGAGCGTGAAGCCTACACAGCTGAGCTTGATTTATCGGATATTGGCAAGGGAACTTATCCTTACTATATGCTTAAGGAAATTGACGAGCAGCCTACTGTTATGCGCAAATTAATTTCAACCTATGCAGATGATAAAGGAAACATCACCGTTGACCCTGCTATTGTCAAATCTGTTCAGGAGGCTGACCGCATTTATATCTTAGCTGCCGGAACATCTTACAATGCAGGTTTTGCTTCAAAATCAATGATTGAAACACTGACAGATACTCCGGTTGAATTGGGAATTGCTTCTGAATGGGGCTATAACATGCCATTGCTGAGCAAAAAACCAATGTTTATCCTGCTGAGTCAATCCGGCGAAACAGCTGACAGCCGTCAGGTGTTGGTCAAGGCCAATGCGATGGGAATTCCTAGTCTGACGATTACAAACGTGCCTGGTTCGACCCTGTCTCGTGAAGCAACTTACACAATGCTGCTCCATGCCGGTCCTGAGATTGCAGTAGCCTCTACCAAAGCTTATACAGCTCAGATAGCAGCTCTTGCTTTCCTTTCAAAGGCTGTCGGTGAAGCTAATGGCAAAAAAGAAGCTTTGGAATTTGATTTAGTGCACGAACTGTCCATCGTTGCTCAGTCTATTGAAGCCAGCCTTTCTGAGCGGGAAGTTATTGAAGAAAAAGTTTCTCATCTTTTGGCAACATCACGAAATGCTTTTTATATCGGCCGCGGCAACGATTACTATGTGGCTATGGAAGCTTCTTTAAAACTCAAAGAAATTTCCTATATCCAGTGTGAAGGTTTTGCTGCCGGAGAATTAAAACACGGAACCATTTCACTGATCGAAGACGGTACCCCTGTTCTGGCCTTGATTTCATCAAGTGAGACTGTTGCTGCCCATACCCGCGGCAATATTCAGGAAGTTGCAGCACGCGGTGCTAATGTCCTGACAGTGGTTGAAGAAGGGCTGGATAAGGAAGGTGATGACATTGTTGTCAATCAGGTGCATCCTTACCTGTCAAGCATTTCAATGGTTATTCCGACACAGCTGATTGCTTACTATGCTTCGCTGCAGCGCGGGCTTGATGTTGATAAACCTCGTAATCTGGCTAAGGCCGTTACCGTTGAATAGTTTAAAACCTGGGACGATGTTCCGGGTTTTTTCATGTGCTTAAGCTTTAGTTAGCTGTTAATTGAAATAAAATAATTCAGATATTCCAGACAATGACTGCAAAAACATAGGTTTATATTTTGACGGCTTACTGATGTAAACACCTGCTGCATGTTTGATGCAGTCTGACCGGACAGTACTTTAATTTTAAATTGTCACAGGAAGCCATAAATGTCAAAAACATTTTGCCAAAGTTTGAGTTTCATTGGAAAAAGGATGGTGGTATAGTAGTATCAGAATAAAAAGGAGGCGTTCTGATGGAACAAAAATCTTCACTAAAGGTTCGGATACAAAAACTCGGAACCTCATTATCAAACATGGTTATGCCTAATATTGGCGCCTTTATTGCTTGGGGGGTTGCAGCTTCGCTGTTTATCGCAACCGGCTATCTGCCTAATAAAGATCTGGATGCCAATGTTGTCGGACCAATGCTCAAATATGTGCTGCCCCTCTTAATCGGTTATACCGGAGGGTATAATATTCACAAGCAGCGCGGCGGCGTTATTGGTGCGATTGCTTCCTTTGGTGCGATTGCAGGGTCAACAGTAACCATGTTCATTGGTGCTATGGTCATGGGGCCTTTATCAGCTTGGCTTTTGAAAAAATTCGATGAAAAAGTTCAGCCGAAAATCAGAACCGGTTTTGAAATGCTGGTCAACAACTTTTCACTTGGATTGATTGGTTTTGCCCTGATGGTGCTTGCCTTCTTTATCATCGGACCGGTTGTTGCCCAATTAACAGAATGGGTAGGCCTGGGAGTTGAAGCGATTGTCAAAGTCCATCTCCTGCCGTTAGCAAATCTGATTATTGAACCGGCTAAAATTCTCTTCTTGAACAATGCACTTAACCATGGTATCTTTACTCCTCTTGGTACTGAACAAGTGGCTAAGGTCGGTAAGTCCGTTCTCTTCTTGCTGGAAGCTAATCCGGGACCTGGTCTTGGTGTTTTGGTTGCTTATGCAATGTTTGGCAAAGGTTCTGCCAAATCCACTTCTTGGGGAGCTATGATTATCCACTTCTTTGGGGGTATCCATGAAATCTACTTCCCGTACGTTATGATGAAACCAGCGATGTTCTTAGCTGTTATTGCCGGCGGTCTTACTGGTACCTTTACTTTCCAAACCCTTGGTGCCGGACTGACAGCGCCTGCTTCACCGGGATCAATCATCGCTATCATGGGGATGGCACCTAAAGGCTGGGGCCCTCACTTGGTCGTTCTTGCCGGTGTCTTCGCAGCAGCGATTGTATCTTTCTTAGTAGGTTCAGTGATTCTCAAGGCCGACAAATCTGATGATGGTTCCCTTGAAGCAGCACAGGAAGCTACTCAGGCAGCAAAAGCTGAGTCTAAAGGAAAAGCAGTTAAAGCAGAACCGCTCAATGCAGACATTACAACGGATAATATTCACCAAATCATTTTTGCCTGTGATGCCGGTATGGGCAGCTCAGCTATGGGAGCATCCATTCTTCGTGACAAGGTGAAAAAAGCAGGTTTGGACATTCCTGTAACCAACCAAGCTATTTCTAATTTGCAGGATACTGCTAATACATTGATTGTAACACAAGAAGAGCTGGCTGACCGTGCGGGACAAAAAACACCGCGTGCGGTACATGTCGCTGTAGATAATTTCTTGGCAACTCCTAAATATGATGAAATTGTTGCCAATCTGACAAATGATTCTGCTGTTTCTCAAACAAGCGACAGTTCTGCAGCAGACGCTGACAGCAATACAGAAATTGATTTAAACCATATTGATGCCGTGGTCTTTGCTTATGGAAAAGCTAAAGGTTCAGCAACCATGGGACAGGAAACACTTCGTTCAATCTTTAAAAACAATGAGGTCAGAATTCCGGTTTCAACAGCAGCGTATAAGGATTTAAATGAGTACAATGCTAAAAATATTTTAGTGGTAACAACGATTGCGCATCAAGGAGAAGCACAGCAGTCGGCTCCTCATGCTCAGCTCTTGGTCGTTGACAGCCTTGTGACAACACCGGAATACGATAAGCTTGTTGCCAGAATGCATAAGTAAAATCAATCGTAATAGTGTATAATAAGTTTATGCTACTAACAAAAAGAGAAGAACAACTGCTGAAAGCTTTCCAAGATTATGGAAAGCTTTCAATCAAGCAGCTGGCAGATTTGCTGAAGGTATCGCAGCGGACCGTGTATCGGGTTATTTCTGATTTAACAAAAAGTCTTAATGCCATTAACATCAGTATCATCAAAGAAGATCAGTATTATTTTTTAGTGGGAGAATTAGAAAATTTAGCGGATTTTCATTATTTGGATACTTACGAGCAGTATGAGCGGCTGAATTTGATTACTTATAAGCTCTTACTGGCTGCTGACAGAATTACCAACGAGCAGCTGCAGGCTGATTTTAAGGTATCAAATGTGACCATCATCCAGGATATCGCAGAAATAGAAAAACGTTTAGCCGATTTTGATGTACACTTAGAGCGTAAAAAAGGCTATCAGCTGCTAGGCGACAGGAACGCTCTGCGGCGTTTGCTGGCTGTTCTCTTAACAAATAATATTTCTGTTTCTGATTTTTGGGCCGGGAAATACGGACGTTTTACAGATATTGACAGTACTAAGCTTGCCATTGCCAAGCAGATTTTTCAGGCCTCACAGACTGACCTGCCTGATTTAGATGCTAAGATGAATGAATTTTTTACCATTCTCTTAGCCCTGTCGGGCTGGCAGGACGGTGAGCCGGTCGGACCAAACATCAGCAAAGCTGCACTTGATTTTTCACAGAAAATCTACACAGAATTTTCACAGCAAACCAATCAGTTTTACAATATTCAGGAAATTCTTTACTATGCGAGCGTACTGGATGAATTGGTTATCAAAAGACAGGAAACGCCTCTCTTTCATGAAAAGTTTGACAGTGCCTTTTACTATAATATTTCCAATCTCATTGATAAGGTGTCGCTTTATACCAAAATCAATTTTGCAAAGGATAAGACACTGTTTCATTTTCTGTTTAACCATATTCGTCTGAATTTGGCAGTCCCTCAGATTTTTGAAGATAAATCCAAAGTCAGCATCGCTCATGATGCGGCAGCCGGCAATGACTACCTTCATCGGGTTGTCAGTCTTTTGGTTCAGGATATCTTTCCCAAATACCTGCAAAAAGAGTCTGAATACGAGCTGATCACACTGCATTTTGCTTCTAGCCTGAGACGAAGTCCGGATATCTATCCGATTAAGATTTTGCTTTTGACAGATGAGAGGCCTTTGGCGAGAGAACTTTTGATTACCCGCATTAAGACAATAGCTCCTTTTGTTGATAAAGTTGATGTTAAGGCTCTGAATCAATATGAAACAGCAGATCAGGATTATTATAACTGTGTCTTATCTACCAAACCTTTGCCGGATAAAGATGTTAAGCATATCCCTATTTACCCGGATGCTAAAGAAATCCTGCAGCTTCAGGAGTATCTGCAGGATACGCAGGCCCATCAAAAGATTATTATCCGCGATGAACCTCAAAGGTCAGCCGGTTATGATTTGCAAACATATTTTGCAGCTGCTCAGCAGCTTTTGCAGGAATTTTCCTATCAAAAAATTGACAATCCGGATCAATTTGAAACCAGTGTTCCTAAGATTATTGATACTTTGGATATGGTATCAGACAAAAGTTATCTGTCTGATAAACTGCTGAGACGTTTTGCAGTCAGTCCCTTAGCAATTCCGGAAACAAATTTGGCCCTTTTGCATACGCAGTCCAGCAAAGTAAAGAGGTCGTGTTTTAAAATTTATGACTTAAAAAGGCCTGTCAAAGCACTTTCCATGAATTATCAGGAAGAGACGGTCAACAGAATTTTGGTCATGCTGACTAAGATGGACGAATCGAGTGAAATCAGAGATTTAATGACAGCAATCAGTCAGTCCATTATTGAAAATCACCTCTACACAGAAATCTATAAGACAGGTAATAAAGATATTATTTATCAGTTGTTGAATCAAATATTTACAGAAAAAATAAAGAAATTGGAGACCTAAGATGGAATTTCAAAAAGACTTAATCAAACTGAATCAGCATTTTGCAGATAAGGAAGAAGCCATCCGTTTTTGCGGTCAGCTCCTGCTTGACGGTGGTTATGTAGAGCCTGCTTATGTTGATGCTATGATACAGCGCGATAAAGAATTGTCTGTTTACATGGGCAACTTTATTGCTATTCCGCACGGAACCGATGATGCTAAGAAAAACGTTCTGAAATCCGGTATCACGGTTGTTCAGGTACCTGACGGCGTGAATTTCGGAACAGAAGAAGATCCTCAGGTTGCTACAGTGCTGTTTGGTATTGCAGGAATCGGTGATGAGCACCTGCAAATCATTCAGAACATCTCTATCTTTTGTGCAGATGTCGACAATGTTGTCAAATTAGCTGATGCACAGACAGAAGATGACGTTATCAAACTGTTGAGCAATGTGAACTAAATACGGGCTGCAACACTGAGCAAAAAAACAGCTTCGCTTAGAGTTTTTGCGACGCTTGGGTTTAAATTCGTCGTAGACGTCTGAACTCTCTGCGCCTTACAGGCATTGAGAGTTCTAGTCGTCCTGACGAGGGTGCGTCAACGAAATCTCAGATTTCTGACTTACCGCTTATTTTGCTTTGTGTCGCTGACGCCTTTGTATCTTAAATAAAGGAGAAACCATGAAAAAAGCAGTACATTTTGGTGCCGGAAATATTGGACGCGGCTTTATCGGGCAAATTTTATTTGAAAATGGCTTTGCTATTGATTTTGTTGATGTCAATGAGAAGATTATTGACGCTCTCAATGAACGGCACGCTTATGAGATTGAAATTGCCGAAGACGGCAAACGCCATATTGCTGTGTCAAATGTTTCGGGAATTAATAATAAGGATAACCCTCAGGACGTTGTAGAAGCGGTAGCGCAGGCTGATTTGGTAACGACTGCTATCGGTCCTAATATTTTGCCTTTGATTGCAGAATTGATTGCCAAAGGGATTGAAACACGCCGTGAAAATAATAACCGGCAGCCCCTTGATGTTATTGCCTGTGAGAATATGATCGGAGGCTCCGCTTTTCTTTGGGAAGAAGTGCAAAAATACCTGAGCACTGAGGGCCTTGCTTTTGCTGAAAACTATATCGGTTTTCCAAATGCAGCGGTGGATCGCATCGTTCCTGCTCAGACCCACGAAGATTCTCTCTTTGTCGTGGTTGAGCCTTTCTCTGAATGGGTTGTCGAAACAGCAGCCATGAAGAATCCTGATCTGAAACTCTCAGAGGTTCACTATGAGGAAAACCTGGAACCGTTTATCGAAAGAAAACTGTTCTCGGTTAATACGGGTCATGCGACAACAGCCTATACCGGTGCTTATTTTGGCGCTAAAACAGTCTTAGAAGCCCTTCAAAATCAGCAGGTCAAAGAGCAGGTCAAGGCTGTTCTGGGAGAAATTCGGCAGCTCTTGATAGCTAAATGGAATTTCAAGGAAGAGGATTTAAAAGCTTATCACGATATCATCATCAGTCGTTTTGAAAATCCTTATATTGTTGATAATGTCACCCGTGTGGCTCGCACACCGATTCGAAAATTAGGTTATGATGAACGGTTTATCCGTCCTATCCGTGAACTAAAGGAACGTCAGCTGTCCTATGACAATCTTTTGCAAACTGTTGCCTATGTCTTCCAATATAAGGACGAAACAGATGAACAAAGCGTTCAGCTGCAAAAACTCTTGCAGGAAAAACCGCTGGAAGAGGTTATTAAAGAAGTAACAGGATTAACAGATACCATCTTGGTAAAAGAAGTGGCAGCCAGTATTCAATCTTTAGCATAAAAATAAAAAGCAGCTAGATTCAAAACGTTAGCTGCTTTTTTAACAGCCTGCCGGCTTATTCGGAAATGAGGAATTTAGGGCTTGCCAAGCGGTAAAAACTCAGGTAAACTTAGATAGTAATAAAACAACTAAGGAGTTTATATGTCTTTACCAAATTGTCCAAAGTGCCAGTCAGAATATGTTTATGAGGATGGTCTTCTTTTAGTCTGCCCGGAATGTGCTTATGAATGGAATCCGGCAGAAGCAGATGCTGATGAAGGCCTTGTCGTTCTTGATGCCAATGGCAATAAACTGGCAGACGGTGATACTGTCAGCCTGATTAAAGATCTTAAAGTTAAAGGGGCACCAAAGGACCTGAAACAAGGGACGCGTGTCAAAAATATCCGTATTGTTGAAGGGGATCACAATATTGACTGTAAGATAGAAGGTTTTGGCGCCATGAAATTAAAATCGGAATTCGTTAAAAAGCTGTAGGCCACAGCAAATGTTTTTTTGAGGGAAGCTGAAAAGAGCAGGGGGAATTTTTCGGTAAAAGCTATCGAAAAAGAATCCTGCTCTTATTTAGTTTTTAAAATGGATTATCCTCTTCAATGATTTGGATGATAAAATACGGTTAAAGATTCAAATCTGCCTATCAAACTTTCAGAAAATTTGGTATAATAAGAAATGATTATCTTTACAGGAGCGGTTATGTCTTATATATCGGAAGTTTTACCCAGTCTTTTAGATGGGGCGCTTATTACATTACAGGTTTTTTTTATTGTCATTGTCCTGTCTATTCCTTTAGGAGCTGTTTTGGCTTTTCTGATGCAGATTAGGTTCAAGCCCTTACGCTGGCTGCTCAATCTGTATGTCTGGGTCATGCGTGGAACACCGCTTCTGCTGCAGCTGATTTTTGTTTATTATGTACTGCCGAGTGCAGGGGTCACTTTTGACCGGATGCCGGCAGCAATTTTGGCTTTTACCCTGAATTACGCTGCTTATTTTGCGGAAATCTTCCGCGGCGGTATTGAAGCTATTCCTAAGGGGCAGTATGAAGCGGCAAAGGTGTTAAAACTGAGTCAGCTGCAGACAATCCGTTATATTATCCTGCCGCAAGTGGTTAAGATTGTTCTGCCCAGTGTTTTTAATGAGATTATTAACTTGGTTAAGGATTCCTCGCTGGTTTATGTTCTGGGAGTGGGAGATCTGCTTTTGGCCAGCAAAACAGCAGCCAACCGCGATGCAACCTTAGCACCGATGTTTATTGCCGGCGGTATTTATTTGATTTTGATTGGTATCGTCACGATCTTGTCTAAGTATGTTGAGAAGAAATTTAGCTATTACAAGTAAGGGTGAATCATGTTAGAATTAAAAAATATATCCAAACGATTTGGTCAGAAAGTGATTTTCGATCAGTTTAATTTAAGCATTCCTGAAGGCAAGATTCTGTCGTTAGTGGGACCGTCCGGCGGCGGCAAGACCACCCTTCTTCGGATGCTGGCAGGGCTTGAAAAAATTGACTCCGGTCAGGTTATCTATAATGACGAGGAAGTTCCCATCAATCATTTAGAAAATCGCAATTTGCTGGGCTTTGTTTTTCAGGATTTTCAGCTGTTTCCGCATCTGACGGTTTTAGATAATTTGATTTTGTCACCAACTAAAACGATGAACATGTCAAAAGACGAGGCTAAACAAAAAGCCAGAGAGCTTTTGAAACGCTTAGGACTGCAAGAGCATGAGAATGCTTATCCTTATTCTCTGTCGGGCGGACAAAAGCAGCGGGTGGCTTTAGCGCGTGCCATGATGGTTAATCCTAAAATTATCGGTTACGATGAGCCGACCAGTGCCCTTGATCCGGAGCTGCGTCAGGAAGTGGAAAAGCTGATTTTGCAAAATCAGGAAATGGGAATTACGCAGATTGTTGTCACGCATGATATGCAGTTTGCGCAAACTATCTCTGATGGGATTATTAAAATCAATCCAAAATAAAAAGAAGGTTTAGGTAGTAAAATGACGTTTAAGAAAATAATTTTGGGATTTTTTGCCGTCTTTTTGGCAGTCACTTTGGCTGCCTGCGGCAAAAAAGACAGCAATGCTAAGGATAACTGGAAAAAATTTGAATCAAAGCAAACCATCACCATCGGTTTTGACAACACCTTTGTTCCTATGGGATTCAAGGATAAAAACGGAAAGAACGTTGGTTTTGACATTGACTTAGCCAATGCCGTCTTTGCCAAATACGGTATCAAGGTTAAATGGCAGCCTATCAACTGGGATTTGAAAGAAACTGAGTTAAAAAACGGGAAGATTGATTTGATTTGGAACGGTTATTCAAAAACAAAGGAACGTGCCCGTAAGGTCAGCTTTACAGAACCCTACATGAAAAATGATCAGGTTCTGGTTGCTAAGAAATCCTCCGGCATTGCCAGCTTTTCTGACATGAAAGGAAAGGCTCTGGGAGCGCAGTCCGGATCATCAGGCTATGATGCCTTCACGGCTAATCCAAAGGTTTTAAAGGATATTGTCAAGGATAATGATGCTACTCAGTATGAAACCTTCACACAGGCCTTTATTGATTTGAAAAATGACCGCATCGACGGCCTCCTGATTGACCGTGTCTATGCCAATTACTATCTTAAGCAGGAAGAAGAGCTGGAAAATTATAACATCATCAAAGGCAAATATGCCAGCGAAGATTTTTCAGTCGGCGTGCGTAAGTCAGACAAGACCTTGGTCAAGAAGATTAACCAAGCCTTCAAGAAACTTTACAAAGAGGGCAAATTCCAAGAAATATCTAAGAAATGGTTTGGCGAAGACGTCGCAAGCAAGGCCATAAAAAAATAAGTCCCGCGGGACTTATTTTTTTAGTTTAAGGATCAGTGTGATCTGGTGATAAATGAGCAGCCATTGTTCATGCCTGCGCCAGAGACTGCTGTGACGGCAGCCATCCAGTTCATAGGTAATGAGCTTGGTTTTCTGGCTGATGGTAATCATTTTAAAATAAGTGAAATTGCTTGCTCTGCTTTGCCGCGATTGGAGGAAATTCTTTTTGGTAACGATATGGCCATCTTCATCAATCAGGGCAAAATGTTCTGCCAGCAGATCTTCATAATCGGGAATCTTGGATAAGATGATTTTTTCATATTTGTGAAGCTTATGATAAACATTTTCAAAGATTTCATCCTCTGGAATGGCGGCAGGCTCAACATGTATGTCAATATCATAGACATTGAAGCGTTCCTGCAAAAGGTTTTCTACCCTCTCTGTAATATCATGGCTCTCATAAACAGATAAATCCGGATTCATTTCTAAAACCAAATCTAAATAAACATTGCTGCCGTAGGTACGTCCGCGCTGGGATTTAACCGCGGAAATTTTGGGGATTTCTAAAATAGCTTTTTCGTATTCCTGCAGCTGTTTGTCATCAAAGCCATCAGAAAGGCTGAAAGCACTGGTCATAAAGATATCGTAAGCTGTCTTTAAAATCAAAAAGGTAATGATAATAGCAGCGATTTTGTCAATAATAGGGAGGCTGAAGCTGCTGGCTGTGACAGCGATGGTTGTTCCAAGTGAAGTCAGAGCATCAGAGAGATTGTCTTTGGCAGCTGCCCTGAGAGCTCCGGATTTCAGCCGTTTGGCTAAACTAATGTTATAGCTGTAAACCAAAAGCATAAGAGCGGCCGATATGAGACCGACAAACGCTGCAAGAGGATCGATTCTGACGTGATCATCGTGGAGCAATTTATGGATGGTTTCAAGAAGCACTTGAAAACCTACGGTAAACATGATAAAAGAGGTCACGAGGCTGGCCAGATCTTCTATTTTCCAGTGGCCGAATTTGTGGTCGCGGTCTGCGGGTTTGCTGGCTAAGTGCAGTCCAATGAGAATCGTTGCATTTCCGACAATGTCTGAAGCATTGTTAAAGCCATCCGCCGTTAAGGATGCCGAATGCAGAAAATGTCCAGCAAGAAGCTTAAATACAGTTAATAATAAATAAACAATGATACTGAGCACAGGACCGCGCTGTGCCAGTTTGAGATTATCTGCCGGTGTCGCCATAATGTTCTCCCGAAAGTTGTTAATAGTCCTTATTATAACACGTTTACGGCAAAACAAAAACCATTTAAAAAATGGTTTTTGCGCTTTATTTTTTAGTAGCAAAATATGTCTTTGTCTCTTTAATAATAATCGGTGAAAGCATGAGCAGAGCGATTAAATTCGGAAGAGCCATCAACCCGTTGACAATATCTGCGATAATCCAGATTAGTTCCAGCTTGAGGAAGCCGCCGAGGCTGACCATGATAACGAAAATAGTGCGATAAACAGCGATGTATTTTGTTCCAAAGAGAAATTCAAAACAGCGTTCCCCATAATAAGACCAGCCAAGAATCGTGGTAAAGGCAAAGAGGACCAGACAAAGTGTCAGGGCAATGGCTCCCGGTGTTCCAAAAACAGTTGAAAACGCAGCCTGAGTCAAAGGTGCACCTTCCAAGCCTGCAACTGTCCATTTACCCGTTACCAGAATAGAAATCCCTGTCAAAGTACAGATAATCAGCGTATCAATAAAAGTTCCTGTCATTGAGATAAGACCTTGTTCGACAGGCTGTTCAGTCTTGGCAGCAGCAGCGGCAATCGGTGCAGAACCAAGTCCTGATTCATTGGAGAAAACACCGCGGGCAATCCCTTTTTGGATAGCTTCTTTGACAACAGCTCCGGTAAAGCCGCCGACAGCAGCAGTTCCGGTAAAGGCTCCGGTGAAAATGGCCTTAAAGGCCGGTATAATCTGATCGGCATTAACGAAAATGACACTCAGAGTAGCAATGATATAGATGACTGCCATGAAAGGAACGATTTTTTCAGACACCTTGGAGATAGACTGAATACCGCCAAAGATAATAACAGCAACAATAACAGCGACGATGATACTGACAATTTTTGGTGAAAAATGAAAGCTGTTTTCAAGAGAAGAGGTAATGGAATTTACCTGCGAGAAGGTTCCGATTCCTAGGAAAGCAACAAGAATGCCGGCAACAGCAAAGAATACTGCTAAGGGTTTCCAGTGTTTGCCCATCCCGTTAGTGATATAGTACATCGGGCCGCCTGAGATTTCACCGTTAGCATCTTTGGAACGGTATTTAATAGCCAAGAGCCCTTCTGAATATTTGGTTGCCATACCAAAGAAGGCAGCAACCCACATCCAAAACAAAGCGCCGGGTCCGCCGGCTTTGATAGCTGTGGCAACCCCAACAATATTCCCTGTTCCGACAGTAGCTGCAAGAGCTGTTGCCAGTGCCGCAAAACTTGAGATATCCCCTTCACCTTTGTCATCGGTAAAGATGAGTTTAAAAGCTTTGGGAAGTTTTAAAATCTGCAAAAGTCCCAACCGCATACTGAGATAGATACCGGTACCTACCAAGAGAATCAGCAAGGGTGCGCCCCAGACGATATTGTCAAGGGCTTTAAAAAAGTCCAACATGAAAACATATCTCCTTTAGCGATTGCGTTTTTTCACAGAAAAAAGAAGCTGTCTGCAAACAACTTCTGTGAGTACATGATAAGCAAGACCAAGAAAAACTCTAAAAACCTACTTATCTTCTGTCCTTTTGCCTGAGAGATTGAGCATATGCCTTGCCCCTTCGGCGCCTAAAAAGGTCTCTCCAGAAGTCCGTCAGTTTATCAGTCCTGTCTTTAGACACCTGAAAGTATTACTCCTTCGGTGAAAGATGGTCAGCCATCTTTTCTCTCCTGAAAAACGTCAATCGGCTTTAATATAGTAAAATTATAATATAATAAAAGTCGAATGATGTCAAGACGGCTTTCCTGTTTTCTTGGTTAAAAGCCGAATGATTATCAAAAAGACAGCTTTGCTTGGCCTGTCTGCTGCTGATTCCGTAGCAGATATATGACAAAAGCTCTGTGACTTGGTAGAATGGCATTATTAGAATAAGAGGGAGACAAATATGAAAACATATGACTTATTGGTTATTGGTTTTGGCAAGGCCGGAAAGACCTTGGCAGCTAAGATGAGCAGCCTTGGCAAGAAGGTCGCTCTGGTAGAAAAGGATGCGCTGATGTACGGCGGAACCTGTATCAACGTTGCCTGTATTCCGACAAAGACCTTGATTCATGCAGCTGAGGAAAATCTGTCTTTCACTCAGGCAATGGCACTAAAAGATGTCGTTACAGCACGTCTTCGGCAAAAAAATCAGGCTGCACTGACAGGTTCGGGTGCAGATCTCTATACAGCCAAAGCCAAATTTCTTTCTAATAAAGTGGTAGAACTCTCTGCCGGCGATGAACGTGAACAGCTGAGTGCTGAAGTCATTGTCATCAACACAGGAGCTGTTTCCAACCAGCTGCCTGTTGAAGGCTTGGCAGAAAGCCGCCATGTCTATGACAGCACAGGCATTCAGCAGTTGGAGAGTCAGCCTGAGCGTTTGGGGATTATTGGCGGCGGCAATATCGGTTTAGAGTTTGCCAGTCTCTATGCTCATTTAGGCAGTCAGGTGACGGTCTTTGAAAACTCACCGATGATTCTCGGCCGTGCCGATGAAGCAGTGGCACAGCTGGCGAAATCTTACTTAGAAGAAGACGGGGTAAATTTTATCCTTTCAGCTCAAGTAGAAAAGGTAAGCAACCAAGGTGAAGCGGTGCTTGTAAGGTCAAACGGCCAAACGTATGAATTTGATGCGGTTCTTTATGCGACAGGACGAAAGCCTAATGTCAAGGACTTAGGACTTGAAAATACCGATATCCAATTAACTGAGCGCGGTGCTGTGCAGGTGGATGATTTTTGTGAGACGACCGTGGAAAATGTCTATGCTGTAGGGGATGTCCACGGCGGTCTTCAGTTTACTTATACGTCGCTTGATGATTTTCGGATTGTGTTTGGAAAACTGACCGGCCAAGGCAGCTACAGCTTGAAAGAGCGCCGCAATGTTCCTGCTACCATCTTTATTCAGCCGCCCCTGTCTCAGGTTGGTTTGACTGAAAAAGAGGCTCAGGCTGCAGGCCTGCCTTATCAGAGTAAAGAATTAGCTGTTGCCGCTATGCCGCGTGCTCATGTCAATAATAATCTGCGCGGTCTCTATAAGGTGGTGGTCAATCCAGAAACTAAGGAAATTCTCGGTGCTACACTTTTTGCTGAAACTTCTCAGGAAAATATTAATCTGATCAAGATGGCCATGGACAATCAGATTCCCTATACTTATCTAAAAAATCAAATCTTTACTCATCCGACAATGGCTGAGAATCTCAATGATGTTTTTAATTTTTAGAAAGAGAGGATGGCAAAAGTCCAATCTCCCCATTTAGAGTTCATTTTAACCCCTAACGCAGGGGGTGAGAAGATGAACTCTTTTATTATTTCCTGAGTTCTTTTCTTTTTAGCTTTAAAAATGGTACAATAGACAGGCATCATTATAGGAAAGAAAGGAATAAAACAGCAGAGTCAGATTTGTCTGCTTGTGCAGAATTCGCTAATCCTGAAGAAGACTGTATTTGCGAAAAGTCAAAAGACTGGCTCTTGGTTAAGTGCAATGAATCCTTTATTAAACGGAATGAATGAAAAACAGGCAGAGGCTGTTAAAACGACAGAAGGACCGCTTTTGATTATGGCAGGAGCAGGTTCCGGTAAAACACGGGTTTTAACTCACCGCATTGCCTACTTGATTGATGAGAAAATGGTCAACCCTTGGAACATCTTGGCTATTACCTTTACCAATAAGGCGGCGCGTGAGATGAGAGAGCGGGCTGCGCTTTTGAATCCTGCAACCAGTGATACTTTGATTGCGACCTTTCACTCGATGTGTGTGCGGATTCTGCGCCGTGAAGCAGACCATATCGGCTATAATCGTAATTTCACTATTGTTGATCCGGGTGAGCAGCGCACCCTTATGAAACGCATCATCAAGAATCTTAATCTTGATTCTAAGAAATGGAATGAACGAGCCATTTTGGGAACCATTTCCAATGCTAAAAATGATCTCATAGATGAAGCAGCGTATGAAAATCTAGCCGGCGATATGTACACGCAAATCGTGGCCAAGTGCTATAAGGCCTATCAAGAAGAGCTGCGCCGCAGTGAAGCTATGGATTTCGATGATTTAATCATGCTGACGCTGCGTCTCTTTGATAAAAATCCTGATGTATTGGCTTACTACCAGCAGCGTTATCAGTATATCCATGTCGATGAGTATCAGGATACCAACCATGCCCAGTATCAGCTGGTTAAGCTTTTGGCTTCCCGCTTTAAAAACATCTGTGTGGTCGGTGATGCGGATCAGTCAATCTATGGCTGGCGCGGTGCTGATATGCAAAATATCTTGGATTTTGAAAAGGATTATCCACAAGCCAAGGTCGTTCTTTTAGAGGAAAATTACCGTTCGACTAAAAAAATTCTGCAGGCGGCTAATGAAGTCATAAAAAACAATCGCAACCGCCGTCCTAAAAAACTCTGGACTCAAAATGCCGACGGTGAGAAGATTGTTTATTATCGGGCTGAAGATGAGCGCGATGAAGCTGTCTTTGTTGCCTCAACGATTGACAGTATTGTGCGAGAGACGGATCATAATTTTAAAGATTTCGCTGTTCTCTACCGTACCAATGCCCAGTCACGGACCATTGAAGAAGCCCTGCTCAAATCCAATATTCCCTATACCATGGTCGGAGGAACCAAGTTCTACAGCCGCAAGGAAATCCGTGATGTCATTACTTATCTTAATGTCATCGCCAACGGTGCTGACAATATTTCTTTTGAACGCATTGTCAATGAACCTAAGCGCGGTGTCGGTCCCGGGACCTTAGAAAAAATCCGATCTTTTGCGGCTGCTCAAAACATGAGTCTGCTGGAAGCTTCAGAACAAATCATGCTCTCAAATATCAAGGGGAAGGCTGCTCAGGCTGTCTGGGATCTGGCCAATACCTTGCTTAGTCTGCGGGCTGATTTGGATCAGTACAGTATAACCGAGCTGGTCGAAGAGGTCTTGGAAAAGACAGGCTATATGGAGGCTCTGCAGCTGCAAAATACACTGGAAAGTCAGGCTCGGATCGAAAATATTGAGGAATTTTTATCTGTCACTAAAAATTTTGATGACAATACTGAAGATAGTCCCGAAAACGAAGCAGGTCTTGATAAACTCAGCCGTTTCCTTAATGATTTGGCCTTGATTGCCGATACGGATGAAGGCGATGCTGAAGCAGCCGAAGTGACTTTGATGACTCTGCACGCCGCTAAGGGCTTAGAATTTCCGGTTGTCTTTATCATCGGTCTTGAAGAAGGGGTCTTCCCTTTGTCTCGCTCCATTGAAGAAGCTGATGAATTAGAAGAAGAGCGCCGTTTGGCCTATGTTGGCATTACCCGTGCAGAAGAGCTCTTGTTCATTACTAATGCCAATGCCCGTACCCTTTATGGACGGACGGATTATAACCGCGAAAGCCGATTTATTAAGGAAATTTCAGAAGATTTGCTGACTTATCAAGGCTTAGCGCGTCCTGCAGCTACATCTTTTAAAGCCAGTTATACTGACGACAGACCTGCTAAATTCGGTCAAGGCATGAGTCTTGCCCAGGCTTTGCAGGCGCGCAAAACCGCAGCACAGCCGACAAACACCAAATTGCCTCTGGCAAACGCTGCCGCACATTCAGACGCTAAAGCAGAGATTGATTGGCAGATTGGTGATACTGCCTGCCATCGCAAATGGGGAGACGGTACAGTTCTTGAAGTGACCGGCAGCGGCAAAACTCAAGAACTTAAAATTAAGTTCCCAGATGTCGGCCTGAAAAAGGTTTTAGCCAGTGTTGCACCCATTGAAAAGAAATAATACGTTCTTGCGCGACAAGCTTTTGTTTTTGAGAGGTGTTTTATCGGTGCAGGATATTTCTGTTCTGTACAGCAACTGCAGTGGGGTATAGTTTTCGGCTATACCCCTTCTAGACGGATAACTATTAGCCAGTAAAGGATTTTAGGTGTACAATAACTCTAGTTATGTTTTTGGAGGAAAGCTTATGACGAAAGACTATTCATTTGAAACCCTGCAGCTGCATGCAGGTCAAACGGTTGATCCGACGACTAAGTCGCGGGCTCTGCCCATTTATCAAACCACATCTTATGTTTTCAACGATTCGCAGGATGCTGAGGATTCTTTTGCCCTGCGCACAGAAGGCAATATCTATACACGAATTACCAATCCAACGACTGCCGTTTTTGAAGAACGCATGGCTGCTCTTGAAGGCGGTGTCGGTGCTTTGGCGACAGCTTCTGGGATGGCAGCCATTACCTACACTGCCTTGGCCTTGGCCCATGTCGGAGACCACATCGTGTCAGCAACCACAGTATACGGCGGGACCTTTAACCTGCTCAAAGAAACGCTGCCGCGCTATGGGATTACAACCAGCTTTGTGGACGTGGCTGATTTTGAAGCTATCGAAGCAGCTGTCAAGGATAATACCAAGTTTATTCTGGCTGAGACATTGGGAAATCCTTTAGGCAATGTTGCCGATCTTGAAAAATTGGCAGAGATTGCCCACCGCCACAATATTCCTTTGGTTATTGACAATACCTTTGGCACCCCTTATCTGATCAATGTTTTTTCTTACGGTGCAGATATTGCCGTGCACTCGGCAACCAAGTTTATCGGCGGTCACGGCACGTCTATCGGCGGTGTAATCGTGGACTCGGGCAAATTTGACTGGGAAAAATCCGGCAAGTTCCCGCAGTTTGTCGATGAAGATCCGTCTTACCACAATCTCAGCTATACCCGTGATATCGGGGCAGCAGCCTTTATTACAGCTGTTCGCACACAGTTGCTGCGCGATACCGGAGCCTGCCTGTCCCCTTTTAACGCTTTTCTGCTGACACAGGGTCTAGAAACTCTGTCTTTGCGGGTTGAACGCCATGTCGAAAATGCCAAGAAAATCGCGGAATATCTGGAAAAGCATCCCAAGGTAACCAAAGTTAACTATGCCAGCCTGCCATCAAGCCCTTATTATGAACTGGCACAAAAATACCTGCCAAAGGGTGCCAGCTCCATCTTTACCTTCAATGTTGCTGGAGGAGCAGAAGCTGCTCGCAAGGTTATTGACAGCTTAGAAATCTTTTCGGATCTTGCCAATGTCGCTGATGCCAAATCTCTTGTGGTTCATCCGGCGACCACAACTCACGGCCAGATGAGCCCGGAAGATCTTCTTGCCTGCGGTATCGAACCCAATCAGATCCGTGTTTCTATCGGACTGGAAAATGCTGATGATTTAATTGAGGATTTAGGCTCAGCCTTAGACAATATTTGATCACATAACCGGATTGAGAAAGCTTTGTATGAACTAATGACTATCCCCTGTCTGTCAGACAGGGGATGCTTGTATTTTTAAGTGCCTTGGCAACAACCTCTGATAATCAAGAATCTATCTGCAATTTTTAAAGGAATTGTCAGACATCGCTGCCGGTTTTATTTTTTGCTATAATAGAGCTATAAATTTTATAGGGGTGTAGTCATGAATAATATCAAATGTCCGCACTGCGGGACAGTTTTTACCATCAATGAAACAGAATACAGCCAGCTTTTGGCGCAGGTGCGCAGCAGCGAATTTGATAAGGAACTGCATGATCGCTTAGCGCGTGAGACGCAGCTTTTGGAAGAAAAGTCGAAAAACAATCTGCAGCAGGAGTTAGGTAAGAAAGACGCTGAGATAGCTGAATTAAAAGCAGAAATTGAGAACTTATCCTCTGTCAATGCCCTTGAAATGGCTAAGGCTCTCTCTGAAAAGGAAAAAGAAGTCACCGATTTGCAGAATCAGCTGGATAAGGCCGCCCTGAAAAAAGAAGCAGAGCTGGCTCAGGCAGTGACAGCTGTTGAAAAAGAGCGTGATGAGGCTAAAAATCAGCTGACACTGCAGGAAAAAGAAAGTGAACTGGAGCTTTCGTCAGTGCGCAGCGACTATGAAAGTCAGCTTAAGGCGGCCAATGAACAAGTAGAATTTTATAAGGATTTCAAGGCGCAGCAATCAACCAAGGCTATCGGGGAGAGCTTAGAAATTTATGCTGAAACAGAATTCAACAAGGTGCGCAGCTATGCTTTTCCTAATGCCTATTTTGCTAAGGATAATGAGGTTTCCGGCCGCGGTTCTAAGGGTGATTTTATTTTTCGTGAGGCCGATGAAAACGGTGTTGAATTTTTGTCTATCATGTTTGAGATGAAAAATGAGGCGGATACGACCAAAACCAAGCATAAGAATGCTGATTTCTTTAAGGAGCTTGATAAGGACCGCCGGGAGAAAAAGTGTGAGTATGCTGTCTTAGTGACGATGCTTGAGGCTGAGAATGATTACTATAATACAGGCATTGTCGATGTCAGCCATGAATATGAAAAGATGTATGTGGTTCGGCCGCAGTTCTTTATCCAGCTGATCGGGCTTTTGCGAAATGCTGCGCTCAATTCACTCAAGTACAAGCAGGAGCTGGCTTTGGTGCGTGAACAAAACATTGACATCACGCATTTCGAAGAAGATCTGGAAAGCTTTAAAAATGCTTTTGCCAAACACTATACCAACGCCAGCACCCAGTTTGAAGAGGCCATCAAACGCATCGATGAATCCATCAAGCAGATGGAAAAGGTAAAAGAAGCGCTGCGTATCAGCTCAGGCCATCTCAGCAAGGCTAATAATAAACTGGACGACGTTTCGGTTAAAAAACTGACCCGCAAAAACCCAACCATGAAGGCAAAATTTGCTGCTTTAGATAACGATTAAACAAAGAAAGAAGGCTTTAACGATGGAAATCACTATTGAACGGGATGGTTTAAGTCTATTTGGCTTATTGGAAGGAACTCAGACGATCGAGAACGATAGAATTGCTATTTTAATGCACGGCTTCAAAGGAGATCTGGGTTATCAAAAAGGAAAGCTGCTCAATGACTTGGTTCAGTCGTTAAATGCTGCTGGTCTGCCCACTCTTCGTTTTGATTTTAACGGCTGCGGCAGAAGCGGCGGGCGCTTTGAGGACATGACTGTTTTAAGTGAGCTGCTCGATGGTCTGAAGATTATTGATTATGCCCGCCATACTGTAAAGGCTAAAGAAATTTACCTGGTCGGGCATTCTCAAGGCGGTGTGGTTGCCAGTATGCTGGCAGGCTATTTCCCGGATGTTATTGATAAGCTGGTCCTGCTTGCACCCGCTGCAACTCTTAAAGATGATGCGCTTAAGGGGGAATGCCAGGGTGTTGTCTATGATCCGCATCATATTCCCGACAGCATTGTGATCGATGGTTTTACTGTTGGGGGGGATTATTTCAGAACGGCTCAGACCCTGCCGATTTATGAGGTGGCACAGGTTTACCAAGGACCAACTTTACTGGTGCATGGTGATGCTGATCAAGTTGTCAGTTCTGTCGCTTCGGAACGCTATCATGCTGTTTATCAAAATGACAGCTATCATTTGGTCAAAGGAGCCGATCACGGCCTGTCCGGTGAAAACAATCAGCGGCAGACAGTGCTTGATTTGGTCAGCCGTTTTTTAGAAAAATAAAACTTTTTAAAAGGGGTAAGGGTATTAACTCAGGCTGGTTCGGATTTTGGATATGAATTCTCGCTTGATTTTCGTTATAATAGGGTTATCACCATATTATGAGGTATAATCATGAACAATACAATAGATTTATCAAAACCCGTTGCACAGACCATTAAGGAGCATCCCGAGGTCAAGGCTATTCTGGTGGAACTGGGCTTTAAGCCCTTGGCTAATTCTGCCATGCTCAATACCGTTGGCAAGGTGACAACGCTGGCGGCAGGCTCTAAGATGACCGGCATTTCCCTTGCTGAAATTAAACGGACGTTGGAATTTAACGGCTATGAAGTGATTGGAGACAAATGATGGCTGATGAAAGAATTGAAGTCTTAAAAGATATTTTATTGGAACTCCACCACGGTGCCAGTGCTGAGTCTGTGCAGGAGCGGTTTAATCGGCATTTCAAAGGTGTTTCTGCCATTGAGATTTCCATGATGGAACATGAGCTGATGAATGCGGATACCGGTATTACCTTTGAAGATGTAATGGATCTGTGCAATGTCCATGCCAATCTTTTTAAGGGAGCCGTTTCTGGCGTTGATGTACCTGACAGTGAGCAGGAGGGGCATCCGGTCAAAGTGTTTAAGGATGAAAATTTGGCTCTGCGTGCCGCTCTTATGCGGATTCGCCGGATTATCGCCAATTACGGCAAACCTGAAAATACGGACTTTCGCAAAGAAATGTTAAAAGGTCTCAGGCATCAGTTTGCTTTACTGGGGCAGTTTGACAATCACTATACCCGCAAGGAAAAACTCTTCTTTCCTATTATGGAAGGCTATGGGCACGATGCGCCGCCCAAAGTGATGTGGGGAGTGGATGATAATATTCGTCAGCTCTTTAAAAACGCTAAGACGGCTCTGGAGAAGCTGCCAGAGGGTTCTATTGAGGAGGTTTCTGAGCAATTCGAGATTTTTGCTGATGAATTTGAAGAAATGATCTTCAAAGAAGAAGCTATCTTGCTGATGATTCTTCTGGAGTCTTTCACACAGGACGACTGGCTGCAGATTGCTGATGAAAGTGATGCTTACGGCTATGCTATTCTCAAACCGGCTGAAAAATGGCGCCCTCAGCGTGTATCCTTTGATGATGCTGAAAGAAAAAATGACGGAGAGCCGCAGGCGGAATCTTCAGCAGAGCCATCATTGGAAGAATCTGGCAATAAGCGCATCATTGAGACACCGGAAGGTCAGTTCACTATTACCTTTACACCTAAGGAAAGCACAGCAGCTGACCGCGCGGCTCAGCAGCCTTTTGGCAATGGCTATCTGTCGGTTGAACAGGCCAACCTTATTTTGAATCATTTACCTTTGGAGATTACTTTTGTCAATAAGGATGATATCTTTCAATATTACAATGACAGTGTTCCGGCTGCCGAGATGGTTTTTAAACGTACACCCAGCCAAATAGGGCGCAATGTCGAACTCTGCCATCCGCCCAAAGTTTTGGACAAGGTCAAGAAAGTTTTTGAAGTCCTGCGTTCCGGTCAAAAAGATAAGGTGGAGATGTGGTTTCAGTCTGAGCGCCTGGGCAAATTTGTCTATGTTACCTATGCTGCGGTTCGTGATGAACAAGGGATTTTTCAGGGAGTTTTGGAATACGTCCAAGACATCAACCCTTTCTTTGAATTGGACAGCGACAGCAAGCGCGATGTATAATTAAAAAATTAAGGAAACAGAAGTCAAAAAAATAGCTGTCTGGTGAATGTCCAAACAGCTATTCGTTTTTATGTCAGTGACTTTAGTAATTATGAAAAAAGCAAAGCTGCTGATAAGCTTTTGCTTAGCCCTGCAATGATTGATGTGTCTTATCCAGATAGGCCAGTAAAAATTTTTCGGCTAAACTGCCGTCTTTAATTTCTTTTTTGGCTCTGTCAAAGTCAAACCAGGCCCAATCATCAATTTCACTGTTGGGAGTAAGACTGCCTGAAACAGTAACAGCGAAATTAAGCATGAGCGTGTTGGATTTTTCAAAATACTGACTCTGGTTAAAATGAAGCGATGTCACCTTAAGACCGGTTTCCTCTTTAATTTCACGCTTGACAGCTGTTTCGGCACTTTCACCTTGAGAGATGTAACCGGCAACCAAAATGTAATCCGGTCTGCTGTATTGCTTGATGAGCAGTATTTTAGTTTGATCTTCGTTTTGAACAATCATGCTGCAGGCTGTATTAAAAATAGGGAAGCGAAAGGCCTGACACTTCTCGCAGTATGGAATGAGACCCTCGTTTTCTAAGAACTTAGGCTGTAATTTTGTTCCGCATTCTGTGCAAAATTTCTGAATAGGATAAGTCATAAGAGCTCCTTTGTCCTTATTTTAACAGAAAAAACAGCTCTCGTAAATTATTCCAGGTTTTGCTGCTGCTGCTTTAAGCCTGCAGAGCACAAATAAAATTGTTCTATTAGGTAAGAGCTGTGAGTGCAGGTGGCTGCTAAAAGTTTTCAATTGGCCGGCTGTCAGCAATCTATGCTATAATAGGAATTATGATTTCAGGAATTATCAATCTCAAAAAAGAAGCAGGAATGACTTCGCATGATGCGGTCTTTAAGCTTCGAAAAATATTGCAGGAAAAGAAAATCGGCCACGGGGGGACGCTTGATCCCGATGTCGTTGGCGTGCTGCCTGTTGCTTTGGGCAAGGCGACCCGTGTTTTGGAATATATGACAGACTCCGGCAAGGTCTATGAGGGGCAGATAACCCTTGGTTTTTCGACAACGACAGAAGATGCCGGCGGTGAAATTGTTGAGAGAACGCCGGTTGATAAAAATTTAACAGCAGAAGCTGTTGATACAGCCATGTCAGCCTTTGTCGGGCAGATCAATCAGATTCCTCCTATGTATTCGGCTGTGAAAGTCAACGGCCGTAAACTTTATGACTATGCGCGTGCCGGTGAAACTGTTGAGCGGCCCGAGCGTCAGGTGACCATTTATGAATTTAAGCGTAGTGGTGATTTGATTTTTAAAGACGGTCTGTGTTCTTTTGCTTTCAGAGCTGTCTGCAGCAAAGGAACTTATGTCAGGACTTTGGCCGTTGATTTAGGAGCCAGGCTCGGCTATGCCAGCCACATGTCTTTTCTTAAAAGGACTGCTTCAGCCGGTTTAAAATTAGAAGATGCTTTGAGTTTAAATGAGATTGCTGACAAGGCAGCAGCAGGTGATTTTTCTTTTATTTTGCCCATTGAATACGGTGTTTTATCTTTGCCGCAGGCAGAATTAAGTAAGGAACAAGTTAAAGAGATCTCCTTTGGCAGACGAATCAGTCTGCTCCAAAAAGATGAGCTGCTGTCTGCCTTTTATGAAA
The DNA here is from genome assembly GCF_058314495.1 of Streptococcus sp. ELY_86. NCBI lineage: Bacteria > Bacillati > Bacillota > Bacilli > Lactobacillales > Streptococcaceae > Streptococcus > Streptococcus sp. ELY_86. Next base: position 13,066 of record NZ_JBZFUK010000002.1, on the reverse strand, counting down.
ATAAGCTTGTCGCTGTTTTAGAAAAACGAGAATCTTTTTATAAACCCAAAAAGGTTTTTCTGTAAAAATGTGCTTTAGAAAGATGATAGAAGATGAATATTTTTAGAATTCGCAGCCATAAGGATATCCGCCGCAAGGAGCCTTCAGTTTTGGTTTTAGGTTATTTTGATGCTCTCCATAAGGGGCACAGGAAACTGTTTGAGGAAGCGAAAATATTGGCGGAGAAGGAAAAACTGAAAATCACTGTGCTTACTTTTCCGGAATCTCCTCAGCTGGCTTTTTCGCGTTTCAGTCCGGAGCTGCTTAATCATATCAATTATCCCGAAAAACGTTATGCCAAGTTTGCAGAGTATGGGGTTGATGATCTTTATCTGACTGATTTTACTTCGGCCTTTGCCAAAACCAGTTCGGATGATTTTATCAATGACTATATCGATGCCCTTCAAGCCAGAGCTGTTGTTGTTGGCTTTGACTATAAGTTCGGGCACAATAAAACAGATGCTGATTACCTTAAACGCAATTTTTCCGGTCAAGTCATCACGGTGCCTGAGGTACAGTATAAACGGGAAAAAATCAGCTCAACTCGAGTGCGCCGCTTGATCAGCCAGGGAGATGTTGCTCAGGTTAATCAGCTTTTAGGCTATGAGTTTTCAACAAGAGGAATTGTTGTGCATGGTGATGCCAGAGGACGGACGATCGGATTTCCGACGGCCAATCTGGCACCTATTGATCGCACCTATCTGCCGGCAGACGGCGTTTATGTGGCCGATGTTTTGGTGGGCGAAAAACGGTATCGCTCCATGACCAGCATCGGCAAAAATGTGACCTTTGGCGGAACAGAGCTGCGCTTAGAAGCCAATATATTTGACTTTGACGGAGATATCTACGGAGAAACAATTGAAGTCTTATGGCTGGATAAAATCCGTGAAATGGTCAAATTTAACGGTATTGATGACTTAGTTAAACAGCTTGAAACAGATAAAGAATTTGCCCTAAATTGGGGAAAAGCATAGCCAAGTCACTTAAAATCTTGTATAATAAAAAGCGAGTATGAATAAAGGGGTAGGTTATGATTACCTTATTTTTATCGCCCAGCTGTACAAGCTGCCGCAAGGCAAGGGCTTGGTTAAATAGACACGATGTTGCCTTTCGAGAGCACAATATCATCACAAGCCCTTTAAGCCGTGATGATTTACTGAAAATTCTTTCTTATACAGAAAACGGAACCGAAGACATTATTTCAACCCGGTCAAAAGTTTTTCAAAAATTAAATATTGATGTGGATGAATTGTCTGTCTCTGAGTTGATCAACCTTATTTCTAAAAATCCTAGTCTGCTTCGGCGTCCCATTATTATGGATGATAAGCGCATGCAGATTGGTTTTAATGAAGATGAGATTCGGGCTTTTTTACCACGAGATTACCGCAAGCAGGAACTACGTCAGGCAACGATTAAAGCAGAAACAGAGGAAGAAGATGAGTCATAAAAACTATTCTTATCCTTTAGATTTATCGTGGAGCACTGAAGAAATAACCTCAGTGCTTTCTTTTTTAAATTTAATCGAAAAGGCTTACGAAAGCAAGGTTGAGGCTGCCCTCCTTTTAGAAGGCTACAGGACATATAAGACAGTTGTCAGCACTAAATCGCAGGAAAAGCAAATCGACCGTGAGTTTGAGAAGGTCAGCGGCTATTCTGTCTACCGTGCAGTTCAGGCGGCAAAGGCTAAAGAGAAAGGATTTATCTCTATTGGAAACTAAATTTCAATTTGCAAAAGAACTGATTTATGAAGCAGGACGCTATATTCGTGATAACATGACGCACGATTTGGTGATTGAAGAAAAGTCACGCTTTGACGATCTGGTTACCGATTTAGATAAGGCTGTTCAGGAATTAATGGTTGAACGGATTCACAGTCTTTATCCGGAGGATCATTTTTTTGCAGAAGAGGACGGTCTTGTGTCAGATATCAAGGATGGCCGTGTCTGGGTTTTGGATCCGATTGACGGAACCGTTAATTTTATCGTCCAGGGCTGCGATTTTGCTGTTATGATTGCTTATTATGAAAATGGCGTCGGTCAATTCGGACTCATTTATGATGTTATGAATGATGTTCTTTACAGCGGCGGCGGTCAATTTGAAGTGACTGCTAATGCTAAGCCTTTGCGTTCTTTTCAAGACAGACCCTTCAAGCGTTCGTTAATCGGCGCCAACAGTGCCATGTGTGCCCAAAATATTATGGGTATAGCTGATTTAGGCCGCCATACGTTGGGAATCCGCGGGATTGGCAGTGCCGGGCTCAGCATTTGCCGCGTCTTAGAAGGACGTTTTATGGCCTATTTTTCCAATATTGCTCCCTGGGATTATGCTGCAGGCAGTATCATGGGGGAAAAACTGGGCTACACTGTTCTTGATTTGTACGGTCATAAACCCGACTACAAAAGCCGGCAGATGGTCATGTTTGTTCCTAAGGCTAAATTAAACGAAATCCAAAACTATATTAAATAGTATCTTATCCGACAGGGAATTTGTCTTGGATAGGAATAAAAGTAGATTATTTATATGTCATTACCTGAAAAATTTGTAGAAAAATATCAAAACATTCTAGGAAGCGAAGCCGAAGATTTTTTCGCAAGTTTCAAAGAAGAAGCAGTTGCTGCTTTTCGAACCAATCCTTTAAAGGGCAGTCAGATTCCATTTGAGGATCCGATTCCCACTACAGCTTGGGGTCATTACGGCAAGGTTTCCGGCCGGTCTGCTGAGCATGTTTCAGGACTGGTCTATTCTCAAGAACCGGCTGCCCAAATGGTTGCCCAGGCAGCGGCACCTGCAAAAGGAATGAAAGTACTTGATTTGGCAGCGGCACCGGGAGGAAAAACGACGCACCTGCTTTCTTATCTGGATAATACGGGCATTTTGGTGAGCAATGAGATTTCTAAAAAGCGCAGCAAAGTTCTCGTAGAAAATGTAGAGCGTTTTGGTGCCAGAAATGTCATTGTTACCAATGAAAGTCCTCAAAATCTGGCGCAAACCTTTGACCATTATTTTGATCTTATTGTTTTAGATGCACCCTGCTCGGGTGAAGGAATGTTCCGAAAAGACCCGTCAGCTATAAACTATTGGCATGAAGATTACCCGGCAGAATGTGCCGAACTTCAAAAAGAGATTCTGCAGGAAGCTGTAAAAATGCTGGCTTTTGGCGGCAGTTTGCTTTATTCAACCTGTACTTGGGCGCCGGAAGAAAACGAGGATGTTGTCCGCTGGCTGCTCTCACAGTATGATTATCTGGAGCTGGAAGACATTCCCAAAATCAATGGTATGACCGAAGGCATTGATATGCCAGAAGCTGCCAGGATGTATCCCCATCGCTTTAAAGGGGAAGGCCAGTTTGTGGCTAAGCTTCGGGATAAACGGCCGTCTCAGCCCTCTGCTCTGTCAAAAACTGCTAAGACGCATTTGAAAAAAGATCAGGAAAAACTCTGGAAGACCTTTGCTGATAAACATCTTAAAGTTAAATTAGAAGGTCTATACCAAACCTTTGGCAGCCAGCTTTATTTACTACCGCAAGGGCTGCCCGACCTGTCCAAATTGAAGATTGCAAGAAACGGCCTGCATTTAGGGACCTTTAAGAAAGACCGGTTTGAGCCGTCTTTCGCCCTGGGGCTGGCATTGAAAAAAGATGAGGTGGTACAGTCTCTTGAAATTGATGTAGAACAGTTTGAAATTTACGCTTCCGGAAATGTTCTGCCCCTCTCGCACGATTATGAAAAGGGCTGGTATCAAATTCTTATAAATGGGAATGGCTTGGGTTTTGCCAAGGTAACAGGCAACACGCTAAAGAATTATTTTCCTAAAGGGCTTCGTTTTCAAGTATAAATGTTATAGAATACATTTTTAAAAAATTTTACAATTGCAAACCGTTTCATTTATTTTATTGTTATAATTGATTAGGAAAGGAAAGCAAGTAAATGAGAAAGAAAAAAATAGTTTTATCCTTGGTACTGGCCGCGGTCAGTCTGAGCTTAGCAGCCTGTTCCAGCTGGATTGATAAGGGACAGTCGATCACCAGTGTCGGCTCAACAGCCCTTCAGCCCTTAGTAGAGGCTTCTTCAGATGAGTTTGCTCAGTCTAATTTAGGTAAAACTATCAATGTCCAAGGCGGCGGTTCCGGTACAGGACTTTCGCAGGTGCAGTCAGGTGCTGTTCAGATTGGCAACAGTGACCTTTTTGCCGAAGAAAAAGACGGAATCAATGCCAAAGAGCTGGTTGACCATCAGGTTGCAGTTGCCGGAATTGCTGTTATTGCCAACAAAAATGTTAAAGTTTCAAATTTAACTGTTGAACAGCTGCGAAAAATTTTTACCGGTGAATATACCAACTGGAAACAAGTCGGCGGTCAGGATTTAGAAATTTCGATTATTAACCGAGCTGCGAGCTCCGGTTCTCGGGCAACCTTTGACAGTGTCATCATGGACGGAAAAGATGCCAAGCAAAGTCAGGAACAAGATTCCAACGGTATGGTAAAATCAATTGTTTCACAGACTCCGGGTGCGATTTCCTATCTGGCATTTGCTTATGTTGATCATTCAGTAAAATCGATACAATTGAATGGTTTTAAACCAACTGTAAAAAATGTGACCACCAACGACTGGCCGCTTTGGTCTTATGAACACATGTATACCAAAGGAAAAGCCAAAGGTCTAACCAAGGAATTTTTGGAATTCATGATGAGTGATGAGGTGCAAAAGAGCATCGTCCCTCGAATGGGTTACATCTCTGTTAATGACATGAAAGTTGTTAAGAGTGCAGACGGTACTATAATAGCTAAATAATAAATGATACAAGTGAAAGGCGTAAAAGCTGCTTAGCCGAATTGCTCAGCTGCTTTTATTGCTTTTCAAAGTTCTTATCTTGATGTATGGAGGAATCATGAAAAATCAAGAACTGGTTAAAAAGCTGACATCCCCTTCTAAAAATTCCCGCTTAGAAAAATTCGGTAAGACAATTACCTTTTGCTGTCTGGCTTTGATTGTCCTTATCGTTGCAATGATTCTTATTTTTGTTGCTCAAAAAGGTCTGTCGACTTTCTTTGTGGATAAAATCAGTCCTCTCAAATTTCTTTTTGGGAAGGAGTGGCAGCCTAATGTTAAAGGACCGGACGGAAAACCCTTGCTGGGAGCTCTGCCGATGATCTTAGGATCTTTCATCGTTACCATTTTATCCGCTTTGATTGCAACACCTTTTGCCATCGGAGCAGCAGTTTTTATGACTGAAATTTCGCCTAAATACGGTGCTAAAATTCTTCAGCCTGTTGTAGAGCTGCTTGTTGGGATTCCATCTGTTGTTTATGGTTTTATCGGTTTGCAGGTTGTCGTACCTTTTGTCAGAACCTTATTTGGCGGCACAGGATTTGGTATTTTGTCCGGGGTCTTTGTTTTGTTCGTTATGATTTTGCCGACGGTAACCTTTATGACTGTTGACAGTTTAAAGGCTGTTCCAAGGCACTATAAGGAAGCCAGTCTTGCTATGGGGGCAACCCGCTGGCAAACGATTTGGCGTGTTATTTTAAATGCAGCAAAACCAGGTATCTTTACCGCAGTCATTTTTGGAATGGCTCGTGCCTTTGGTGAAGCCTTGGCTATTCAGATGGTTGTCGGAAATTCAGCAGTCATCCCGACTTCTCTGACAACACCTGCGGCTACTCTGACGTCTGTTCTAACAATGGGGATCGGAAATACAGTCATGGGAACCGTTCAAAATAATGTTCTTTGGTCGCTGGCCCTAGTCCTTCTGATTATGAGTTTGGCCTTTAATATGCTGATGAAATTTATTACGAGGGAAGGTAAGAAAAATTATGCACGCTAAACAACTGGATAAATTAGTTACTGGTATTTTATATACTATTGCCGGTATTATTATTGCGATTTTGGCATCGCTCCTGCTTTTTATTCTTGTTCGGGGCATTCCAAGCATTGACTGGCACTTCCTGACAGGCCGCTCATCTTCTTATGAAGCCGGCGGCGGTATCGGCATTCAGCTTTATAATTCCTTCTTTCTTTTAATAGTAACACTGATTATCTCCATCCCTTTGTCGTTGGGAGCTGGTGTTTATCTGTCTGAGTATGCTAAAAAAGGCCGCCTGACAGATTTTATCCGTACCTGTATTGAAATCTTGTCTTCTCTGCCATCTGTGGTTGTCGGTCTGTTTGGCTATTTAATTTTTGTTGTGCAGTTTCAATATGGCTTTTCAATCATTTCAGGTGCTCTGGCGCTGACCGTTTTCAATTTACCGCAGATGACGCGTAATATCGAAGACAGTTTGAGAAATGTCCATCACACTCAGCGCGAAGCTGGTCTTGCTTTGGGTATCTCTCGCTGGGAAACAGTGCTTCATGTCGTTATTCCTGAAGCACTTCCCGGTATTGTAACTGGTATTGTACTTGCTTCCGGCCGTATTTTCGGGGAAGCAGCAGCACTGATTTATACAGCAGGTCAGTCTGCGCCGGCTCTGGATTGGGGAAACTGGAATCCGCTCAGTACAACGAGTCCGATTTCAATTTTCCGTCAGGCGGAAACCTTGGCTGTCCATATCTGGAAGGTTAACAGTGAAGGAACGATTCCGGATGCAACTAAAGTATCTGAAGGCAGTGCGGCAGTTTTACTTGTTTTTATCCTTATCTTTAATGTGTCAGCACGCTATATTGGTAAAAAACTGCATGCTAAGCTGACCTCAGCAGCCTAAAGGAGGACAAATGGCAGATTATAATTGGAATGAACGGCATATTATTACTTTCCCGGAAGGGAACCTTGCTTTGTCAACCAAAGACCTGCACGTCTATTACGGTGACAATGAGGCTATCAACGGGATTGATATGCAGTTTGAAAAGAATAAAATTACAGCTTTAATCGGTCCGTCAGGCTGCGGTAAGTCGACTTTTCTCCGCAGTCTCAATCGAATGAATGATACTATCGATATTGCCAAAGTAACCGGAGAAATCATGTATGAGGGGATTGACGTCAATGCTCCCAATATCAATGTTTATGAAATGCGCAAGCACATTGGCATGGTTTTCCAAAGACCGAATCCTTTTGCTAAATCGATTTATAAAAATATCACATTTGCTTATGAACGTGCCGGTATCAAAGATAAGAAAGTCTTGGATGAAATTGTTGAGACTTCTCTAAAACAGGCGGCGCTTTGGGAGCAAGTTAAGGATGATTTGCATAAGTCTGCTTTTACTCTTTCCGGGGGACAGCAGCAGCGCTTGTGCATCGCTCGGGCGATTGCGGTGAAACCTGATATTCTTTTAATGGACGAACCGGCTTCGGCTCTTGATCCAGTGGCAACAATGCAGCTGGAAGAAACGATGTTTGATCTAAAGAAAAACTATACGATTATCATCGTAACTCACAACATGCAGCAGGCTGCCCGCGCCAGTGATTATACAGCCTTTTTCTATTTGGGAGATTTGATTGAGTATGATACGACAAATAATATTTTCCAGAATGCGAAATTAAAATCAACCAGCGATTATGTGTCCGGACACTTTGGATAGAAAGGAAAGCGATGACAGAAGAACCTATTTTAAAAGTAACTGATTTGTCTGTTTATTATGGTAAAAAGAAAGCACTTAATAATGTCTCCATTGATTTCTATCCTAAGGAAATCACTGCTTTGATCGGTCCGTCAGGGTCCGGCAAATCAACTTTGCTGCGTGCCATCAACCGCATGGGAGATATCAATCCTGAAGTAACTGTCACAGGTTCTATTATGTACAATGGACACAATATTTACAGTCCGCGGACAGATACTGTAGAGCTGCGCAAGGAAATCGGTATGGTTTTCCAGCAGCCCAATCCCTTTCCGATGACCATCTATGAAAATGTTGTTTACGGCTTGCGTTTAAAGGGAATCAAGGACAAGAAAGTTCTTGATGAAGCTGTTGAAAAGTCTTTAAATGGTGCTTCAATTTGGGATGAAGTTAAAGACCGCCTGCACGATTCGGCCATTGGTTTGTCCGGCGGGCAGCAGCAGCGCGTTTGCATTGCCAGAGTTTTGGCAACCAGCCCGCAGATTATTCTGCTGGACGAGCCGACTTCAGCCTTGGATCCTATTTCGGCAGGAAAAATCGAAGATACCCTGTATGATCTGAAAAAAAGGTATACGATGATTGTCGTTACGCGTTCCATGCAGCAGGCTTCGCGTATTTCAGACCGAACCGGCTTTTTCCTTGCCGGAGATTTGATTGAGTACGGCAATACCAAAGAAATGTTTTTGAATCCACAGAAAAAAGAAACCGAAGATTACATTACAGGTAAGTTTGGATAAAAGTAACAATAGAAAAGAGATGAGAAAATGTTAAGATCGCAATTTGAAGAAGAATTAGATAAATTACACAATCAATTTTACGCGATGGGTACAGAAGTACTGGCACAGATCAATAAGACTGTGCGAGCTTTTGTCAGCCACGACCGCGATTTGGCCAAAGAAGTTATCGCTGATGACGATGTGGTAAATGAATATGAAACGAAACTTGAAAAAAAGTCTCTGGAAATCATTGCCTTGCAGCAGCCTGTCTCTAATGATTTGAGAACGGTTATCACTGTCCTCAAAGCTTCGAGCGATATTGAACGAATGGGAGACCATGCTTCGTCAATCGCTAAGGCGACTATCCGCATGAAGGGCGAAGAGCGTCTGCTTGATGTAGAAGAAAAAATCAGTGAAATGGGCAAGGCTGTTAAGCGTATGGTAGAGGATGCCTTGAATGCCTATATCAACGGTGATGACAATAAAGCCTATGAAATCGCAGCAACGGATGAAGTGATTGATAATTATTTTAAAGATATCCAAAATCTGGCAGTCGAAGAAATTAAGCAGACACCAGATGCTGCTTTTGCGGGCAAGGAGTATTTCCAAGTGCTGATGTACCTGGAACGAATCGGTGATTACGCACGGAATATCTGTGAATGGATTGTCTATCTTAAAACTGGAAAAATCATTGAATTATGATACAATAATAATTTAGAAATTTTGAAATAATAAGGGAGATACATGGAATCTGTAGAACACTTTATTGAAAAGTTTGTGCCTGAAAATTATAATATTTTTCTAGACATTAACCGCCAGCAAAGAACTTTCTCCGGTAATGTAGCCATTAACGGAGAAGCACTTGACAATGTGATTTCGCTGCATCAGAAAAATTTGACGATCAGCTCTGTTCTTTTGGATAATACTGAGTTGGTTTACGAACTGGACAATGACCGTGAGGCTGTTCATATTGAGCTCCCTGAAACCGGCAGCATGACTCTGGTATTGGAATTTGCAGGTAAGATTACAGATAATATGACAGGCATCTATCCTTCTTATTATACTGTTAACGGGATTAAAAAGGAGATTGTTTCAACGCAGTTTGAAAGCCACTTTGCCCGTGAAGCATTTCCAAGCATTGATGAACCGGAAGCAAAGGCTACCTTTGATTTAGCACTGAAATTTGATCAGGAAGAGGGCGATATCGCCCTCTCTAATATGCCCGAAATTAACGTCAGCCGCCGTGAGGAAACTGGGGTCTGGACCTTTGACACAACCCCAAGAATGTCTTCATATCTTTTGGCTTTTGCTGTTGGCAGTCTTCATGGGAAAAAGGCTCGCACAAAGAATGGTACAGAAGTGGGTGTCTTTGCAACTGAAGCCCAAAACAGCGACTCAGTTGATTTTGCCTTAGACGTTGCTGTTCGTGTGATTGATTTTTACGAAGGCTACTTTGGCGTTAAGTACCCAATTCCGCAGTCTTATCATCTGGCTCTTCCGGATTTTTCTGCCGGGGCTATGGAAAATTGGGGACTGATTACCTACCGAGAAGTTTATCTCTTAGTTGACGACAATTCAACAGCAAGCAGCCGCCAGCAAGTGGCGCTTGTTATTGCTCATGAGCTGGCTCACCAATGGTTCGGTAACTTAGTTACCATGAGATGGTGGGATGATCTTTGGCTTAATGAAAGTTTTGCCAATATGATGGAATACGTCGCTGTCGATGCGATCGAACCCAGCTGGAATATTTTTGAGGACTTCCAGACAAGCGGTGTTCCGCATGCCCTCAAACGTGATGCGACAGATGGAGTTCAGTCTGTGCATGTCACTGTTAATCATCCGGATGAGATTAATACCATCTTTGATGCAGCCATTGTCTATGCTAAGGGAAGCCGCTTAATGCACATGCTTCGCCGATGGCTGGGAGATAAAGACTTTGCCGCCGGCTTGAAGAATTATTTTGAAAAATATCAGTATGCCAATACTGTCGGACGCGACCTCTGGAATGCGCTGTCTGCTGCTTCCGGCAAAGATGTTGCCGGTTTTATGGATGCTTGGTTGGAACAGCCGGGCTATCCTTTAGTAACATTGTCCGTCCAAGATGACAAACTTCGTATTTCGCAAAAACAATTTTTTATCGGTGATTATGAAGAAGCTGGACGTCTTTGGCCAATTCCGCTTAACAGCAATTGGTCCGGTCTGCCTGATACCTTGGAAGAAGAGACAGTTGAAATTCCTAACTTTAGTCAGCTGTCTGCTGCCAATAAGGATAAAGGGCCTCTGCGCTTAAATACAGACAATACTGCTCACTATATCAGTAATTATGATGGTCAGCTTTTAGAGGCTGTTCTGGCGGATTTTGACCGTCTTGATCACACTTCCAAACTTCAGATTATTCAAGAGCGCCGTCTGCTGGCAGAGAGCGGTCAGATTTCTTACGCTGAACTGGTGGCGCTTTTGTCAGGCCTGTCAGCTGAAACTTCTTATATGGTCATGTCGGCAAGCCATCAGTTGGTAGCCGGTATCGAAAGATTCTTAGAAGAAGGCAGCCAAATCGAAGCAGATTTTAAATCCTTGGTTCGTGATGTTTATCAGGCTAATTATCAGCGCCTCGGTTTTGAAAAATCAGATCAGGAGAATGACGAGGATGAGATGGTTCGTCAGATTGTCCTGGCTAATATGATTTATGCCGATGATCCTGATGCTAATGAAAAAGCGCAGGCGCTTTTTGAAAGGCACAAAGGCAACATCGAATCTATCCCGGCTGCAGTCCGGCTCGCTGTCTTGACCAATCAAATCAAGCATGCTGAAACGGATGACTTGGTAACGCTTTATTTGGATACTTATGTGCTGACCAACGACGGGAATTTCCGCAGACAGTTAGCCGGTGCTTTGGCACAAACAAAATCACAAGCAACGCTTGAGAGGATTTTGAGTCAGCTGAAAAATAAAGATGTCATTAAACCTCAGGATCTGTCGCTCTGGTACAGGCTTTTCCTCAGTGAACCTTTTACTCAGGAAGCGTTCTGGACATGGGCGCGCAGTAACTGGGAGTGGATTAAAGATACGCTTGGCGGCGACATGAGTTTTGACAGCTTTGTCATTATTCCGGCCAATATCTTTAAAACCAAACAGCGTTTAGAAGAATATAAAGCTTTCTTTGAACCACAGTTGGATAATTTGGCTATCAGCCGGAACATTACGATGGGAATCAAGGAAATAGCAGCCAGAACAGACTTGATTGAAAGAGAAAAAGCTGCAGTTTGGCAGGCTGTTACAGGTCATTTTTGAGGGGCTGAGAAACTTGAAAATAAGATCAGCTAAAACAGATTTTATTGGCTTATTGTCAACTGTAGTGGATGGTTTATTTTAATGTATTGAGAAGACCAAGTTGGTTTTCTCTTTTTTGATACTCAGAGTGATGAGAATCATAAAATTTTCTAAAGCTAAGGACTTTTTTATATCCTTGATGAAACTGCTGATTGCCTTTGATTTAGCCTTAGAACGAGTCTATTTTCAATTATTTTTAATTTGTTTTCGATATCTGAGAAAGACCTTAAGATGTCTTCAGTAAAATCAAAGAATTGGACTTTTGAAAAAGTACTGAGAATAAAGTTATATGCTTGAGGAAAAATAGAAAGTATGGTAGGATGAGACAAAAGCGGGAAGATAAAAATGATATTGAATATGAAACCAAGCGTTAAAACGCTAGAAGGCAAGCACGATTTTTAAAAATAAAATATTTATAAAGATTTTTGCTGTGTCCCAGCTGTACTACTGCAGAATTATTCTTCTGGGAGGTTGCTATGAGTAAAAGTAGGCTATTTACATCTATATTTATCCTATTAATTGATATATTTTTGTTAATTTGGGGATTGAAAAATAGCAATGCTATATTAGTAATTGCTGGAATAATAGGCTTAGGGATTTTTATTTCTTATTTTAGGAAGGAGTAGCAATATGAAAATGAAACGAAATATCTTTGGTTTTATGGTGTCTTATTATACAGTATGATTTGTTTTATCATTGCAAATACCACATATGCAGATACATATAATATTGATGGTTATACAGTATCACAAAATAATAACATTATTTCTGTTACTGATAGTCAAACAGGATTATCAGCATATTTAGACATTACTACAGGAACACTGACTGATATTGATGGTACTGTGTCTAATGTTGAAGTTAATAATAATCATGATTATATTCCAGATGTTTCTAATGGAAATTCATATTCCAGAGCAACTACCGGTTTTCGCCGAGGAGCATGGAATTATGTTACATCCACGACGTATAATTTAGGATATGTTCAATCTGTACAAGCTGCCATGCTTAAAATTATGGCTCTTGTTGCCGGTCCAGCAAAACCATTTATAAATGCTGCAGGTGCAGGTTTAGGATTAGCTGCGGCGGTTAATAAAAATGTAACTGTAAAACTTAGTCAGTATTACGATCCGGCTCAACCTACAAAAATAAAAGAAGTTGTTGTTACTTATGCTAATAGCAAACAAATTGGTTCAACTTCTTACGTACGTAATATTTATTAGTTTTAAAATCTTTTTGCTTAATAATTATTTGAAAGTTCTTTGTAAAACTGGGACACTTTTTAGATATTATAGAGTTCAAAAGATTGGATCCTGTATATTTGGATTCAATCTTTTTATTTGGCACAGTGTCAAGTCAAGTGCAACAAGTTCATGGATAGACTAGGATGCCATTGTTTAGGCTGTTTGGGCTAGCCCAAACAGAAATTTT